>JAFWEX010000074.1 GCA_017512705.1 Paenibacillus sp.
AGATAAGATAAGATGTAATTTAAATTAGATTAACGACAGTATGGCTGGTCACTTCGCTGCGGCTTATTTTATACATAAAATAACTGCCCTTACAATACCCTTAGCTGTGATACAATAGGTGGGGTCTATATAGAAACGGAACACGCATACGTACGAGGAGGAACAGTAACAGAATGAAATCAGCACCATTTATAGCCGTTGAAGGTCCGATTGGAGCAGGGAAAACAACACTCGCTACAATGCTTTCCCGCGAATTAAACCTCCCATTGGTAAAAGAAATTGTTGAGGAGAATCCATTTTTGGCCTCCTTCTATCAGAATATTGACGAGTGGAGTTTCCAGCTCGAGATGTTTTTTCTCTGTAACCGCTTCAAGCAGCTGGAGGACACGGGTGCACACTTTATTGAGCAAAACAGCCCGGTCGTTTCGGATTACCATATCTATAAAAATATGATTTTTGCTGAACGTACCTTAAAAGGAACAAAGCGGGATAAATATCGTCAAATCTATCACCTATTAACCGATGACTTGCCAAAACCGAATCTGGTGCTTTATATCGAAGCTGAGCTGGATACTTTAATGTATCGGATTAATAAACGGGGGCGCTCCTTCGAGCAAGACATGGATCCTGCCTATATGGAACAGTTAATAGCTGACTACAAAACAGGCATGGAGTATTTGGCTAATGGCTCGAATCCGCCAGTCATTCTTAAAATTGATGCGGAGAAGCTTGACTTCGTAGAACATCCGGAGCATTTCAGACAAATTGTTAATCAAGTAAAGGAGCTTATCATATGAATAACTATGGCATTCCAGCGAATGCATTAATTACGGTAGCAGGTACGGTAGGGGTGGGGAAATCCACACTGACGGCAGTGCTTGCCGAACGTTTGAATTTCAAAACTTCTTTGGAGCAAGTTGACCACAACCCCTATTTGGAAAAATTCTATCATGATTTTGAGAGATGGAGCTTTCATCTGCAAATCTACCTCCTTGCTGAACGTTTCAAAGAGCAGAAAAAGATTTTCGAGATGGGTGGCGGTTTTGTTCAAGATCGTTCTATCTATGAAGATACGGGCATCTTTGCACAGATGCATGCCGATCAGGGAACGATGTCTGCCACCGATTTTGAGACCTATAGCAGCTTGTTTGAAGCGATGGTCATGACGCCTTATTTTCCACCCCCGGATGTTCTGATTTATTTGGAAGGCAGTCTGCCATCGATTCTGAACCGGATTACGGAACGTGGACGTGAGATGGAGATTCAGACAGACCGCTCGTATTGGGAACATATGCATGAGCGCTATTCCGTGTGGATTGACCAGTTTACAGCGTGCCCTGTGCTACGTCTAAACATCGATGAATATGATGTACATGACCCGGCTTCGGTTGATGCTATTTTGGAGAAAATTGCAACGGTTATCAAACCCTCTAAGGAAGCTCAGGTATGATTTTATATTGAATATTAATAAGATAAAGGTTATTAGAAATAGACACCTCTTTTACAGTGTTCAGGCTGTAGAAGAGGTGTTTTTTATAGTAAAAATGTCCAAAAAATGAGCTCTTGGGTGATGAGTTATGCGGAATTGTCTGTATGTAAGTATTAAAATATAGAAAGTTGTTGAAATTTGAAGTTTTTTGTGGTTCGATAGGAGAGGTGAATTATGGAAATATAGTATATGGATGACTCAGGAGGGAAAGACATCATGGAAGAAAAGCAAGGGATTAAAATTGGGATGCCGATCATCGGGGGTTTGATTGCTGCCATACTGGGAGGTGTAGTATGGGCTGCGGTTGCAGCTATGACGGAGTATGAGGTTGGACTAATTGCGATACTGGTTGGCGTGCTGTGCGGGTACGCTGTCGTGTTGTTCTCGAACAAACAAATTGCAACAGTGCACAAGATAATTGCTATTATTTTTTCGTTAGTGGGCATTTTGCTCGGTAAATACTTGACGGTGGTTTATTTTACATCGGAATTGTTTACGGATGTGAGTTTGCTGTCACTGGTGTTTGATGGAGAAATGATTAGTGCTTTTGTCGATACAATCCAGGAATATTTCAGTGAACCTACGGATCTATTGTTCATCGGTCTGGCTGTCCTGTCTGCTTGGCAAATCCCAGGCCGTATGGCAAAAACGAGCATGGCCTCCGAAGCACCTACCTCGGACCAAGCAAATCAAGCATCGGATCAAGCCCCAAAAGCGTAAGAACTGATCAATGGTGCAGAATGCGATGCGTCCGTAGTCATTAAGCAGGAATATGAATACTGCAGAGTATAGCTGCAAAAAGAAAGCAAAGAGCAAAACATAATTAGAATAGAGTTAGGGATCAGGGACGAATTTCGGAGTGGACATCGACAACCAGGATGATTCACATTGCGGCCGGAGTACGCTGAGATCGAAAAAATGACGTAACGCCTTAGGAGTTACGTCATTTTGTTATTGGTGCTGGTCAGCATATACAGCCATTGCATTACACATGAATTGTGCCAAACCCTCACCAAATTGGTCTATATTCCGTGTGAAACGTTCATCTTCTACATACATCTGACCAAGTACTTTGAAGGCTTCTGGAGAATAGCTTCCAATTTGGTTCAGATACAGGTACCATTTTTTCATCTCGGCCTGTGCTTCTGCAGACTCGGGTGCTGTGTGGCGAAGTGTTGCCAGACGTCTGAAGATGTCGTTCATTTGTTCAGACAGCTCTTTTTGCTTATCCGCAGGTTGATGAACTGTTTTTCGGTTAGCCTCATCGATGGTACGGTCGCCCCAACGTTGACGAGCTTCCTGTTCGTACGGATTATCACTAAAATTAAAGCCTTGGAATTGTTCTTTGGCGGTCATTTGAATCTCTCCTCTTAGGTGTAATACGGTTTTATCGATCGTTGCGATAATTTGATCCAGACGCTGGCGTTTTTCCAGCAAAATGAGCTTATGCATATGCAGGGCTTCCTCTGCATCAAAGGCGGGGTCATCTATAATATTTTTGATTTCTTTCAGCGAGAAACCAAGCTCTTTGAAAAACAGGATCTGCTGTAATCGTTCCAGATTGGCATTGGAGTACATTCGATATCCTGCAGCGGTAATCTCATCTGGGACAAGTAACCCGATCTCGTCATAGTGATGCAGTGTGCGCACACTGATGGAAACAAGTTCGGAGACTTCTTTTACTTTCATGGCCATAAGTAAAACCTCCTTACAACATGAATTGTACAATGTCACGTTACGTGAGAGTCAACATGTTCATTGTATTATTTTTTATCTCCAGAAAAGATACCAGAAGCTTCGACAATTATGTGTGAATGCTTAACAAGCTGAAATACATAGAACTTATCGAACTTGCCCAAAATTTTGATTGGAGTGTAGATGTAAGAGGATAGGGAGACAGGAAACAGGAAACAGGAAACAGGGAGTTATTAGCCCCGTTGGAGCTAGGGAGTTTCGTCTATATGATAGTGTGAAGTTCACTTTGAAAGTTCACGTGGATGGGAAGTTAACGAGGAGAGGATGGGTATGCATAAAGAAGGCTGCAGAAACCGTTGGTCTGCAGCCTTATTATGGTCTGCGGGGAGCGCGGCTATGCCTGCTCCCTGTTCAGGATCGCAGCGAGCTGTGCCGTCGCTGCGCGTACATCGGCCGCACCTGTGATGGCGGAGATGACGGCTACGCCGTCGGCTCCAGCCGCCATCACAGCGGCCGCGGTATCGGGCGTAATGCCGCCGATACCGACTACCGGAACTGCGATGCCTGCGGCGCGCAGTTCCGTAACTCCAGCGGGGCCCAGCACAGCGTGGGCATCCGCTTTGGAGCGCGTCGGATACATGGGGCCGACGCCAAGATAGTCTGCGCCCGCCTGCACGGCACGGCGGGCTTCAAGGGCGGAGTGGGCGGATACGCCAAGCATCCGCCCTTCTCCAATGCGGGCGCGTACCAGCGCCGCGTCCGCATCGTCCTGGCCGACGTGTACACCGTCGGCCTCTACCTCCACAGCCAGCTCCACATCATCGTTCACGATGAACGGTATCCTGTGCTGGCTGCACACCTCACGAAGCCGCAGCGCAAGCGCTGAACGTGCTTCGCCTGTCAGAGCGCCAGTTCCCTTCTCGCGGAACTGGAATAGCGTAATGCCGCCAGCAATAGCTTGGCGCAGCACCTCCACAGGGTCACGCGTCGTATTGACGCTACCCATGACCAAATATAATTGCAGCGCGCGACGCACCGCATCCACATCCCACACGTGCATCAGCGTTCACCCCGCTGTCTGCGCTGATACGCAAAGTGATTCGTTGGTCCATGCCCGGCCCCGAATCCCAGCTCATCTTCAATGGCTGCCTGAATGAATGCTCGCGCGGTCGTAACGGCAGCCAGTACAGGAGAGCCCTTCGCCAGTTCGGCTGTAATCGCAGCAGAGAACGTGCATCCGGTTCCGTGTGTATGACGTGTAACGACACGGAGGTTCTCCAGATAATGAAAGGTTTTCCCGTCATACAGGACATCGACAACCATTCCGCTGTCCACATCATGTCCTCCCTTAACTAAGGCATATGTTGTGCCCATCTGCACCAATTGCTTCGCAGCTTCCTCTCGCTCGCTTAGGTTCCGAATAGACATCCCGGTGAGTAGTTCAGCTTCGGGAATGTTGGGCGTAGTAATCAGGGCGTGAGGCAGCAACTCCTGAACAAGTGCCTGCACGGCCTCTTGCTGGAGGAGAGGTGCACCGCCTTTGGCAACCATAACAGGATCAATCACGAGATTGGTCCAGCCGTACTGCTGCCATTTTGCCGCGACAAGACGAATAATCTCGGCATTATACAGCATGCCTGTTTTGACCGCACACGGCTGAAAGTCGGCTCCCGTAGAATCGAGCTGCTGGGCAATACCATCGTAACTGATGGGGTAAACGCCTTGAACACCCGTTGTGTTCTGTGCAGCGATCGCTGTAATCACAGTCATTCCGTATACGCCAAGCTCTTGGAAGGTTTTGAGATCAGCTTGAATTCCGGCACCGCCGCCGTTATCAGACCCAGCAATCGTTAATGCTTGTACAATAGTCATCGTACACCTCCACGAATTTCATGAATTTGTGCATGCTGCAAAAGGTGTGCGGGTGTCACCTGTGCTAATTGATTTAATAATTCAATCTGGAAGCTGCCAGGCCCCTGATCACCTGTTCGTGCTGCAGCTTGTTCAGCGGCGACCCCGTAGAAAGCTACGGCTTCGGCTACACAGCTCAATAAATCGTCATCCTGATCCGCAATCGCAGCAAAAGCACCAATGACTGAGCTTAGAAGACAGCCTGCGCCAGTTACTTGGGTGAGCATGGGATGTCCGTTGTTTGCAAGGAACGTACGAAGCCCGTCTGTAATGATATCGTTTTGGCCAGTAATGACGACAATACAGCCCAGTTGCTGCGCTGCTCGCTCTGCAATGTCGATCCGGTCACCTTCGCCAGCTCCTGCGTCCACACCTTTGATCGTCCAGGGTACACCAATGACATGGGCAACTTCGGCAATATTGCCGCGTAATACCGTGAGATGAAGCTCGCGAACCAGCATCTGGGCCGTATCCGTGCGATATGTCGTGGCTCCTGCGCCCACAGGATCAAGTACGACAGGCACATGATGAGCATTGGCGGATTGCCCTGCCAGTCGTATAGATTGAACAACCCTTTCATCCAAAGTACCGATGTTCAGGACGACTGCTCCCGCCATGCGGGCTACGTCAGCAACTTCTTCATGGGCGTAGGCCATAAACGGTGAGGCACCGAGAGCCAGCAGACCATTCGCTGTAAAGGGTGCAACGACAAGATTCGTAATATTATGAACCAAAGGATTCCGTGTACGTACACGTTCAAGATAAGACATCTTCATTACCTCCTTGATCTAGTTACTTGGGATATGAGGGACAAACGTACAAAGTGAACCATGTTCTGATCCAGAACAATCCATAACAGGGTGAGAATTAGCAAGCAGAAGTGTATGTCGGACTAAAGCCTACACATTGAGAATAGTCACCAAAAAATATAAAAAAGCCCTACCCATTTCCGGAGAAATGAGCAGAGCTATAGGTTAAACATCGAAGTGGTTCCCCATGTTAGATAGAGGGGAAACCTATTATTCATAAAAGCTGCTCCACTTCCCTCCGCTGGTATGATCCAGATCAGGTTCAAAGGGTCCGAATGTACGATTCGTCTCAGCCGCAAGGCTCCCCCAGTGCAAATGTTAAAATATGAAGTTATGTCCCCAGCATATATCACATCCTGCCCCCATGTAAAGAGAGCTGGCATTTACGTCTTGAAACTGGCATGGAAATGTACTGGATATTCTATAGATCCGCTATTCCGATTTACCTTAGCTCATCAACCCGATATAATGGAGAATGGCTCATATGGCCGTACTACGAATGAGGGCAGGACAGTTGTTCCTCCCGGCAGAATGGGGACCCTGAGTTGAAAACGTTCAAGAAAGTATATATTGAGATCACCAGTATCTGTAATCTGGCATGCAGCTTTTGTCCACAAACGAAGCGTGCCAAAGGATTTATCGACCCTGAAGTTTTTAATCATATATTGGATCAAATTAAACCGCATACCAAACATATTTATCTGCACGTTAAAGGGGAGCCATTGCTTCACCCGAAAATTGACCTGTTGCTGGATATGGCCCATGCCAAAGGTTTTAAGGTAAACATTACGACGAATGGCACATTATTGCCTAAAACGCAGCATAAATTATTAGGTAAACCTGCTCTGAGACAGATGAATTTCTCACTACACAGCTTCGACGGACATGAAGGTTCTACGGATCGTGAGGGGTATTTGGGCAACATTTTGTCTTTTGTTCGTGAAGCCGTGAAACATAATGTTATTGTTTCATTCCGACTATGGAACCTTACCCAGGATAATTTTACGAATGCTCAGATGAATCGAAATCGAGAGACGCTTGAGGTGCTGGAGCGGGAATTTAACCTGGATTTCAAGATTGAAGAAAAGGTCGTTCCGGGTAGCGGTGTAAAAATTGCACCCAATGTGTATCTGAATCAGGATCATGAATTCCAGTGGCCAAGTCTGGATGCACCTGAAGATGACGGCAAAGGCTTCTGTCATGCGTTGCGCAATCAAGCCGCTGTACTGGTGGATGGAACTGTCGTTCCATGCTGCCTGGATGGAGAAGGGGTAATCAACCTCGGTAATATCCATGAGAAATCTTTTTCTGATATTGTGGATGGAGAGCGGGCGAACAATCTGGTCTATGGTTTTTCCAAACGAGAAGCTGTAGAGGAACTGTGCCGGAAGTGTGGATACCGTCAGCGGTTCGGAGCCGGGGCTTAAAGGCTTGCTTCAGGAAGAAGCATACAGTGAACATGCATATTCGAGGTACATCATTATTCAGGACCAAGTATAGTCCAGATACACAGTGTTACAAACAATGTATGCGATACTAGTAGAGATAAAAACAGCATATCGCCAGTTAATATCGGTATATCTCAACAAAATCATATGTGATAACGATCAAAGTATTATCTGATTTGATGCTAAATAATGTAAATCTGATCTAAAGATTATTCCTGTAATCTTCCTTTTTTTGTAGGATAAGGTCAGGTCCCGGGTAGTGATGAACTTCTTCACTTCTCCGGTTCCGTGAGACAAGCCTGTGGCTTGCAGACGAATCCATTCATATTAAGGGAGGATGTTGATGATGAAAAAGATGTTAACACTGTTGTTGTCCGCTGGTTTGGTAGCTTCCATATTTGGTGCTATGCCTGCGACGGCTGCGCCAACCGTTGTGAATTCAACGATTGTTGTACCTAAAGGCACGACATATGATGGTCAGGGGAAAACTTTTGTGGCCAACCCATCTACCTTGGGTGATGGATCTCAAGCTGAGAATCAGAAGCCGGTCTTTCGTTTGGAAGCAGGGGCTACCCTGAAAAATGTCATCATCGGTGCACCTGCAGCAGACGGTGTACATTGTTATGGTAACTGCAATATTTCAAATGTCGTGTGGCAGGATGTGGGAGAGGATGCGTTGACACTGAAATCCTCTGGAACGGTGAATATTACAGGCGGTGCAGCATATAAAGCGTACGACAAAGTGTTCCAGATGAATGCTTCGGGTACGATCAATATCAAAAATTTCAGAGCGGATGATATTGGCAAACTGGTGCGGCAAAATGGAGGAACGTCCTACGCGGTTAATATGACGCTGGATAGCTCCGACATTTCGAATGTGAAAGATTCTATTATGCGTACAGATAGCAGCAGCACACAAGGGCGAATCACCAATACACGTTATTCCAAAGTGCCAACGCTGTTTAAAGGATTTGCCTCAGGTAAAACGAGCCAGTCCGGCAATACACAGTATTAGACTGCAATGGTCCGATGGCTAAGATGTAATCACTGAATTGATTCATCAGTCTTGGTCTATCCATCAATCTATTCATTCATTGCATTCATTAAAAGTTCGTTATATTCATAGGCATGTTACTTTTGGTTGAAAAAGGACATGTATCAAACAGGTTGAAGCAGGGGAGGATGCTGCTTCAACCTGTTTTTCTATTTTTCTAACTGTGTGGCAATATAGTAGAATCTTAGATTGCCCATAGGGAAATAAGAAGTATCTTGTGATAACATGTGTACTAACTCACCAATTGCATGATTAAAAAGGGGTGCAGTAATCCATTATTGTGGTATAGAGCAGTAAGGAGGTCGTATGAACAAAAATATATTATGGATCATTCTGGTCAGCTGTGTACTGCTTGTTCAAGGGTGTACATACGAGAAAAGTGACTCGAAAGAGGGGAAGAACATGGCTTCACTAGATCAACAATTATTAAGTGCTGCTGAGGCAAAAGATAAGGATAGCATAGAACAGCTCATTCAGCAGGGAGCGAATGTACAGGTTCAGGATCAGGACGGTAGAACGCCACTGATGATTGCGACCTATAATCATGATGTGCAATCTGCCCAAAAGTTAATTGAGGCAGGTGCAGATGTGAACATACAAGATCATATGTTAAATAGTCCGTTTCTGTATGCAGGTGCTGAGGGATATCTGGATATTTTAAAGCTTACTATTCAGGCAGGAGCAGACCCTTCCATAACGAATCGTTACGGAGGAACTGCACTTATACCCGCTTCGGAGCATGGATACGTAGAAGTAGTTCAAGAGCTTCTGACTCAAACCTCGATAGACGTGAATCATGTGAATCGTTTAGGGTGGACAGCGCTGCTGGAGGCGATCATTCTAAACGATGGCAATGAACGGCAGCAGGAAACGATTGAACTACTCATTCGTCACGGAGCAGATGTGAACCTAGCTGATGGTGATGGAGTGTCTCCTCTCCGTCATGCCCGAGCTAAAGGCTTTAAGGAAATTGAAGAAATATTGATTCGAGCGGGTGCAAAAAAGTGACATAGGCTTGATCTCGATCATTTATCTATGCCACATATGTAAACATACCAAAACGAGAGAAGCATAGAATACTGCTTCTCCCGTTATTTGGTTTATTGGCAGTGTATATTGGAATACACTATGTTTTCTTTACAAACGAAAATCACTTCTCCCCAGGAACCTCTACAATTATTTTACCTTCGGGCGAAGCAACAGTGCCGCTTTTTACCGAGCCAGATTTGTTGATGATTTCATAAGCTGTTTCATCCGCCATACGGGAATATTTGAAAGATACAAGGGTTTTACCCGCGACAGAAGGTCTAGTTCCAGCTTCAGCTACGGATTTGGTTTTGATAAAGAACAGATCACCAATAGTTCCAGCTTGTTTACCCAGATTTGCTTGCCATTTCAGCATGGCACTGCCGTTAGCAATGGTATAATAGCTCACCAGATCGTTATCCTGAATCATGAAGAAACGGTCTTTTTTGCCTTGTTCAAATATATACGTGGTCGATGAGTCTACTGGACCAAGTGGTTTTTTTACTTGCAGACGAGGTTGACCGAGATTCGAGAAACGTGGCAATTGCAGCGCTGCTTCACGGGCAACTGTCAGATCGGAACCGTTGTAATCTTTAACTGCCGAAGCATTGGTATTGTAGATGTAAGCTTCTTTCGCAGCTTGATCCCATCGTACTTGTGCGCCAAACGTTTCACCAATGGCACGAAGTGGCAGCATGGCTTTTCCTTTAACCAGGATTGGAGCAGAAGACAGGGTTGCATTGGTTCCGTTTTTCTTCATTGTTTTGCTATTCGGTGTTAGCACGTACTTGTCACTACCGGCCTTGATGCTGATTTGTTTGCTCTTATTATCGTATCCGAACGTGTAGTCTCCAAGAAATTGAAGTTCAGTTAGTGCGATGTACGTGACACCTTGACGGATGACTACATCATATTCTGCAGGCATATTATTAATATAAGCTGTTGGTTTAACCGTTGCAGCTGCTTCAGCCACCGATGGAGTAACTAGTGCAGGTGCCGCTCCTGCGGTTAAAATCGAGGCGGCAAGCATCATTTTCCATTTCTTTTGCTTCCATACCGGAGTGTGAGAAGTTGTTGTTTTTTTCATGATCATTCTCCTTTCAAACATTAGACGGACTGACTATCCCAAAAGTTGCATATTATTGGAATATCCATAAAAACATTAACCCAAATTTTTCATATTAAACTTCAAAGTCATAGTCGTTATGAATTTTTCGATATCTTTGTAGATGAGGTGTAACTTTTTAATATATAGAGTGTTTTACATGAAAATACGTCTATGTGGGAGATGAATGCATGTGATAAAGAGGTCTCGCTGTCAAAGGGTAGTTCATATTTGTACTATGATCCTAACGGGGATCGGCATGATGTTACTGACAGGATGCTTAATGCCAGAAGCTCAAAAGAATACATTGGACACCATTTCAACGACCTCAACCTCAACTTCAACATTATCTCCAGATTCAACCAAACAGATCTCTGTCAAAGACTCCTATACAAAGGGAGAACGAATAACTTTACAAGAAGGTTTGCCATTATTCAGTGGACGGAAAGACAACCGCGTTGCAGTGGATCAGATGAAGATTAGCTGTCGCGCAACTCTAACGGATAGGTATACTGTGGCTGCCGTTCAGGGGGAATGGATCAAGGTCAGCACCAAGGAGCAAGAGCATTATTGGGTTCCGGACTGGTATGCATCCAAGAAGAGTAAAGCGATGACGGCAACAGCTCCTCACACGTTCATTGTTCAGAGCGGCACCAAGCTATATCTCACTCCTGGCAGTGCTACAACATGGCCTTACATTCAGGCTCTATCTGGTCAGGCATTACTAGAGGCAGAGTGGGGGGATTGGTACGGTGTGTCCATTGCTCCGAGGAATGAGGAGTGGACAGATTCTCATCCTGTGTTGCTCTGGATCAAGAAAAAAGATATCAAAGGTAAAACGCCTATACCAGATGGATGGTTTGAAAGCGAAGTACCGTTGAACACCTCTTTGGTCCGTCACCTGGTAGATACTAGATTGAACCAGACGACCACCACCAAGCAGGTAGTTAAGTGGTTAGGACAGTCCGATTGGAAGGAGCAATCCAGAAATCTAAATGAACCAGGTCATCCCATGCGGTTGGGACAGGTCTGGAGATATGAGCGGGATGATGCGCATTTGCTGTTAACATTTGATAAAAACGGCAAGCTGATCGAGATTAGATGGAATATGCCAGCTACTCAATGGAACAAAGAAGCTGCCGTTTGGTATGGAGGTCGTTCGGATACGATCTCTTATATTACTCAGATTGCCGCTGGGAAGTCTATGCCACAGACGCTATCTTGGAAGCCTATATGGGTGAATCAAGGGGATCTGAACTATACTTTTTTACAAGCAGGGACAGATGATGTTCTTCTAATGAAGGGAGATGATGGTGGATTCAGCGGTATGCATGATGATGATTCCTACTACGCGCTGGATCGGCATACAGGAAAAACATTATGGAGGGTTCATACTGGATATGGTCCTGCTCAAGCGGTTGTAAATACCAAGCGGGATGCCGTTACGCTATTTACAGCCTATGACACAGATCGTAAACAATATCAGGATCGTGTGCGCCACATCAACCTCAAAGACGGAAAGCTTCTATGGGAATATCAAAACGAACAATATGACAAGTTGAATAAGAGGAAGAACAAGAAGAATGCTGCTACCGATATCCCGCGGTTGAATGGCATTAAGGCTGCCCGAAATGTAGTTGTTGTGGATACTTCGGCTGCTGAAGGCTCCAGCAATGGATGGATTCATGTACTGAATAGTTCAAACGGTAAACGGTTATGGAGCAAGAAGTTAACGACAGGTTATCAATTGCTTAATCGCAGTGCCGATGAGCCCTACGTTTTGTATCGGGAGGGAGACCAGCTAATTGCCGCAGATCCTCTGACGGGACGGACGGTATGGCAGGTTAAAGCAGAACGATCCACGATAGATCATATCGAAAATAATCCTTATTTTGATGGCATCTATCGTGATGATCCCTTTGGATCAGTCTCACTTCAACGCTGGATACTATTGGACGATCAGTGGGTGCTTCTCGATCTGAACTCAGGCAAGAAGCTTTCTCAATTCCCTGCTCGTGCAGGCCAGCAATTAGAAGTGCTTCATGATGGTAGGGTGCTGATTCGTGAAAATATAAAAGGAGATCTTTACGGTGATTATGTAGACTATACGACCTCCTTATTTGTTCCAGATACAGGAAAGACATCCTGGGTGGTTAAAGCCAAGATCGAGCGGGCACTGACGGAAGAAAATCAACTCTATGTGATTATGAACGGATATCCTGCGGCTCTGAATTACCGCACGGGGGAGACACTCTGGAGTGCTAAGGAATCTATTGGAGCCAGCCAATATCCTGTGAATCAGGGCAGCTATTTATTGATCGGAGAACGCCTGCTGCTTCCACTGTACGATGATTTATTGGTGATGGATAAAAAGACCGGAGTTTTGCTGGGGCGTATACATGATGTAGTCATGGGTACCCCGGAACATCGGGATCGGGATGCCAAGAATGGCATGATCAACCGAATCGACGACCAAGTGTACGTCGGATCAGCCAATGGACGCTTCCGTTCCTTTCCAGCCAGCGATATGGAAGTAAATATCTCCCCTTAAGAGCTTGTTTCGGTCGTCATGTTGCTATATTATAAATGGATAGGACTGCTCGCGCTCCGTATATCGGCTGTGCGGGCTTTCTTCATGTGTTCTTGAAAGATTTTTGAAAGAACCATACATGATTTTTCACGGGAGGGAATCTCCATGATTTCATTATATGGTGTTAGCAAAAGGTTCAACGAATGGGGTCCCGATGCCGATCAGGGATTCCAAGCTTTGCGATCCGTCTCACTCGAGGTGGGACGAGGCGAGATTCATGGTATAATTGGCTCCAGCGGCGCGGGCAAGTCTACCTTGCTGCGGATGATCAACGGTTTGGAGCAGCCTGATGGCGGAGAAGTTATTGTGAATGGTCGTCATTTAGAAGGAATGAAAGAGCGGGAGCTGCGGAAGGCTCGGCAATCGATCGGTATGATCTTCCAACATTACAATCTTGTCAGTAACCGGACAGTGCTGGGCAATGTGAGCATGTCGCTGGAACTGGCGGGGATATCACGTTCAGAGCGGCGAGAACGTGGAATGGAAATGTTGCGATTCGTGGGCCTGGAGGATAAGGCACATCAGTATCCGGCTCAGCTCAGCGGAGGACAGAAACAGCGTGTGGCCATTGCCAGAGCACTTGCCAATCATCCGGCTGTATTGCTCTGCGATGAGCCAACATCCTCGCTTGACCCACAGACAACAGGTGGAATACTAGATGTGCTGCGTCATGTGAACGAGACAATGGGCATGACAATTGTGGTTGTTACTCATGAGATGGAAGTGGCTCGCAGATTATGTCACCGAATTTCGGTGATGAAAGAGGGGCAGATTGTACGAACCCTGTCTGACTCCGAAGTTCGCAGCATCCCGGCTCCACAGCCCGATCTGCTCACTTCATTGCTTGCAGGTGAAGACTTCGCAGGAACGGAACCTGTTGCCCAGCATCTGACGGAACAGGAGGGCGAACGATGATGTTACCTGAGTCTGTGCTTAAATATCAGGACGAGATATGGCAGGCCATTGGTGAGACATTTGTAATGGTGGGGATTTCCATTGCAGCAGCTATTTTGGTTGGTTTGCCTCTCGGGACGTTATTGTACCTGTTTCGTAGAGGGCAGCGATATCAGAATCGAGTATTATTTACGGTCTTAGGAAGTCTCGTTAATATTATTCGTTCCTTTCCGTTCTTGCTGCTGGTCGTATTCATGATTCCATTCACTCGTATGGTTGTGGGCACATCCATCGGTACGTTAGCTGCGACGGTGCCTCTGTCAGTTATCGCTATCGCTTATTATGCCCGCTTGGTCGAACAGGCTCTGCTCGACGTGCCGAAGGGTGTAATTGAGGCGGCCTCGTCTATGGGAGCCTCGACGGTGCAGCTTGTCGTTAAATTCCTGTATGTGGAGGCCAGATCTGGTCTTGTACTGGGACTTACCACGGCAACGATCAGTTTTATATCATATTCCACAGTCATGGGAATCGTAGGTGGCGGCGGAGTTGGCGATTTTGCCATTCGCTACGGTTACCAGCGTTTCGAAAGTGAAATCATGATATTCATGATTATTATTATGATTATTCTGGTGCAGATGATTCAGTTTACAGGTAATCGACTATCCCGATTTCTGGATCGAAGGTCATAAGAACAGCAGTGAGTGTTTAACAAAGCGCGCGCAGTCTCCAACAGCAATCAGAGTCACAAGGAAGACATTGGCACCGAGGATTAATCAAGAATGACACAAATGACATAGAGAAGGGGTAAACATTCAATGAAGGCAAAATTATTACTTACACTACTTGCGGTTATGCTGGTCGTATCCGCTTGTGGGAAAAAAGAAGAAACACCGGCTGCTGAAGGTGCAAAGCCAGAATCACAAGCAGGACAGGAAGTCACATTGAAAATAGCTACATTAATTCCACCAATGACAGATGTGCTGGATATTGTTAAACCGCTCCTTAAAGAGGACGGTGTCAATCTGGAGATTATCGTGTTATCAGATAACGTACAGCCTAACACTGCACTTGCAAACAAGGAAGTGGATGCTAACTTCTTCCAGCATGTTCCATATATGAAGCAGTATAACGAGGCGAACAATGCTAATCTGGTAGCCGTACAGCCTATCTACAATGCGATCTACGGTGGTTACTCCAAAAACTATAAATCCATTGATGAACTGCCGGAAGGTGCAACGATTGCGATCGCAAACGATCCATCGAATATTGGACGTTCCCTCGTGATGCTGGAGCAAAATGGCCTGATCAAGCTCAAAGAGGGTGTAGGCTTCGATGCTACGCAAGCGGACATCACGGAGAACAAAAAGAACTTCAAATTCCAGGAAGTGGATCTGTTGATGCTTGCCCGCATGATGGATGATGCTGATCTGGTAGCGATGACTCCAGCATATGCGAGTCCACTTGGCCTTACGCCAAAAAAGGATGCATTGTTGATCGAAAAGGATGACTCCCATTTTGCCATTACCATGGTTGCACGTGAGGATAACAAAGATTCAGAGGCCATCCAAAAGCTGGCTAAGCGAATGGCGGGTCCTGAAGTCAAGGCGTTCTTCGAAGAGAAGTACGCGGATATTGTTATCCCGGCATTTGAATAAATAAGCACGATAAATCAATATGCACAATAAATTTTAAGATCTGAGCGTTATTGCTCAGATCTTTTTTTCTACGAAATTCACAAGCTACTAACAATTGTTTAGAAACTTAACAGTTTATTAATATCGCTAACATACTTTATGTATTATTTTTGCGTATAATGGATTAAAGTAGTTCAAAAGAATTATTTTCTATGAAAAATCAAGTGGTTTTATGTTGAAAAAAATGTCGTTTATAAGCTTTAAGACCTAATTTATAGTTACTCAAGGAAAAATTTGGATGAAGGACAGGGAAGGACGCTTCAACTTATAGTATGAAAAGGAGGGTTAGTCTCATCTCTAAGAGAGTCACACAGATCACACTATAACTTCATTGAGAAAAGAGGTAGACAAAATTGAAAAAAACAAACTGGTTCAGCAAGCTCCATAAAAATTTTAAGTCCAAGCTGGTGTTGGCTTTTATTGCCTTTTTGGCCATTCCTTCATTAAGTATTGGATTTTTATCGTACAGCAGTGCAAAAAATGAAGTTGAGAAGCAAATTCTACATAGTGCAATGGAAAATGTGAACCTTGCCAGTGCAACCATTGATCTCTCAATTAATGCTAAACGTTATCAGATCGAATATTATGCAGACATGCTCGCAGATGAATTAAAACGGGATGATGCCGAGAGTCGGATTTTGGAGGAATTAAAGGGTTATGCTGCGCAAAATACGGATATCGTAAGTATTGGTCTGGGGACAGAAGCAGGGGAGTTTCTGAATTCCTCTGATGGAGAGATGCCAGAAGACTACGATCCGAGGAAAAGACCTTGGTACATAGAAGCGATGAACAGCCCACAACAGGTGATCGTTACGAATCCGTATATATCTGCCGAGACCAGTGACATTACCATTACAATTTCGAAGGCACTGCGTGACCAATCAGGTGTAATTCAACTGGACCTTGATTTGACGAGTCTCAGTAAATTAGTAAGCGGAATTAAGGTGGGGGAAAAAGGATATTTGATGCTGTTGGATGCCAGCGAAAAATATGTCTATCACCCGACACTTCAACCTGGAGCAGATGTAACAGAAGATTACTGGACACAAGTATATGAGAATGAATCGGGCAGCTTCAACTACACTGCGGATCAAGTGGATCGAGTTATGTATTTTGCTACGAATGAATCTACACGATGGAAGGTCGCTGGCACGATGTTCTCTTCCGAAGTAGAGGATGCTGCTGCACCAATCCTTAATCGAATGATCATTGTTATTGTGTCTTTCCTCGTTCTTGGTAGTGGTATCATCTGGTTGGTCATGAGATCCATCATTAAACCGATCCGTCAGTTGAAGGATCAGGCGATTCAAGTGAGTAAAGGGGATCTGACTCAGACCATCTCCATTGCAAGCAATGATGAGATCGGTGAATTGAGTGATGCTTTTGGCAAAATGCAACAGAATCTGCGCGAGTTGATCCAAAATGTAGAGAAAAGCGCGGGTCAACTCGTTACTTCATCGGAAGAAATGAGTCAAAGTGCAGAATCGACTAGTGCGGCCAGTGAGCAGGTAGCACGAGCTATTCAGGAGATTGCGATGGGTGCCGAGAAGCAGACCCAGGGGATCGAACATAATCATGTGGCTATGAATGAAATTACGATTGGGATTACACGCATTGCTGAACGATCGATAGAAGTCGCTGATTTGGCTAGACAAACGAACGTACAGGCAGAAGAAGGCGGTAACACAGTCAAACAGACCGTGGGTCAGATGCAATCGATTCAAGAAACGGTAGCACAGACGAGTCAGATGATTCATGCGTTATACGAAAGATCACATAAAATCTCAGCGATCACGGAGTTAATCGGAAGTATGGCCAAGCAGACGAACCTCCTTGCCCTCAATGCATCCATTGAGGCTGCACGTGCAGGTTCCCATGGGAACGGATTCGCTGTTGTTGCAGCAGAAGTTCGCAAACTGGCGGAGCAATCTGGACATTCCGTCAATGAAATTGCTGTGCTGACAACGGCAGTCCATGAAGATATATCGGCTTCCGTTCGTATGATGGAAAAAGTGACAAACGAAGTTGGAGAGGGTATGGAGATCTCAACAGAGGCAATTCAGAAGTTTGAGCTTATTATGGATAGCATGCGGGAAACGACACCTCAAATTGAAGAGATTGCAGCTACTTCACAAGAAATCACGGCAGGTGTACAGGAAGTATCCGCTATGTCTAATGAACTTGCAGGCATCGCTTCGGACAATGCTGCAACTTCCGAGGAGGTCGCCGCTTCTTCAGAAGAGCAACTCGCAGCAATGGAGCAGATTTCTTCATCCGCTCGTGGCCTGTCCTCCATGGCTGAACAACTGCAGCGCTTGATACAACGATTCAAGTATTGAGCGGTGTCAAATAAGCCTTTCATTTTGCGAAATTCAATTAAATCATCAAAGATCAAAGACCGCCTGTCTTGAGGGCGGTCTTTTGATATTTTGTTTGTTTAAATACGTGAGACGGTATGAGCTTTGTTGTCGGGCGGGTGATCCTGGTGTTCGCAGATGTTGACGAAAGCAGGATATGTTAAGATATGGGCAGGAATGGAGGGGGAAGCCTCTATAACATGAAAAATGATCGGTATTGTGCACCTATATCACGCATTTGGACTAAGGAGAGTGGAATGAATAATGTTAATGGTACCTTACCGGGAGCAGGATCACGCCAAGCTGGTTACCATCTGGGAGCGTGCTGTTCGAGCAACACATACCTTTCTGGAGGAGCATCACATTCTGTTTTATAAACAAATGGTCACTGAAGCTCTGGAACAAAAGCAAGTAGAGGTATGGGAGGTACTGGATACCGAGCAAGAGCCCATCGGGTTCATCGGGCTGGACAATACCTTTATTGAGATGCTGTTTGTAGACGAGTATTTTCAGGGACAAGGCGTCGGTAAATTTCTTGTCTTTCAAAGTATGAAGATGAAAGGCACAGCGCTTAGAGTGGATGTAAATGAACAAAACGAGGATGCGGTCCGGTTCTATACCAAGCTGGGATTTATGCAGACAGGACGATCCGAACGGGACAGCTCGGGCAATCCCTTTCCGCTGCTGCATCTGGAGATGAAGCGAGCAGAAGGTTAGTAGATATGTCATCATGTCTGTCGGGTAAGAAGACGACAGGTTAAGTCAAAAACCCCCGGGTGGTGTCTCCTGCATCTGAGAGACATTGCCGGGGGTGGATGGTTCCCTTACTGTTGACCCGTGGTTGTTAAACCGGGCAGGAAGGGGATCTTTTTTTCCAAAATAAAATTAATGTGTTTCTTCGTCCAGGAACGGTTTGTTTACCGCATAATACATGAAGCCCATCAGCAGCACACCGCCTACCAGATTACCAAGGGTCACTGGCACCAGGTTGTGAATCACACCGCCGAAGGAAATTGTCCCCGGGTGGTTTAACACCAGTGCAATCGCAAACGTACACATATTCGCAATGCTATGCTCATACCCCGAGATGAAAAAGCAGAACACAAAGAGCATCATCGCAAACATTTTGGCGCCGTTCTCCTTCATAAACATCGGTACAAAAAACGCTAGGCACACGAGCCAGTTACAGAGGATACCACGGAAAAAGAGCTGCATCGCTGGGGCTTCCATCTTGTGCTCGACCACACTCAGCAGAAAGCCGTTCACCTGTGCCGAATCAAATAGTCCCGTCAGGTAGATCAACAGGGCAAACACCGCCGCACCCATCATATTTCCGCTATAGCTTGCAATCCACAGCTTAATCACTTCAAGCCAGCGCAGCTTTTTGCGTAGTGCCGCATAGGTGTAATAGAACGTATTGCCAGTGAACAGATCACCGCCACCATAGGCAATCAGGATAATCGCCGCACCGAAAGTAATGGCTGCCATCGGGTATGTGAACGGGGAATCCTCCATATAGAAGAAATTACCCGTCTTAAATGCGACAATGACGCCGAATCCAATGAACATGCTGGCCAGCATAGAGCGCGACAGATATCGCAGTAAACTTTGTTTGTAAATTTTGTGCTTCTTTAGAGCGAGCTGCTCGACACCACGTAGACCTTCTGTTTCCATCATTCGCCCTCCCGTATGTAATGAATCATCTAAGTTTTCTACATTATACCCGTAAATGACGTCAATAGTTGACCAAAATGAAAGAATTTAAACTTTATATCATCAGATACTCGAGAGTGTCAGGGGTGTAGTATGTATGATCCTACAGAAAACTTCACCACGTAGATCTTAACTTCAAAAACATAATATGGGTTGCCTTCCGTAAGGGAAGGGGGGTTATGATTGGGGATCTGATTCTGGCTTGAACTGGCCTGTGGGAAATGGAAACATGCAACTCTGCCAAATTTCATTCAGTTGCGCTTCGGTTCGTTCATGCGGAACATGTTCTTCGGCATAAGAACGCTCCAGCTTATCGCGCATAAACGATTCTGCGTGGGGATTAGGGTTAGAGTGAAACTTTTTGGCAAATTCGCCGTTAACGTCTGCTTCCCTCATTTTGTTTAGCGTACTATTTAATAAAGGACTGCCTGCGTACAACAAAGAGGCGGTCTCTTCACATTCGAATTTGAGAAAAAGCAGTGCTTTCTGAATGGCATGAATCTCGCCTTGAGTAAGGTGAACCGCTTGAGTGGCTTCCTCTGCGGAGCGTTCTCTATGTTGTTCTTGTGAATGCTGTTGTTCATTAGAGTTCATGGGTTATCACGTCCTGATTCAGATTGAAGTTCCCGTCTGGCCGAAGCACCGAATTCGGGATGGGTTTGCAGGGATTCCAGCGCAAGCACAGCTTGCGGGAAATGTTTGTTTGCTTTTATAACAGCGAAAGCAGCACTTTGCAACAGGATATAGGCATCCGATTCAATGACATCCTGAGCCAGCTGAATCTCATTCTCGGTAACGGGGAGTAGAGCTAGAGTCAGTAAAGCTTGAATTTGCACATCCTCGTCTTCGTCTGAATTACGTACCAGCTGTCCTGCTGCTTCGCGGATCGTACTCAAAATTGGAGATGCTTCTGCCATACCCAGGGCGCGCCAAGCCTCAATACGTACCAAATCTTCCTCCTGTGTGTCCATGCCAAGTGCAAGGACTTGCCGAGTTAATGCTGGATCAATTAATTCAATGATCTGACGAAGCGCTTCCTGTTTTTCCTCTGAAGTGGCTGAGTCGAGATTAAGCGCGTCCAATGGGGGAGTTATATCTTTTCTAGACATAAGTTTCGTTCACCTCCTGAGAGAGAGTTTAAGGTTGGGGTGGGAGTTGAATAGGACGAGCTTGAAGTGCCTCTTCCACGATCTGCTCCGGGGTAAGATCACGTTCATCCCAAAAAATCAGATTACTAACCTCTGCATAAGGCAGTGCCTGCTGCACCTCGATCAACATATCATCCAGCTCCTGCTCAGTTCCTTCCGCATTCATAATGTTGCGAACTAACGCGATGAGATGTTCATGATTGGACATCATCTGTACCTCCTGAAGATTGATTGCGATGGCCACGATGATAGCGCGTATCATGTAACCTTTAAGATAACGAGTCAGTAGTAAATCCCCCTTATCTGATAACTATGTTTAAGCATTAGTCTATCATTGATAAGGGGAAAGTTCATGGTAAGAAGGTCGTTGTTTAGTCCATCGTAATAGCAATGTTACCGAACTGCTCGCCTTTTTCCATGCGTTCAAACGCTTGTGCTGCATCTTGCAGTGAATAGACGCTGTCTACTACAGGATGTATCTTATGTTTTTCTACCCACTCCAGCATTTGCACAAACTCTTCACGGCTACCCATGGAGGTGCCAATCAGGCTGATTTGCGGAAAAAAGATTGAACGAATCGGCAGATGTAGGTCATCGCCGGAGCTTGCACCAAACATCACAATTCGTCCGCCAGGTCGGATCATCTTCTCATATTTGGGGAACATAGCTTGTCCAATACTATCCAGGATGATGTCTACTGGACCAAGGTTGTTCAACGTGTCATTCCAATCTGCGTGACTATCCAAGGCTTGGGAAGCTCCCAGACGTAACGCTTCAGCTCGTTTAACCTCGCTTCTTGACGTTACCGTCACCCTCGCTCCAGCGGTGGTTGCCATGAGTAGGGCATAGGTAGCTACACCGCCTCCAATGCCGGGAATGAGGATGTGCTCACCTGCTCTCAGCCCGCCACGAGTGAACAATGCCCGGTATGCTGTCAGCGCGGAAAGAGACAATACGCCAGCTTCAATCCAGGAGAGGTGCTCGGGCTTGGGTAGCACATTGCTGGCTGGAAGTTCAATATATTGTGCAAGCGTTCCATCCGATGGCCCGCCAACAATTTGCGGAACCACGGGCACATCTGCGGTATGTTCCCAACCAATCGTAGGATGAATGATGACATGTTGACCTAAAGAGAGATGCAGCACCCCTTGTCCAACCTCCACGATGATGCCCGCCCCGTCCGACCCGGGAATGAGCGGCGTGTCTTGAGGCGAACGGTCTGACATGATGAAGAGATCACGATGATTAAGTCCAGCTGCGCGAAGCTCTATAACAACGTGTCCGGGCTTTGCTTGAGGTGTTGCACAGGTTGAATATTGAAGACCTTCAAGGCCGCGATGACCTGAATGGTTTATTGCGTACATGGTTTGTGTTGCTTTCATAGATAATACCTCCCCGTAGAATTTAGGTTTTTCTGTCATCGTAGTGATCGTGTAAAAAGATAGACTATGTATTACCGAGTCATTGTACAGGTAGTCTGGAAACGCGTAAAATAAACAGAAATGAAGGTCGGTATCAAGAATAATGATAGATAATAAGCAGGTGAGAAGAAAATGGATGCAGGGGATTTGAAAATATTCCAGGCGGTTGCCCGCGAAGGCAGTATCACTAAAGCCGCCATCGTACTTAATTATGTGCAATCCAACGTAACCACACGGATCAGACAATTGGAAGCGCAGCTTCAGGTGCCATTGTTTTACCGTTCCAATCGTGGAATGATACTTACCCCGGCCGGAGAGAATTTGCTTGGCTACGCGAATCGAATATTGCAATTATTAGATGAAGCAGAGCAGGTGGCGCAGGAAGGTGGTCCACCGACGGGGAAACTGCGTTTAGGTTCGATTGAGACGGCGGCTTCCCATTTCCTGACACCGCTCCTCGCAGAGTACTGCGCATGTTATCCGAAGGTGCATTATTCCCTTGTCACAGGGGGTACACATGAGTTAAATCAGAAGGTTATCGAGCATGAATTGCATGGTGCTTTGGTCTATGGCCCTGTGGAACATGAGAAGCTGAATTATATGAAGATATACGACGATGAAATGGTGCTGATCGCTAAACCGGGGGAGCATGACATATCTGTGCTACTCCGCAGGCCAATGTTGTTTTTTGAGGTTGGATGCAGTCATCGCACTCAAGCTGAGGATTTTTTGAAAACTAGAGGAATTCAATTATTAAACGTCATGGAATATGGGACACTGGACACAATTATCCATGGCGTTACGGCAGGCTTGGGTGTATCCTTGCTTCCACGTTCTACGGTTGTTCAAGCAGCATCCAGGGGTGAGGTGGAGCTTGTATCTCTGTCTGATCCGTATTCTCGTTTGGAAGTAGGATTTGTATACGCTCGTGGTGAACATGGTTCTAGTGCGCTTCATGCACTGGTGGAGATTATGACCGTACTGGAATCATAAAGTATGTGAATGGAATGAATCAGGAGGTTGCTTGGCTTCTTATTGAGCTGCCACAGCGTGAGATTGGCGGGCAATTGCGGCATTAGGAGGAGGAACTGGAGGTCGATCTCGGTGTATTGTCGTAAGCACGGGATCAAGATACGAATCCATGTGCAAAAAAATCTATAATGTAATGAAACGGCTCTGTCCTTTTGGACAGGGCTTTAATTCGTATGCGCAATTCCATGAAAGTATTTTTCATGAATGAGAAAAAGGGGTTCATCTATAGTCAGATTTGATCAAAAAAATACCAGCATAGATACACGAACCTGTACACAAATCAGGTATAAAGTCTGATTACAAAAATGTGTAAAAAATGCAAAAATAATAAAGGCAATATATTACATAAAATTTTAATAAAGGTAATGATTCTGAGGGTGAAAAGAGAAGGGATGAGGAGCATGTTTTCGCGTCAAAAATGTACATTAGCTGTAATATCACTCGCACTATCTGCAACATTGCTAGGAGGAAGTACAGCCTGGTCTGGAGAGGTCTACGCAGCTGAGGAAGCCAATTCAGGGGTAACCATCAGTGCTGCTTTATCAGACATGCCTTCGGAGTTAAGATCTTCCATTGAGTGGGTGTATACCAATCGTATGATCAAGGAACGTTCGGTGAATCGGAAGAATCTAATCTATGATCAGATTTTTGCAGGACAAGGAACCATTAATTATGTGGTGCGGTGGCAATCTGCCAAGAATGTGACTCTGCAACAGCGCAAGGATATTGAGAAGATGCTGGGGCGTCAGCTTAATAATTGGACTAAACATCTCAAGGGTTACGATGGTTGGCCATATGGAGATATTAAAGTTAAAGTCGTCGGTTGGGCAGTAGCGAATCCGGCACAGATATTAAATAAACAATCGGATGAAATCGTGTATACCACCACTACTATAGATGAGCTGAGCAAGTCAGATCCTAAAATCCCGGCAGCCTTACCGTATGCCCCTAGCGAGTTGTCTAGGTTCGAACACTTTGAGAATGCAAACTATGTGTATCCGGGTGGTTTGGACAAACGCTTTGATATGTACTTGTGGGGAACGTCTAATTTCGGCGGTGGTGCTGGTGGAGACTGGGGACAGCGCGTATCGGATGATTACATCTTGAGTACTGTGAACAACGATGAAGTTCATATTATTGAGCATGAAATTGGACACAGCTTTGGCCTGCCTGATTTCTATGAAGTGGCAGACCGTCCACCAGGTGGATTCCCGCTACCAACAATTATGTGGGCAGGGAATTCGAATGTCATTACGAAATGGGACATCTGGTTACTGCGGTATACGTGGAGCCAGTTGAAGAAAGACACAGCACGTTTTCCTCTTGCACCGTCAACGAATCAGCCTGTGAATGTAGCCCATCGCGCTAAAGTGACAACGTCCTATGTTTCTCCATGGGAGACGATTGCTGCCCTGAATGATGGTTTAGATCCGGCGCATTCCAATGATCGCACGCAAAAAGTATATGGAAACTGGCCAGAGATAGGTACGCATTGGGTGCAGTATGATTTTGATCGCACCTACACTTTGTCACAGACGGATGTGTACTGGTTCAAAGATGGCGGTGGCATTGATGTACCTCGCTCATATAAAATGGAGTATTGGGATGGCACAGCATGGCGTGAAGTGAAAAATGCCAAAGGCATGGGAACTCGAGCAGATATGTATAATACAACTACCTTTGATCCAGTGAGTACAACCAAAATTCGTCTCCAAATGGTCTCCAGCAGCAAGGCTTCTACAGGTATTCTGGAATGGAAAGTAATAGGGATTGCATTATAAAGGTAATAATCTATATGATTGGCTGATCAGGGAGGTGCTCTGATCAGCCATTTTTCAGGTTAGATCGATTAAGGTTTGGGGATGATGAGATGCTTGATTAAAAGTGTATCTTTTCGTGAATATATTTTCGATAAAGAGCAGGCGTGATTTCCTCGAACTTTTTGAAAATTTTAATAAAATACCCCGATTCATTAAATCCCAGCTCATCGCTGATCTGTGAAACGGGCATGTCGGTGACCTCCAGCAGCTGCTTGGCCCACTTGATTTTGAGCTTGGCGAGATAGGTGGTGAAATTTTCACCCGTCTCCTTGGCAAATAACCTGCTGAAATAGCTTGGACTCAGGTGGCACAATTCGGCGGCTTGCTTCAGCGAAACCTGTTCACTTTTGTGACTATGGATATAGTCAAAAGCAGGCTGCAGTACCGGATTTACACTTTCTGTATCACTCGGACTGTTTTTGAGATAAGCATCCGCAATGGCGTTGGTCATTTCCTTTTTGATCGACTCAATGTTACGGATCGAATACCCTGGCAGAATGGTGGACAAGTTGACGGACTCCTGATTGCCGGAAGCTTTCTCGAACATCTCCACCAGCAGGTTTTTATTCAAGGCTTCCTCCACGATATAGTTGCACAGCAACGACAGCATATTGGAAATTTTCACGATCTCCTCATAAGTCATGACGGGGAGCTTGTCGTAATCTGCCTGTAACTCTTTCATTTTTGCATCATGCATAGGTACGTTTTTGGACGTGACGATCTGTTCCAGATCGGTGCCCTTCTTAGGGTCAGCCAGCTTGACTTGCCCAGCCATGACCGCTCCGATATATTTCCCATCAATGGTAATTGGAATCGCTATATCAATGATATTGAAATGACAAAGGTAAACATAAGGTTCATTAAGGCGAACAGCCTCCAAACCGCCGCGTGAATCACATTTTTGACAGTAGGGAAGAAGCTCAGGGTCTTTGCGAACGTTCTGACAGAATGCCTGACAGCTGCTGTGGGTCGTAACGGGTATGCCTTTATAATCCACAGTAAGAATGGCAAGTTTGGTGACCGTTGCGAGGGAATCCTGAAGGCGTTTCCACTTGTCCAGATCCAGTATTTTATTGATGTGAAGATATTCTTTAATCATATGAAAAACCTCCGTTGCAGACCGAATTCGTAGATCGGAGAGTCGTTTAAAATTTGAAATTTGTACATATTAAAATACAAGCACAGCGGGTAATGGAAAATAGGAGGTCAAAATTCAACCATCTCATGACAATAACATACCACGAATGCGAGAAAAAGCAAAAAATTACGATTGATAATTATAATTATTTGTTATCAAAGTCCACTGTAAACCTCCTGTTTTTGCGTTATATTTAGGTTAATTGCAACAATTAAAATTTGAAGGACAAGCTTTATTGTGATGTCTTGGCATTACCATCTATCTTACTACTTAGGAGGCATATCATATTATGAGAAAAGCATTTATTAGCCCAACGAAATACGTGCAAGGCGAAGATGAATTGTTGAACCTGGGATATTTCGTGAAATCCTTTGGAGATTCTGCATTGCTGATTGCTCACCCGGATGATGTACAACGTGTAAAAGCGAAGCTGGATGCAACTGCTGAACAATTCAAAATCACTTTTGTTGAAAGCGGTTTTAAAGGTGAGTGCTCACGCGAAGAAGTAGCTCGCTTGCAGCAGATTGCGAAAGAAAAAGGATGCGCATGCACCATTGGTCTCGGTGGTGGTAAAGCGATTGATGCAGCGAAATGTGTTGCTGAAGGTGAGGCATTAATCATCTGCCCAACGATCGCAGCTACTGATGCACCAACAAGTCACTCGGCAGTACTGTATACACCAGATGGTGCTTTTGACGATTATGCTTACTTCAAACAAAGTCCAAGCGTGGTGCTAGTCGATACAACCGTTATCGCCAATGCTCCAACTCGTTTCCTTGTATCCGGTATGGGGGATGCATTGTCCACATATTTCGAAGCAAGAGCAACTGCCCAATCGTACTCCCGTGTGAATGCAAGTCTACCAATGGGTTCTCGTGAAGGGTACACCCCTTCTGCTGTAGGAACGAATGCAGCACTGGCACTGGCTAAATTGTGTTACGAGATGCTCCTAACGGACGGTGCCAAAGCGAAAGCGGCGTCTGACAGCAACGTGGTAACTCAAGCACTGGAAAACATCGTAGAAACTAACATCCTGTTGTCTGGCCTTGGATTCGAGAGCGGCGGTCTGGCAGCAGCACACGCCATCCATAACGGTCTGACTGTTCTGGAAGGTACACACCACTACTTCCACGGTGAAAAAGTGTCCTTCGGTACGATTGCCCAGCTCGTGCTTGAAAATGCACCGACTGAAGAGTTGCATGAAGTTATGGACTTCTGTCTCTCCGTAGGACTGCCTGTAAGTCTGGCAGATATCGGCGTAGAAACGATTACACACGAAGAGCTTTTGAAAGTAGCAGAGATTGCTTGCATTCCAGAGGAATCCATCCACGCGATGCCATTCCCGATTACAGTTCCTGAAGTAGCAGCAGCGATTGCAGCGGCAGACCGAATCGGACGGGAGTATAAAGCTCGTCAGGAGGCAAAATAAATGAAAAAAATCATCAACCAGGCAGAACATGTTGTCATGGAAATGTGCAACGGGATTGCGCTTGCGCATCCGGAGCTGGAATTCCTGAAAAAATACAAAGTGATCAAGCGCAGAGAGATTCAGGCTGACAAAGTTAGCCTAATAAGCGGCGGCGGTAGTGGTCACGAGCCGGCTCACGCGGGTTATGTGGGCAAAGGTATGCTGGATGCAGCTGTATGCGGTGATGTGTTTGCATCACCTTCCCAGATTCAGGTGTATCAAGCAATCAAAGCAACGGCTAGCAACAAAGGTACGCTGCTCATTATCAAGAACTACAGCGGCGACATGATGAACTTCAAAAATGCCGCTCATCTGGCTGAGGAAGATGGCATCAACGTGCAGTATGTTCGTGTTGAAGATGATATTGCCGTGCAAGACAGCTTGTATACGGTTGGACGCCGCGGTGTGGCTGGAACGGTTCTGGTTCACAAAATCGCTGGTGCAGCAGCAGAAGAAGGACGCAGTCTGGAAGAAGTGAAGTCTGTTGCCGAGAAAGCAGCACAGAACGTGCGCAGTATTGGCTTTGGATTCACATCATGTACTGTTCCTGCCAAAGGAACACCGACCTTCGAAATCGCAGAGGATGAGATGGAGTTCGGGGTGGGTATCCACGGTGAGCCAGGTATTCGTCGTGAGAAAATCGTCTCTGCGGATGAACTCGCAGAGCGTATGGTTTCCGCTTTGCTTCAAGATATGAAGCTGGATCAGGATGCTTCTGCTGAGATCGCTGTGCTTGTGAACGGATTCGGTGCAACACCGCTGCAAGAGCTGTATTTGCTGAACAATTCGGTGCAGCGTGAGCTTGCAGGACATGCAGGTCTTAACGTAGCGACTACATTCGTAGGAAACTACATGACCAGCATTGATATGGCGGGTGCATCGGTGACGATTCTGAAGCTGGATGATGAACTGAAAACATTGTTGTTCAAGGAAAGTGACACGCCAGCATTTAAAGTATCTGGCCCTCCAGTAACACAAGTGGCTTACTCTGAAGCGCTAGAAGCGGTTGTGACGGAGGATGTTCCGGTGTCTTACGAAGTACAAACTGATGCTTCAGCGGCTGTCATTGAAAACAATCAGTTCTCCTTGGATAACGTGGTCTATTTGATTGATAAAATGGGCGAGATCATCATCAAGAATGAAGTACCATTCTGTGAACTGGATTCCCATGCCGGAGACGGCGACTTCGGAATGAGTGTAGCTAAAGGCTTCCGTCAACTGAAGCGTGAATGGAACCACATTATTAACGAAGAGAAAAAAGATATCGGTACGTTCCTCGATGCTTGCTCCTTGGTGATCATGGAGTATTGTGGTGGAGCTTCCGGTCCGATCTGGGGTTCAGCATTCCGTGCAGCAGGCAAAGCCGTTGGTGAGAAGCAACATCTGAACGTAGCTGAATTCGCTGAGATGATGCAGGCGGCCGTTCAAGGCATTCAAGCAACAGGTGAACGTTCCTTCGGACGTGGCGCGGTTGTAGGCGACAAAACCCTGATCGATGCGCTCGTACCATGTGCAGATGCTTGGACGCAAAGTGCAGCATCTGGAGATGACTTCAAAACAGCATTTGCCAAAGGTGCAGCAGCAGCGGTTGAAGGTGCCAAGAAAACGGAAGATATCGTTGCACGTATGGGACGCGCAGGTACAGTTGGTGACCGTAGTCTGGGCCATCCGGATGCTGGTGCGTATGCGCTGGGTGTGATCTTCACAGAACTTTCCGAGTCTTTGAAGTAGATAGAGAATCCATTATATTTGCATAAATGACGATATAAAACATATAGATTTTGTTTAACACAGGGGGCGACGCCGGAGTCCGGCGTCGCTGCGTGTGCCTTTTTTGGTCATGTTGAGTCAAAATTTACATGTACTCATTTACATCCAATTTGAACAACTAAATTTAGATGAATGGTTAGCTTGGATATGTTATCGGCATTGTGCCATACAGTTTTGCTCATTTCGGGGAACGTGTATATAGACTGCTCTGTAGGCTTGGCTTACAGAACAGTCTTTTTGTGATCCCAAAGGGGGTCAGAATGAACCGATATTGGCTTGGTTATGCCAAATAGTGTAATCTGAAGAAATAGAACTAACCCACTTGACCGAGAAGGGAACGAATCCTGCCAATGACTCAAAAAATCTACTACGACTCTGCGTACATACGCGAGTGGCATACACATATTACGAATCGATTGACGAAGGCGGATGGTGTATACGTTACACTGGCCGAGACGGCATTTTATCCGCATGGAGGCGGACAATCCTGTGATCTGGGGCAGATTGGCGGCATTGCTGTGCTAGATGTGAATCTGGAAGACGGAGAGGTCTGGCATAAACTGGAGCATTCTCCAGAACAGGACGAAGTTCAGTGTGAGCTGGACTGGGAGCGTCGATTCGATCATATGCAGCATCATACAGGGCAGCATTTGTTGTCGGCGGTCACGTTGAAGCTGACGGATGCAATGACGGTTAGTGTTCATCTGGGCACAGACTACGCAACGATTGATGTGGCGGCAGAGATGCTGAGCGCGGAACAACTCGCAGACATCGAGCAAGAGGTGAACCGGCAGATTGTTCGCAATGCACCGGTTCGCACATCTTGGGTTACCGCCGAAGAAGCGGCGGGACTGCCTTTGGTGAAGCAGCCGACGGTGACGGAGGACATTCGCATCGTGGAGATTGAGGGTGTAGAGTACAATGCCTGCGGCGGCACACATGTAGCAGCTACGGGCGAGATTGGCATGATCAAGCTTCTCAAAACAGAAAAAGTGAAGGCTGCCACTCGAATTTATTTTAAATGCGGCACGAGAGCATTGAATGAATTTACGGCGATCCAACACGTGTTGAACAGCGTTACTACGAAATTGAAGACCAATCGGGATGAGTTGCTAGAGCGCATTGAGAAAATGGAACAGGAGCAGAAGCTTCTGCACAGCGAGCTGAATGCGGTAAAAGCAACCAATGATGCTTACTACGCTCAGGAGCTGCTTGCTGCACGAGAAGGACTGGTCATTGCCCAAGTATTTGAAGACAAGTCACTCAAAGATATGCAGAGCCTTGCGACCAAGCTTACGGCAGAGCATGAGGGTTTGGTGCTGTTTGCCAGCATCTCGGAAGCGAAGGTGGTGCTGGCACAGAACGGGCAGCCGCCCGAATGGGCGTGCGGGCCATTTTTCAAAGGCAATCTTGGGGCTTATCAGGGCAAAGGCGGGGGCAGTGAGAAAATGGCTCAGGCGGGTTTTGCGAGCAGTGAGGATGCGCTTGCGTTTTACGAGTTCACTAGGGAACAGCTCGGGGACCATTCTTAAGTTTGGAGGAGGCTGAAGGATGACAGAACGTATTCCGTGTGTGAACGAAGGGTGCGACCATAAGATTCTACCAGCTACAGCAGCCAAAACGGGTGGGTATTGCATGCCTTGCAAGCAGGAGATGGAACGTGAGGCATACCAGCGCTATATTGAGGCTAATCGGCGTGATGTGGATCTGTACGAGGGAATTACAGATGCGGTGCAAGTTCTGAAAATTATGCATGAACCCCGCATACGTGATCCACTTATTCGCTATATACCGTATAAATACTCGATGGAACAGGTGTATCTTACCCTTTCGGTAGAGCAGCAATGTGAGATGAAGCAGTACGCAATGGAGCGAATTCGCTCAGATGATGAGGATACCGGCAAAGATATCTTACTGTATCTTGTATGTTATCATGACCTGCCGCTGACAGTGGAGATTCCAGAGTTGTTAGAGCGGGAGATTCTATACCCATCCGTTCTATTCAAAAGTGCCTCTGTCGAGACGCGAGATCACCTGCTTCATCAGGTAAACCACGATGAGGAGAATCGGAATCTTATCCTCATGATGCTGGCCTACATCGGTGACAATGTTGTTGTGCAGCAGTTCTGGCGATGGAAACAGACGCCGCCTACATGGGCTAGCGAAATGTATGTCGCACCTGAGCGCTACGCGTTGCAGGCAGGCTGGGAGTTAACCCGAAATGGTCAACGCCAAGAATTGTTTATCACCCCTAGTTATTCACTATATGAAGTAAAAGATGGTAATGGAGAGGGAAGTGTAAAAGGAAAGCCAGTTTCCCTCCTTGAGCCAACCTCTAAGCATTGTCCATGGTGTGGCGGTACATTATTTAGCTTAATGAATGTACATGCTAGACATCCGGCACTACAGTCTGTTAACTGGAAATCTTCTCAGCTTGATGTACAGACTTGCCTGCTGTGCAGCTGTTACGGCGTGGTGTATATGGAGATGGATGGGGAAGGTGATCCATTTTGGAGTGAACATAATGTAAAGCCTGATGGATTGGATAACATGGATATAGAAGAGATCGAGGTTGCGGGATTAGATTCAGGTAACCTAGATGACTCGGCAGAGGTGCAGCGCCAGCAACGTTTATTCCATATTGCATCGGAACCGCGGCAGCCTTTCCATGGTAGTGAATGGGCAATGGAACCTTCCCTATCACAAGTTGGAGGTCATCCCGGTTGGGTGCAGGATGCAGAATATCCAGCATGTCCTTCCTGCTCCACTACGATGAAGGCAATCGGTCAACTCGACGGCGAGATGATTCAAGAGTATGGTGAAGGCATGTATTATCTGTTTGTATGTGAGCCATGTCAGATGACGGCAGTGTCGTATCAACAGTCATGATCATTCATATGAGCTGATCCATCCATTTTCAAGCCCAAGAATCCACCTTGTCACAAAACCTGACATCATTATAAAATGTAATGTAATTAATGTTTAACCTCATAGAGAGGTGTCATAGACAAAAGGTTGGTAGGAGTGGGAACGATGGAAATTAGAGTGGATGATTTGAGTGGGGATCAGGTAAAAGCGTTAATTGCGGAACATTTGTTAGATATGACAGCAGATACGCCGCCGGAAAGCATGCATGCACTGAATCTGGATGGACTGAAGAAGCCTGGGATGACGTTGTGGTGTGCATGGGAAGGCGATGAGCTGCTTGGCTGTGGGGCAATAAAGGAATTGAGCGCAGAGCATGGCGAACTGAAATCGATGCGCACGGCTTCGGCTCATTTGCGCAAAGGTGTTGCCCGTCGGATTCTGGCTCACATCATTGAGGAAGCAACGAATCGCGGATATCAGCGGCTCAGTCTGGAGACGGGTTCAATGGATTCTTTTATCCCGGCACGGAAGCTGTATGAAGATTTTGGTTTTGAGTATTGCGAGCCATTTGCAGATTACATTCTCGATCCGAACAGTGCATTCATGACCAAAGTTATTGGATAATTCATAGATAAAACTCTAAGGAAACCAGTCTCTCGAGCATAGGAAGACTGGTTTTGTTGTTTGTTTTACGTATTCATGTATCTATATATTCTTGCACATATGAATTCAATCATCCGTTCATTCGATAGGCAAAAAAATGAAGCATTTGATACAGTTCATGATGCCAGAAAAGTGTTAAAATAAATGCTGGAATTAAACGCTGTGACGCATCAGTGAAATGGAGGGGCAGAAAAATGCTCTACTGGTTATTTGAAAATGTGAACCCGATATTCGTTGTGTTTGTGTTGTGCCCCTTTATTGCTCTTCTTTTGGGAATCTGCTGGTATGCTACGAAATACTTAAGCAGGGCAATCGCATTGGGTATCTCCTTCTTATTACCCTTGCTATACATTGGCAGTAACTGGGGAACGTTTATCGCCAATCTGGATGCGCTCTTCATGTATGGAGTGGTATATAGCCTGATTACATGGGGAACATACCGATTGATCTGTACAGTTACGGGGTATAGATTATAGGTTGTTGGATAAGCCTTGGGATGAATTGGCCATACAGAATAAGTGGGCTGATGCATATGAGATAGGGTATACTGGAATTTATATTGTTAAAAAATAGACTAGGATTACAGACGTTATGTACCTCAGGAGGATTTGAATTGGCTCAGACACAGAATGAAGAAACATTACAGAAAAAACTGAAACCGAGACACATCACGTTCATGGCGATGGGCGGGGTCATCGGGACGGGCATCTTTAAAGGCAGTGCAGGGACAATTGGACTCGCTGGCCCAGGTGTCGTTGTAACGTATATTTTTGCCGGACTTCTACTGCTGGTCGTTATGGCAGCTATGGCAGAGATGGCTACAGTGTACAAAAATAAAAATATGAAAGATTTTATACAGCAAGCGTTTGGAAGCAGAGTTTCCTTTATTATGGGATGGATGTACTGCTTCTTATGGTTAGCTGTATGTGTTATCGAAGTTATTGCCGCCGGCAGTTTCCTACAATATTGGTTCGCAGACGTGCCGCTCTGGATGCTCAGCTTGGCGTGTGCGACATTCATTATATTAGTGAATCTGCTCAGCGTAGGCGTGTTCGGGGAATTTGAATTTTGGCTTGCCGGGATTAAAATAGCGATGATTATTATCTTTATCGTCCTTGGAACAGGGTTGATCTTTGGCATGATTCCAAGTGATAACACACCTTATTTGCAAAACTATACGCAAGCCGGAGGCTTCTTCCCGAATGGATGGACGTCGATTTTCTCGGCACTGCTTGTGGTGATGTTCTCGTATGGAGGATCTGAACTGATCGGTCTGACCTTGACGGAAACGGAAAATGCGGAGAAAGTGATGCCGCGCATCGTGGGTAATTTTATGTTCAGAATTATATTATTCTTCACCTTGCCGATCCTGATCATCTGCGGTCTCATCCCATGGAACGAGATTGGGCCAGAGAGCAGTCCGTTCGTACAAGTGCTGGCAACAACTGGCTTGCCGGGGGCTGCACATATTATGAACTTTATTCTGGTGACAGCGGTGCTGTCTGCAGCGAACTCAGGCATCTACGGAGCATCCCGGATGATGCATTCCATGGCTGTTGGTGGAGAAGCACCCAAAGGACTCGCCAAAACCAACCGCAACGGAAGTCCGATTAACACCCTGCTCGTGTGTGCGGTTGTTCTGCTTGGAGGCTCGATGTTAGGACTGTTTGCTCAGGAGCAGCTGTTCCGAGTGCTTCTTGCTGTTCCGGGGTTTGTTGTCATTCTGGTCTGGATCTGCATCGCAGCTTCACAGCTCAAATTACGCAGTAAGTATCCGGTTCAGCCTACATTTAAGGTATGGGGGTTCCCTTATATTACAGGAGCGGTCGTTGTAATACTCGGCATTATTGCTCTGATGTTTGTACTTGATGAGGGCAATCGATTCAGCATCAGCATCTGTCTTGGGGTGCTTCTGGTGCTGACGCTCTGGTCTTTGATTCGATTCCGTAGAATGGAAGGCCGGGGAACTGGGCGTTAAGCAACTTAGTTAAATGAGAGTAGCCAAGAGCATATTAGAAAAATAAATATAACAATAGTATATGTGTATATCCTGTATAAATCTCGGCGCATGCGCCGGGATTTTTTTATGGATAGGGATACAGTTTGGGGTACGAAGACCTGTCACCAATAGGGAGTTTTGGGGGTAATAGGAACTAGAAGATTAAGCCAACAGTCTCTTCGAAAAGAAACTAATTCCATTTATAATGAAATACCCATATGTCTGATGGATGGAATTGAAGCAAATATACTGTGTTTTCGTATAACAACGAAATACATTTTCAGAACGAGGTACCACATGACAACGATTAAAGTAACCCCTGAACAGCTGCTGTCCGTTTCAAAACAGTTCACAGCGGCTCAAAGTCAGGTTTCCCAGATGAATCACATCTTAAAACAACAGCTGTTCGAGATAGAAAGGCAATGGAACGGGAGCACCAAGGAACGGTTCTATGCCGATTTCATCGCAGCGCAACGAGTAATGGATGACTTCAGTTCATTATCTCTATCGATAGCCGAAACGCTTGAAAAACATGCTGAAAAATTCAGATTAGCGGATCAGAAGGTTGCCCAGACTTTTGATATCCACTGTGTGCCGCCTCCACCAGATGAATGCAGGGCACCCACTGTAGACAATCGTGATTTTTTTCAAAAATCGGGGGATAGTCTAGCAGAGCTGGGTACGGCCATTCTTGATGCTGCAGATGATCGTTACCAAAAGCGTTTTGATAGTGTCGGAGGATTTCTAGATTATTGGACATTCGGTATCCCGAGTGGCCTGGTTCAAGGATATGTCGATCGGGCAGATAAGGCATTTAATTCTCCGAATGATACGGCTAACTGGCTGACATTTGGTATCCATGGTACAATCCGTGAAGCCGTATTTCCCACGAATGCCTGGTCTAGCGAGCACTGGGCCAATATGATAGGTATGGGAGGAATGATGGTCGGAGGTGGTTTCACCGCCAAGATGCTCAAACCACATAATATGCTGACATCGTCAGGGGGAGGCACCAAGATTGGTGCTTTTAACCAACGGCCTGGAACTGGACAGATGACGGAAAATGGTAAGATCGCTCGAACAGGAGCAGAATGGGATGAGTACTTACGTTCAAAATATGGTGATGATAATGTTACATGGGTGAATAAAAATAGTTTTGAGTATTTGGATGGTTTTGACGATCATCTAATAAATGCACAAAGTATTGTAAGGAAAAAGAATAAGGGAATTGTCGGAGGTCACAATTTAGAAAGTTTCGAAAGGATTTTAACAGACCAAGGTTGGAATCTTGAGGACCTTATTGTTTCGAAAACACCACATCCCACAATTTCTGGAGTCATTGAAATTAATTATAGAATTCCGGCACTTGATAGGGAATTGAAAGTAATAGCTGATCAGTATAAAAATATACCAAGTCCTAAGACTGTATATGATCCAAGTGTAATTTCAAATGATCAAATGATACAATGGGGAAAAGAAGCGATGGCGAGTGGAGAAATTGTGGTTAGGGAGATTCGTGGAACAGCATCGAACGGACTAAAATTCACAGGGTATCTTGATGAAAATGGAAAAGTAACTAACTTCTTTCCGACGATATCAGAATAATCTCTAGGAGGATGATTTGATGAATGCCAAATTAACAGAAAAAGAGTTAATAGATATGTATTATCGACATCTTGAGGGGAAATATTTTTTAGATGCACTTAAAAAATATTGCAATGGAGAAGGATTTGGTGGTAGCGAGAGTGTTTGGTGTGTTTTTGCTGGTGAGTTAGATGAATGGGAAGAAGGTTATTTCGGAGATACGGGGGTTTGTTATTTTTTTGATTATCCTGCGGTAGAGAAAGATCAGACAGTTATATTGGATTACTCCTCTTTTTATCAGTATCTAAAGGAAGCAAGTATAGACTATCTAAAGAGGAATCCAAACGTTAAGGATGAGGTTGAATCTCGACTAGTAGAAATCAAGCAAAAGTTCAGTGTTGCATAATTTTGGTAAGGATATACCTAACTCATAGCATTACTAGGTAGATATGATAGTTAAACTTATTTTCTATATTTTATAAACAGATATAATTACTTTAATTTTATACTCTAAAATCGCTAAAGAGTTATATCTATCAGGTTGATTATGGTCAGATATTGCCATGATTGACCTTTTTTATTGGGCACGAATCCGAACGAAGGTGCACTATGCTTATCATGACAAGAAAGCTACGTCGTCGTACTAAATGTTTAGTGCTACACAAGCTAAAAAAGGTTGAGAGACTGCTATAGGGCATGCTCTACAAAAAATGCGCAGGAAGGAATCCTGATTTGGGGACAAGTTAGAGGTGTGTCTAACGAAATTAATCAGATAGCATGGAAGCATTTGGAGGAAATTTGGAGATTTCGTTAAAGTTACAAACGCGAGGGGAATCACATTCCTAGAAATGAAACTAGCTGATGGTCGGGAAGTAAGACTAAATCGAGATGGAACGTTCTAGGGCTTTATTGTTCAATAAAAGGAGTGGATCGTTTGGAATATCTTGAGATTATACTAGAGGAATTCCGTAAAGATGAGTTAGACGAGTTCATTTCGAATGAACTTAAAATTAACTTGGCAGAAGTCAAGTCCTCTCATTTTTTTGACAATAAACATAGAGCAGATATTGAATTTCACCAAATCAAAAGTTTCAGGGAAGTACTTTCACCGATTGGAACGGGAAATGTGTTCCTGAACCAAGTGGAAATAGGATGTAGTATAAGAGATGTGATGATAATATTTTCCTTCGATAAAGAATCTGGAGATATTACATTTAATTTTTCCGAGAATGAATTATACAAAGGCGAGAGTTCTGATGTAAAGCTGAACGTAAAAAAGGTATTAGAAAAACTAGTAGATCTAAAAGATAAATTCAATATTTCAAATATCAAAATTGGTTTTGAGTCTGCATCTGACGATGACACTTGTCTAGTGAAGATTGATCAGGGAGCAGTTGATTTAGAGAGTGCCGTACAACTTATTTTGAACTAGAAGTCAAAACATTAAGGGGCATAACCGCCCTATTAGGGTACTTTTGTTGGGAGGATTCCAGTGCTGAATGAACATATACACTACTCAACCAATAAAATATAGCCTTTATAATCTCGTATAGAAACTTCTATATTTGAGGGGTGTTTCAGTTCAAATTTCTAACTCACTAAATGAGGAGATTTGACCAAATAAACCCTAAGTTCAATATTAACTAAGCGTCGTTGTAATGACAAACGAGTTATAGCATTATAAGTGAACCAATCAAACAAAGACGTTTCTGTTTAGAAACATCCTTGTTTTGTGTTCAACTGGATACTGCTAGGTAACTATTGTTGTTGTTGTTGTTGTATTAGTGGATTGTCTTCGAAGATAGTTTTTACTGGGACGGTGGATAAGGATGGTGAGAATTGCAAAAAGATAAGTTAGAATAGTCAAAACATCGCTCGAAGAGGATGCTTTAAGAAGACCAATAACAAGAATAATGAGGGTTGTTTTATACCATTTACAGCTAATAGAAATGACGGCTAAAAACGCAGGAACAAATGCAACATAGATACTGGCTTCGGCAGCCCCAAAAGCATAATACAAGCTTTCGGACTTGGTATCGAGATATAAAAAATTGGCTTCCGCATCCCGTATTCTAATTTGTAGCTGTACCATCGAATAGACCAAAACGATTACTTTCAAACTCAGTAAAGCTCGAACCACATGCAACATTACAGGCATCTTCATCTTCATTCAATCAGCTTTCTCCAGTTTCTATGTATATTATTTTCCTCAATTATACTTTTTAATAAACGAATAACATATTAGACTTAAGTATGGAATCTCAGAAACTCTCATTCGTAAATGTGTAGGTGTTACCTGGCTCAACATGTCCACTTCGAAGATCACTGAAGCTTGCGGCGAAGCTAGGTGCAATTCCGGTCAACGGGCATCTAGAATATCTAAGGCATCTAAGATCTGAGGCTGCGGTGTTCATTTTTATAAACGATTCAGCTGTGTGGTGTACAGATGATTACGATATTCCGTTGGCGTATTCCCCTCGTGCTGCTTGAAGGTGCGCAAAAACAGCTTGTAATCACGAAAGCCGCATTGGGCAGCAATCTCCTTCACACTGGCGTTGGTATTGAGCAGCAACCGTTTGGCACGACGCATGCGTTCGGTGAGGATATATGTTTTGAGTCCGACACCTTTTTCCCGCTTTACCATTTTGGAGATATAGTCCTTGTTGAAGTTAAAATTCTCCGCAATCTCACTCACCGTAATGTTCAGATGCAGATGAATATCGACCCATTTGCAGATGTGGTCTACCACAGCATTATGTGGCCGATAGTCTATGTGCAGGTTGCGCTCAAGTTCCTTGAGCAGTAATAACGCTGCGGCATCTGCCTCTTCGGGAGAGAAGGATGAGACATGTAACAGCTGTTTGAACAATTGATTAGCCATAGATGGAACCTGAATCGTTGAATGAGTCGGCAAATCACCCAACAGGCCAGATGCTGTCCCATAATGTATCCAATAGAAGCTCACAGGAGCATCACTGATCTGATAACCATAATGCGTACGGCCCGCCCTCAAAAATAACAAATCATCCGCACGAACAACGTATCGCTCGTCATCCTCGGCAATGTACATCTCACCTTCCAGCATCAAAATGATTTCATGAACCGGCATGCTTCTCCGCATATGACTCCAGTTACCTTCTGATATGAATTTTCCACATAAATAATGCTCCACTGCTTTTGACATAGGACGGATTTATCCACCTTTTCTTGGATTCTGAGTCTGCTGTAACTGTAGTTTATTTGATAACATGAGGACATTCAAGGGTGGAAAGTATAAAGCAGGCGTAGAGGGTATCTGAGTGGATCACGGATTTTACCCTCTTTTTCTGAAATTACCCCTATCTGAAAAAGGAAAAAAAACATAAGCCGAAGGAGCGAGCCGCCGCATGATTGATACGAAAAAAGGATTTTTGGGCCCTGCACACGTGAATTTGCTGAAAGGCCCTTTTCAGACATCCCAGCAGACCGGAGAACGTTACTTGCTATCTCTGGACATTGACCGTTTTCTGGCTCCATGTTATGAAGCTCACGGGTTAACACCACGCAAGGAACGCTATGCAGGCTGGGAAGCACGTTCGATCAGCGGACATTCCCTCGGACACTATATGTCGGCTCTCGCGGTGACGTATCAAGCCACCGGGAATGCTACGTTGAAGCAGACACTCGATTATGCTGTTACCGAACTGGCTGCGATCCAACAGGCCACAGGCAGTGGATACATTGGCGGTTTGTCAGAAGAAGCTTTCCGTATTGCATTTCGCGCGGAGCACATCGGCGGATTTAACATCGGTGAATATTGGGTTCCCTGGTACAGCGTACACAAAATCTATCGTGGTCTGATTGATGCTTATCAATTGACGTGCAATGAGCAGGCGCTTGAAGTGGTTACGCGTTTTGCGAATTGGGCAGTGGAGGGATTGAACAGCATGACCGAAGAGCAGATCCAGACGATGTTGCTGTGCGAGCATGGCGGGATGAACGAAGTGTTTGCCCAATTGTACGGAATTACTGGAAACTCCGCCTATCTGACAGCAGCCCAGCAATTTACACATCAGCTCATTCTGGAGCCATTGGAGCAACAACGGGATGAGCTCCAGGGGAGACATGCCAATACCCAGATCCCCAAAGTGATCGGCGCAGCCGAAATCTATAATCAAGACCGTGCACAGACGAAGTACCAGACAGCGGCACAATTTTTCTGGGATACAACCGTGAAGCATCGTTCTTATGTGTTCGGCGCGACGAGCATATCCGAGCATTATGAGGCAAAGGGCATGGAGAGCCTTGGCATCAAAACAGGAGAAAGCTGCTGTACCCACAACATGATGCATCTGACGAAGCAACTGTTTGCCTGGAACCCGGACAGTGGCTACATGGACTATTATGAGAACGCTGTCTATAACCACATTCTTGGTACGCAAGACCCGGATACGGGGAATAAAACGTATTTTGCCTCCACCCTGCAAGGGCATTACAAAATCTACGGGACACGCGATACCGCCTGGTGGTGCTGTACTGGATCTGGAATGGAGAACCCGGGCAAGTATGCGGAGGCTATCTATTACGAGGATGAGCAAGACCTGTATGTGAACCTGTATATTGCCTCAGAGGTGGAATGGGCTGCACAGGGGCTGACACTGAAGCTGGAAACCGACTTCCCTTATTCGGAAAAAGGTACCCTGACGATCACCGAAGGCACGGCCTCGGCTCGTCTAAGACTACGTGTACCGTCTTGGCTCCAGGAGCCGATGACGGTAACAGTTAACGGGGATACAGCCCAGTCGTATTCACGTCTGGACCCAGGCTACCTGTCCATCGACCGCACTTGGGTGGCGGGTGATGTCATCACCATTACGCTGCCGATGGCACTGCGTAAATATACAGCCAGAGATGATGCTCACAAGGTGGCTTTCCAATATGGCCCGATTGTGCTTGCTGGTGCGCTGGGCAGTGAAGGGCTTCCCGAGGATACGATTATCGATGAAACCGCATTGAATCCGAAGACGGCATCTGTTCCCGTGATTCGTACTGAGCAAGAGGATATAAGCCAGTGGATCAGGGTTGTCGATCAGGAGACGCTTACGTTCGAACTTAGTGAGGAAGTGACGTCTACCGGGGAAGCCGTGAAATTGATTCCGTTCTATGATGTGCACCATGAGTTCTACACGGTGTATTGGGCGTTGAACGATGAAGGGGATGCACGGGAGAAAGCACTGAATGATATCACCATCGACAGTGTACAGCCGGATGGTCAGCAGGATGAGATTGGGCATCAACTGGAGAGTAACTGCCGTACGGAACAATTTAACGGCTCCGGTACAGATGGCCGCAACAAGCTATATATGTGGCGAGAGGCGTATGGCATGAAAGACGCAGCATTCAGCTATCGCCTGGCCGTAGAATCGAATGCTTTGAACTATTTATGTGTAGCCTACTGGGGCGGGGATTTCCTACATTTTAAACGAGAAGATGTTCGGTATGAGAGACAATTTAGCATTTTGGTGGAAGATGTCGTTGTGGGCGAACAGCGCATTCATATGAATAAGATCGGCGAGGTATTCTATGTCACCTATGACATACCGGAAGAAATCACAAGAGATAAGGAGAGCGTAAGGGTTACATTCCAAGCGACCGGAGAGAACGGCTGTGCCGGGAAGGTGACAGAGGTTCGCACAACACGCAGCAGACCCGAATCTTTAGTCTGAACACTTATGCTTAGGGCGAAGGGGCAACCCTTTGTTCGATATGAAATGCCATTCATGCAGTGATATAATGGACGGAGTATAAGTGCACACGATGAGGTACAAAACAAAAGACAATTAAAGTAAATGCTAATAAAAAAGGAGGTGGGGTCATGTCAAAACCTGATAATACTGGCGTATATCGCTATGAGGATTGGCTAACTTGGGATGGAGCGTGGGAATTGATTAACGGAAAGGCATATAATATGTCTCCTGCACCTACCTCCTTACACCAGTTTATCGTCGGTGAGCTGCACTTTGCTTTACGAACATTTTTTCAAAATCGGCGATGTTATGTATTTGTTGCCCCCTTTGATGTTTTTTTTAGCGAAAGTGAACAATATGACATGCCGGATCATGTCGTGCAACCGGATCTTTCCGTGGTATGTTCTAATGATCAAATTTCTAAAAACGGTTGCCATGGAGCACCCTCACTTATCATAGAAGTGTTATCGCCTTCAACGGCACTCAAAGATTTTAATGAAAAATTTAATCTATATCAAAAATATGGTGTGAATGAATATTGGATTGTTGATCCAGGTAATCGGACGGTACATGTGTACACACTGGAAGATGGCAGATATCAGACCCGTCACTTGTTTTCAGAAAAAGAAACGATAGAATCTGTCTTATATCCTGACCTAAGCATTCCGCTGGATGGACTTTTCAAAATTCGATAGGTCATGAAAAATAAATCAACGTACAAATGACGAAATGGATGCAGGATATCCGCCGTTTCGTCTTTTTGTCATTTGCATCATTTTCAGTTTGCAACACATCCTCTCCAGTCTGCAAAGACAAGTCTGTTCTGACATATAAAAAATGACACGCAACCCGATTTTCCACGTATTACCGAATAACATTTCATTTTCCACATCGAGGGAATCCCTGGTTGTCTATTGATCTATCCGATCTACAAGTGCCAAAGCTCGTTCTGTGTTGTCCCTGAAAGTGATAATGGGATAAGCCCGAGCCACGTATATTACTATGACAGCCCAGAACAACAATATGCGTAGCTCGTTGATGATCAACACCAGCACTAACACTAGCATCAAGTCCAACTCTAACATCAACACCAACTCCAAGTTAACATCAACATCAAGTTCAGCGTCTACACCAACATCTACGCTAAATTTCTGTACAAATATTTACATCATAACCCCACTAATTTCCAATCCTATCCACCTGAGAGCGTTCACATCATGTACAATAACAATAGGAATGTCAGGAAATAAACGACAAATATCTGCAGTAAATAACATATAAGGGGGCCTTAGGATCGACCATGACTAGGTTCATACAATTGTTTGGGCTCATCCTCGGCATCGTGGCCGTGAATGTTCTGGCCTTCTCACCGGGTTTTGCCGGACTTGGATTCGGAGAGAGTGCATTCCAGACCGCACTTGCCGTGACTTTACTCTTCGGCAGTGTGCTCGCGCTCTTCTATGGCAGTTACAGTTTACTGTTCAAACAGCCCGTCGTTCTACCGGTGAGACAGATCGAAACCCATGAAGATTATGTAGAGGCGCTATCTTTTTACAGACGTATCAAAATCCTTGAAGAAGATATTACGCTCGGACTGTCCCAACTGAACCGGATGGAAAAGAAAAAAGAAACGTTGATGAACGTGCTTCATCAACGTTTTGATCCCGGCGAGCTGAGTTTTAAGAAATTTGCTTCCGTCACGGAAGAAGTAGAGAAGCTTTTATATCTGAACATTCGTAGCATTTTGAATCGACTCAATGTCTTCGATGAAGCCGATTATGCCAGCATGATGAAAGCCAAATCCGCTACGATTCCGCAGAAGATTTTCCAGGAAAAAACGAAGGTTTATAACGATTATCTGACCTATGTGAAGAATTCGCTTCACACCAATGAAGAGGTTTTACTTAAGCTGGACCAGCTGCTGCTGGAGATTTCGCGCCTGGACAGTTTCGAAGCTGGAGATATTGAACAGATGCCTTGTATGCAGGAGATTGATCAGTTAATCAAGCACACCAAATTATACAGACAGTGAGGGGTTGCGCCTATGGCGAAGAAAGGAAAGTTTTTTCTCATATCTATAATCATGCTAGTCCTTGTATTTGGTCTCGTTTATGCGGGAATCACACTGACATCGAACTTTGGCAAGACTTCTACACAGGTCACAACCGAAAATGCAGGTAAGGAACTCAGCAAATTATACGCGGACATTGCACCAGCTACGGCGGAACCGGTCAAAGGACAGATTGATCTCGATCCCGTTGATGTCGCAGAATCACTACCCGATATTTCGAAATTCCCGATTACGGTGGAGAACACCACTAATGATTTCGTCGAAATCTTCTCTTCCACCGAGAAGTCGGGCAACGGAGCAGATGGTTGGTTAACGGAGGTCGCAGAGGAGTTCAACCAAGCAAACATCACGGTTGATGGTAAACAGGTATCGGTCAAAATTCGTAACATTGCTTCAGGTACAGCAACGGATTATATCAAGTCCGGCAAATATGTGCCAGATGCCTTCACACCGTCCAATGAGCTATGGGGCGAGATGGTGGAAGCCAGCGGGGTGAAGACCAAGCTTATCTCCAAACGTCTTGTTGGCAACGTACCGGGAATGGTCATCTCCAAAGCCAAGTATGATGCACTTGTGAATACTTACGGCTCCGTGAATGTCAAAACGATAACCGAAGCTATTGCCAATAATGAGCTGACAATGGGTTATACCGACCCGTTTGCCAGTTCCACAGGACTGAACTTCTTGGTTACCGCATTAAATACGTATGACAGCAGCAATCCGCTCGGGGAGAAAGCCATACAAGGCTTCGAGAAATTCCAGGCCAACGTGCCATTCACAGCTTCCACAACGATTCAGATGCGGGAAGCAGCGAAGTCGGGCAGACTGGATGCCTTTGTACTGGAGTATCAGACCTATGTGAATACGGCCGATCTCAAGAGTGGGTACGTGTTCACTCCATTCGGTGTAAGGCATGACAGCCCGCTGTATGCCCTCGGTCAATTGCCGCAGGACAAACAGGAGATTATCCAGAAGTTCGCTGATTTTGTCGCGCAAGATCCGTATCAGAAAAAGGCAGAGGAATTTGGATTCAACGGCCTGCAAGATTACAAATCCGAGCTGGCGACCGTAGATGGCGGCACACTGCTGTCTGCACAGAAAGTCTGGAAAGAGAAGAAGAATGGAAGTAATCCGATTGCGGCTGTGTTTGTCACAGACGTATCCGGAAGTATGGCTGGAGAACCGCTGAACCGCCTCAAAGAATCCTTGCATAAAGGGCAGAAGTATCTCGGTACGGACAATAGCATCGGACTGGTCTCATACTCCAGCGGGGTGACGGTGAATCTGCCGATTGCTAAATATGATACGAACCAGCAATCCATGTTTGTCGGAACGGTGGATAGCCTGCAAGCGAGCGGGGGGACAGCGACATTTGACGGCATTGTGGTCGCGCTGAAAATGCTGGAGGATTACAAAGCGGCGAACCCGAATGTGAAACCGTTGATTTTTGTTCTGAGTGATGGTGAGACGAACGAAGGACATTCCCTCAAAGATATTCGTGATCTGGTGGAGACGTACAGAGTACCGATCTACACGATTGGATATAATGCCGACATCAAAGCCCTGGAGAGCATCTCCAGCATTAACGAGGCAGCGAGCATTAACGCGGACACGGACGATGTTGTCTACAAAATTGGAAACCTGTTTAACGTGCAGATGTAGCTCTATATGAATGTTCAGAGGTAAGTCTATAGTTGGGAACTAAAAGGGGGAACTGCGAATGTCGTTTACGATGGAAATACCGAGCCAGAAGGAAATTCAGAAGGTGATTGAGGAAGAGATCAAACCGGTACCCGCCGAGGTGGCGGAACTGCAGCAGGTCGCGAATTCCAATGTGGATATGATTATGAACCTGGACCTGGAATCCCTGGAGAAACGCAAGGAAATTTTGCAATCCATAGACGGCTTTGGCATGAACACGATGCGATCCTCTTCTGAGAAAAACGCACTGCTTCAAGTCTCCGTTGGACATCTGTCCAAAACCGGAGACGAGGGCGGTCAGGTCGCCAAAGGCTTGACCGAGCTGCATATGCAACTGAAGGATCTCGACCCGAGCGTGGTCGATTTTGCCAAAACAGGCTTTCTGGGCAAGCTGTTCAATCCGCTGCGCGCGTATTTCCTGAAGTACCAGAAAGCCGACGCCGTCATCGCCGATATTGTCGTTTCACTCGACAAAGGCCGGGCCACACTGCGTAACGACAACACGACGCTTGAGATCGAGCAGCAGAGCCTGCGCGAGCTGACCAAACGATTACAGAAAGAGATTCAACTTGGTATGCTGATGGATGAGTCCATTGATACACAGATCGAGGCAGCCAAGGTTCGTAATGAAGACCCCGAGAAGGTGCGTTTCATTACTGAGGAAGTTTTGTTCCCACTCCGTCAGCGAGTCATGGATTTGCAGCAGATGCTGGTTGTTAATCAGCAGGGGATTATGGCCATTGAGGTGGTCATTCGTAACAATAAGGAGCTAATCCGCGGTGTGGATCGGGCGAAGAACGTGACCATCTCCGCGCTCAAGATTGCAGTCACCGTTGCCAGTGCGTTATATAACCAAAAGATTGTGTTGCAGAAGATTGAATTGCTCAACCGCACTACGAATGATCTGATCGCCGGCACCTCCAAGATGCTGAAGGATCAGGGGACAGCCATCCAGAAGCAGGCTTACGAGGCGAGTATCTCGGTGGATACGATGAAGCAGGCCTTCACGGATGTGTTATCTGCGCTCGACTCGATCTCTGTCTACAAACAGGAAGCCCTGCCAAGAATGCGTGAGACCATCGGTCAGTTCCGTGAACTGGCAGAGACCGGAGAACAGCAGATTCAGCGATTGGAAAAAGGGCAGAAGCTCGGTTTGTAATTCAATCAAGAGGATATTAAGCAAGAGGAGATTGAGAAATATTGCAAAAAAGCAACCATTCCCTAATGACTAGTTAAGGATGGTTGCTTTTTTGCAATGATTGCATACAGGTATTACCTGTATGCAATTTTGTCAGCATACGCTAACAATGACTCAGTAACTTGGTCGAGAAGAACATCAGCGGCTTTAACTTTAGCATTACCTTGTTGAAGGATCGTGTAGTTCACTTTGTTTTTGGAAACAGCTTGTTTGTAAAGCATATAACCTTCAAGCTGCATATAAGTTCCCTTGATGAAGGAGGTATGAATTTTTTTGATTTCTGGGTTGTTTGATTGGATCAGTTTTGCTTTGGAAACGAATTTGGTATAATTCGGAATCACCGTGTTTGTCAGCTTGAGATACATCGATTTTCGATTCGCTGAAGTTACGGTTTTACCAACACTACTCAAGGAATCAATGGCTTTAGACTCGTATGACTCGATAGCAAAAATCTGATCAAGATATTTTTTTAATTCCGCTTTTTCCTGAATAAACTCATCTACTGTCTCAGGCTCTTCTGTATCGTCTATTAAATCTCCTTCAGACTGATTTTCTTCTGCAAACTCGTCCTGATCCCAATATGTATAGAATTCTTCCTTGGCAGCATTGGCATGAGAAGCAGGAAAGAGAAGCACTCCGCCAAGCAATACGAAACTGGTCATTAACGAGATGATACGTAATTTGTTCACGTATATTTTCAACTCCCTTTGTCATATTTTATCTATTATACAGGAAAGCGAGAGTGATTCGGTGGAATAAATTCCCTCCCTTGTCTCTCTGGTCAGATGATTCCAGTTTTGTAAATGGTCTCGTACAGCTGACGCAGGTTGGAGCTCATACTAATTTGTCAGCCACACGAAGGTAAGAGAAGAACTTTACACGAATGAGTACGCATAAAAAGATAGCAAAGAAGCCGCATCGCTTGCGGCTTCTTTGTTTTTTGGCATGTTAGCCCGTTTTTCTTCTACACCTTCAAGTTCCGAAGAATGGGTGATGGGACAAACGTTTGCATCTTTGAACTAATGCTTAGCATGATTAGCTAAGAGAAGGCTTTATTTTGGAATAAATAGAGGATTCACGAACAATCAGACGATGGGGGATAATAACCGGATTCTGAGAGAGAGGTTCGTTACTAAGAATTTTTAACAATACCTGAACTGCTGTGTAACCAAGCTGGTATGTCCCGATATCAATAGAGCTTAGTGGCGGCGAAGCAAGTTCGGACAAAGCGATATTGTTAAAGCTGACCACACTGATATCCTCAGGTACACGATAGCCAAGCTCCGCGAGTGCTCTTAACACACCAAAGGCTACATTATCATCGATAACCACTATAGCCGTAGGCCTGTCGGGCAGAGACATGAACAAGGACATCGCTCGAAATCCACTCTCTTGTAGAAATTCTCCCTCTACGATCCAGTCATTATTTGGTGTCAGCCCGGCTTCGACAAGGGCCTTTTGATAACCGCGCATACGATCATGTGATAACGTAATATCTGGCGGGCCGCTTACAAATCCGATACGAGTGTGTCCCTGTGCGATGAGATGTTGTGTCGCATCGTACGCTGTCTGCACATTGTCGTTATCCACCATAGGTGCATTGGGATGTGTTTCACTTCGGCCGATCAGCACAAAAGGAAATTTTTCTTCTTCCAAAAAAGAGATGATCGGATCGTCGCGTTTGGAACCGAGCAGTAGAATGCCATCTACCCTGCGTCCATGCACGAGACGAGAGATTGCCTGTAATTCATCATCGGAGGAAGTCTCGGTGGACAGCAGCAATTCATAATTGTTCCGAGTTGCATGAGTAATAATGCCACGTAACAGTTCCCCGAAGAAATAATTTTGAAACAGCTCTTCCGCTGGACGCGGAAGCATAATCCCAAGGGTCTGCGTTGTTTTGGATACCAGGCTCTTCGCCATAATGTTGGGATGATAATTAAGCTCTTTCATAATTTGTTTAATTTTAAGAGATGTTTCCGTACTGATTCTAGGATGACCCGAAATCACCCGTGACACTGTAGAAGGGGAAACACCCGCCAATCTGGCAATATCCTTGATCGTAATCATGTAAAAAACCCCTTCTGATTCAATCATTTCAACATTCTCCTATGGTAATGCAAAAAATACCAGAAAGCAATCGGCAACTGGATGATCCAAAATGCAAGCATAGCAAAATTAAGGAAGAAAGAGCTAGAACAAGAAAACAGGAAATTACTGTGAACTGACTTCGGGAAACGGTTAATTATGGAGTAATATAGCTTGTGCAAACGTTTGTACAAAGAAAGTCCTGTATTGTATGATGTGGTAGATATTATAGCGCTTACATCTCTGTTTATACATACTTATCCATTCATTCTCCCTACATATTGAACCTCGCAGTGACCTTGTCTTCCATATTGAGCAAACGTTTGTACAAAAGGCGCCTGGAAAACAAAATACCTGACAATCTATGCAGCTTAAAGGGTGAAAAAGCGCGAACTTGGTTGAACCATGCAGAAGGAAAGGGGACATTTTACATGAGAAAATGGCAAGGCGCAACGTTGTCTGTTGTCATGGCATTCACACTGGCGGCATGCTCGTCTGGGGGCGGAGAGTCAACTCCGACAACGGCAAGCGGGAATCCTCCGGAGGAGGAAGTTCAGCTTACAGCTGAGAATCTTCAGCCGGAAGAGGGCGCAACGCTAGTCATCTGGGAAGACAAGAATCAGAGCAGCTTTATTGAGCAACGTGTCAAAAAATTTGAGGAGAAGTACGGTGTCACAGTCAAGATGGAGGAGCTACCACCGACAGATCAGGTGACCAAACTGACGACAGATGGACCCGCTGGACTAGCCGCAGATGTTGTCGTATTTCCACATGATAAGATTGGCAGTGCTTCGGAAGCTGGGCTGATTCTGCCCAATGATATCTTTGAAGCCGAAACGACAGCCAACACGAGCGACAATGCGCTAAAAGCGGTGACATTCAAAGACATTCTGTACGGCTATCCGTATAGTGTTGAGACCTATGCTCTCTTTTACAACAAAGCCTTGTTCCCTGAAGCACCGAAAGACTTTGATGAAATCATCGAATTCGCCAAAACATTTAATAATACCAAGTCCAATCAGTATGCACTGATGTGGGAATTACAGCAATTCTATTACAACTACGCCTTCCTGGCTTCCCAAGGTGGATATATCTTCGGTGACAACGGAATGGATCGCAGTGATCTGGGCTTAAACAATGAAGGTGCTCAGAAGGGTGGAGAGTTTCTCCAAACCTTGAAGACGGAAGTGCTTCCACTCAAGATGGGTGATGTGAACTACGATATCAAAAAAGGGTTATTCTCCAGCGGTAAGCTGGCGATGGATATTAATGGACCTTGGACGATTGCGGATTATCGCAACGCCGGAATTGATTTTGGAGTTGCTCCACTTCCAGCCATCGATGGCAAGCCGATGACATCCTTCTCAGGTGTCAAAGCCTATTACGTAAACGCATTCACACAATACCCGAATGCCTCCAAGCTGCTGGCTGCCTTCCTTTCCAACGAAGAAGCCCAGATGGAAAACTTCGACATGAACGGTACGTTACCGGCGAATAAAAATGTAGCTGCCAACGCGAAGGTGCAAGAAGATTCAATCAACAAAGCGTTTCTCGAACAGTTCAACAACTCAACTCCGATGCCTTCGCTTCCTGCGATGGACAGTGTGTGGGGACCTATAACATCCGCCATTACGGATATCTGGGATACCGGCAAGGATGTTAAGACTTCGCTCGACAATGCTGTGAAACAAATTCAGGAAAGCCTGGCAACCGTACAATAAAGATGAAACGATAAATAATACCATTAGGAATGGCCGGAGAGGAGAGAGCAAATGCGACAACAGCATGTCCCGGTACCTGTTCAACCCACCAGGGAAAAGCAGTACCGGATGACAGCGGCCATATGCTCCATCATATTGCAGGGCCTTGGACAGTTATACAATCGGCAATGGATCAAAGGCATTGTTTTACTGTTGCTGGAGGGAGTAGGGCTTGCGTACCTGCTTCCCCGCCTGTCCCAAGCTGTATGGGGAATATGGACACTGGGGGAAAATACACAACGTTTTGTCAAAGTGAATGGTTCGACTGTGCTTCAAAAAGGAGACCATTCCATCTTTTTGCTGTTAGACGGAATTATTGTATTGTTAGTCTTTTTTGTGTTTGTGCTCCTGTATATTCTGAACATCCGGGATGCTTATATGACAGGACTGGCAAGAGAACAAGGCAAACCCACCCTTGGGGCTGCGGCGACAATGCGGAATATGATGGACAAAAACTTCCCGTATTTGTTTCTATCCATCCCTGCACTTGGCGTTCTGTTTTTCACCATCATGCCCATTGTATTCACGGTTACGATCGCCTTCACGAACTACTCCGCACCGGATCATATTCCACCGGCCAAGTTGGTCGACTGGGTAGGGTTCAAAACATTCACAGATCTGATTCAGCTCAAATCCTGGAGCCAGACGTTCTATGGCGTTCTGACTTGGACGGTTATCTGGGCATTCCTCGCTACATTTACCACCTACTTCGGTGGGGTATTAGTCGCTTTGTTAATTGAGCAGCAGGGCATTCGTTTCAAAAAACTGTGGCGTACCATTTTCATTTTGCCTTATGCGATTCCGCAGATTATTTCGTTGCTGCTGATGCGTAACCTGTTTAACGGTCAGTTCGGACCGATCAATACGTATATGCGAGCGTTCGGGCTGGAAGGGCTGCCATGGCTGACCGATCCGTTCTGGGCCAAAGTGACTGTCATTGTGGTCAACATGTGGATCGGTATTCCGGTCAGTATGGTATTGATTCTCGGCGTCCTGACAGCTATTCCGCGAGATCTGTACGAAGCAGCCGAAGTGGACGGGGCTTCCGCATTCCAGAAATTCCGGATTATTACGATGCCGTTCATTTTATTTGCAACTACTCCGGTGCTGATTATGCAGTTTGCCGGCAACTTCAACAATTTCAACGTGATCTTCCTGTTAACGAACGGAAACCCGCTTCGCGGCGACTACCAATATGCCGGAGCAACGGATCTGCTGGTTACTTGGCTCTACAAGCTTACACTGGACAATAACAAATTCAACATGGCATCTGCGGTAGGGATTATTATCTTCCTGATCATCGCTACCTTCTCCATCTGGAACTTCCGCCGCTCCAAATCATTCAAGGAGGAGGACATGATTCAATGAAGAAACGCAATAATCCGATTCGTCTGACACTCAGTTATGTGTTGTTAATCCTTATTGCCATCGTATCCATCTATCCGGTGCTGTGGATTTTTCTATCGTCCCTGCGTCCGGGAGCAGCGTTGTTCAGTGAACGTCTATGGCCGGAGAGCTTCACGCTCTCCCATTATGGCGAATTGTTCAACAATCCGTCCTTCATGTATGGAAGATGGTATATGAACACGCTGAAGATTGCTTTCTTCACGATGATTTTCTCGACATTAATGGTGACGCTGGGCATGTACGCCTTGTCCCGGTTCCGTTTTCGGGGACGAAAAACCATTCTGTCCACCATGCTCATTCTGGGCATGTTCCCAAGCTTCATGAGTATGATCGCCATTTATATTATTTTGCTGCAAATCAAACTGCTCGACACGCATGCCGCGCTTATACTGGTCTATTCTGCAGGAGCCGTGCTGGGCGGATTCATTGTCAAAGGTTTCTTTGACACCATCCCGCGCAGCCTGGATGAAGCTGCTCGCATCGATGGTGCAAGTCATCTTCGTGTTTTCACCAGTATCATTCTGCCGTTATCCAAACCGATGCTGACGTATGTTGCGTTAACCAGCTTCACAGGGGCTTGGATGGATTTTATTTTCGCACGTTTGGTGCTGCGGACCAAGGAGAACTGGACCCTTGCCGTTGGCATGTGGGACCTCGTGAACCGGTATCAAGACAGTAACTTCACGATGTTTGCTGCCGGAGCCGTATTGATTGCGATCCCGATCACTATGCTGTTTGTGTTCTTGCAGCGTTTCCTCGTTCAAGGCCTAACAAGCGGAGCATCCAAAGGATAGCATTACTCATACTATTAATAGTTAATAGCATAATTAGCTGCAGCATTAGCGAGGTTAGTCATATATGCGGCACTGCAACTTCAACCAGGCACTTCCGTAATGTCATGTCTTTATCGACTGGCACAACTGCGGAAGTGCCTGCTTATGCATTCCATCAACATATGCGGAAGTACTTGCTTGTGCCATTCCATCAACATAGAAAACCCGGAGTATACGCTGTATTAGCGTGCCCCGGGTTAACTTGTGTCCTTATTGATGAAGCTACTATTGCCAGTTTACCGTAACCGTTGCTGTTCCGCTCGCTGGTGCAGTGAAGGTGTGGTTGGAACCGCCTTCCCACGTAATCGTTGATCCGCTTTTCTTGAAAAACTTGAATTCCAGTGGTTTACCTGCCGGTACGCTTACATCATAGTACCAGGTCGGGTACGCATGAATGACCTGATTAAATGCAGGTCCAATCGCATTGGTACCCGTGCTCCAGCTACCAAGCTCAGCCACATTACCCGTCAGATAAATGTTCTGTCCCAGTGTTGTAGAAGCGTTGTTGATAACAAAGCGAACTGTAACCTGATCACCTGTCAGAATGGTAAAGTTGTTGTACGCATTGCTGTTCACACCATTTGCAGCCACTTTCACAGCATAATTGCCAGCGGCAACGGAAGGGATGGTTACTTTAATCTGTGTATCTTCCCATGAGGTGATGGCTGCACCGGTAACCGCTGTGGTACCGAAGTATACCGTGCCTTTCGTGGAACCGAACCCGCGACCGTCAATCGTTACAACATTGCCTGGTTTCCCCATAACTGGACCCACATGACCGATGGTTGGTGTAGTTTCAGCTGCAGTATATTCCCACACCGCTGTTGCTCCCGCAGCGAGGGTGAACGCATTGACACTGCCGTTGCTGGACGTAATATTGTTACCGTTCAGTACGCCGCCCAGTACATCGGTATAAGAGCCAGTCGGCAGGGACGTGCTCAGCCCTGTGATGTTCACAGGTGTGGAAAGGTTGCGGTTCACTGCGACTACAGCTACACTTTTGCCGAATTTACGCTCGTAAACATATACATCATTGTTGATCCAGCGCTGCTCTGTCGACCCGTAAGCAATAGCTGGATTGGATTTGCGCAGAGGCGCCAGTTTGCTAATTACATTGAATGCTGTGGTGGATTTGGAGAAGGAAGGCATTTTGGCCCGGTTATCCGGATCACCATTACCCGTCAGATATTGCTCTGTACCGTAATATATGGCAGGCACACCACGTGAAGTTAGCGTAAAGGCCAAAGCCTGTTCCAAGCGGCGATTGTTGACTGCACTTGTTTTGAACCGATCCATGTCATGGTTGTCGATGAATGTGACTTGATCGTTCACCTGGTTGTAATCGGTAGCTGTACTGCTGATCATGGAATCCAGGGCGTACATGTTGGATGAGTTATCACGGAACACATTACGCACCGCAGTGTTAAAACGGAAGTCGAGGAGACTCATACCGGACTTGTTTGCAAAGTCCGTGTTATCTGCATCAGATGCAGCTGATCCCAGGAACCATTCACCGAAGGTGAACACGGGCTTGTGTGTGTAGATGGAAGACATCCAGCTCTTTTGCCAGCCGAGAGGCATATGCTTCACTGCATCCACTCGAATACCGTCAACGCCCATATCGAGCCAGACCTTAATGGCGTCTTTGAAGTACTTGTCGATGGTTGCGTTGTTATGATTGAAATCTGCGAGGTCGTACAGGTTTTTGTAGATACCGTTCTCCAGGGAAGAGAAGTCGGAGCCGCCATTGTGATGGAAATAGCCGTTGGTATCATTAGTGTACCCACCGACTAGCGTGCCATTATCGTACAATTTGCCATTCTCAGCAAAAGAGGTGTCCGTTTCCATGGCAGGGGAAGTGTGATTCGGTGCAAAATCAATGACAATCTTGATGCCTTTGGCATGAGCAGTCGTAATCAGATTCTGAAAATCGGCCATCGTGCCGAAGTATGGATTGGTCTTTTTGAAGTCCCTAGCCCAGTAGCCATGATAGGCTGTATTGGTTACACCGCTATAGTTGATCGTTGCAAAAATATTTTCGACAGGCTGAGAAATCCACAGAGCTGTGATACCCAGATCACTGAAATAATTATCATTGATTTTGTTGATTAACCCTTGCCAGTCTCCTCCGCAATACAGCTTCAGATTGCTGCACGAGGCATCATATGCGGCTCCGGTGGGGTTGTTGGAGGGATTGCCATCCAGAAAGCGGTCCGTAAACACTTGGTAGATCACATCTGTACTGAAGCTCTGCTTGTTAGTAACAGCGGTATCCGGATCGGCGTATACAGCAGGAGCTGGTAAGAACGGCAGAGCGCTGCCGGCAAGCATACCGAGGGTCAGTGTGGTGCTGAGGATTGCGCGTTTGGCCATTTTGAACATGGTAATCCACCCTTCACGAATGTAATGGTTTGATCATCAATCAACAGACTGACTTTAAATTATAGCGCTTACAATATATAGGGTTGTTTTAGAAAAACGTTCGAATCCCTCCTTCCAGGCATAAACGCTAACAACCCCGGCATCTCCTTGGGGAGTTACCGGGGTTGTCCTAAACCGCTGGGGTTTAAAAGCATGGCCCTCGAGTTATGATCACATCGTTATCTTAAGAAAAAATCAGTTTTATGTCAATAACTTTCTCAAAAGCATTATTTTTCTAATTTTATATTTACAAAAAACAAAAAAAGCGATGCTCTCCCGCCACCAATTCCATGATAAGAAAAGGCGGAGGGAGAGGAGAACAATAAACAATCGGGAAGCTAGCATTTTTATGTTAAACATCAGGCTTCTGCGGGCTGTTTAACTTCGAGCTGTAACAAGGAAAAGCCATAAGCCGCTAAGTCCAGCGTCAACTTGTTTTGTCTGGCCTCAACCGGTACAGAGGAGAACAGGTCACGCCATATATGTTGATCCCCCCATCCAAGTTCCAGCTTACAAGGCTCATCACTGGCGTTCATGACCAGCAGTATACGCTCACCTGTTTCTGAATCAATACGCTCCATTGCAAGACAAGGGTCTCCAGCTTGTGCATACACTATTTTCAGCTCTGCGCTACGCAGTGCCGGGTGTCTTTTGCGTAACTCAATGGTACGCGTGAAAAATGTGAGCAGTTCATGATTCTGTTTCGTTACATCCCATTCCATACATTTACGACAGCCAGGATCGTAACCGCCATCCAGTCCGACTTCATCCCCATAATAGACGCAAGGCGCACCTGGATACGAGAACAGCAATGTCACGGCCAGCTTCATCTTTCTTATGTCACCATCACATAAGGTGAGCAAACGCGGAGTGTCGTGACTTCCCAGCAGATTGAAGGCTGTCTCGGTTACCGTTTGTGAATAAGCTGCAAGCAGTTTACCAATCTCATTAGCGAATCCAAGTCCATCCAGCTTGCCATGTACAGTGTAGTCCAACACGGAATTGGTAAACGGGTAATTCATGACCGCATCAAACTGGTCACCTTGCAGCCACATCAAAGAGTCATGCCAGATTTCGCCGAGCAAATAGGCATCTGGTTTAATCGCTTTAACCGTTTGACGGAACTCTCGCCAGAACTGGTGATCCACTTCATTGGCTACATCCAGCCGCCAGCCATCAATATCCATGTCTTCAACCCAGTAACGGGCGACCTCCAGCAGATATGCTTTTACATCAGGGTGTTCCGTGTTTAGTTTGGGCATCAGCGGTTCAAAGGCAAAAGTCTCATACGTCGGGATGCCTTCTTCTACACGAGGCGGCCAATCTTTAATGTAGAACCAGTCTGCGTACGGAGAAGCTGAACCATTTTTCATCACATCCACAAAAGGGGGGAATTCCCTTCCCGAATGATTGAACACAGCATCCAGGACGACTCGTATCCCACGAGCATGGCACGCATCTACGAGTGCTCTCAATTGTTCGTTCGTGCCAAATTGAGGGTCGACTTTCAGGTAGTCAGCCGTATTGTATTTATGATTGGTCGTTGCCTCGAATAAAGGGCAGAAATAAATCGCTGTTATGCCTAGTTCACTAAGGTGATCGAGGTGATCCATTACACCTTGAAGGTCTCCACCAAAGAAGTTTACCGGTGTCGGCTCACCGCCCCAAGGTTGTGCATTGGCTGGCGTGAGAGAGGGGTCACCATTCGCAAACCGCTCAGGAAAAATCTGATAAAAAACAGCATCCTTAACCCAGGCAGGAGGTTCGAAAATATCAGCGGGATTCATGAAAGGAAAATCGAACATTTCAAGCGGGTGATCTGGCAGTGTCTGTTCGAATCCACGCTCGGTCATCCAGACCGACTCTTCTCCCTTAATTAGTTGGAAACTGTACCGCAATCTGCGATAGGGTGGAGATGCTTCAGCTTCCCAATAATCAAACATTTCATCACGAGCAAAAATTCGCATGGGAATATGCGTGATGGTCCGATCCCAGGCATATTTATCCCCTGTAATAGCGATTACGGCATCCAAATCCCCTCGTTTGGATCGTAAGCGGAGATGCATCGTTGTACGATTGTAAGCATAGGACCAGTTCAGTTTGGGGCGATGATAGATCGCTTCAAGAATCATGGAATCACTCCTTGGCTTGATGAATGATGTGAGATAAGGCTAGCAATTGCTCCAGAAAACGCAAAAAAGGTACAACCTCTCAAGTTCACGAGGTTGTACCTTTCGGCAGCATAGCCTTTTGATTATAGGGCTATTATACGAATATTTTTTACAAAAGAAAACACTTTTTTTCCTTAATTATCAAATTTGTTGATTACATCTCGAATCCCAAGGATTCTCCGTATGCTTTGATTTCTTTGTGATACTGCTCAATACTCTTGCGACCTGCAGCAATTTTGTCATTGCCCTGCTTGAAGACGGTCCGGTTGATTGTCGTTTTGGACACGGACTTTTTAAACAATTGATATGCTTCCAGCTGTGCATAGCTGCCTTTAATCAATTTGTTATGGATTTTTTTCAGTTCTGCATTTTCAGGTTTGATCTGTTTCAACTTGGAAACATACTTGGTGTAGTTCGGGATGACCGTATTGTTCAGTTTCAAAAAGAAAGATTTACGGTTCGAAGATGTAATGTATGTATCTCCGGCTACAGCATCCAGGGCTTTCTTTTCATAACTAGCCGTTGCTTCCAGAGCTTCTAAATAATCCAGGAATTCTTGATCTTCCGCGGTAAGCTGTTGTTCTTCTGCATAGTCGTAATCTACTATGCTTTCTTCACTGGATGTTGCAGTTGTTGTGTCATCAGCTGCTGAAGCATAAGCCCCTGCTGGAATCAATGTACCCCCAAGCAAAACGATACTCATCAAAATGGAGAGAATCCAATTTTTTTTCATGTCACCTTGTCCCCTGTCTATATATGTGATTTTTATTATAAGGGATAATCTAACATAGGAGGCAGTCGAAATACAGGTATAATTTAGCAATAGTTGTTTTAAGTAAGTCAAAGTAACAATTACATACATCTCCCAAATAAATGCTTGTCTAAATTAACGAACTCTATTACAATACAATTGATAATGAGATTCAATATCAATTAGACGAGAAGGGGAGACAGTTTCATGTTTCGATTCAGCAAAAAGTTATATATTTATGCAGCGTTAATTCTTATGATATCGCTGCTGGCGGGTTGTACTTCAGGGGGAAGTGCGGGTAACAACAGTATATCAAGCTCTGGAACAAGCGGAAGTAGCACAGAAGGTAGTGCTGAGGGAGATACATCTACCCAAGCGGCAGATGAGACCCGAGTTATCAAACATGCCATGGGCGAAACGAAAGTCACGGGAACGCCGCAACGAATTGTCACGTTGTTCCAAGGTGCGAATGACGTTGTCGTGGCACTTGACGTTAAACCAGCAGGTGTCGTTGAATCATGGGTTCAACAGCCTGTATATGAATATCTGCGTAAAGATCTGGACGGTGTGCCACAAGTGGGACAAGAATCTCAGCCGAACATGGAAGAGATCAACAAGTTGAAGCCTGATCTCATTATCGCAACTAAAATCAGACACGAAGAGATCTACGACCAGTTGTCTCAGATTGCACCAACAGTAGTGACCGAAACGCTGTTTGACTGGAAAGAAACGCTCCAGATTGCTGGAGAAGCGATGAATAAAACAGAGGAGTCAAGCAAACTACTCGCTGATTGGGAGGCACGTGTAGCGGATTTCAAAGAGAAGATGGGAGACCGTCTGCCAATGGAAGCAACGATTACGAACTTCAGAGCAGATCAGGTTCGTATTTTCTATATGGGGTATGCAGGTAAAATTCTGAAGGAACTTGGTTTCACAAGACCCGCAGGACATGATGCAGATACATGGGGAATTGAACTGACATCCAAAGAGGCTATCCCGGATATGAATGCAGACATGATCTTTAACTTCAATTCAGGTACGGATGCAGCTGCGATTGAGAAAAATTATAAGGATTGGACAAGCAGTCCTTTGTGGAAAAACCTCGATGCAGTGAAAAACAATCAGTTGTACCAGGTTGATGAGGTAGCCTGGAACATGGCGGGCGGATACATATCAGCCAACATGATGCTGGATGATCTATACAAGCAGTTCAACCTGACTAAATAATAGGAACAGGATCTGCCATGCACCAGAACTTTCGTGAGCGAAGTGTAGGGGCAGGCAGATCCTGTTTCACTTTACAGATGAAAGAGTGAGAGTATGTTTCCCCTTTTTACCAAGGCGAGTGCGAAAATATATGGGTTGATCGGATTGTTATTTCTAATGTTGCTTGCAGCGACCGCAAGCATGATTCTGGGACGCACACCTATTACGTTTCACATGTTATGGGATGCGTATCAGTCCTATGATGGGACGTCGGTAGAACATGTAGTGCTTCTGACAGAACGATTGCCACGCACGATAATTGCGGCTGTTGTAGGTGCAAGTCTTGCTGCCGCAGGTGGGCTGATGCAAGCGTTGACACGTAATCCACTGGCATCACCGAGTGTGTTCGGAATCAACTCAGGTGCCATATTCTGTATTGTTATTGCTGTTGTGGTGCTGTCCGTGTCTTCCTTGACCACGATGATGTGGTTTGGATTTGCGGGGGCGGCGATCTCCGCAGCTATTGTATACATGCTTGGTTCTCTGGGCCGTGATGGACTGACGCCGATTAAAATTGTGCTTGCCGGTACTGCGATCTCTGCCTTGTTTGCTTCCTTTACTCAGGCAATTCTTGTGCTCGATGGCACCGGACTGCAGGATGTATTATTCTGGCTTGCCGGTTCGGTCAGTGGGCGAACGCTAGAGATGTTGTACCCGGTATTACCTTATATGGCGTTGGCAGCACTGATATCGCTATTCATGGGACGAGCCATTAACCTGTTACTAACAGGAGATGATATTGCAAAGGGTATGGGACAGAATGTGCTCCTGGTCAAAGTGTTGATGGGGGTCGTTACCGTGTTACTGGCGGGTGGTTCCGGTGCAGTAGCCGGTTCGATCGGTTTGGTAGGTCTTGTTGTACCGCATATCATGCGTGCTTTGGTAGGCAATGATTATCGCTGGCTCATTCCTTATTGCTTCGTGGGTGGGGCGATTCTGTTGATGTCAGCCGATGTCGTAGCAAGACTCGTAATTATGCCTCAGGAAGTTCCGCTTGGCATCATGACGGCATTAATCGGTGGTCCTTTCTTCGTATATATCGCCCGCAAGGGGGTGACGAAGATATGAGAAAAATGGTGACATATCGGAATAAGAAAGACACGGTCTCCATGCAAGTGGAGCGCAAGTCTATGCTGGTCATTGCTGGATGTATATTTTTGTTTCTGGTAGCTGGAGTGGTAGGAACAAGTTTAGGCAGTGACTTTATATCTCCATTGGACGTTGTAAAAACAATCTTCGGACTGAACGCAGGAGAGCATGATTTCGTTGTGTTAACACTGCGGCTGCCGCGTGTGCTGCTGTCTCTGTTAGTAGGTGCAGCACTGGGGATGTCCGGTGCGTTGCTACAAGGCATTATCCGTAATCCACTTGCGTCGCCTGACGTCATCGGCATAACTGGTGGTGCGGCGGTAGCAGCAGTAGGATGTGTAACGCTATTGGGCGGGGCTGTAAACATAAAGCTGTTGCCACTCTTTGCGATCATCGGTGCATTAATTACCGCATTGATCATCTATATTCTTGCTTGGAAAAAAGGAGTTAGTCCGATCCGCCTCGTTCTTATAGGTATAGGCGTATCGGCTATAACGGGGGCTGGAACGACCTTTATGTTGATCCTAAGTCCATTCTACACGGCAAGTCAGGCTTATATCTGGCTGACAGGTAGCATCTATGGAGCCACATGGACAGATGTTCGTACGATATTGCCTGTAGTTGTTCTCATTGTTCCTCTCGCGATATGGTTTGCCCGGAGCCTGAATGCACAGGAGTTTGGAGATGACCTTGCCACAGGACTTGGCGTTACAGTGCAGTGGCATCGATCAGCTCTGTTGTTATGCAGTGTCCTGCTCGCTGGAGTTGCGGTGTCTGTCGCTGGGACGATCGGTTTCGTCGGTCTGATTGCTCCGCATATTGCAAGAAAGCTGGTCGGACGCATGTTCGGCAGCTTGCTGGTAGTATCGGGATTCGTGGGTGCTCTGCTGGTATGTGCGGCGGATCTCATTGCTAGAACGGCATTTCTTCCGCTGGATATTCCTGCTGGTGTATTTACCGCAGGCATCGGTGCGCCATTTTTCCTGTACTTACTATTTAAGAATCGAAACCACTATTAAGGAGGGGGAAGCCATGAGTATTTTGCAAGCCAAGGAGCTTACCATTGCCTATGGGGCAGATCCGATTATAGAAAATTTGAACCTGACCATCCCCAAGGGAGAGATAACGGTCCTGATCGGCAGTAATGGCTGCGGCAAATCGACATTGCTGCGTACCATGGCAAGGCTGTTGAAATCCAGCTCAGGCACGGTATTACTGGATGGTGAAGAGATTGCGAAGCTCCCTACCAAAGAAATCTCAAGACGCATGTCTATTTTGCCTCAAGGCCCATCGGCGCCAGAGGGTTTAACCGTACATCAACTGGTACGTCAAGGCCGTTATCCCCACCAGACTTGGCTTAAGCAGTGGTCCCGTGAGGATGAACGTATGGTTGAGCTGGCGCTGGAGTCCACACATCTGACAGCACTAGCGGATCGGCCTGTCGATGCGCTGTCCGGTGGTCAGCGTCAACGCGCATGGATCGCCATGACGCTGGCCCAGGGTACGGAAACCTTGTTGCTGGACGAGCCTACGACGTATCTCGATATGACGCATCAGATCGATATTCTGGATCTGTTGTTTGAATTAAATGAAAGGGAAGGGCGTACCATCGTGATGGTGCTTCACGACCTGAATCTGGCTTGTCGTTACGCCCATCATATTGTAGCGGTGCACAACAAGTCGATCTATGCGGAAGGCAAACCGGAAGATATTATCACTCGTGATCTCGTGCGCAACGTTTTTCAGATGGAGTGTGATATTGCTGTAGATCCGTTATTCGGCACGCCCACCTGTATTCCGCATGGAAGAGGCAGGAAGCTGAATGAAGTGCAGCACCGTTATACTCAGCTAGCTTGATGATCAGGCGTCTCACACTCCTGTTCGCCAAGCATAAGCATATCCATACATACTGAATGGCACGTGGTACGGGGCATGGTTTCCGGGTTCTTTCGGCCAAACGGTATGCTGATATGGTCATTGGCTCAGGTCCAATCGGCCATGTTTCTTTACGTTTATTCATTTCTTGATTCCCCCATGGTTATATCATTCCATCATCATGAGGATAACGAAATAGGCAAGCAGCGATTCGTGAACGCAATGGCTTGCCTGATTTGTTATGCCTTTTCTATTCTTTTATTCTTCTATCCCCAGTTTCAATGCAAATCCTCTTCAGAAAATAAAACTATTTTTTCCTTAAAAGTTTTATATTGACAACGTATCGAGGCTTGCCATAAAATAGATTTTACATGATACTGATAATCATTATCAATAAAATCAACCGATAGGAAGGTCGGATATGCATACACTTCGTTCTAAACGCTCCATATTTCCAGAGGGATTTGAGAATTTACAGAATCGGCTGATTCTGAACAAAGCAAAAGAGATGGGGATCGATTGCGAGCTGCTTGTAGACGGCTGCGAGGACTTTCTGAAGTTATCCACCCGGGACAAGCAGATCATCATTAACAAAACGAGAACGCATCGACTTCCACTGATTGCTGGATTGCTTGCTAAGAATAAACAGGCATGTAATCTGATCCTGCATGAGCAGGGGATGCCAGTACCCTCTCATATCGTCATTACGGCTATGGGGGAAGAAGCTGAACAATTTCTGAACGAGCACAGCTCCATCGTGGTCAAACCGCTGGATGCCAGCAGTAGTCAGGGGGTTACGCTGGATGTTCGCAATGTTGCTGAACTGGAAGCGGCAATAGATGCCGCAGCCAAGCATGGCAGTAGGATTATGCTGCAACAATATGTCACAGGAACCGACTACAGGGTGCTGATTATTAACGATCAGGTAGCCGCAGTGAACCAATATCGTCCTGTGTATGTGACGGGTGATGGTAGTTCCTCTGTTCGTGAATTGATTGAGATACTGAACCGCAGCCGACTACAGGACACGGAGATCGGTGTGTATGAAGCTTTTCCTGAGATTGATCCCGATCATACACGTTTGTTGGATACGTTGCGTAAGCAAGGTGTTGCTCTGAATGACGTACCCCTTGCGGGACAAGAGATTGAGCTATATGACCTCCGTAATTCGGCAGCGGGCAAAATCAGTGAGTTTTACAGAGATTGTACAGATGACATTCATCCGGACAATGCTCAGATGATGGTCCAGGCTGCACGGTCACTCCAGATTGACGTAGCAGGTATAGATGTTCGATGCAAGGACATTCGAGTCCCCATGACTACTGCACAGGGAGGGATTCTGGAGGTCAACGCATTGCCAGATCTGACTCACCATGTGTATCCACATGGTGGGACCAGAAGGGATGTTGTCCGTCAATATCTGGAGTATCTATGTCAGAGTTGATGGTTGACGGTTCGTTTATAGCATCATAAGGCGATTTTTTGTTGGAGTGGAAGAACAGTCTATAACGAATGTACGGGCATTTTGGGCCTGAATTGATGATAAGGGGCGTTTGACAGTGATGTCAGTAGAGGTACAGACGGAATACCTGAAGCTGCAGAACGAGAAGGAGTCGAATGCACGAGCGTACTCCAGGCATTTTCCGCTCGTGATCAGCAAGGCACAAGGAATGAAGATTACGGATACAGAAGGCCGTGAGTATTACGATTGCTTGGCAGGTGCGGGGACACTGGCGCTTGGACATAACCATGAGACGGTCGTTGGGGCCATCCGGGATGTCTTGGATCAGCAGATTCCTTTACATACCCTGGATCTCGCTACTCCGCTGAAGCTTTCGTATATGCAGGAGCTATTCTCCCTGTTGCCTGAAGAGATTCGGGATCAATCCAAAATTCAGTTCTGCGGTCCAACGGGGGCGGATGCGGTTGAAGCCGCGATCAAACTTGTGAAACACGCAACAGGTGGAAAATCCATTCTGGCTTTCCAAGGCGGATATCACGGTTCCACCCAAGCGACGATGTCGATGAGCGGTAATCTGAGTAAAAAAGAAAGCTTGCAGAGCCTCCTGCCGGATGTGCACTTCTTGCCGTTTCCGTATGAATACCGCTGTCCATTTGGCGTTGGTGAAGGCATGACTGCCCGCTTGAGTGCACAGTACATTGAGAACTTGCTGGATGATTGTGAGAGTGGAATAGCTGCACCATGCGGTGTAATCGTAGAAACGGTACAGGGCGAGGGCGGTGCCATTCCTGCGGATCTGGAGTGGCTGAGAGCGCTACGCAGGATCACTGCAGAACGGAATATTCCGCTCATTATAGATGAAGTGCAGACGGGCATTGGACGGACAGGACGTATGTTTTCGTTTGAACATGCTGGAATTGTACCTGATGTCATCATCTGCTCCAAAGCCGTAGGCGGCAGTCTTCCCATGTCTGTTGTGATCTATAAGGAAGAGCTGGATCAGTGGAAGCCGGGAGCACATACGGGCACATTTCGTGGCAATCAGCTAGCCATGGCTGCGGGTCTGGCGACGCTCCGTTATATCCAGGAGCATAATGTCATGCATAATGTACTGCTGCGCAGTGAGCAATTCATGACACGGTTACTGGCGTTGAAAGACCGTTTTGCCGAGATTGGTGACGTCCGCGGTCGTGGGCTGATGATCGGTGTTGAAGTGGTGAACCCACAAGGCAGCAAAGATCGTCTGGGGCATTATCTCCAGCATGGTGAACTGGCTTCGGTCATTCAGCAGCAATGTTTCCGTAATGGACTGATTGTGGAACTTGGCGGACGTCATTCGGCGGTTGTACGTTTCCTGCCACCACTAAATATTACAGAGGAGGAAGCAGGCGAGGTACTGGACATCTTTGAACGATCGGTAGCGGAAGCTGTTGCGCTAACGGGAGCAGGATGTTGAGTATGGCATTACTTCGGCGACATGCGGTTTTATTCGCTATTTTGCTCGGAGCTTTTACACTAGTGCTTACTAACAGTGCGTTTAACCTGCTGCTTCCGTATTTTATTGAATATTATGATATTTCTACGACGGCAGGCGGGTGGATCATTGCCCTGTATATGCTCGCCATGACATTAACGATGCCGCTGGCTTCCCTGATTGTAGACCGGTTGGGGCGCAAGCGGACATACATGATGGGCATCTGCATTTATGGGGTGTTCTCGGTGATAGGGGCATTGTTCCATTCCTATATAGAAGCGTTGCTGCTTGTAAGGTTCATGCATGGTGTAGCAGCAGGACTGATGATTCCTTTATCCCTCGTGTTGCTGTTCGATGTCTACGGCCCGGAGGTGCGGGGACGCATTACAGGGGCGTGGGGATTGCTGCTCATGCTTGCTCCAGCGGCGGGGCCGACCCTTGGTGGATTTATCATTCAGTATGGACGGCTGGAGATGCTGTTCTGGCTGAATGTACCTTTGGCTGTTTTTTCACTAATCGGCTGTGGACGAGTGATTCAGGCCTACACCCCCGCTCGCAGGAAAAAGTGGCATCCATCCAGTGTATTCCGAATTGTTGGTGCAGTGGGTGCGCTCAGTCTGGGTGTACAGGTGTACGCCAGTCCTGCAGTAGTTCCATGGATACCTTGGACATTGATTGCCCTTGGTGTAGTGTTGCTTATTCGTTTTATTCAGGTGGAGAATGAACGGGATGAGCCGCTCATTCGTTATTCGTTGCTGCGAAGAAAAGGTGTTTTTCCACTTACCGTGCTGATCTCCACGATTCAGGATTGTGTCATGTTTGGCGTGATTTTTGCCCTGCCACTGCTATTCCAGGAAGTATTTCAGTTGTCTCCGGCGCTTTCAGGTGCCCTGTTCATTCCGCTCTCCATCTCCACTAGCCTGTTCATGTGGATCGGAGGAAATCTGCTGGATCGGGGGCACTCACTTCGGTTTATTGCTTGGGGAACGCTGCTGGTATCGGTATCCATTTTGTCATTTGCATTTCTGCCTATGGGGGTATCCATCTGGATCATCGGGGTTCTCATGGCGTGCCGAGGAATTGGAGTGGGGTTGTCCGGTATGAGCATCTCGGCGATAGGGCTGCAGGCGTTACCTGATGAGGATATGCATGAAGGATCGGTGCTGTCCACAACGATTGAACGACTGGCTTCATCGTTTGCAGTCATGGGCTTAACACTGTATTACGATATGCGCTGGCAGTGGCTTGCTGAGAATGGCAGAGCAGTTCACTTGGCTAAATGGGGAGCTCTTCAAGAGATCTGCATAGGTCTTGGCTGTGCCATCCTGCTGACGCTGCCTCTAGTCTTACTTATCATTCGAAAGAAGGTTGGCTTCATTGTTCAAAATGGAAAACAAACTCCGGTCCAAGGCGGAGCAACAGGCCGATGAGCATTCTTGCAAGCTGTTGCTGAACTGTTATATCCGTGAGCTTGGATCGGAACAAGCAGATCATGTGCAGCTTAACCCGAATACGCTGACGTATACGATTGCATTTCCAACCAGCAATGTAAGGGTGACGGGGCTGTTGTCCTATTACTCAGCAATGGGTGAGCATGAATATCTCAGCATGAATTGTAACGGACAATCTGTCCATTACCGAGACCTGGTGCGCTGGATTTCATCTGAAATTGACGGAGATCAGGGCGGGGTAGCCGAACTTGTGCGTGACTTTGCTCAAAAGGTCGAGAATAGCGTGGCTAACCTAACCTTGTATCTTGAACATGCGTACGATTCCGGGATACATGACTACATAACATCCGAACAGTCCTTGTTGTACGGGCATCCGTTTCACCCTTTTCCGAAAAATTCCAGCGGTTTCTCTGCCCAGGATGTGCAGCAATATAGTCCAGAACTGCGAACCTCGTTCCAGCTCTGTTATATCGCCGTAAGGAAGGATGTGTATGCCGAGGAGTGGGTGAAACATTCGGACAAAATCGATCTGCATCAGCTTCTGGTAAACCAAGACTGGCCTGTGTCCCCAAAAAAGCTAGGCATGTATGGGCTGTTGCCTATGCATCCATGGCAGTATGCACACATCTCAGGTATAGACGAAGTGCAGTCGTATATCCGTGAAGAGAAGATATTGCTGCTCGGCAGTGCGGGTCCGCTCGCCTACCCCACTTCTTCTGTGCGCACGGTGTATGTTCCAGAATGGAACTGCAATATCAAGCTGTCGCTGAATATGCAGATTACGAACATGATTCGCACCAATAGTGCAGAGCAGATGCGGCGAACGCTGGATGCCTCCCGATATGTGTGGCAGCAGGGTTGTTTCGATGTCGAGGATCAGACTCATATCGCGTATGAGACAGGTGTAGCGACATGTATGTTCGAGGATGAAGATCTTACGAGCTTGTTCACAATTGCCTATCGACCGATCGAGTTCGATCCTGCCAATACATATGTATTGTCCAGTCTGGTGGAGTCGCCGCTGCCAGGAGCACCATCACGGCTAGTGACCCTGCTGAGTGGTAAAAGAGATCATGTCGATGTTGCTGACCGTGACATGGTCGAGCAGTGGCTGTCACAATATCTTGCCTGCTCGCTGCTACCGCTTGTGCGGGCGGCTGGAGAGAAGGGCATTCATTTTGAAGCCCATCTGCAGAACACCTTGGTGACGCTGGAACAAGGCAAGCCGGTTGCTTTTATCGTGCGTGATCTGGAAGGGGTCAGTGTGGACGAGCAGTTGGCCAGTGGATTGCCCAGGGAACAGAGCATGGCTCAGAGTTCACAGGCTCAGGCGGGACAAAATCAGATGGGACAGGAGTACGAGCAACTGTCTGAGCAATATCATCGAGACTCCACTCAGGGGCAAGGGCATGAACGGATGGAAGCTTCAACACTAGAAGTGTCCGAGTTGTTGTTTTACCCGCGTGAGAAGGCGTGGGCGCGGACCTCGTACTATTTTATCGTGAATCATCTGGGATCGTTAATTCATGTATTGGCCCGGGATATGAATGTGCCGGAGGAACATTACTGGATACAGGTGCGTGAGGTGCTTGAAGAGGAACTGGCACGAACAGGTAACGCTTATGTAGAGCATTTGCTGACCACAGAAGCCTTTCTGGCGAAACAAAACCTGGTGAGTTGTCTCACGGGCATTAGTCAGACCCCGGCTTATGTGCCGGTAGGTAACGTCATGAAACGTTTAGGGAGTGAAGTACGTGAGATTCGTGGGAATCAGAACTGAGGCAGGCGATAAGAAGATGAACGACGATACAGTCCCCGTATACGTGGAAGTTCAGGAACGGATTATACGGCAGGCGCTGGAAGCGCTGTGGTTCGAAGATATTCTGGATCGTCAGGTGAACGGGAGTGAGTGGGCTACCAGCGGTATGACTGTGTCCGGTGAATCTGTAGTGTATACGTGTGAAGCGGAGCAGAAGTTTTCGTTTGGCCGGGTGAAGGTGAAGAAGGGGTCCATTAAGCGCGAAGGAATTGCCTGTACGGATCTGGATGTTTTCTTGGAAGAGATGGTGCTGAACCGCTTGAAGGGGGCAAAACTGACGGCCTTTGTTCAGGAGCTGCAAGAAACGATGGCAAAAGACAGTCAATGCCGCGCTATGCTTCCTCTTAGCATTCCGGTAGAGGATCGGCACTACGATGCGCTGGAAAGTCACATGATCGACGGTCATCTATATCATCCAAGTTATAAGTCCAGACTGGGGTTCTCGCTGAAAGACAACCTCGCCTACGGTCCGGAGTTCAATGCAGACGTTTCACTGATCTGGGTTGCGGTGAGAAAAGAACTGGCTCAAACGGCTGTATCCGATGGTTATGACCTGTCAGCACTGCTAGAACAGCATCTGACCAATGAGGATATGCAGCAATTCCGTCAGATGATCTCAACCAGAACAGCTTCGTTAGATATGGATTCGTACGTGTTGATTCCGCTTCATCCGTGGCAGTGGGAGCACGCAGTGGAGTCCATATTTGCCAAACAGCTAATGGATGGAGACATCATTAATCTGGGTGCTTCGGTCTCAGCCTACCGTGCCCAGCAGTCCATTCGTTCTCTGTCCAATCGGGAAAATCCGGTGGCACCTTATATCAAGCTGGCTTTGAGTATCACCAACACATCCAGCACACGCATTCTCGCCCAGCATACGACGCAAAACGCACCCCTAATCAGCGACTGGCTGGATCAACTGGTGCGTGACGATGAGTTGTTACAGCGGGAGCAGTTTGCCATTTTAAAAGAAATCATGGGTCTGTCGTTCCGTTACGAACAATTACCTATCACTCAATACGGCCGCGCTTATGGCACTCTGGGTGCGATCTGGCGCGAAAATGTATCCGTTCATCTGAAAGCAGATGAAACGGCTTGGCCGCTGAATGCACTCATGCTCGTGCAGCGGAACGGGATTCCTTTTATACAAGAGGCCATCGAGCGGCATGGTGTTCAGCCTTGGGCTGAGGCGCTGGTGCGTACACTCACATTGCCTGTTATTCATCTCTTGTATGCGCACGGGATTGCGTTCGAATGCCACGCTCAAAATATCATTTTGGTGCTGGAAAACGATCTGCCAAAACGTATCATCCTGAAGGATCTGCATGATGGCGTTCGTTATGTTCCAGATCAGCTATTACACCCGGAGCGTGCACCGAAGCTGCATCCTGAACCGGAAACCCACCGCAAATTTAACCGATATTCGTTCATCTATGCTGAGGATGTGTCGGAGGTACGCGACTATACGTATGATGCATTCTTTTTTATCTGCATGACAGATATTGCGCTTATGCTGGAAACCTATGGTCTACCTGAAGAAACCTTCTGGCAGCTGTGCGCCCGTGTGATCCTGGATTACCAGCGGCAACATCCCGAGTATGCCGAGCGGTTTGAGATGTTTGATCTTCTGGCAGAGGATGCTCTGATTGAAGAAATGACAAAGCGCCGCCTGTATGGCGATGGTGAGTTGTATTTCCGCAAAACTAGCAATCCACTCCGGTTGGCGAAGGATATGCTTGAACAGAAGAATGAACTTGAAGAGAAGAACACACTCGAACAGAAGGAAGAATTCAAACAGAAGGTAGCAGACCGATGAGGATAAACACACTGAAAGAAAAGATTGCCCGCAAACAGGAGGTCTTTGGCCTTTTTGTATCCATCCCGCATCCGATCATTATCGAGATGATTGGTCATGCGAATTATGATTTTGTCATCATTGATCTGGAGCATACGTCAACGTCGATGGAAACGGTGGAAGAGTTGATTCGGGCAGCCGAAGGGGTTGGACTCACACCTCTTGTACGGATTCCAAAGGTGGAGCGGACAGAGATTCTGAAGGTGCTGGACTGCGGTGCACAGGGCATCGTGATCCCCCACGTGGAGACACTTGCCCAAGTGAAGGAAACTGTACATCATGCGTATTATCATCCATTGGGGATGCGCAGTTTGAACAGCGGACGTCCGGGGGTATTCGGTAAATTCCCGCTAACGGATTACATTGCAGAAGCCAACTCGCAGGTCATGATTGTGCCGATGATCGAAAGTGTGAAGGGTGTGCGGCAGAGCCCGGAGATTCTATCTCATCCGCAGGTGAGCTTTGTGCTGGAAGGTGCAGCAGACTTGTCCCAATCACTTGGTGTACCTTGGCAGACAAATCACCCGGAAGTGAGGGAGGCACTGGACGTATTGTATGAGAACGCGAAACAAGCGCGGGTACCGTATGCGACCGTCACAAGAGGAATCGAAGATATGGCCGTATGGCGTGAGCGTGGTGTGCGGATCTATGTGCTTGGGGATGACCGGAATACGGCATTTCGTGCCTACGCCCAAAAGCGTAATGACTATGAAAATGCAGGTGGAGCGATATGAGAATCCGTGTAAAGGAAGCATTAGATGCGATTCAGCATGAATCACATGAGCCAATCTGTGCGTACATCTACGATCTGGCCGGTGTTCAGGAACAGGTGCGAGGCATGCTGCACACGATGCCATTACATACGCACTTGTTCTATGCGATCAAAGCTAATCCCGATCCACACATTATTGAAGCGCTGCTTCCATTGGTGAAGGGGTTTGAGGTGGCATCGATTGGGGAGCTGCTGAAGGTTCGAGCGGTGAGCCGTGAAGTTCCGATCCTGTTTGGCGGCCCGGGCAAGAAGGAAAGTGAACTGAGGCTGGCGATCGAGCACAACGTGAGTTATATCCATGTCGAGAGTCTGCTGGAGCTGCGTCGCATTATTGCGATTGTAAACGAACGAGAGGAGCAGGGGCGAGGGCGATCGGGAGAAGAGCATAAGTCTGACGTGCGTGTGCTGCTCCGCATCAACCTGCGAAGTAACACCTTGCCACAGACCAAGATTGTGATGGGTGGCGGTCCCAGTCCATTTGGTATCGATGAAGAGGCGGTGGAAGAAGCCATTGAACTGATTCGTGTGGAAGGCGCGGGCAAGGTTCAGTTGTGCGGATTTCATTTTCATTCTCTGTCCAACAACATGGATGCAAGGCTGCATGCTGAGATGATCGAGCTGTATTTGCAAAAGGTAGAGCACTGGCAGCAGCAATATCATTTGCAGGTGAAGGTGGTCAATGCAGGCGGTGGCTTTGGGGTGACGTATGACGGCAGTCCGGGCTTCGACTGGTCTTTGTTTACTGCGCTTTTGCAGCAGAGTGGAGCCAGACAGCGTTTTGCTGGGCGTGGTGGAGAGTTATTTTTCGAATCCGGTCGCTTGCTCGTGGCAGACCACGGGTATTATGCAGCCGAAGTGATAGATATCAAACGTTCCCATGGGCAGATGTTTGTCATTATACGGGGAGGTACACATCATCATCGCTTGCCTGCATCGTGGGGGCATAATCATCCTTATCAGATTGTTAATACGGATCGATGGAAGCATGAGTTCATAAGACCGGAGATACGAGGAGAGCGAGCCCATATCGTGGGTGAATTATGTACACCGAAGGATCGCATGCATTCGGATGCGGAGATTGAGCAGCTAGGCGTAGGCGATTTGATTGTGTTTGAAAAATCCGGTGCGTATGCCTGGACGATCTCGCATCATGATTTTCTAGGACACCCGCATCCGGCATTCCACTATTTGACGGAGGATGATGAGCATGTCAACGCTAATGCAACGTTCCAGTCGGCAAATCGCTGAACAACAGGTGATGTCCGATCTGATGAATAGCCTGCTCGCAGAGCGGTTGCTTCCGCTGCAAGGTCAGGCGTTTGTCGACTTGGCTGCTGCACCTGTAGAGTTTAGGCAGTACTACAAGGGATATGAAGCAGATGGGGAAAAGAGTCGTGAGAAGCGTGGTACGTCCCATCTTACACACGATCAAGCTGCTGATGTGCAGAACAATATGGCATATAGCTACAGTGAGCGTAGTTCCATCGAGGATACACCCAGTAAGGATAAACTCAGTGAGAATAAGCCCAGTCGGTATAGCTCCAGTGTAGATAAATCTAATGAGGATCGCTCCAACAAGTGTAACTCTACGGGGGATAGCTCCAATGGGGATAAATCCACTGAGGGTAGCTACGGTGGGGATTGCTCCAATGAGGATAACGTTACTGAGGATAAATCTACGGCTGCGCTGGATTTCCGTTTGGGTTTGCATACCGAGGGTGTGTTGTGTCTGGTCGAAAACGGGGTGAGGCAGGGCATTCAGTGGGTTCAAGGATCACCGATCTATCAACAGCATTCGGATGGGAGTTGGACGGTGCTGGATACTCCAGCGGAAGTGGCTCGAGTGGTATTGCAGCAGGCATTATCTGCGGAAGCCTATGCACAGCCTGGTGTGACAGATTTCCTGGCAAGTTTGGAGTTGGCGGTAGAGCATTATACACTTGGATGGGATCAAATTCAGGCGTTGTCTGCCTACCATCCGAGGTCCTCATATGAATGGTTTGTCAAAAGTGAGCGCATTGCTGCACTCCGGGATCGCCCGTTCCATCCAACCTCCAAAGCAAAGGTTGGGTTCAGTGCGGAAGACGTCAAAGATTATGCCGCCGAATTCGGACAAACCATCCGGCTGCGTTGGGTGGCGATCCAGCGAAATGCTGTGCAGCAGGGATGTCTAGATGGACTGTCTATTCTGGATATGCTGTATGATGCTCAGCGTGAAGAGATTCAGTCCGAATGTGATCGCAGAGGCCTGTCGATGGACGAATATTTGCCCATGCCGGTGCACCCGTGGCAGCTGGAGCACATCATTCTGCCGCGGTTTACGAAAGAGATCGTGGAGGGCAGCATTGTGGTGCTGGATGTTCAGATTGGAGACGTATGGGCCACGTCATCTCTGCGGTCGATGGCTCAGACCGCAGAATCTGCCCTCATGCTCAAGCTGCCCGTTAGTGTGTTGTCGCTAGGTGCTGCGCGATATCTTCCGGTTGTTAAGCTGCTGAACGGACTGGTGGGCGAGAAGATGTTAAGACAGGCGGTAGCTTGTGACGAGACTTTGAAAGACAGAGTGTATATGTGTGAAGAACAGAACTGGTGGGGATACATGCCAGAGTGGGCGGGACTGTTCGACGATCACCCGCGGCACTTGGCGGCGCAGATTCGTGTCTATCCCGCGGAACTGCTGGATGATGCCTACCGCATTGTTCCGATGGCTGCACTCGGCGTCAATCTGGACGGGCATCATTTGTTAAGCGAGATGGTGGGCAGGGATCTAAGTGCAGTAGAAGTGTTGGACTTTTACGGGGCTATAGCTTCTACTTTTTATGATATCGTTATGCGTCTGTTCAAAGTGGGTGTGGTGCCGGAGATTCATGGTCAGAACTGCTGTCTGGTGTTAGAGCATCATCAGGTGAAGGGACTGTTGTTCCGGGATCATGACTCTGTGCGTTTGCATCAGCCGTATCTGGATCAGCATAGAATTGCCGATCCGGGGTATCACATCCGTCCGGGGTATTCGAACAGTCTGTATAATGAGACCATCCAGAAGCTGATCTTCTATGTGCAATCTCTAGGTACGCAGGTGAATCTGGCTGCGATCATGGAGGCGATGAGCGAAGTGTACGACATCCCGGAAACGAAGTTCTGGGAGATCACGGAGCAGGCTTGGCGGGAAGCGCTGCACCAGGTGCAGCTTCCCGAGACGGATCGGGCCATGCTGGAGCGCGTCATCTTCGAGAGCGAGGCGTGGCCTGTGAAGCTCGTTGTCCGTCCGCTGCTTGAGGCGGACGGTGTGCCTGGCGCGATGCCATCGGGCAAAGGCCAAGGGTGGAACCCTTTTTACAAGAGATAGAGCAGTTGCACCTGAAAGTTGTACCAGAGAAGAAGGTAACCCATGTTCGGGTTGCCTTTTTGTTGTTGGTTCTTTTATATTGGTTTTGCACTTATGAAAACGTTAACTTTTTTTATGTGATAAATTCGAGTAAACTACGTTACAAAAGGGAGATGAATGGTATAATCAGTGCATGATTGATGTTATGATATGATTTTATTGTTCGTTATCGAAAAGGTTTTCGATATATGACGGTCGAGGGACTGATATGCTCAATTATTTCAACCAGAAGAGAGTGAGAAACGGCATGAATGTGAAAAGACAATTTAATGAAGGCTGGCAATTTGCCAAAAGCGGACTAGGTGTTACAGAGCCGGGAGACCTGAGCTTTGAACCGGTTGAGCTTCCCCACGATTGGTTGATTTACAATACGCTTGATCTATATGAGGACAGCATTGGGTGGTACCGCAAGACGTTTCAATATGTGAGGGATGAGCAGCAGGTGCTTTTGTGCTTTGACGGGGTCTATATGGATTCGTCCGTATATGTGAATGGGCAGCTTGTTGGTGAATGGAAATATGGATATTCTGCGTTTGAACATGAGATTACGAGTGCTCTAGTGGAAGGCGATAACGAACTTCTGGTTAAGGTTGTGCATCAAAGTCCGAACAGCCGGTGGTATTCCGGGGCGGGCATCTATCGTAATGTGTGGCTCAAAACAAGGAGCCGCAACCACATCATTACCGATGGAATCTACGTGACTATTCAGCAACAGCCGGATGGATGGCAGGTGGAAGTGGATACAGAGCTGCGCTTGGCGCAGGATCAGCGTGCAGAACTCGTGCATACGATTCTATACCAGGGTCAAGTTGTGGCTTCATCTCAGGCAGAGGTTTTGGCGAACATCACTGAAGAGGGAATGGAAGAGATAGACGCTGAAATAGGTTTAGAAAAAGGTAATGATGCAGAGGCTTTGATAAACACTCAGCAGCTCCAAATACAGAGTCCCGAACTGTGGAGCCCGGATACACCGAATTTATATGATCTCGTAACCGAACTCCGCCTGATCTCGGAGGATCAAGCTAAAAAGGTCATCGAATCTGTATCACAGCGTATCGGATTCAAACATGTGCGAATGGATGCCAGCGAAGGCTTCGTTCTGAACGGGGTCAATATGAAAATGAACGGTGTTTGCGAGCACCATGATCTCGGGGCACTAGGTGCTGCTTTTAACGTGACGGCACTGAGAAGGAGATTCGTTCTGCTGAAAGAGATGGGGGTTAACGCCATTCGGACGGCACATAATATGCCCGCAAAAGAGTTCATGGAGCTTGCCGATGAGATGGGGATACTGGTGGTATCGGAAGCCTTTGATATGTGGGAGCGGGCGAAGACGCCGTATGATTATGCAAGGTTTTTCCCCGAGTGGTCGTACAGGGATGTACGAAGCTGGGTGAGACGTGACCGGAATCACGTCAGCCTGGTGATGTGGAGTATTGGGAACGAAATCTATGATACCCATGCGGATGAACGCGGGCAGGAAGTAACGCGGATGCTGATGGAGTATGTGCAGGAATTTGATCCAAAAGGCAATGCACGCGTGACGATAGGCTCCAACTACATGCCTTGGGAAAATGCACAGAAATGCGCAGATATCGTGAAGCTGGCTGGCTATAACTATGCGGAAAAATATTATGAACAGCATCATGCCGAGCATCCCGACTGGATCATCTATGGCAGTGAGACTTCTTCGGTCGTGCAGAGCCGGGGCATCTACCACTTTCCATATGAACAACCTGTTCTGGACGATGATGATGAGCAGTGCTCGGCGCTGGGGAACAGTACAACGAGTTGGGGAGCCAAATCACCGGAATATTGCATTCTGGCTGAACGGGATCATCCATATTCCTTGGGACAATTCCTCTGGACCGGGTTCGATTATATTGGAGAACCGACACCGTATCATACGAAAAACTCGTATTTCGGTCAGTTGGACACGGCCACTTTCCCCAAAGACTCCTATTATATCTACCAGGCTGCATGGACGGATTATAAGAAAAAACCAATGGTTCATCTGTTTCCGTACTGGGATTTCAGCCCGGGTCAGATCATCGATGTACGCGTATGCAGCAATGCACCCAGAATTGAGCTGCAACTTAATGGTAAGACGATCGGAACGTACGATATCGACCATGCACATGGCACACAACTGTCGGGCTGGTGGAAAGTGCCGTATCAAGCGGGCGAGCTGAAGGCAATTGCGTATGATGAACACGGTAATGTAATTGCCAGGGATGTACAGCGTTCATTTGGCGATGCGAGCAAGCTTCGTATACAGTCCGATCGGCAGCAGTTGCGGGCTGACGGGACAGATCTCATTTTTGCAGAAATTACTGTAGAGGATGAAGCGGGGAATCCGGTTCACAATGCTAATAATCGCGTGCAGGTGAAGGTGTCCGGTGCGGGACGTTTGCTCGGTCTGGATAACGGGGACAGCACGGACTATGACCCATACAAAGGGGTAAGCAGAAGGCTATTCAGCGGTAAGCTAATGGCAATTATAGGATCAACGAATGAGGCAGGAGAGGTTCGGATTGAGGTTTCTTCTGAAGGACTGCAAGGTACAGCACTTGCTATTGAAGCTGTAGCTGCGAATGAGAAGCCAAAAGTAGAAGGTGTTCGTGTTGGAAGTGATTTTAATGCTGATTCTACATCTACATCTAATTCTACTTCTATTTATGCCCCGAATCTGCAAGAGCCTGTTTATATGAAAAATGAAGAGCGTCCGGTGCTAACGGGCAGTGCTAACGAGATTCCTTTGCGAAAAATCGAGATCATTAGTGAATCAGGGCAGCTGCTCGATCCTTCTAACCCTGAACTGGTTGTCACCGCTAAATTGTATCCGCAGAATACCTCCTATCGGGATATAGAATGGTCCGCAGTGAACGATGCAGGCATTGTATCCAATATTGCCAAGGTAGAAGTATTGAATGAAGGAGCGGTAGACGGGGCAAGTACACGGAGCACGAATGATCATCAGCATATGGTGAAGGTATCCGCCATGGGTGACGGGGCGTTCCGTCTTCGCGCAACCAGTCGTAATGGTACGGACAGAACCAAGCTGATCTCCCAGCTCGAATTCAAAGCGGAAGGTCTGGGTACAGCCTACAAAGATCCGTATGGCTTTATTACAGGGGGGCTGTACAATTACGCCAAAGGTGACGTTGGCAACGGCAATGAACGAGGGGTAGCCACAAGCCGGGACGGCGAGACTCATGTAGGTTTCCGTAACATCGACTTCGGACCGTACGGTTCGGATACGATTACGATTCCAATCTTTGCTTTGTCGAGTGAAGATTATTTCATTCAAATCTGGGAAGGTATGCCGGATGAGGAAGGCAGTACGATGATTGCGAATGTCGTATATGACAAGGAATCGATATGGAATGTGTATCAGGAAGAGACGTATCGTTTATCCAAACGCCTGAAGGGCATCACTTCGATCTGTTTTGTTCTGAAACAGAAGATTCATATTAAAGGATTTTCGTTTGAACGTCAGAGCCGGGCCTTTGAACTAAATGCAGCAGCATCCTGCGATCATCTGTATGGGGATTCGTTCACGGTGAGGGAAGATCGTGTGGAGGGCATCGGCAATAACGTATCACTGGAGTTCGAGCAGATGGATTTTACAAGTGAAGGTGCGTCGAGGCTGGTGATCTATGGTGCTTCTCCCATTGACAAAAACACGATTCATATCCGCTTCTCTGGGGCAGACGGCCAGCATAATCAATTGGTAGAGTTCACCCAGTCGGAAGGGTACGAGGAACGTTCATTTGAACTGGAGCGGGTGAGCGGAGAGCAGAAGGTGACCTTTATTTTCCTGCCAGGCAGTCAGTTTGATTTTGGCTGGTTCCGGTTCGAGAAATAAACATGTAAGAGTGTATACCATCGTGTAAAAGATAACCTCCTCAAATCACGGATGTTGATTCTGCACAGCCATTGATTTGAGGAGTTTTTTCGTTTCATTCATCAATCGTTACTCTGGCAGTATTGCGTTCCCAGGCCACTTGTAATCCAAGCCCTTTCAGCATTTCATATGGCACTGTAGTAGCCCCGGAATAGTTGCTAATTGGTGCAGGCAGTGGTACAAGCTGTCCTTCCTGCGGATCAACTGTATTCGTGCTCATTACTGTGTATTGGGATTCTTTTGGTTTAATGGTAATGATCCGATCGTTATATTTTAACGTGTAGTGAGTTATTAGTCCTTCCTCTCCCTCTACATGCACCTCAAATTGTGCTCCAAGGGCTGAAGCTACATCTTTGATTGGGAGTTGGATCGTTTCGGATGTATCCACAGCTGGGTAGATCGACTGGAGCAGCTTCCCTTTTACATAAATATCTGTTCCGAGTTTGGCCTGGACGGGTGTATAAACCATACCCCCGGCAGACGTAGCAGGCGCTCCTGCTTCCTCATATTTATCTCCCCCCCATCCCCAGACGATTCCATCAGCCGAAAGTGCGAGACTGTGGTAATGACCCGCAGATACCTCAGCGATATTGGATAATGATGTTACTTTACCTTGTTTGCCTGTTGCGGTTCTGCCATAGTTGTATACGTCTCCTGACGTAGTTACTAACAATACATAATTTGAGTTGGCATCTAATTTTTTTACTTTGAGTTCGTGATGATAGGCAGTTCGTTTACCTTGTGCATCCCGTCTCCAAACCCTGCCTTTGGAATCAAGGAGTAGTAAATCCCCGCTGTGATCCGTAATGAAGGATATGTTGCTCAGACCTGTGATCATCTTGGCTTTAGTAGGCTTGCTGTTTGTTTCGCTTGCTTCCTTCCACGTCCATACCGTACCGTCTTTCTTCAAAGCATACCCGTCCAGCCCTACAAGAGCCGTTTGAATAACGTCATTCAATCCGGCGATCTGGTGCAAAACAGGCTTTGGTTCAGCTTCTGTACTTGGACGACCTGGGAGCTTCTGGGATGGATTCTTCCAGGAATGAACCGTTCCGTTTCGAGAGCGGACCAAGGTTGTAAAAGGTCCCACAGTAAAATCAACAGCATCGTTGATCCCATGAATCTTGCTGGGTGTTCTGCCCGCTCCCCATTGCCAGGCTGTGCCATCTGCTTGGACCGCTACACTGTAACCTCCACCTACGGTAGAGATGGCAGTGATATTGGATAGCTGCGGTATACGCACAGGGCTGAAGGTATGGCGGTATCTTACCGTATCGCTGATCCCAAGTTCTCCTAGCAGATTACGCCCCCAGGCCCACACTGATCCGTCATTTCTTAGAGCCACCGTATAATAGTATCCGCCTTGTACTTCTGTGTAGTGGAGTTTCTCACCTATATCGGTAGCTGTAGTGGGTTCGGGGGGAGTAGATGCAGAAGAGATCAAGATCGAACGATCCACCAAGCTCCTTGTGGAAGTTACCCCGTCATAGGCTGCATACGTAGTAGTCAGTGAACATAGGTTAGCCATCAACAGGCTTGAAATGATGCCAGTAGATACGACGATTTTGGTCAAGCGATGAAGGGATTCGTCTTTTGTTCTGCTTACTGGCTTGAGCTGTGAATTAGAGGTAGGTTGCTCTGTTGTTACATGATTGGATTTTTCATCAAGATACATGAGATCGCCTCTTTTTAATGGTAATGAGGAGCGGGAAGTGCTGTTGAATTAAACGCAGAGTTTCGGATTAAGGTTACGGAGTTAGAGCAATTTTCATAAAAATAGATAATCTTTCGTATTGCCAGGAAACCTTTCAAAAAACGTAACTCAGCCTCTACCAGAAGCGTTGTACATATGAAGTGATTTCGATAGGTAAATATTTGCTTATGCTGTTATTTCTACAGTACTTAACAAGATGGATTTCAAACGAATATATGTGAACAAGAGGTGGATGAAAGCTATGAAAAATAGAAACATAACAGGTATTGTAGTGGCCATAGTCTATTGTGTTGTTCTTTATGTTTTTTTAACTGATGCACCCCCTGGTGAAGCTCCAAATAATCCGCTATGGGTATATTCATTGTTTCCACTTGGAGTTGTTGTAATTACGGCTCTTTTTGATTTCGTGATCAAGTTCGATTTCTTCAGAAAAAAGAAGAAGTAGTAGAAAAAAAGTAAGAATGAAGAGGATAAAAATGATAAAATCGAAAATTGCTAAAACATTTTTCGCAGGAGTTCTGTTCTCTAGAAGATGGTAAGATTACCTGATCCTGAGCGAAGTCTGGCTGCTTTCTCTAATTGCAGCAAGAGACTACTGACCTCTCCCCAATTGAATTCCGAGGAAAAGTCGCAGCTTAATAAAAATCTTCTCTTCTATCCATTTAATTCCTTTAGTAGTTGACCAATGGTTGATTTTTGCATAATATTAGTAATATATAGGTGTGAAATGATAATTTGTGGTTTTTTCCTGGGGGTGTGTGTATTGGATTCTGGAAACTCTATACGATCTACACTAATAGAGTATATGAAGCAACATAATATCTTACATTCGCAATTTGCGGATATCGCAGGAATTAACTCGGGCACACTTAGTCGGATATTACAAGGGAATAAGCCTATTTCAATGAGTCAGTTGGTTGCTATCACGGCGGCGATGGGATTACCTGAAGACTACTTTTTTGATGATTACTTAGAAGAATGCTTTTCTATTGTCTCTATTCGGCGTATCCGGCCGTTTATTATGCGCTGTGCTGAATTGAATCGTTTAGATTGTATTCAAAAAACGGTTAATCAGCTCTTAGATGATCTTTCCTATGTTGCTGTACTCTTTGAGATTGCGGAAGAGTTATATGAAGACAAGAAGTATTCAGCAGCTAGGATTTTATACATCGGTGTGAGTGAATCGGAGAAATTGCAGCATTCTGAACGGCTGGCCATGTGTCAGTACCGATTATTTTTGATTGATTTAGGTGAAAACCTTCAATTGAATCTGCGGGCGGCCACACAATTTGAGTATTATTTGTATCGACTGGATGAAGCGGTTCAGATCGAGGCGCTAAAGCAACTCATGCATGTATACGGTACAGTACATGAATGGGCTAAAGTGGATGCATTAGCTGAAGAAATGCACCGGCTCGCGACCATTCAGTATGAGTTACAAAGCCGATCTGAGCGAGCAACGGATGAACAAAAACGGACAAAACGACCTCTTTATTACTACATTCTTTATGCATATTTGGGGCGTGCTAAAGCCAGTGAAGAATGTCGTGATTACGAAAGAGCATTACAATTTGTCTCCCTGTATGCTAGTGGAGACACGTGGATTCGTGAGAAAGACGAAGAAGCCATTCAGATCATAAATCAATTCTCTGAATGGGCGGTGGCGAATACCTGTCTCTATCGTTTAATGTCAGGTGACGTGGATGTGTTGAATGAATATGCGGATTACATAGCGTCCCATGAGGATGAAATATTTATTGCGGTAAGTCGAATGGTTCAAGCGGCCAATACATATGATCTGAATATTGATCGTATCCTGGAACGCTTTAAAGACTATATTCCACTTCAGTCAGATATAACGGTATTAGGTGACTACGAGGTACGTATTTTAAAAGAAAATTATATCCAGTTTCTCAGTGATCTTGCAGTGTATCGGTTGAACACAAGTAAGGATGCAAATTCTGCAATACATCTTATTCTCCAATCTTTGAAGTTATCGCTTACAATGAACAGTGAAACCAATATCATCACTTGTTTTACGTTGTTTGAGCAGTACAGAGATTTTGCTGATCTCGAAGCACGAGAGGAATTCAAAAAACTATCAAGTGAGGTGCACCAACTTAATGCGAAAAAAGATGTTATACTTCTTGGTTCTCTGTAGTGTTGCTATTGTTACAGCTGCGCCACAAACTGTAGCCCTACTCAGTCACGGTTGGGGAACGTAGTATCTTGCAGTGTTGAAAAAAGGGAGTTCCTTCTATATAGAGGGAGCTTCCTTTTTCGTCTCTGTTTGAAACGCGGCCTTGGTTATAACCAAGCTTCGATTAAAGGATGTTTTAGATCAGTGGATCCGATGTACCTTATGCAGGTAATCGAGGATGCTTGCGGCAGGGCGTAGAGATCTAAACCAGAGGAAAGCCAAGACTTTCATGCCATTATAAAGAAGTGTCTATATCTGTCATATGCTCCTAGAATATTACAAAGGAGATGTATGTTATAGACACTTTGGAGCGACGTATAGAACATGCGAGAAAGCAGATGTATGCTCTACTGAATAAATACGGACTATTCTTGCATCCGGCTGTAATTAAGCAGTCTATGGTGTTGGATGAATTAATTAATCAGTATAGTAAAGAGCAGTTGAAAAAAAGAGATTGGAAGGGAGCATCTATGATGAAAACATGCGGATATTGTGGATCGGCGGTCGAAACACTTGCAAATAGAATGTATTGCACATTTTGTGATATGAAATTATATAAAGACGATATCACCACGGACGGTATGAGAGAAAAGTGAACGTTGAAAAAACAGTTTTCCTATCAGCTGCAGAACAATCCACACAAGATCTTATGGAAAAAGACAGCCTAATTATCGGTTTAAGCTTGGCCATCTCTGGTAATTCGGAATGGCAAGTTAGTTCGTCTACTTCTACCTACTAGGGAAGTAGCTTCATCCGCCAGAGATTGGGAAGCATCCATTCGCCGCTGGCGCAAAAGGTACAAAAAAGGTATTCCCGTGGAACGACTAGGTGATTCGGTAGAGAATCTTGAACAGATCATTCAGACTGCGCTGGTGCTGGGGATCGGATCACGATGTGTCCGTAAGACCGATTGGTCTGTATTACAGCAGCATTATGATCCAGAGCTTAGACGAATCGCCAGCCTTGAACCTGCGAAGAAGGATAGTCTGCCTGAATCAACAACATTACAGCAAGCCCCTCTACTAGTGTTGGCTCTACATCTTAGAGGTATGTTCCGGGTATTGTCTGCGGCGGAGTTTCCGTTTGATCGCTATAATTATATGTTTGGAATATTGCCCTCCGGAACAGATGCAAACGGCCATACACCTTCACATGATCACAACAGTTCCAGCAGTTCAGCCAGCGGATCTTCTGATGGTGGCGGTGGCGATTAACTCAAAACATAGAGAATTGCTTATACGATCATACTAAACACGATAGTGATAATGACGTAGTTCTTACAGTAGTTTACAAAATGATTAAGGATCTAAGAGACGGATGTGATATGCGCATATATGCAAGTCTGACTATCTGGAGTAGTTACCAAATTACCGAATCAATAAAGCAGAAAATGCTACTTCTGTTCAATTCTTTTCACAGATCCAATTTGTTAAAATTTAGGTATTATAATGATGATGAAAATGATGATTAGATGAGCGGTGAGATGATATGACACGTATTCAGGTACACCCGGATGAAATGATAAAAAACGCAGTACTTATATCAGAAAGTAAACATCAACTTGGGAAGATATTCTATGAATTGGAAAAGACCATGCATTTCCTGCAATCCGATTGGTCTGGTATGACTCGTGAGGATTTTTTTCGGGACTTTCGAGAGGTGAAGGAGTATATATTTCCAAGCTTTCTTGATTTGCTAAGTACCTTTCAAAAAAAGTTGCAGGAAGAAGCCAGAGCATTCAGAGCAGTAGATAGTTCGACCGGGGAAGTTAGAATAATTCCGTCTCCACCAGAGCCCAGTTTTCTTATGGGATTGATTGATAAAGCCATTGGTGACACAGTTATAGGGTTAAGCGATACGATAGTCTCTTTTTTCAACAATCCGCTCAGTACATTGGGTGATGTGGGCTATGATTTGACGATTGGTAAAATTGTCGACGTAGGGCGCGGAATTGGATTTGCTTGGGATGCAGCTTGGGGGACAGGGACGGCAAAATCCGACATCGAAGAGTTTGTTAATGAGCAGAAAAAGCAGCTGGAAGAGGACGAGTCGGGGTACTATAAAGGAGCAGTTATAGGAAAGGCGGCGTCATATTTTCTATTTGGTAAAGCTCTGCATTCGAAGAATCATAACGGATCGGGTGGATCAAATGGATCAAATGGTTCAGGGGATAGTAAGAAAGAGCCGGAGAAGGGGAGTGGAAAAGAGGGGACGGGTAATGTATTTGAGAATGGTCGGGCGTCAATTGAAACATTTAAGTCAAATCCAAAGGTTTTTAGTGGTAAATCAGCCGAAGAAATTGCAAAGACCTTAGAAGATGCAGGATACGAAGTTACAGTTCAGGCTTCTAAAAAATCAAGATCGGGTGCAAAAATCATCAAAATTCTAAATACTGAAGGAGATAAGAACATAACACAAATGCAGGTTTCTCCTGGTGGAGGCAGACACGGTGAAAGTCCATACGTTAAAATAAGCACCAGTGACCAGGGAATTATTAAAATCGTCGATGGTTCTGAAAATGTGTATAAAACAGACGGTGCAGAAACTGCAACTATTATCTTTACAGGGAGGAAATAGAGTGATTGACAATAGCTCACCAATTACACCATGGGTCGGACTTGGAGGACTTAAACTGTACAGTCATATAAGTCAATTCTATGAATTAATTGATAAGTTGGATGAAAAGTCATCGTTGTTAGTGAAATTCTTTGTTAGGTATGAAATTAAGGGTTATGTAGATTTGTGGTTCAATTTGATAAATGGAAAACTGTTCAAGATAACAGCATCGAAAGGTTACAAAGGATTATTATTTGATAAGATTCATATAGGGATGCATATTGATGATGTACTCCAAATAGAGCCAAGTTTTGAATACGATGATTTCGAAGAAGTATATTGTAGTCCTAAAGGAATTTACATTGAGACTGACCCTGTCGAAAACACTGTTTTATGGATTTCGGTGTACGTTAAAGAGATTGATAATGAGGACTTTGATAGAGGGAACTGGTAATATGATTGACCTTGATTGGCTTCGTGCTATTAGATTTTTCTGTTGGTGGTGAGGCTACCTTGTACCGAATAAACTCATCATTCAACCAAATAACACAGTTAACCCATGCTATACCTGTATAAAGCTTTCTTCATTTCAATTGTATGTACATCAGATGCTTGAAGTTTATACACTAAATAACGCTATTCAGATACAGGTCGATTATGGTCAGATACTACCATGATTGACCCGTTTTTTGTTAAGCTCGCTTTCTCACAATTTTGAAATCTATCGCAACTGTAGAATACGACGCCCCGATAGAGAGGCTGAGAAGCTAACAATCGCATCTTTTTTGTGTGTAACTCGACAATTAATAGTAGGACGGCTAAATCGAAAACATTTTTTGTTTTTGTCAGCAACAGAATAAAAGGCTATAGGGATTGTTACTGTGAAAGAAATAACTCTGGTGACCACCAGTTAACATATAACAGGTAGGGAACGTATATGGCTAGCCACCTGCCCTCTAACAAACGAAACCGCTGATCTATTTACGGAAAAATGGATATTACATTGAAATGTTTAATGAGGTACATGGTGGAATCCTGAATCTATGGTATTCTTACGAAATTATTTGAGAGGTAGATGGATATGGAGTTTGAGTTGTTTTTATTTTCAACTTATGAAGCAGAGGATATCGCTAAAATGTTGATTGATTCGGATGCAACCTTAGATTTTGAAATGAAGGTGTATGAAGGTTCTAGAGTATACATTGGTTGTGAATTTTTTTCAATGAATATTGAAATAGAAGATATATCAGACTTGGGATTTATAATGGATAACTATGGTCTAAAATTAAACTTATGCATAGATTTTCAGGTTTATAATAAGACGTTTAGTACAGGAGTTATGCATATGTTAGAAACCATAGGTAAAATTTTGTCACAAATTCAAGGTGATATATTACTGTTAAGTAATAATTCAACACAAGTATTGAGAAGAGAGAAAGAAGTTTTATATGTAAATAATATGGAAGAATTTTCCGAGTTCCCGTTCGATGCACTTAAAATCGCTTATAAAGAAACCGAACTAATGTGAAAAAATTATTAGTATAGGTGTTTTAGGGTTTAAGGTGGGCTATATCCATTTCCGAATGAGTTCATCAATAAACCAATACACATATAACCTATGTTATACCCGTATGAGGATTTCGTCATATTGTTTGTACGCAAATCAAATGCTTTAATTTTATAACCTAAATAACGCTATTCCGTTACGTTAAACAGGTGAGGTGATTCTTCTGAAGACATTTGGAGATAAAAACAAATTTTCCATTCAATATGCGCTTGGAGTTAATTCTTTTAATGAAACCAGCTTAATTGGTGAAACATGGGGGAAGTTTGAATTATGGGTTCATGGCATAGACATCTGCCGATATAAAACAGAGGATAGCGTAACTACCTATCAGTGGAATTTATTATACATTGTCGAATGGTTAAGCGAAAATCTCAGGTACATAGTGGGTGAAAAATCATTCCCTCTCCCTGTTGAAGGTCAACATTCACTTGAACTTCTGGAGAATTGCTTATTGTTTGAATCAGACAACGATGATGAATTTGATGTGTGGTTTGATACAAAGCAAGAATGGGAGTTTAAACACTCTTGGTTTTCGAATAGAGGTGGTTCTTTTTTACCTGATGTATTTTTTAGAAGGGTTAACGATAAAATAGAGATTGCTTGGGATAATGAATCAACTTACTCAGCGGAAGGGATAACATTTATTAATCCAATTGGTTTGGAATATATTCCAATTGATACATTTGAATCTACTATCAAAAGTTTCATTGAAGATTTCTTAGAGAATCTTCTGCAAAATTCTAAAAACAAATTTGAAGCAGAAGAAGTTTGCCAAAAAATAAAGGAATTAATTAGCTAACTGTTTCTTGTGATAAAGGGCCTACGTAGTATCGAAGGAATAAAAGACTGAATTGTTGAGAAATAAACTGCATCACGACATAAAAATCCATCTTAATGGTAGATGCGATAGTAACCTTGAAAGGCTCTATAGCCTTCAAGGTTTTTATTTGTTTTTGAGCTGCCAGAGTCTAAAATACTAGGACTGGATATTGTTGCAGAAAAAAAGTCACTGAGCGCGGTAAGCAAGAAACAATTCAATAAACTGACAGACCCAATGAGGAGGTTGTAAAAAAAGTGAGCTCAATAATAATTTAAAAAAAGATAGAGCATTTTGTTCCCGAGAAAGCTATCGAGGATTTTAAGAAGGCAGCGGATAAAGCGAATATGTATTGTATTTTATTGAAACTTAAATATGATGGAGATATGTTTTTATCCGGAGAAGGGACACTTTCAGAGGTAGACGAATTCGCTTTTAAAAGTACAGTAAATGAAGGACATTTGAAATATTTCACTTTTAATGTAAATCAGATCGAAGAAGATTCTCTAGGCAGTTTTACATGGCTTACTCAGGACGAGAATTACTTTTGAGCATTAGACATTGAAAATATAAAAAGTGACCAATATGAATTTATTTACAGTTTTGTAGTAGAGTATTTTAAAGATAATCCAGAAGATTGCCTATGGTTTGATGATGCCAAGTGGTACTACACTGCTGATGATATCTTTAGACTTAGTCAAAGGCCATATAATCCAAAGTGGTGTAGCGAAAAAAATATATAAATTAAGAGGGTAGAGAATGAGTGAGTTTATCATCATTACAACCAACAAACCAAACACTAAACAATAAATACTTGATAAACTTTCAAAAGTTCTTTCCCACCTGATTTAGGAAAGGAATGAGCTTTTTTTGCGTGTCCAGAATCAAAGAGAAACAAAATGATTGGCAGAACGTGAACAATAAGGCTAGAATGTTGGCAAAATCATTACGTTGGACACTGATTCGTATAGGATACGGACTATGGTATAGAAACCGCAAGGGTCGACATCGAAGAGTTTGTTAATGAGCAGAAAAAGCAGCTAGAAGAGGGCGAGTCGGAGCAAATAGTTGTTCATTCTTTAGTTGAATTAGGTGAGGGATTAATATAATGGGAATTTCAGCTTTTTTATTGTTTAGGCAGGGTGAAAGTATCTCAGCAAGTGATTTATTAATAAGTATTAGAGAAATATGTGATAAGTATGGGCTATACTTTTCTAACAATTATGACGAGTATGATGAAACTGGAAAATTAAAGTTCTGCTCAATTTATTTTAGTGACATTCCCTTTGAAGACGATTATTCAAGGCAAATAGCTTGGAATTTGTATGATGAGCCCTATAACTTTCAAAATGTAGACTTTAAATGGGATGTTTCCAAGAGTCAATATTTTAAGGCGTTAGTGTCTGAAGATTTCTATGAGAATGAAGATTTATTATTTAAAATACTTTATGGAATTCTAATAGTATATCCATCTGCAAAAATATGGATTGAAGATAATTGGTTTTATACAATAGAAGATTTAGAAAAAATCAAAAGTAAACCATTTGACAATGAATGGTGTTATAAAGATCCAAAAGATTTCACACGAGATTAAATTGCTTTCATAAGACAGGTCGACTATGTACAGATAACACCATGATTGGCCTTTCTTATTATTTTCGTTTTCTTCCGGTTTATCAAAAAGAATCACAACAGCAATCCAAACGGAATTTAAAGAACTTGCAAGAATTATTAATTGTGGTTGACGATAAAATCACACGGATATTTGGGGGATAGATATGCATGGATTTTGAAATGTTTTTAGAATCTAATTTAAGTTGTGAATCACTAGCAGAAGTTATTGAAAGAATAATTATTAACATTGTGAACGAAAAGGTTTCCATTCACAATGATGAGGAAGAAATAGTTATTGGAACGAAATATTTTTCATTGGCTCTTGAAATTGAGGATATTTCGGACATAAATTTTGTTAGAAACCATTATGACTTAGATGTTAATTACTGCATCAGGGGTCAATTATTTGGTAGTACCTTTTATCAAGGACTAGAAGCTTTGATTAAAGTTATAGGCGAGTTTATGAAACAAAGTGGTGGGAATCTGTTGTTGTTAGAAAATGGTTCAGATCAGCTACTTAGAAAAGAGAATGGTCAGTTAATTGTCAATAGTGATTTGAATCAACACCAGATAAAGTACTTAACCCCAAGTCTACTTAGTTTACTGGATCATACTTATATCGAAAGGAAATTGAAAAATTAGAGTGGACATCCGACTTAAACGGATTACCCAGTGCCGAAGGACTAATCATTAAACTAGTAGCATACTTAACCTTTACGTATAACTTGAATAACGTTAAAAAGTTACATAAAACAGGTCAGTTATGGTCAGATACCACCGTAATTGACCTGTTTTTTTGTTAGCTTTATTTTTTCGGGGCTACCAAGACTATAGTTCTTTTTATTGGGCAGTGGTCATAGTTATTCGCACACTCTCCACATGTGCTAATGACATAGTATAGGGCATATATACGGTGTTTACTCGCATAAGGAGTGTGACGACTTTGAAGCATAGGAAGAAAGTAAAAACGACTCTTCACCCTTTAAGAACGAGACATTTTTCATCGAAACGCTCTAACAATAACCTGAGAAAACGCAGGAAACGGAATGCGTTGCGTAAAGCTTTGAGGAAAAAACGATGTGCTGCAAAGCAGCGTTTAAGAAGACAAAAAAAAGCATCTTGTAATCACAAAATCATTGCATTCCCTAGAAGGATGGGCATTAACCGCACCTGTTCTAAGCCCAATTTTGATTTTGTCCCAGTTAAACTAGAAAAAACAAAAGCAATCCGTTTTCCTGAAATGCAAGAACTAGCAGGAGAGCAAAGGGCTCAAGGCTTGGTTGGCCCTCGGGGTGAGCAAGGTGAAGCAGGCAGTGTGGGAGTACAAGGTGCCGTTGGTGCTCGTGGCGAACACGGTGAACCGGGAGGCCCTGGAGCACAAGGCCCGATCGGCCCTCAAGGTGTGCCAGGTGAACAGGGACCTCCCGGATCACAAGGACCCGCGGGCCCTCGCGGTGAACGGGGTGAACCGGGAAGTGCGGGAGCACAGGGCCCGATCGGCCCTCAAGGTGCAACCGGTGAACAGGGTCCTCCCGGATTGCAGGGTCCGACGGGACCGCAAGGTGAGCAAGGCCCGCCGGGCAGTATATCCGGAATTCAGATCACTCCTTTGTCAGCTCGTTACTTCTATTTCCCCGAGATAGATTTGGATTTATCGAACTCGGTTACGATTCCAGTAGGGGATTTCGTTGATGATGAAGGCGGGAGTGTCTCCGAATTTGCAGGAATCGGGAAGAACAGTTATTACAATCTTTATATTAATGGGATCGTACAACCTGGTAACTCTTATATGTTAACTGCGGATCGTTTATTTATTCCGCCTCAAAATGGTGTGCTATTTGCTGAAACACCCATCATCATTGAGATCATTCAATTAACAGCCGTAATCTCGAATATTTAAAAATGGTTATATCACCTCTTACCTCTGCCTTCACTACTCTCAAATCTACTACATATATTATGTCAGGTAGGAGGTGAGAAATATGCCACTGGTTACCCCCTTTCAGAATAGCTTGAGATTCGCTGCGACCATTGGTGATGGAACAGGCACTGGTGCGACATTTGCGATTGCTGCGACGGCTTTTACCAATGATGCTGGTACAGCTGCAACTGCTTTTCCGGGCACCTTTAATTATTACAATCTTTATATTAATGGTCTTATGCAAACAGCAGACACATCCTCGGTTTCGACTACTACACTTACGATCCCTGGAGGAGATGCATTGAATGATGGTACTCCAATTGTCGTACAGTTTGTAGTGTCATAAGGATTGGTTGAATGGATTTTTAAAAACATTGTGTGGCTTCTATCTTTGATAGGAGTCTTTTTTTACTCTATACTAATTCACCGTGCGGACGTTGATGTGTTGATGGATCTGCTACACTTAGTTGGAAAGAAAAAAGGGGTTTTACCATAAAACGTTCATGTTAAGGAGCGGATCTCTATATTTTTAAAATCCTTTGTCACACGAAGAGCTGGATTGGTGTTATACCGTGTGAAGATGAGGGGGTGACCATTCTGGACAGGCTGAGCACGAAATATAGAACAGAACTAGATCAGATCGAGATGTTGGTCAGGAGAACGAAAGAAGGAGATAAAGAGGCTTTTGATGAGATCATCAGGCACTTTGAAAAACCGATGTATATCTATTGCTATCATATGCTTAGAAGCAAAGAAGAAGCAGAGGATGCTCTTCAAGAAATTTTTATCAAGGTCTATGAACGGATCAGGAAGTATCAACCCACAGTTTCCTTCTCAGCTTGGGTATATAAAATCGCTTACCACTATTGCCTTAATCAGATTAGAGGTAAAAAACGCTGGTATAAATTTTTGGAACGCTATAAGCACGTTCAAACCCATACTCGAGAGAATGAGAGTACTCTCCTGATCCAAGATCAGATGAGACTGCTAACAGCAGAGGAGAAACATATCGTACTTCTTCGAATTATTTATTTGTATAACTTTAATGAAATTAGCGAGATGATGAACCTCAAGCCAGCTACAGTCCGCAAAAAATACGAGCGCATTCGCAAGAAGCTACAGGTCGAGAATATGGATGAAGGAGGTACACAACATGCATCGTTTGCCAAATTCAACTAACCCTGCTGAATTCAATCAGGTAGAACGAGAAATTCTAGGAACGGAAACGCCAGAGAATAGCTTCAGCCGACAGATCATACATCGAATTGAAGAGAAAGAGAGAAGTAGTTTACGAGTTAGGCGAGGATTTGTTAGAAAAACAGGCATTACAGCTGCGGTGTTAGCTTCAGTGATTTTGTTTGGTACCTTCCTGTCTCCGGCTATGGCTAAAGTTATTCAAAACCTGCCGTTATCGGAGCATGTGAGAATGTTCGTTGCGCAATTAGGTCTGAACAGTGAGAATATTTTCTCACAAGCGAGCTTTGAGAACATTCCAGATGAGGAATTCAAATACCAGTTATTACACATGTGGAATGAAGCTTTTCAAACCAATAGTGATCAAGTGGATCACATCAGATTTTTCCACCCTTCGGAAAGTGAGATTATCGTCCAAATGAGCGATGAGACGGGTGCCTTGTACATAAGCAATGGACAGTGGACCCATGCTAAGCAGCGTGTTGAGGAACACGAGGTTCCCGAATCTGTAAAAACGGCTGCTGATCAGGCTATGGACAAGGTAGGAGATCTTGGAGATAGCATTCGTTCCGTTGAACAAAAAATTCTACAGCCTGGACATAAGCCTATGTACACATTTTGGTATGCAACGAAGCAAGGAACCATTGAGATGGATGTGGAGGAGGGGACGAATCGCATTATCCGCTTGTTTGCCGAGCCTCTATCGGAGCGGTTTTATAAAATCAACAGTGCTGACGACCGACGTTTACTGGTCGAGAAAACGAAGGATCTGGAGCTTAGCCGGTTGCAAAAAAAGGCAATGGAGCAAGCTAAAGTGTGGATGAATCTGGACTTGTCGGATTATGAGGTGATTCGCCCGGACTCTCCGTTCAATATGCTGAAGTTTACCAAAGACGGCTTTCCTACGGTGAACGCATCCTTCACTTCAGAAGCGGTATTCTATTACTTCGAAATTCAGTAGTTTAATCATGATAAGAAAAGAGGATGATATACATGACAAAGATGACAAAAACCAAAATAATTCTGCCCATTCTAGGTGGGATGCTGCTGTTCGGGGCGGCTGTAGTCCCAAATTGGGGTGTGCTATATGCAGCTCCAAAGAAAGAGAGCAGTATCACTAAGATAACGGATGCTCAGCAAAAGGCTCTGGAAATTGCTAAAGCCAAAATTAAGGAGATTACCGGAAATGATTATGAAGTTGTTGCCGCTGGGAACGACAAAAGCACTATGAAATTCAAAACTAAAAACAATAAATCTGACAGTATTTTAGTATCCTCCAAGGGTGAGATTGCTCATTTGTCTCTAACCTTCAGCTACAAAGACCTGAAAGAGACAAAGCTCAAGGAGCAGCTGGACAAGGCATGGACCGAGCTGTTCCCTAATGAAGATGAATCGCTGCAAAATGTCACTGTTAATATGTTTACAGGCATGGCTACTGAGGTGAAGGCTTCGAATTCCAAGGGAATGATCGGTTTGAAGGACGGAAAGCTGATATATGGGGGTTGGTATGCTAAGGAGAAGGAGATATCACCTGATGCGTTAGAGGCAGCAGATCAAGTCTTGAAGCGCATTGGCAAAGGGCTTACCAAAACCGGACGGGACTTAAAGGTCGTAGTAAAAAGACCGGGCGAGTCATCGGTGTATGGCTTTGAATATACGACGAACAAGGGAAAGGTACGGATTGACATCGAAGAGAAATCGCTCGTACCGGTAAGAGTTAGCATGGATGAGAAAATTCTGTCAAACGGCAAGAAACAAGCGTACGAAGCTGAGCAAAAGAAGATCAACAGCCTCGATATCAACAAATTGGGTAAAGCAGCAAAACAAGAGGCCAAGACCATTATGAAGCTGGACCTGAGCGGGTACAACGTTGCAAAAGATAAATATCGAAATGATGTACTTGTCTTTACGAAGAAGGGAGCGCCAGAGGTACAGATTGGTTTTACCGGCAATGGCTCTTTCCACACGTTCTTCATCTCGAAATACCACAGAATTGTGCTACCTACAGACCCTGTAAAGCTGTGATACACATTATGAGTAGTCAAGGAATCCCATGTTAATCACTGGGGTTTGAATTCGAACTTATACTTCAGTATAAGTTCGGAACTGTGTCACACGAAGAGCTGAATTGGTGTTATACCGTGTGAAGATGAGGGAGTAACCATTCTGGGCAGGCTGAGTACGAAATGCAGAACTAGAACAGATCGAGATGTTGGTTAGGAGAACGAAAGAAGGGGATAAAGAGGCTTTTAATGAGACTATCAGGCACTTTGAAAAAACCTATGTAAGAAGTATCAACCTACAGTTTCTTTCTAGGCTGGGGCATACCACTATTGCCTTAATCAGATTAGAGGAAATAAACGCTGGTTTAAGTATTCGGAGCGTTATAAGCATGTTCAAAGCTATACTCGATGGAATGAGAGTACTCTCCTAACCCAAGATTATAAGACAGCTAACAACGTAGGAAAAACATGTTGAAGTGCACACCATACAGTGTTTTCCAAATCAACTACCCCCCTGTAATTCAAGCTGGAGGAACGAGTTATTCTGGGAATGGTACTGAAGAGAAAGCAAGAAGTAAGTAACGGGTAGGCGAGGATTTGGTAGAAAAACAGGTATTACAGCTGCGGTGTTAGCTTCAGTGATTGTGTTTGGTACCTTCGACGGCTTCCCTACGGTGAACGATCCTTCACTTCAGAAACGCTGTTCTATTCTTCAAAATTCAGTAGTTTAATCATGAAAAGAAAAGAGGATGAAAAACATGACAAAGATGACAACCAAAATAATTCTGCCCATTCTAGGTGGGATGCTATTGTTCGGGGCGACTGCAGTCCCGAATGGGGGTGTGCTATATGCAGCTCCAAAGGAAGATAGCAGTACCACTAAGGCTATCGATGCTCAACAAGAGGCTCTGGAAATCGCTAAAGCCAAAATCAAGGAGATTACCGGAAATGATTATGAGGTTGTTTTCGCTGGAAAAGACCAAAGCACTATGATTTTCAAAACCAAAAACAATAAATCTGACAGTATTCTAGTATCCTCCAAGGGTGAGATTGCGCATTTATCTCTAACCTTCAGCTACAATGATCTGAAAGAGACAAAGCTACAGGAGAAGCTGGACAAGGCATGGACCGAGCTGTTCCCGAATGAAGACGAACCGCTGCAAAATGTCACTGTTAATATGTTTACAGGCTTTGCTACTGAGGTGAAGGCTTCAAATTCCAAGGGGATGATCGCTTTGAAGGACGGAAAGCTGTCGTATGGGGGCTGGTATGCTATGGAGAAGGAGATATCACCTGATGCGCTCGAGGCAGCAGATCAAGTCTTAAAACGCATTGGCAAAGGGCTTACCAAAACCGGACGGGACTTAAAGGTCGTAGTAAAGAGACCGGGCGAATCATCGGTGTATGGTTTCGAATATACTACGAACAAGGGAAAGGTACGGATTGATATTGAGGAGAAATCGCTCGTACCGGTAAGAATTAGCATGGATGAGAACATCCTGTCAAACGGCAAGAAAGAAGATTATGAAGCCGAGCAAAAGAAGATCAATAGCCTCGATATCAACAAATTGGGGAAAGCAGCAAAACAAGAGGCCGAGACTATTATGAAGCTGGACCTGAGCGGGTACAACGTTGCAAAAAGTAAATATCAAAATGATGTACTTGTCTTTTCCAAGAAGGGAGCGTCAGATGTACAAGTTAGTTTCACCGGAAATGGCTCTTTCCACACGTTCTTAATCTCGAAATACAACAGCATTGTGCTACCTACAGACCCTGTAAAGCTATGATACACATTTAATGAGTTGTCAAGGAATCCCATGTTAATCACTGTGGTTGGGATTCGATCTTATACTTCAGTATAGGTTCGGAAATAGCGGGCCGTTTCTAGATCAACTCTTCATAGTATGTTGCTTATCCATTGTTTTGTGGCACCCTTTTCGGATTCCGAGGAGGGTGCCATATTTATGTTTGTTTCCTTGATCAAACAACGCATGAAATATTTCACGCGCTGGACGATAATAGAGTAGAGACCTATTTTACCAATACCAATCAATATGTACTAAGATTACCACTACATATCCACAACGATCCTAACATTTACGAGGTGTATCCATGAAACAAGGCATATATGAACAGCTTATTAACACCATCACCAGGCAGGAGATTTCTGCGCTCGATCCGGATGTGTATAACATTGGGACGGAGAAGTTGGATGCGGAGGAAGCACGTAAGCTACTGTCCACGTATTTGGCGGCCGTGACTCGACGAGCGCTCAAGATTGTGCGGGAACAGACAGAAGATAAATCGGCAGTGTTGGAGCAGATTCGAACGTGTAATGAGATTATTGCCACTCTGAAAGGCACGCTGGGAGAAGAAGAGTACAGCGAGTTACAACTGGACGAGCAAGGAGAGGTGCTGACGCATGTGTATTCCAAACTGAACAGCATCCGTGCTATTCGGGATACCAAAATCGTACGTCCAGATACGCCAATCTCCCAGAGCTCTTTATTCACAGGTGCAAAGTCCGAGCCGAGTATGTTACTGGAGCTGCAAAAGGAGATCGTGACAGCCGATCGGATCGACTGGTTGGTGTCATTTATCAAGTTCAGTGGGCTTCGCCTTCTGCTGGACCAGCTTCAACAATTCACGGCGGGTGGCGGGAAGCTGCGGATTATCACGACCACATATATGGAAGCAACCGACCTCAAAGCGATTACCGAACTTAGCAAATTACCGAACACCGAAATCCAGATTTCGTATGATACCAAGGTCACCCGGCTGCACGCCAAAACATACATTTTTCACCGTGACACTGGATTCACCACCGCCTATGTCGGCTCTTCCAATCTATCCAACCCGGCGTTGACCAGTGGTATGGAGTGGAACCTCAAGGTGACAGAGAAGGATTCACTCGATGTGCTGCGCAAGATCGAAGCGACCTTCGAGAGTTATTGGAATGACCGCGAATTTACGAGATACATCCCAGAGGATCAGGAGCATGAAGCACAGTTGAGAGCGGCTCTGAATCGTAAAAAAGATCAGTCCAACCACTTTCACCTCGATATCCAGCCCTATGATTATCAAAAGGAAGTGCTGGAACAGCTCGACGCCGAGCGTACGCTGTATGGACGAAACCGTAATCTGATCGTCGCCGCCACAGGCGTTGGCAAAACGGTCATCTCTGCTTTCGATTACAAGCGATTCCGCGCCAGCTCTGGGGGAGCCAAGCTCCTTTTTGTCGCACATCGGGAAGAGATTTTGAAGCAAAGTCGGGACACCTTCCGGTATATCTTGAAGGATATGAATTTTGGAGAGCTGCATGTCGGGAGTCACCGGGCGGAGGCTTTGGAGCATCTGTTTGTCAGCATACAGAGTCTGAACTCCATGAAGCTAACAGAGATCACGAGCCCAGACTATTACGATTACATCATTGTGGATGAATTCCATCATGCTGCTGCGCCTTCGTACCAGAAGCTGTTGTCCCACTATGAACCACAAATTCTGCTTGGACTTACTGCAACACCGGAACGGATGGATGGCAAAGACATTACCGCCTACTTCGAGCATACGATTGCGGCTGAGATCCGTCTGACGGATGCTATTGATCGAAAGCTGCTGAGTCCGTTTCAATATTTTGGTGTCACCGATACTGTCGATCTGTCCCAGGTGAAGTGGTCGCGCAAAGGCTATGACCTGAATGAATTAGAGAAACTGTACACCCATAACAAAATTCGAGCCAACCAGATCATGCAGAGCCTGAACCGCTATGTAACCGATCTGGATGAGGTGAAAGGACTTGGTTTCTGCGTAGGGGTGGATCATGCGTTGTATATGGCTAAAGTTTTCAACGAAGCTGGTATTCCATCGATAGCGTTGCATGGCGGGTCGAGCGAGCAGGAGCGTCATTCTGCGAAAGGACAATTGGTGAACGGGGAACTCCGCATGATCTTTGTCGTGGATCTGTACAATGAAGGTGTGGATATTCCTGAGGTGAACACCATTCTGTTCCTGCGTCCTACCGAGAGTCTGACCGTATTCTTGCAACAGTTGGGACGTGGACTACGGATGGCGGAGGGCAAAGAATGTCTGACTGTACTCGATTTCATCGGGCAAGCGCATCAGGAGTACAGATACCAGGATAAATTCCGCGCTCTGATCGGTGCGACCAAACATTCCATCTCGTACTACGTCGAGAACGGATTTTCGAACCTGCCTCGTGGCACTTTTATTCAATTGGAAAAGCAGGCGAAGGATTACGTGATGCGTAATCTGAAGCAGATGAGTCGTAATCGGAAAGCGCTGATCCAGAAGCTGCAAACGTTCCAGCAAGACACCGGATTGCCGCTGACTTTGGCTCACTTTGTAGAGCATCACGGGATGACACTGGCTGAATTCTATGGTGGACGTACGGGGAGAAGGTATTTCCGCGGCCTGTTGGCCGAAGCCGGATTAACCGAGCCAGTAGAGGACGCGCAAGAGGAATATATCCGCAGACTTCCGTCGGTGTTGACGATTAACTCTCGAAGCTGGCTGACTTTCCTGAACGATTATATTGAAAAAGGTAAAGAGCCTACCACTGCTGATGAACAGCGCATGTTGATTATGTTCTATTACACCTTCCACCGCGCTGCGCCGGAGAAGTTGGGACTGAGCAGCATTGAAGAGGGTATAGAGCGCGTGCTGGCTTGTGACGCATTCCGAGCAGAGCTTGTGGATATCTTTAAATATAATCTGTCTCATCTGCGATTTGTGGATAAAAGCAATTCCTTCCCATACACTTGTCCACTGGATATCCACTGTATGTACTCCATCGACCAAGTACTCGCTGCTTTTGGCTACTGGAATGCCGAGCAATCACCAACGTTTCGTGAAGGCGTGAAGTATTTTGCCGACGAACAGACGGATATCTTCTTCATCACATTGAACAAATCTGACAAAGATTTCTCGCCCTCCACACTGTATGAAGATTATGCGATCAACGAGCGCTTATTCCACTGGCAGACTCAGAGCCGGGTGTCGGAGCATACGGCTACCGCGCAGCGGTATATTCATCACCGGGAGACAGGCAACCGAATTGCCCTGTTCGTGCGGGAGTATAAGGAGGAGCATGGCTATACGTCTCCATTTGTCTTCCTGGGTGAAGCGGATTACGTGAGTCATGAGGGGAACAAACCGATGAGCTTTGTGTGGCGACTGCGTGAAGAAATGCCAGCGAAGATGGTGGTGGTGGCGAATAAGTGTATTGTTTGAGAAGTATGGAATGGTCAGCCTACTGTCAACAGTAGGTTTACCAATTATAATTACTCATAATTGATCTAATGTAACATATAGAGATAGTAATGAGAAAGGAGAGGAAAGTTATGAGAAATGGAGACGTGTATAAATCCAGTGGTAGACAAGGGAATTATAAGTTCTGGATTATCATTGGATTTATATTGGTTTTGCTTGCCATAACAAACCCCAGTAAAGATGACTTTGTAAAATGGGTTGTAAATTCATCAATAGAAGAGTCAAGTAATGAATGGGTGAATGCAGGAATCAGTCTGCTTGGAGGTCCAGTTATTAACGGAGTAACTACACAACAAGATCTAGTATTCGTTTCTATTTTTAAAATGGAACTTGGATTAGAAACAACCTCGGTAGTCGGTTTTGGAAAAAGATTTTTTATTAGGCTACCTTAACTGAATTGAATGTAATGTACTACTGTCAAACGAATTGGAAGATTATACGTGAAGTATTTTTTAACATGTTGATGATTGTAATTACAGATTGTGAATGAACTTCTGGTGCAGACAAGAAAGAGAATATCGTAACAAGTATCGTAACAAATGAGTTGATACATATACCTTGTTGAAAATGACAAGGGTGATGTGGGTTGGGTATGGAGTAGTATGATTATTGCAGCGAAATAAAGGCTGTTTGAGTGTACTTAATATAAAAAGGAAAACCAAAGGCAGAGCGGATCTATGTCACTCTGCCTTTGAACGTTACATATTTTCTAGGGTTCATTTTAGAATCTCGCGTATCACATTTTTGGCTAAATGAATACTATCGGGATTAGCTTCTCTCAGCATAGCAACAATCTCTTGAATTATTATTTCGGATTCTGTAAATTGATACTCTTCATCAACATATGCGAATAATTGAATTAAATTTACATCAAGAGACTCGGCTATCTTTGCTAAGTTCACCAAAGATACGTTCTTTTCACCACGTTCAATCTGACCTATGTATGAAAAATGAAATCCACCTTTTTCTCCGAGGGATTCCTGTGAATACCCTCTTTCTTTGCGTAGTGCACGAATTCTGGCTCCGACTAATTTCAAAACTTCTCTGTCCTCGTTCACGGTATTCACCTCTATGTTCAAAAGTGTAGTCAAGTTTCCTAAAGGTAAACACCAAACGAAGAATACAAAATTATAATTTGATTACTATAAGTATCATTTTGTTGTATAATATTGGTATTAACTCATTGGAGGGATGACAATGGCAAGAAATCGGTCCATTACCGAGGCGTATTGTAATCACCAATTCGATTGTACTCCACGTTTTCAAGAATGCTATGGCTCTATACAACAATCCGTGTCTGGACATAATCCAGAGGAATACGCTCTGCGAAATACAATATTGGATTATCAGCAGCATTCGAGATATCACATTAAACTTGCCAAAATCATGCATAGCCACAATCAGTTTCAAGCCTGTCTGATCCTCTGCGATTGGGCACTTACCTCAATGATAAAGGCGTTATATATTCAAAAGTATTATGCAGTGAATCCTCCGAAAGAAGTCACCATGAATGAGATTTTACCTTTAATTCATACAGATATTGAACCTGGATTAGATATTGCTTTATTCATCGGTACGATTCGACATATGTCCTCCATAGAAGAGTTTAACCAGGAACAGACTCTAAAACCACACAACATCAAGAAGCTGCTTCAACGAACAGAAGAAATACTAATGGAGTTAGAGAATCGATTGAATGATGAAATAGCTTTGAATTAATCTATAGATTCAAGGACTGGGGGATTGAAATGGGAAAGTATGTATCTGTAAGAGGTTGGTTAGAGTGTGATGAGAGCACAATCAATGAAGTGAAAAAGATACGCGATGATTTCACAGCGAATTACAATGAAGGTTTACTGGATGAGGATAAATTGGAACTGTACCAGTCAGGCTGGACGTTTCCCGAGAAACAAATCAATTGGACAGCGTATGTTTTTTATGGGGCAGATATCAGAGAGTATCATCTTGATTTTATTGATTTTATGAAGAAACAGCTTTCTGAGATGGCTAATATTCCGGATTTAACCGGATATTTCTTGATAGATGATCATGATGGAGATTATCATTTATGCTGGCAGATAAGTGATAATAAGATTATTGAAAGTGAACAGGAGAATATCGTATTCAACAAATAAATAAGTTAAAATCGAAAGCCCATTTCACTCCTTAACGAGTAGTCACGGGCTTTTTACCCTTCATCTGCTCCCACCACTTTACAAAATCCACCTCTCTCCATCCATAGCAAATGGTATAATGGCAAAAAGGGAGATTCTGGCGCATAGCCAGAAGGTGCTCATAGCAGAGAGGATGGTATACCACATGCCTACATACAACAAATTAGTGCGGGACAAGATTCCGCATATTATCACATCCAGTGGTAAGGAGTGCCGGACGCGCATTCTGGACCCGGAGGAATATAAGCAAGAATTAAGAACAAAATTGAGTGAAGAGTCAGAAGAATACATGAGTGCGGGAAGCGATCAAGAAGCACTAGAGGAACTAGCTGATATGCTCGAAGTGATTCGGGCGCTGGCAGAAGTGCATGGAGCTAATGCGGCGCAGCTGGACAAGCTGCGTGCAGATAAAGCCGAGGCGCGCGGAGGATTTCAAGAGAGAGTGTATCTAATCGATGTCGACGAAGCTTAATGTAAAACTCATTACCGACAATCTGGCCGATGAACTCATTACCCGGATGCAGCATGCGTCCGGGATTTATATTATGACGTCCTTTATTATGCAATCTGGAGTCAAGCTGCTAGCCCCGCATTTGAAGCGGGCGGCAGAACGTGGAGCAGAGGTACGGATGCTGGCAGGGGATTATCTATATATCACACAGCCCGAAGGGTTAAGGGCGCTCTGTGAGGTTGATCCACGAATCGAAGCGAGGCTATGGCGAAGCATGGGTACTTCTTTTCACCCAAAAGCGTATCTGTTTGATCATGAACATGGGGAAGGCATGCTGATTGTTGGCTCATCGAACTTTTCATTCACAGCGCTCAAGACGGGGTATGAGTGGAATCTGGCCATGAACGCGGAGGCAGAGCCGTATACATTTCAGTCGGCTTTGGAGAAGTTCATGCAGAGTTTCTACCACGAAACCACCTTGCCAGTGAACCTGGATTCTATTGCATTGTATGAAGAAGAGTACCAGAAATATCATCAGAAGAACCCGGAAATGATCCAGCGGATCACCGAGATGGAGGAAGCAGAATTCGGCACAAGGCTCCCAGAAGAGGAAACCGAACAAGAGTCTGATGTCCTGCCTCTCCTGCCTATTCAGCCACGATTTGCTCAATTGGATGCGCTCGAAGCGTTGAATGCGACGATGGAGGAGCAGTACGAAAGAGCCATGGTGGTGATGGCGACCGGACTTGGCAAAACGTATTTGGCGGGCTTCTTTGCACAAAAATTTCAGCGGATATTGTTCATAGCGCATCGGGAAGAGATTCTGAATCAGGCGAAAAAATCGTTCCAGCAGATTATGCCTGAGCGGAGCCATGGAATATATAACGGCAAGCAAAAGGATGGAGAAGCAGACTGTGTGTACGCTTCGATCTATACACTGAGTTTGCAAAGACATCGGGATGTGTTTGCGGCTGATGCCTTTGATCTGATTGTGGTGGATGAGTTTCATCATGCGGCAGCGAAAACGTATATGAAGGTCATAGAATATTTCCGTCCACAGTTCCTACTCGGGATTACGGCAACGCCGGACCGACTGGATGGTAAGGATGTATATGCACTGTGTGATGGAAACGTGGCGTACCAGATGCATTTTATTGAAGCGATCCGTCGGGGGTGGCTGGCACCATTTCAGTATTACGGTGTGTTCGATAATACAGATTATTCTCAGATTCGCTGGCTCGGTACCAAATACGATGAAGAGCAGCTCATGTCTGTTCAACTGCATGAAGAGCATGTGGAAACGATCTATGCGGCCTGGATGCGTCACAAGCAGACGAGAACGATCGGTTTCTGCTCATCGATTCGGCAAGCGGATTACTTGGCTGCGTATTTCCGCAGTCAGGGGGTGAAGGTACTTAGTCTGCACTCACGAACAAGGGAGATGTCAAGAGAAGAGGCGATTCGGCAACTTGGAGCAGGAGAGCTGGAAGTGGTATTTACCGTAGATTTGTTTAACGAAGGCACGGATATCCCAAGTGTGGATACGTTGCTTTTCGTGCGTCCTACGGAGTCACTTACGGTATTCACCCAGCAAGTAGGGCGTGGTTTGAGATTGTCTGAAGGAAAGTCGCACTGTACTATCATTGACCTGATCGGGAATTACCGGAACGCGGATGTGAAGCTGAGTCTGTTCGAAGTACATGGAAAAGAGAAAGTCAGTGGAAAAGCGCTGGATTCAGCTATACCGGAAGTTCCCGACAACTGTGGTATTCATCTGGAGACCCAAGTTGTGAACCTGCTTCAGGAGCTAAGTCGCAAGCGTATGCCACGCCGCGAGAAGCTGCATCAGGATTTTCTGGATGTCAAACGAGAACTAGGGCGCATTCCAACCTACTTGGAACTTCATCTTATGGGGCAGTCTAAAAGCATCGGATATCGGAGCGAGTTTGGCTCATATATCGGTTTCCTGTATTGGGCAGAGATGTTATCACCGGCTGAGGGAGAGATCTATGTACGGCACGAAGCGTGGCTACGGGATGTGGAGAAGACGATCATGAACAAAAGCTACAAAATGATCGTGCTGCTATACATGCTGGAGCGAGGCGAAGCCCACTGGATGGACCCGATTACGCCCGGGGAAATGGCTGGATTTTTCTATAGGTATCTGACGGAGAAAGAGTATCGGAAACGAAAAGACTTTTTGGACAAAGGGAAGGCCGCGCTCACAGAATGGAATGAGAAGACGGAAAATGAGATGACAAAGATTATTATTGACATGCCGATGTCCAAGTGGAGCGGTGCGAAGGATAGTATGACACGGTTCGAAGATGGCGTCTTCTCGCTGAATGTAGAAGTGCAGAATCCAGAGGAACGAGCAGTGTTATATCGCTGGACACGGGATATATGTCTGTATCGGTTGCATACGTACTTCGAACGAGGAAATCTTGGTTAGATCGAGATAAGATCTGATGAAGTGAGCCCAATCCAATCGAGCAAGTGAGACTATGTAAACATTGAAACCAGGTTACACATCTTGCTAGATGATGTAATCTGGTTTTATATTATGTACTATTTTCAATAGTTATTAATTGATAAAGGTACGATTAAGTTTGCTTGAACATGTGGAAAATTGTGGCTTTTTAATACATAATGAAGTAATAGCAATTGTAGATGAATAGAATTAAGGAGCGATTAGCATGGCCGATACAGTACCAGAGGTTATTCGGAAGAATGCAACAGGTGGTGAAAGAATACTATTTGATACGTTGAAGAAGTATCTACCTGATGAATATATCGTGTATTATGAACCTGAGATTCGTGGAAAAAGGCCGGATTTTGTTATTATTGGACCTGATTTGGGTTTGCTAGTTTTGGAAGTGAAAGACTATACGAAAGGCACGTTGCATCAGTTGAATCGGGATGAATGGACACTGCGTAATACAGCAGGGGAGTTGGTTACTGCCCGGAGCCCCTTGAAGCAAGCCCGAGATTATGCCTTTGTGATTGCAGATCAACTGAAGAAGGATAAGAATCTGATTAAAGAGGGGACGCCAGGATATTTAAAATTCAATTATGGCTATGGTACTGTGTTCGGTCGCTTGAAGCAGAAAGATTTTCTCCAAATGGACCTATACAGCGTCATCGATCCCTTGTTTGTACTGACTAGAGAAGAGATCGATCCGGATGATGAAGATTTCTCGGCAGAGATATTAATAGAGAAGTTATTACATATGTTCACGGTGCCAACTCGGAATCGATATAGCTTGACCCACGAAGATATACAGGCTATTCGCTACCACCTGTTTCCTGAAGTGCGAATCAGTGCAGAGCGTAGAGAAATCATCCCTCATCAGGATCAGCTTTTGTTATCTTTGCATAACATCAAGACGATGGACTTACATCAGGAGAAGATGGCGAAGCAGATTGGGGACAAGCATCGTTTAATTCGCGGTGTTGCAGGGAGTGGCAAAACGCTCGTACTTGTGAGCCGAGCAAGGATGCTCGCCAAGACCCATCCGGATTGGAGCATTCTTGTCCTATGCTATAATTCAACGTTGTCACAGTATTTAAGGCATACCATTGTACAGAAGATGGCGGAGCCAGAGGATTTGTTTGACTTTGCCGGACATGATACGATTTCCCAACTCGAATCTAATATTGAAGTCAGTACCTTCCACTCATGGCTCGGACAGCAATTTCGTATTATAGACAGGAAATTGCCAGATTTGCTGGAAAAGGTGGAGCAGGGGCAACAAGAGTTACCTAAATATGATGCCATCCTGATCGATGAAGGACAGGATTTTGATAGAGACTGGCTGAGACTGGTGAGCTTATGTCTTAATGAAGAGATACAGTCTCTGTTAATTGTAGAGGACAGAGCACAAACCATTTTCAAACGTAAGAATAGTCTCGCGCAGGATACAGGATTAGATTTCCGTGGACGGTCTAGGATCTTAACAATCAATTACCGAAATACGGCTCAGATTGTTCAATTTGCTTGGGATTTCTATAAGCAGCAGTCCAATTTACAGCAAAAAGTAATTAGTTCGGGGACCGAAGGAGTTGAGATTATTCCTCCTCAATTCACTAAGCGCAGAGGCCCAGAGCCCTTAATCTATCGAAGTAAGAACACGCAAATTGAGATGGCGTTTGTTGCAAAATCCATAAACTATTTAAGACGTGAAAAATCATTGACTCTGAAGGACATTGCAATTTTGTACAGAGTGAAGGAATCCAATCAAGTGCACATTATCGACGAATTGGGCAAAGCTTTGGATGAGAATCATCTGCAATATAACTGGGTTACCGAAAATGAACAGACCAAAAAGAGCTTTAATCGTGAAGAAGACAGTATCAAAGTATTAACGATTGATAGTGCAAAGGGACTCGATTTCAGAGCTGTGTTTATCATTTCCATTGAGACCATGCCGCGCAACGCAGGAAAATCAGATGAAGTTGATGACCGCGAGATATCTCGTTTCTATATCGGCATGACAAGAGCGTTGGAATGGTTATTTCTAAGCTATTCCGGAGAATCGCCATTCACTCAATATCTTGATGAAGTGCAGCGGCAGAGAACGCAAAAACCTGTAATGTCCTAATTCATAGTGAAATGATAGCTACCATTGAGATTCGCTGAGAGCTATGACATATCTCAAAAACACCAAAACAACCAATAAAAGCTTATCTAGTTTCGCCTTGACGAAACAGATAAGCTTTTTCGGCTATGCCTTTTAACAAGAAATCTATTTCTTCACAGCAGGGATCATCGTTTTAACAACGCGCATTAAATCTTCATTGGATACGTTACCTTGAGCAGCTCTCAGAAAGTAGTGATAGGCAAATTTGGTTTTTGGATCTTCGTAGACCCATATAAATTCAGATGTCCCACCACCTAAAGTCCGCTGGATGACATCCTGCCCGTTAATGTTGATCTTCCGACTGGTAACATTTAGTTTTCCTTCATATGAAGCACTAACTGTGCCCGTATCTTGGCTATTCAGAATGTCCAGAGAAATTTTATTTTTGCCACTAGTATAAGTCAGAGTGGTGAGCCAGAACTGGTCTGTAAAAGGAACCGGCATTAAGGCATAGTCTTTACCTGAAGCCTGTGCCTCCAGAAGAAGCTTGTTAGCAATGTCTGCTTTTTCCGTCTCGGATAGTTTGTACAGATCCATGCCATGCTCCATGTGCACGCTGGCCTTTTGGAACGTATATTTTTCTTTTCCTTTGCCGGGAATCTGTTTAGCTAGAGTCTTACCAGGAATTTTAACCATCTTTTGCAGGGTGGAGAAGTCTTTAACAATATGTGAATTAGCCTTGAGATAGAGCTCCTGATTCGGATTGTTAGGCACGATGTAGATGATTGCCGCTTCTCCTGGCTTAATCTCATTCACCCAGATGTGATTCATGCGGCTAATTCTTTTATCGTCATCCTCCGTACGATTAGAATTAGTATCATGAGTCATGGGCCGCTCCTGAAAAAGTACATCTCCATTGTCGTTGGTAAGTGACTGATATTTCACGGCAGCAAATCCAGTTGATGCGGTTAACAATAAACCTAGTGTGAGTAGTAGACTAACTTTGTATTTCATAAACCATCGCTCCTTCGTATGGGGGTTTTCTTCAAGATTAATCTGGCTCATAATCCGATGTTGTAAGGTCGTGTCTATGGGTTCGACTCTCTGAAATTTTGATTTTATCGCTTGCCTGGTATCCTGTTCATCCAATGGTCTTTCCCTCCTGACTCAGCGTAAGATACAATGCAAAACTCCTCCCTTCGTATGGGTATAACGGAACTTGAAGTGGATTCGTGACACCAATAGAATAAAATGTTTTTCTTGGGATAGCAGCATCACGAACACTAAGTGCGTAGTGATATGTATAGTAGGTGGTTCAACTTTTTGAAAAAGTAGTATCAGGTCGTGTTCCGGATCGCTTTGACTCTTTCGGTTTTTCTTCCTCTTGGCTAACATAGTTCTTTCTGAATTTGGTGGCAGCTCGTTGGAACTTTTTGCGCAGATAGGCAGCATTCTGATTAAGAATGAGACTGATATCGTTGTAGCTTTTGTCCTCAACACAGCGCAAAATCAACAAGCTTCGTTCTTCTGCGGACAGTGCAGCGAGAGCGTGTAACACGGCCGGATTGTAATATTTGTGGTCAATCGCTTGATCCACGTGATTGTTATCCCGTTCATTTTTGTACAAAAAAGGCAGAAACCTCGTGACTCTACGCTTGCGAATCATATCAATCGATTGATTATAGGCGATACGATACAGCCACGCTTCAAAAGGCGCATCAGGTTGATACGTATGCAGTCCGCGATATGCTTTCAGGAATACCTCCTGGCTGCAATCTTCTGCTTCGCCATAATCACCCAACATGTGGTAACAGTAGTTGAAAATAAATTTTTCGCAACGGACGACGATCAAGGCATACTTCTCTTTATTGCCTTGCAACACATCCGTGATAATCTGTTGGATTGGTTCTTCCAAGTGATTCCCCTCCTAACATATAGTATGACGAAGGAGAGACCTGAAATGTGACACGTCTGAGAAAGTAAAATAAAAAGAGGGGAGAAAGGGAGTGGAGATGGGGGGGGTTGATCGATTTATAATGAGTATTTTGCTGATCAAGCTAGTTTTTAAATTCATAGATAGCCAAAATGATTATGGCAATTAGTGCTATAAGAAAGAAAATAAATAGGGCAGTTAGAAGTCCATATCCTAGTATAGATGCTAGCTTGGTAATTAACTTTGTCATAGAGAACAACCTTTCTAATATAGGAAGTGTGGATATAAGATATGACCATGGCAAAGGCGGTATTGAATAGTATCAAAAGCAACAATATTGCTACTTTAGAGGCTCAGGTACAACAAGAGACTTAGGCCAAATTTTTGGAAAAAGTACAATAATTTCAGTCTTCTACAAATGCTAATGATCCATCTAATCTTATTAGTGTATATAACAACTGAAAAAGAGTTTAGTTACCCATTTTTAACAAAAGATTGACTCTGAGCTTCTGAGTCACTTTTTTTTGAGTTAGTGCCCGATAGATTCGTTGGAGGTTATTATTATAGGCTGTTTACAACTTCCAATAATATGCAGACAGAGGGTGAAATAAATCACGGAAGGGAAGAAGTGAATATGTTATAAAATGGAAATCATATACAGAGGTGGCCAATATGACTATTGTTACACAAGATCTTTACAAAAAATACGGGAATCAGGATGCGCTCAAAGGGGTCAATATAACCATACCTACAGGAATGTATGGGATTTTAGGGAGAAATGGTGCGGGAAAGACAACATTCATGCGCATACTCACCACATTAATTGAGCCCAATGGTGGTAGAGTCGAAATGAATGGTATTCCCCTGTTACCCAAGAACGTAAATAAGATTAAAGCCATGGTGGGGTATTTACCACAGGAGTTTGGTTTTTATCCTAACTTCACAGTTAGGGATAGCTTGGAATATATTGGTCTTCTGAATAAAATGGACTCTAGAATCCTCAAGGCTCGCATCGATCACATCTTGGAAGAGGTTAACTTGATTCAACATACGCGAAAAAAAGTGAGGCAGTTGTCTGGGGGGATGAAACGTAGACTTGGTGTAGCCCAAGCTATTTTACATGAGCCAGAGATTCTTATCGTGGATGAACCAACAACAGGTGTTGATCCCGAGGAACGGATTGCACTGCGAAATCTATTAAGTAACTACTCCCGGGACAAGATTGTTATATTATCAACTCATATCATTGAGGATATAGCCAGCACCTGCAACCAGATCGCCATCTTGGATCAGGGTCGCCTCGCATTTGATGGGGAAGTACGAAGTCTGATAAAGCAGGGTGAAGGATGCGTATGGACTGCAATGGTATATGACGTGGAAGAATTGGATCTTGTTAAGAAAAGCTATCCTGTCCTATCTACGCGTTTTCTGGAGAATGGAATTGAGATTAGAATGATTTCTAGAACCAGGCCAGCTTTGGAATGCAGTCCCGTATCTCCAAGCATTGAAGACGCCTATATGCTTCTTCTGAAAGGATGAGGTTTACCTATGTCCGTTCTCAAGCTCATGGGATTTGAAATGAAACAACAATTCAGGAGCCTGATCCTTATCATGATCGGGTTAATTCTGATGATCTTTACCTATTCGGAATTCAATACATATATATATTATTATCCAATTCAGAGCCAGTCTGATATTGAAGGTTTACAACAGTCAGGATATCATTCTTTTCTCTATGTAGCTCAGGCTGACGAAGATGTTAACGGTATTCATACTGAGGTGATCGGTACTGTTAAACAGGTCAGCCAAAATTTGCTGCGAAAATTGGATGGTCGGACATTAACCTCTGTAGTAGCCCAAATCTTTGCCGATCGTATGCAAGTTGTATCTTCGCTGCTGGCTCTACCGTTATTTACGTTTATGTTTGACAAGGATCGCAGGTTTAGGATGAATGAACTTGTTCGAACGCGACCCATCCATAAATATAGTTATGTTCTGGGGAAATATGGTGGAGTGCTATTGTCTTATCTGTCCATCATTACTGTCATAGGTATTATTCTGAACACCTGGGTGATGTTCAACGTATCAGGCTCAGGCAGTGGTTTAACGGGAAGCTTCTGGGATATGCCGATAACTTTGATTATACAGGTTTATCCAACAATATTGTATATGAGTGCCTTTATCGTCGGTATTTCCTTGTTATTTTCAAGCAACGTTATAAGTGTTCCGGTGGTGTTGGTATATGTTATTTTTAGTATTTCAATGACGGCTTTCACCGGAGAAGTGAATAACGATGTAGAACTGTATAGTGCTATTATTCGAAATGACACAGGGTTCATTGAGCAATCGCAAGTCATGGTTCTGTTGAATCGGCTAATATACCTGGTTGCCACAGTTGCCATTCTTTACTTTGCTGGGTTTTGGTGGGAGAAAACGGGGAGGAGAGTTGATAAGTAGTGCTTAGTGATATAGCCTATCAATGGAAACTGATATATAGCCCCGTTCGATGGATCGTGTGTCTGCTATTCATTGTTATGGTGCCATTCATTTTCTATGCGCCAACAGCCAGAGACGTCCTGAATATATCAGAAATATATATGCCGTTGGCTGGAATGATTATGATGACCGATCTGATGTTAATTGAAATTACATGTCAGGCAAGTGAAACTGTATATATGAGCAAGCAACACAGAGGGGTTCCTCTGGTTTACAGGTTCATCATGATTACCGTACTTCTTTCATGTTGTTTACTAATTTCCTACGGTATAATTCAAGGCAAAAGTATGGACACGGGCTCATTTACGTTTGAATTTTTCAAGATGTACATGATTGTTATGCCGGGAATGCTTCTGATGGGCATGCTTGGGATGACGTTTGCCAATCTAACCTCATTCACTGCTGCCGGATACCTGCCTGCGCTGCTATACTGGGGATATTGGATGACCAATTCGACTATGAATCAGGATATGCCTTTTCATCTGTTTGCGTTTGCCAATAATAATAACTATATCTTATCCAAAGGATTGCTTCTCCTCACTGTATTATTTTTTCTCGGAATAAATATATATATGGTCAATCAGAGTCCATTGCGTAGGATGCGAATAAATCATCTGAAAAAGCATATAAAGCGATTTAAGAAAAAGAGTATGTGAACACCAATCCACAGAGGGCCAAACGTTGCTTGTTTCCACAAAAAAAAGCCCTTGTAATAGTAATGTTGCATCAGAACACTGTAGTCCATATGGACGGCAGTGTTTTTTCTTTTGGTGTGTTTGGTGTAGCAGAAATACCTTCTGGTCTGCAATCAAAAAAGCCTTTAGACACAGGTATATGGTCGTATACAACCTATTTTTTACTTATGATACAATATAGACCGCGTCCAATGTGAACCGCGCTTGTTATCTGAAAGGATTATTTTTGGAACAGGTATTCATAACTTGAAGCAGAGGTTAATGGTTCACAGGAATATACATACGATAAGGGGAAGAGCATATGATGAAATGGAATTATACGATGAAAATGTTTACGGTCATGTTCAGTGTAGCAGCTGTTCTGACAGCTTGTGGTGGTGGAGCTAAAGAAACTCCAAAGCCAGAGGCAACTTCCAGTACAGCAGTCACTCCATCCGAGACGAGTAGTACGGAACCTGTTACCACGGAAGCGGCGACATCTGGTTCGAATGGGAGTGAACAGACAGGTTCAGCTGCCGAAGAAGGTCGCATTGGGCTGGACTCCACTATGGAAGAGTTGGAGCAGAAGTATACGGATAAGCTCGGTTATATTCGTATCCCAATTAGTGATCATCCGGTTCGTCGAGTCAGTGAGAAAGGTTCCAAAAATATTAGTATTTCCAATTATGGTGATGCTGTTGTGGATTTGAATGCCGGTGTGCCGATTCATTCCGATTCGCAGAAGCTGATCGATGATGCTTTCCCTCATTTTACAACGGTGCAAGCACCTGACGTGTCTTATGTAACTTGGGAAGAGGCTACCAATATGGAGCGTGCCATGGTGAAAACGCTGTTTATCGCCCGTGAAGGCTTGCTCATCACTGAGGATGCTATGAAAAATAAGGACTACAGCAGCCAGGACTTTCGTGATTCCATGAATTTCTTTAGAGTAACCGCCAAGTTCGAATCCATGCCGCCCGTGGCACAGCATCCGTACGACATTACGCTGACCACGCTGTATGAGAAGGCTCGCAAATCGTGGGGGCAGCTGGCTGCAATGGACCCTGAGCAGGATGAAGCGGCATTTGCCGAGATGTATAAAACGGCGCGAACGGATGCCAATAATGCGATGGGATTTCTTAATGTGGTGTTGTCTACGAATGAGGAAGAGCGAATCAAAGAGATATATGGGGAGTAAACCTATCAATGTGCTGGTCGGCAGTGCCGTTGTAGCTTTTGCCGGAGGAATTGCCAATGAAGGTGCAGAAGCTCAAGAAGCGGGTGGCATTGTTTCTTAATTCAGTTTTTCATTTTAACAAAAGAGTGACTCTGAGCTTCTGAGTCACTTTTTTATTTGGGTTAGTGCGTTATAGATAGGTTGGCATTGGGTTGGAAAACTTATTTGGAGTTAACCTCTTCCTCGCTTTTTCGTTTGTCGATAAACTCTCCCGGTCCACCTTCTGAATCGATTTCCAAGGAGGGGAGATGAAATGATAATGAGAGAGAAGTATATGGATCATCTTTAACATGTCCGTACAATACCATTGTAGATGACATGGGTAAATGAACTTCGTAACGATTGAACTCAACATCAGCATCATAATATTTTTTGAAGTATTCTTCTCCAATAGGAATCGCTTTATGATAATATTCATCACTTTCACTCTGAGATAATCCTCCGCAACCAGTTACAAGGATCATAAGTGTAATGAAAATTAGTAAAAAACGATGGTTAATAACCAAAATGAATATACATCCTTTCTTGGAAAAAAGTATGTGTCATAGTATACTATAATCCTCATGAAAAGATAATGGTAATGAAGAGCTATACAACGGAGGAATAATTCCATCTTGTAATATACCCATTCCCAATACATGTACCAAACTGCATTGCAGACCTTTAAGAACCATCCTAATCTCCATGGATAGCTGGTGCTTAAAGGTTTTTGTTATCTTAATTTCTAAATAGACACATCTTTCAAAAAACGCTTACAAAATTTCAATTCTGCCCTACCCATTCGGCTACGAAGCTGAGATAATGGAAAGGGCTAATCCGATGAGGATTGTAGACGACATAAGAGATAGCGGTTACAACCCGCTCGCATATGAAATGGGAGGAATAGAGATGACCACACAGGTAACAGAACTCATTCAGTCAAAACAGGGACAGGCATTGCTTGCGCAAATGTACGGTTCACAGCATGCTGAGGAACAGGGCGCACGATACATCAAGCTAGATGCTTCATTTCGCGAGCACTTTGGTGAGCAAGAGCAGGTGCACTTGTTCAGTTCTCCGGGACGCAGCGAGATCGGTGGTAACCACACGGACCATAACCATGGTAAAGTTCTTGCGGGTAGCATCACACTGGATACGATTGCGGTAGCAGCAGCGACAGATGATTCCGTAATTACGTTCTACTCCGAGGGATATGATCAAAAATATGTCATCGATCTTGCAGATTTGAAACCGAACACGAATGATGACGGTACTACTGCATTGATTCGCGGTATGGCTGCCGGACTTGTCGAAATGGGTTATAAGGTTGGCGGATTCAAGGCAGACATCTCCAGTAACGTATTTGCGGCTTCTGGTGTAAGCTCCTCAGCTTCCTTTGAGATGCTGATCTGTACGATCCTGAACCATTTCTACAATGATGGCAAACTGGATGTCGTGACACTTGCGAAGATTGGACAGTATGCAGAGAATCATTTCTGGAACAAACCGTCCGGCCTGTTGGATCAGATGGCTTGTGCGTATGGGGGTCTGATCTCCATTGATTTTGCCAATCCGGCTGAACCTGTGATTGAGCCTGTGGAATGGAATTTCCAAGAGAACGGTTATTCCTTGGTCATCGTGAATACAGGTGGTAACCATGCCGACCTGACAGAAGATTATGCTTCGGTTCCTAATGAGATGAGAGCTGTGGCGAAGGCCCTTGGCGCTGAATATGTACGTGAAATTTCGGAAGATGATATCTATGCGAAGCTGCCTGCGATCCGTGAAGCAGCTGGAGATCGCGCGGTATTGCGTGCGCTGCATTTCCTAGAAGAGAATAAACGCGTGGATGGACAAGTATCTGCTCTGCGTGAAGGACGCTTTAGTGATTTCTTGTCGCTCATCACTGCGTCGGGTAACTCATCATGGAAATGGCTACAAAACGTTTACCAAAGCGGTGCTTCTCGTGCACAGGAGATATCCGTTGCTCTCGCATTGACCGAGAATTACTTGAGTAAACTCGGGGATGGCGCGTGCCGTGTCCACGGCGGTGGATTTGCAGGGGTTATTCTGGCTATCGTACCGAATGCCAAGGCAGAGGAATACATGAACTGGATGCGCGGCATGCTGGATACACCGATCATCGTGGTTAACGTGCGTCAACAGGGTTCCATCTGTTTGAATGCGGAGCTGAATAAAATTTAAGGCGATAATGATTCAAGGCGGCCTGGAGGGAATTCCTCCAGACCGCCTTTTTGAATTCGGGAAATAATGCTGGACAAAGGTTTGTCAGAAGAGCTTCATATTAAACGTTGATCCTGAAAAATCGTGTCTTCATGCCAGAAGTCCTGAGTCTCAGCAAGGATAACACTTGCAGGTGTGATGGTGGCTTCCGTAATCGGCTGGCCTGTTTTGTTCAGATAATATCGGATCAGATGATATCCACAAGCGTACCCCGCAGCGTAGGGCATGCCCACAGGCGTAAAGTGCTGCATACGTGCGAGTTCATCACCGTACAGATAAGGGTGAATTTGGTCAAATCCGGTGACATGTAACTGGTCTTTGATCTTGGGTTTAATGATGTTGTTTAACGTATCCATATCCGTTTTAGTCACCCATGGTCCAAGCAACCCCTCCCCATATAGGGATGTAGCAAAATTCTCCGCAAGCCCTTCGCTTACCATCATCTCACCGAGCGTAACCGCCGGATTCCACTGGATATGTTGGTACCTCACATTGTGGTTGCACTCATGGGCAAGTACGGATGGAATGCGAGGTAGGGTATACGCGTTTGGAACCAGATTGGCAATAATATAACCTGGAATCCCGCCGTCTCCACTAATGCCTTCATTGATCTGCAGCATGGGACTGTCCGGATTACCTAATAAAACGGTGTATACATATTCCGAAACGTTCAAGGTAATGCCATCCTTTATGAATGCATGCAAACTTCTCTCAACCGCCTCCTGACATTGCTGCCAGAATGTCTCCGAAGAGATGGCTGCGAGAGGTTCTTTAATGTCCGCAGTGATCGCTTCTGGTGCGATATTCATCCAGTTGTTCATCGTAATTACATCGAAACCGCCAGGCTCCTGAGCGCGGAAAGGGATGTGCTGAATGTTCCATTTTTCTATAAAAGGGCTGAGCATCATCTGACGGTATAATTCTATTTTTTCCGCTGGCACAGCTTGCATGATATTCTGATAGATCTTGTCTGAACGTAACGCAGTTATCTTTAAAGACATGTTGAATCGCTCCCTTGTGTATGATGGAACTCATTATCCGGGATCACGTTACGTGAGAGTCAAGTGGGTCTGGACAAGACTATGATATTGATTCTGAACTGGACCAGACTACATGGATGAATGTTGCTGTTGCTTCTCAGGCAGATCAGACACATTGCGCATCTTGGAGGCAAACAGGAAGCAGGCCACGATGTAAACGGCACTAAGTAACAGATAAGGCAGCTGCAATGAGAAGGAACGGTCGAAAAAGGTTTCGCTCACACGCACGAGTAATCCGCCCAGCAAGGTGCCGATCGCACTAATGCCGAAGGACAGGAATCGGAATACGCTGCCTACACGCCCGAGTAGTTCATTTGGGACGGAGCGTTGCAAGATCGACGAACGGGTCACGTTATAAACAACGATGAAAAAAGCTGCACAGAAGTACAGGCCGCCGACAAGATAAGCATTAGACGTCAGACCAACCGCTCCGTAGATCAGCCCCATCGACAGGATGGATAGAAGGATGAGCTGCTTGGCACTCCAACGTGTTCGCATATGTGCTACAGCCTGACTACCCAGAATGCTGCCGATCGTCGCAATGGAGATGAGTACACCGAAGGCATAGGCTTCCAGCTGCAACACTTCACGTACAAAGAAAATTTGAGTCACCAGAATCATTGAGAACATTAACGTGAGGGTCACCGAGAGAATAGCCAGACCCCGGAGAAAACGATCCTGAAACACATACTGAATGCCGGACCACATCTCACGTTTCCAATTATGCATCGGGGGGGCTTCCTGCTCTGACTCTTCCTGAGTTGTTTGCTTGGAATCTTCTGCTGATGGTTCTTGGTCTTGGGACGCTGCCGGTTTCGCAGGCAAGAAGCTGCCGCGTAAACCCATAATCAGGAGCAACGAGAGTACAGCCGTTACGGTGTCGATGGCAAAAGGATAAACGATATGCAGCGTAATAATAACTCCGCCGAATGCTACGCCCAGTATATCACTGGTGATCAGCTGCCCGGCCGTGAATTGGCCGTTGGCTTTTTCAAGATTCTTTTCCTCCACGATCTGAGGAATAATCGTCTGGACGGTGCTGTCAAAGACAACGCGGCTCAGACCAATTCCGAACATAAAGAGGGCAAGCAGCGGGATACTGATCCAGCCTCCCCAGATACATATCGTTAGAATCAGTAGAAACAACATGCGGGTAAAGCTGGCTCCAACCAGCATATGTTTGCGTGAATATCGGTCGATCAGCACACCAACGGGCAGACTGAAAATAAGCCATGGCAATCGCAGGGCGGTCATCGTAATGGATGCATATAACGTATCTGTCGTTAGGGTGGAGACAAGCCAGGGCACAGCAGCGAGAGTCAGGCCGTCTCCCAGGAAAGTAAGGGAAAAAGCGCTGAATAGTTTGGCGTAGTTATGTTTCACAGATATAGATTTGCTCTTCATTATGTCCTCCATTTGCTGATGAATGGTGGTATTTGCTCATACGTCGCAGGATAAAGTATGGATTTGGCATAACTCCAATTTATGGTATTATAAAATGGATTTCAATCCTTATTATGTAAACGGATAAATATTATATGGAGTGAACTTATCTATAGATCAAACGCTTATGGCTTCGTTTTGTTATTTAGTTATAAGGAATACAAGAAGGGATAAAGAGGAGGTATGTTCATGAATACATTGCATCCGGAGACAACTCTGGAAGAGGAGCGTCTATACGAAGAATTGCATCGTGTACTGGAAGACATACCGCAAGGGGAAGAACGGCAGCGAGTTATGCAACGAATGATTCGTCAGCTACAAGCTACCAACGGGCGCAATGAGCGTTTGAATGGGATCAAGGAATCATGGAACAATGCCAGACCAGCTAAACTTTGGATATGGATCGCTACTGGAGCGCTTGCACCTGTCGTATTCTTCTGTATATTTATCTGGGCATCCCTTTGGGTAGAGTGACGGAAATCCGTGACTGATAAAGGAGCGTTATAGGTAGATTTATAGACTGAATTTTTAGACAAAAAATAGCCTGCAGGAATATCAGGCTCTAGGGTGAAGTTGGTAGAACATTATATTCTATTTAGAGGTTTTGAACTCTTCAGGAACTGAATGTGGTTGGCTGAGATCTGCGAGGCTGAAGGTCCGTTGTTATTTATTCATCACTTTGACCTGACCTTGTACATACTCATGGTAGTCCCGAAAACTGCTGATATGATGAAGGGCATCGGTTTTCGACGATTGAATTTTGATTTTCCCGGACCAAGTACTGTTCTTCATTTTGGTGACTGCATTTTTGGAGCCTTCGATATCCCCGGACATCTCTTGAATGCGTTGCAGCAGAGCAGGCTGGCCCTCATATTGAAGCATCTCGGCGAGCGGCCTCATCTCTTCGAGTTTTTGACTTGAACGTTCCAGTGTTGTCATGACTTGATCACCATCGGTGTTGACGCTTAGAGAGACCATACGATGAATGTGATCTTTCTCCATCCGTTCCAGAGCTTCAAGGTGAGAAGCTTCTAACCGCTTGGGATCTCCCCAGCTCTGGGTCTGTTCAGTTTGGTGAGACTGATCCATTGCCGTAGGGTTAGTGTTGTTGCTGTTAGTCCCGCATCCCCAAACTAACGATGTACACGCCAGAATCGCTCCAATAGCAGCTAAGCGTTTTATACTCATGTTGTCTTGTCACTCCTTCAAAATTTTCCTGAAGGTAGTATGAGCTATACTTTCCAAAAACATGCCTGATTTTTCAAGGCTGCATTCCTATTACGAATAAAGAAGAAATAAGGCCAGACATCGATGGTCAACAGGAAGGTAAAGTGAACATGAATAGACGCAGTGGAAAGAAAGCGATAACATGTACTATATAAGGTATAGATCAAGCTATGCAGAATGAGTAAATCGAGCCGAGAGTTAGGAAGTAAGGATTCACAGAACAAACAGGGAGGACACGCACAATGACCATATCAACAAAATCACCTGAAGAGATTACAGTAGGCTTTATTGGAACAGGCGTTATGGGAAAAAGCATGGCTGGTCACATTCAGCGTGCAGGATATATGCTTCATGTATACACGCGCACTGCCGCTAAGGCAGAAGCGCTCGTGAAGGAAGGGGCTGTCTGGCATGAGACGCCGGCAGACTTGGCTGCTGCATGTGATGTGATCATTACCATGGTAGGTTATCCCAAGGATGTAGAGGAGATTTATCTCGGAGAAGGTGGGCTTGTTGCTCATGCGAAGCCGGGTTCATATCTGATTGACATGACCACATCCAGCCCGTTGCTGGCTGCCCGTATTGCGGAGGCTGCGGAAGCCAAAGGTCTGCAGGCACTGGACGCGCCTGTATCCGGCGGTGACATCGGCGCTCGGGACGCCAAGCTGTCCATTATGGTGGGCGGTAACGAGGACGCCTATGAAGCGGTGCGTCCGATCTTTGAGCAGATGGGCACGAACATTGTGCTGCAAGGCAAGCCGGGCGCCGGGCAGCATACCAAGATGTGCAACCAGATTGCCATCGCCTCTGGCATGCTTGGCGTATGCGAAGCGCTCGCCTATGCCAAGACGTCGGGACTGAACGCGGAGAATGTGCTGAAGAGTATAGCAACAGGCGCAGCCGGAAGCTGGTCACTCAGCAACCTCGGACCGCGTATGATCGCAGGCGACTATGAGCCTGGATTCTATGTGAAACATTTTATCAAAGACATGGGCATTGCCCTTGAATCTGCTCAAGCGATGGGCATGACAACGCCGGGATTGGCTCTGGCGGAATCCCTCTATCAGGAAATATCGAAGAACGGTTTGGACGAGAAAGGCACACAAGTGCTGTACACTTATTATCTCCCGGCTTGAAGTTGAACATGGGAAAATGACAGTGGACTCTTTTGTTTGGAGAAGGAGATGCTGTCTTTTTCTTTTTATGTTGAGCCAGAGGTGTGTCTGAAATCGCGGATTAGGGTATATCATGTCGTGTACTTATAACAAATCGATGAATTTATCGAAAATCCCTTTATTTTTGTTCGACTTTATCCGACATAAGTTATAGAAGTTTACATAATGATTGTACCAATATAAATAGAACGGAGCTTGCCCATGTTCAAAAAAATCTTGTCTCTGTTCAAGAATCAGTCAGAGCTTGTGAGCCCGCTTACCGATTCTGTTTCAGCTGCGGCTATGCCGTCGGCTACAGCGATTCCTCCACGTATGGCGCGTAGTCGACGTAAGAAGAAAAAATCGGATCCGGATTGGATCAGCGTCCCGCAAGAACCAACAACTGCCGAGCTTCTTCTTGGGTTGCCAAGCGAATATAAAGTGTTGAACGATCTGCTGGTTACCAATCCGAAGTCACGTTCGGGGTATTCACAGATTGATCATGTGGTGATTGGTCCGCGAGCAATCTTTGTCATCGAGACCCGGAACCTGACCACCGGAGAGATTCGTGGTGGCCGCCGGGAGGCGAATTGGTCGGTGAGTAGCAGCCGGGTCAAAATGTATAATCCGCTCATGCAGCACCGAGCTCGTGTTGAAGCGATTCAGGCACATCTCGGAGACTACAAGCGTGTTCGGCTTGTCTCTATGGTGACATTCACCAACCGTTGCCGGATCAGTGTTGATCCAGACGTAAGGTATGTCAATTCTGATGAGATGGTTATCTACGATCATGAATTGGTGGAGACCATACAGCGCAAGACAGAACGGCTTGAGGCTGAACTTCCCGAAACCTTATATAAAGAGCAGGATACGCAGATGATCTGGAATATGCTGAATGCAGCGAATTCCACAGATTATCAGGTTCGGGCCGAGCATATGGCCAAGGCCAAAGGAATCAAGTAGTCGGGAACCAGTTCAACAGTAACCATTCGATCGGCTGAATGGAACCCGGAATCAAAGTAGATGTTAGCACAAACTACATGCAACAGGGATACTTCGAGCTATTGCACTATGCTCTGGAGTATCCCTGTTTGTGTTGCTTCTCCTTTTAACGATTAAGGCAGATGAAGAGTTTGAATATGACTGGTGTGCATGATACGTGCGGAACCTTCTGCATCGATTACTTCCAGTAACTTTCCATTTATACTTTTGAGCAATCCCGTCTGTTCAGGCTTGTAACTTAAATTCAAAATTACGAGCCCTCCCACCATTTTCTGTAATTGTTGATCGAGAGTGCGAGAGAGTGAGAGTGATGATGGCTGGATTGGGAAATGTTGATGATCCATGGCAAAAGGTCTATTTTCGGAGGGAGAAGGGATGATATATTTCAGGTGGTTAATGGAGATATATACGGATTGATGAATCGGCGAGTAGAAAATAAAATAATCGTTCATAATGCTGGTAATATAACCATGTAGGGTTCGTCCACCAATGGAGATTTCGCTGAATTTTGCACGAGCATTCATTAATACTTTTCGGTAAGATATATCGTTATGGTCCATTTCAGGATCAGGGGCAGTTACATCTATGCTATTGGAGTTCTTCTCTGAGTTCATAAAACACATCGTTTGAAGATGATGGAGCGGCACATAAATGTAGCGCTGATTCCCATAGACAACCATGATGTCCTCACCTGCATCAATGACTTCTCCCTGAATAGGCATCTTGCAGCCTGACAGTTCGAACTCGATGCTTTTACCTAACCACGTTGCTGCAGGTTTCACAATATTTTACCCCCTATCAAAACAGCATAGCGACCCAAATATATAAGGAAAATAGGCTAACAATTAGACTGAGAGGTATCACAATAAAGGTTACCTTCATATACTGTTTCCATGAGACTCGAATATGATGAGTCCGTAATATATACATCCATATCAAGGTGGCAAGTGTGCCTATAGGAGTCAATAGTGCACCAATGTCACTGCCCAGTATATTGGCGAGGTACGCCAAATGCACCTGGGTTTCACTCAAGTGAAGGTCAGTAACAGCAAATGTTCCGATCATAACGGAAGGCAGATTGTTGAACAAATTAGACAGCGTCGTAAGCAGTAATCCGGATACAGCAATAAGTGTGGCGTCTCCTCTTGCTGCAATCGGACCGATGATTTCGGTAATCCATGTTGTCATCCCGGCTCGGTGAAGGCTGTCCACAATGATATAGATGCTGAAAGCGAAGAGAAGAATATGCCATGGCGTCTGTGTGACAACATCTTTCAGTCCAGATCGTGTACGATACCATCTTACAGTGAGCATGAGAACAACTCCGGTGATGGCCACAATCTCCATATGAATGCCGAGTTGTTCTGCAAGGAAATAACCTGCCCGAATGAATACGACGATCCCGATACAGACACGGAATAACCACCAGTCTACCTTGTTTTTGGAATTATCGGATTCGGCTGTCTGGAGCGGATGATAGCCTGAACCAGATGAGTTCTGCATAGTGATAGGGAAATGATGAATAACTTTGGGTATATTTTTGCGGAAATAATAGAGTAACAGCAGAGTCATGGTGATAATCCCGAGCATAGAGGGTACAAACATCATCTGAGTGTAGGTGTTCAAGTTCAATCCCACCATCTTTAGCGCGATCAGATTAGCTAGATTACTGAGTCCGATAGGAGCACTGGAGGCTGTAGCGATGAGTGCACCGGATATGAGGTAGGGTAACTGCTGATGGATTTTTAGACGTAACATGGAACAGATTCGAATGATGATCGGGGTAGTAATCAGAATGCTTCCATCGTTGTTGAAGAAGATGGTCATGAGAAAACAGAGTAATAGAACGAGCCAGAATAATCGCAAGCCGGAGCCTCGTGCTTTCTCAATCATATTCACAGCGATCCAGCGAAAAAAGCCGATGCTATCTAGAATAATGGACATGACAATGGTAGAGAGAATCGTGATCGCTGCGCCAGAGACAATTCCAAAAATATTCATGATATGCATCCAACTACTCACACCGGTTATCACAAGAAGCAGTGCGCCAACCGAAGTGGGAATGGATTCGTTTAATCCACCAGGCCGCCACATTAAGAAAATAACAGTAACTATAAATATCCCGAGAGTTAACCACAACTGGTAATCAGGCATTTACTGTGATTCACCTCCCAGGGGGAGAAGTCCTTGTGAAGACTGAATTAAATGTTCGTGAGTCGGGGCAGGCCTTCCCGGGATAACGATCCAATACAAAGGCACACCCGTCAAGATGATTGCAATAAAGATCAGCATGATAATTCCCCCCTTTAGACTGGCAGTATCTTAGTTCCTTTAATACCAGACTCAAATTAACGTTTTAATTACCGTTTGCCACCTGACTTATTTCCACGAGATTGATTCCCCTGAGCTTTGTTCCCTTGAGACTTATTTCCACGAGATTGGTTCCCGTGAGATTTATTTCCTTGAGACTTGTTCCCACGAGATTGATTCGCTTGGGATTGGTTCCCTCTGGACTTGTTGTTGGACCAGCGATTCCCGTTAGATTTATTACCTTGTACTTTGTTTCCTTGAGATTTGTTGCCTTTAGATTTATTGCCTTGGGATTGATTTCCCTGTGATTGATTCGCTGCATTGCGATTCCCTTGCGAACGATTGCCCCCGGATTGGTTGTTTTGTGTTCTATTTCCCTGGCTTGTGTTGTTGCTATTGCTATTGCTGTTGCTGTTGTTA
>JAFWEX010000075.1 GCA_017512705.1 Paenibacillus sp.
TCAGCTTCTATTTCTTTATTATTTCTCTTGTCCGGCTCTGGAGCGGGCTGCTTGTTATACTTTTGTTGATACGTGGTTTTTATGTCTTCGGAAGACTTACCACTTAGCCACTTTTTGGTCTGATCCTTCAATCCAGGATCATTCTTAGCCGTCTCAGCTACTTGCTTACGAACATTAGCTCGTTCCCCTTCTGTTAAGTAAGATGCTGTTCTAAGTTGTAACGATCGATTAAGCTCCTGTTGGAAAATCTCCCCTTCAGCGAGTGAATCTATATACATCTCTTCCAGCTCTTTGTCCGTTAACAGATCTTCAAATGCCACTTCGATCTTCTGGAAGTCAATCTTGGCACTCTGGATCCCCATCCTATCACCATTAAGGGTAACATACTGATCCGTATTCGTCTGGAATAATATTTGCTGCTCAGCACGGATCCGAAGAGATTCGAGAACGCTTCCTTCACCACCACTGCCAACTTCAATCCGGCTTCCGGCCACAACGAGAAGATCCTCACTCGCATTGAGGGTAATATTCCCTCCATCCAGATGCAGACTAACGGTCCCCTTTTCAAATAATACCCCGTCATCTCCCAACTGCATTTTGGCCTCACCAGGCATCTCAAATACTTTGGTCGATGGTTTCTGGAACACCGTCCGACTCTTCATTTCCTCGCCGCCGCCGCGAACAGAATTAATAGCCATCGCTTTTTTCTCTGTACCACTGGGGAAATAGACTTTAATGCGGGCCCCCTCATCCGGCAAACAATGAAAGATATTGTTGCCCTCTCCCGAATAAGGAAACCACCAGTTTCCCTGATCATCATGGGCATCATCAATATCTAAATGCACCTTTACCATGTTGTTGGCCCGTTTGATCACGCGACCCTCCAAGGACATGCCTTGGAGTCGATCATTACGACGAGATTTCCGACGCAAGCTCTGACGTTTAACCAGCACGTATTCATATTGCAATACACCTGCGGAGTAGCTGATTACCGACTCCGAGACCACCCACATCTGTTTCTTAAATGATACATCATCGCCAACCTGACAATATTGATCACTGATGACCTGGTAACGAACAAAATCGGCCTCGACGAGCCGTTCAGCATCCTTTCCCTCCGCGTTAGCCCTAAGCTCTTCATATACAGCGCGATCTTTCATGGCCTTGTAGCGGCGGACATGCAGCTCCTTACCCCAGGATAAATCCGGAACACCAAAGTACACACGGGGTGCATCCATCGAGACATCCGGTAATATGACTGTTCCCACCCTGGAAGCCAATCGCTTTAGAAAATCCCAATCTGTTTCTTCATATTGAACCAACAGAGCACCAATAGTAGCCTGATCACTTGTCGCCATATTCTGGGCGTCCCCAGAAGCATAATTCCGAACCAGCTGGCGAATCGCTTCAGTATAGGTTAGATACTTGTTCTGATACGAACGACTTCGCCGCTGCATATCCATGCTATATGTACGGGATAGAGCCTCAACTTCTAAATGGGAGATTCCGTCTTCCATCTGTACATCGACTCTGGTAATTCCTCCAGCGAACCAGTCCTCGGGCCTGGAATCCGTTGGCTTCTGTAGAACGAGACTATCGTCAAAGGAACTGTGCAAGAGGCATTGTTCTGCCTCCTCTTCGCTCATACGGGCTGTAAAAACACATCGCGTATGTGCATTGAACGCTCGCTCAATTCTGAAACTGTTCAGGTCCTTAATCTTGTAGGGCCAGCGTAGCTCAAATCCGTCTCCTTGATAAATTACATCCACTTTAATATCCTCCTCCGTTATGCCAGTCTTACCTCATAGCAAATTCCGGAGGAGCCGGATCCATGCCATTCGTTAACAAGCGTATCTGCCCTCCACAAGAACAGAACAAACAAGACTTACTCGTCAGTGCCGGTACTCCCTGAATGGACACATTCGAGCTCCCATTCGTCCACTGTTGTTTTGCCCCAGCCAATGCCTCTAAGAATGAACTTAACGAAGGCTTTGACATCAATTTGTTTTGAGCAGAAGCAGAGATGGTGGGCATAATTACAGGTGCACAAGGATAAATGGGTTGTCCAGCTGTTGGTTCTGTGGGATCGGGATCTATAATATACGAAGGATCCGATTGGGGTCCTGTAATACGTTCAGCTAGCTTCATCGGATGCAGTTCACTCCGGCAATACCCGAAGGAATAGAAATTCCCATCGATTTCCTCTCCCATCTTCGTATAAGGTATTCCGTGAATCGTATCTGGCTCAGATGTGGACGTAGCACAATCCTCCACCGTTAACATAGGACTACCATTAATGTACACCCCATTCGGCTCCAGTTTATTCAATACCTCCTCATGAGTTCCAAACGTACAGTACATATAAGCTCCTGCTGTAACATATGTATCTTCACTCCTCCATGGGGAGCTAAGCAGTTTATTTAGCGTATCCTTAGTTAAGATTGTTTCTCTAGCATCCATCTACATGTCTCCTTCTGTGATCTGAATCGGCCTAACATTCAAACCATATATGCCGGCTCGCAACAGTCGTTCTGCCAGTTCAAGACGAACAATCAACAACTGTGTCCGATAATAGGGAATGATGAATGCAGGTGCATGTTCAAGGCCGCTCAGATTAGCCATTATGCTCATAAGCTGCCCGCTCTGGATCAAGGCTTGATCAGGCGCAATACACGTTGCCTTGGGCAGATCCATCCAGTGGTAAAACGACTGATTATACTTCTCCGTGTCCATGACCACAACTCTTTTGGAAGTGATCTCAGGTGCAAACTTCATGACGATCTTAGATAACTCCTCACTGAGCAATAGCAAAGGATATTGCGCAAGCATACTGGAAGAAGAAAAGGACTGACCACTTTTCACATAAACGATCTCCTCCTCAGCAGCATGGTCATAACCTTGAAGCATCCGCTCTGGCCATTGAAGGCTGGCTCCGTTGGAAGGTAGTCGTCTGTCATGTTCAATTACGTAGAGGTCTACTCCTCTCATCAATCTGTCCCTACCCATTCAATAGCAGTGCGCTGTTCCGCAGTTAACTGCACCCGAAAACGATCTTGTTTAAGCATTCGACTCCCAGCCAAATCAGCTCCGGTAAAATCTACATTGTCCAGATGTGCACCTATAAAGTCACCCGCAATTTTCGCATACCGAAAGCTTGCATGACTCAGGTTCGCTCCCTGAAACTGGACACCGTTCATACCATAGAACAGACTATATGTTTCCGCGAATGTATTACGACCGCCTAGAGCACCATCGAACCTAGCCGCCCTCAGATCACACTCCCGAAAGTCAGCATCATACAAAAGCGTCTTTGCAAAATTGACATGGTCACATTTACAACCCATAAATCGAGTGCCCAATAGGCTCGTCTCCGCCATGTGGCTCCTACTGAGTTTCACTTCTTCGAATCGAGCGTAATTGAAATCCAGTTCTTCATACTCCCCCTGCGAAAGATCTACACCTTTGATATGTTCATAGATGTATTCACTGGGCAGCTTGCTCTCCAACCATCCTCTACAAGTTATGGAGCTCCGCTGCTTCCCACTCATTCGGTAGACTGATTCAGTCACCTCATGATCCTGATATTCGCCAACACGAACTTCAAACTCTATGTACTTGTCTACATTTTGGAATGAATCCAGTTTACGAATGTCATCCATCGCTAAGCGGACTGCGTGTACCATATAGATATGGAATGGATACAGCTGTCCTGCCTGCCAGGCATGAAGAGCAGCCTGATCAATCCGATTCATATATCTCTTGCGACTGTTTTCACATTCCTCAAACCACTGTTCCATATAACGATAAATCCAGCTTGCATCATATATAATTCCTCTCGCAGAAACCTCACCCTCGCGGTGCAGGTCACTTGCGTGAATCATATACACAGGATCTCCCTGGTTCAATCTGGTCCGCATCAATGATACGTGAATCGTACTGCAAGCCTGTAGGTCACCCAGTTCTTGTTGGAGCCTCACTTGTTCACAGAACGCGTCGAATAGAGAGACGATGCCCTGTACTATCTCTTGCCTGTGCCTAATATAATAGGCATTCAACTCCTGTATCTTGCTATTCCGAAGTGGCAGCACTTCCTGCTCTAAGAATTGCTGCCATAGCTCCATCTGATGCATGATCTAACTCCTCACTATCTTTATTGGTTCATTAATATCTCAATCCCCTTAATAACGACCTGACCTTGATCAATAGTTAGGCTGCCATTTCCATCCTTCGTTGAGAGATCAATCTGGTTCGCTAGCATGACGACGGATTCAGATGCCAATTCTATCTGTTTACTTGCCTGAAGAGTAATTTTGTTCTCACAATTCAGGATAATGGTTCCCGCACTGGTCAACGTCAGAGTCGCTCCCCCTGTTGCTCCAGTAATGGTGATTTTATCTTCCTCAAATGTAATCTTCTGACCCGTCGGTGTAAGCAGGAATTTGGTGTTGGGATTGGCCATCAGGTCTTCTTTTAGGTCCTTGTCGAATTGCATAACGGGCTGCAATTGCTCTTGCTGAACAATTGTAGTGGTGGTCCCTCTTCCACCACCTCCCGCTTGGGTAGTCTGGGTCTGGGCTTTTGCTGGCGACGTAGCCGATGGGGACATGGCCTCCTCTGGTATTTTCTTGCGAACAGAGCTCAGTGCGATCCCTTCCGCCTCCCTTGCATTAGGAAAGTATAGACGAATGCTATCCCCTTGCTCAGGCATACAGTACCACCCGGTCTGATCATCTGAAGCATACAACGTAGAGTAAGGGAACAGATTGGCTGTTGCCAAACTCCATTCCTGATCGCAGTCTAACTGGACTTTAACCTCATCTCTCACAACGTCCATAATATTTCCCGAAATGGATGCACCCACAAGGCGAGAGTTATATCGCTTCCGTTGATAAGCTGACTTCATATGTCCAAGCACATAATGGTGGATAAGCAGTCCCTGCTGCATTTCAGTCCGAATTTCAAAAACGTTGAGCCTGTGCCCTTTGAACTGAACCTCATCCCCCAATTGCAACACTCGGTCATGGACCTTCACTTCATACCGGATATAGTCCTGTTCACTGAGACCACTAGCGCCTTGCGCTTCTTGTTGATACGTCTGCATGTCCTTATACATACGGTAATGCGTCGCTTCCAATTTACCTGCATCCCGTTGCTCGGGTATGCCCAGATAGATGCGAACACGTTTCTCTGTTGATACCGGAATCAATACGGTATGATAATGGGATGCTAGTCGCTTCATGAATTCCCAGTCCGTCTCCTGGTATTGAAGCGTGTAGGCTCCAAGTTTTTTCTTTTCCATGAACGTATTAAATGTCTGACCGTCTGGATAGCGCCCACTAATCTTCTGCAAGACATCTGGAATCAAACTGGCAGCATTCTGAAAAGAACGTGTCTCGCGCTTGATATCCATGGCATATGTATGAGAGACCGCTTCCGCCTCTAACCAATACACCTGATTCTCTACCTTAACCTGAAGCTTCAGAATGACCCCGTGAAATAACCGCTGTTTTTGTCCATGTTCGTCCCTATAGAACAGTTCAACCGGAGTGCTCTCATCGGCCATACGTACGTACTGCTCTTCCTTTTCCTCCGGAATCACCCCAGTAAAGCGTAACTTCCCGTGTTCATGAACTTTCATATGTAATGAGACTTGATGTATGCGAATCTCAAATGGCTGTATCTGCAGTTGCTCGTAACTGATTGTCGCGAGTGTCATGACCTCACCTACTTACTATTTTTTATTCTGATGCTTTAATTTACTATTTATCGACTTATAAAGCATGTTTATTAATACATATTCCTTGAATTGTTTAAAAAAGGATAAAAATTAAGACTTTACTCATATTCCATAAATTCCTATATGCGAACAAAAAAAGAGAAGCAGTCTGCTTCTCCTTCTTTATTCCTACGATTCACATTCTTATTTGAGCATAAGTTCGATCAGAAAACAGAGTTGATATACCTACGTCAAAAAAGAACAGCTCCAAGGTATATGTACTGGCAGAGATTAATCCGCCTTACCTTTTCACTGTTCTTACATTGGACTATGGATTGGCAGCCAAACCAATCATTTGCTTGCTATCTACGCCTCATAATTCGGCCGCCGCCAACTCGGGTCTTTGGCTTCTTATAGGACTTTTTCGGTGAATCAAACAACCCCCCGAAGCCATCGCTGCTTTTGTTGCGATCAATGCTTCCTCTGCTCTGTTCCTTTTTACGGTCAAACAACCCGCCGCCAGAACCAACACTTGTGTCCTTGTTACTGCCGCGACGTGTAATGGAACCTTTTCGTTCAACAGTCAGGGGCGGAGCCAATTTTTTATCATTGCTCGTTGGCGCTCGGTAAGATCCAGCTTTCGGTTTGTACGTATCTCGTTCCGTGTATCCCCGATAGTTACCAGATCCGCCTCCACCCAAGGAATCGAACAAACTACCAATTAATGTAGCTGTCAGATACCCTTGCAAGAACGAAGAGCTGTAGTTCTGACGAACATATTCCTTGGAATCTACTTCCACCAAGGTATCTTCTGGCTTGTTAGGATCTTGCTGAAGATGATAATATTGGTCCTGATACACCAGGAACATACGCTCCGTACTTTCAGCCGAAATCTGATCCGGTTTTCGTTGATCAGACAGTTCCGTTGCCACTTCTGGAACTGTTCGATCTGCCGCCCGATACACATAAGACGTGGATTGACCGCTGCCACTTACCGATTCGAGTGGATATGTATCCTGAACCGAAGGAGCGACACCACACGCAGACAATAGAGACATCACAAGGCTGAGGACCAGCATTAATTTTAATCCATGTGCCAAGCGTTTTTTCATTGGAACCTCTCCTAGTTCGAACGAATCACTTTGATATCCGCAGGAAGAATGGACTCACCTTCGTAGAGGTTAAACCTTCTGTCTTGCCATTCCACACGAAGAAGTTTGTTATCATCCGATTGATACTGCCACACTAGCTGCTCACCAGCCTGACCATAAGGTGTTCTGCCCACAGTCTGAACCATACCCCCATACTCTTCCTCCATGTGATACACATGATCATCCAGTTCGAGAATGGTAGGCACCTCGTCAGGTGCATCAAGTCTTCCGTCAATTGGCGTATATAGGGCATAACGCGTGATCTCACGCTCTTCCACATGTAAGTATCGGAAAGAACTTCCATCCTGCAGCGTTAATACGACTGCATTACGGGCCTTATTCTGTACCCTGCCAACGACTTCATAGGTGACCAGAGACACTTCACATATATCACCAGGAGCAAGTTGAAGCATTGTTTTCTCAGCTTTAGGAGGCTCCGGCTTCGTTAGTATTCCTTTTATACGTTTCCATACACTCATGCCAATTACTCCTGTTCCTAATCTTATCGGTTTACAGGCAAGCTGCAATGATCAATGCGCCCACAATATGTAGAGCTCCTGAGAACAATCCA
>JAFWEX010000076.1 GCA_017512705.1 Paenibacillus sp.
AACTTCTCGTTTTTTAAATACATGGAAGTGTTCGGAATTTTCTTAATTTCCCCTTCTGGAAAAGCAACGTGTTCGTCAAGGTTCAAACCTGGAAGTCCGCGGGCAAGTACAGCTAATAGAAAAATAATGAGTCCGATATGAATCACATAGGGGCCCCAACGGCTGAAACGCTGCTTCTCGGCAAACAATGCCTCCCCCTGCGTATAAACACGATAATGCTTTTTCCGAAATGGCGTAACCGCTTTCTTAATCCACTCTTCTGGTGCCTCGTTAACAGATCCTTGATAGACAAGACGCTGCCTCGTCAGGAATTGCAGATGTTTTCGTATGCGCACTTTATGTAGTGCTTTATACAGCGGAAGGACACGATCCAGACTACAAATTACAAGCGAAGCCCCGATCATCACTAGCAGTAAAATAAACCACCAGGATTCATATGTATGGGACAGTCCAAGAAGATAATAAATATGGCCAAACTGACCGTAGGTTTCTTTGTAATAAACGGAAGGATCAATGTTCAGAAACGTACTCTCTTGAGGGTAAATCGTACCCAACATTGAACCAATGAGAGTAATAACGATCATATAAACTGCAATTTTTACGGATGAGAAAAAGTTCCATATCCGATCAATGATATTGGGATTACTGCGTTGTGAACGCCGTGCCATCCCATCATAACGCATCTCCAGCACTTCGTTTGATTGAGCATCATTCTCCAGCAGCGGCTTGCCACAGGTTTCACATAGTACCGTTCCTACGGGATTTTGATGACCACACTCACATTTCGTATTTTGAAACACGAATAGACCTCCTGTCAGGGCTGCTTCGCCAGTTGTGAGATTTGAGTGTCAAGTGTGTCTAAATCCAATTGTCCGATATGAATTGTGGAGATCTTACCCGTTTCAGATACAAAAAACGTGGTTGGCATTGGAGAAATTCCATAATCTCGAACTGAGTTTTTCTCCCGGTCTAGCATAATCGGGAACGTTACACCCACCTGCCGCACAAAATTCTCTACCGTCATCTGGTCTTCTCCAACGTTAATTCCAACAAATTGGACACCTTTATCTTTCCATTTGTCAGCCTGCGCTTGCAGTGCAGGCATCTCTTTTACACATGGCTCACACCATGTGCCCCAGAAATTGATAACCATCGCTTTTCCTTTGTACTCATCAGCCGTATGAACTTGCCCATCCAGGCCCAGCAGTTCAAAAGAAGGGGCTTGATCCCCTTCTTTTGGTTTGCCATTCGAGCCGGATACCGATGTTGTTATCGCGTATCCGCCCAACACCAGGATCAAGCACAAAATAACGATCTGCACCGTTCTTCTTGATTTCCCCATGTGCTGCTCCCCTTTTATGTGACGATTTCATTCGCTTCCTGTTTGTCACAGATAACTGTGAACAACCTATGAACAATTATAGCGAATTCCGTCACAAAATTGCGGCGGTTTTATGAAAATTATGTGTCCTCACATTACCTTTTTTTCATTTTTTTGGCGGGCTCCGATTTCGCGAGAGTAATCAGATTGTTAACTTCCTCTTTGGTCAGGTTACGCGTCAGTCCACGCTTCAGATTTTGCAGCAAAATACCACCAAACGAAATCCGTTTCAGTCGTGTTACTGGATGATTGATTGCCTCAAACATACGTCTTACCTGACGGTTACGTCCCTCATAGATCGTAATGGAAATCACAGCCTCATTGCCTGCAGTATCCACATCTTTGTATTCGACTTCCGCTGGCGCTGTCATACCATCCTCAAGCATGATTCCCTGTTTAAGCTTCTCCAGCTCCGTACCATGCGGCACACCTTTTACAGTTGCTAGATACGTTTTGGGTACGTGATGTTTGGGATGGGTCAGCAGATGCGCAAATTCGCCATCATTGGTCAGAATAAGCAGTCCTTCTGTATCATAATCGAGACGCCCTACCGGATAGACACGTTCCTTAACACCCTTCAAATAATCGGATACAATTTTTCGACCTTCTGGGTCGGATGCACTTGTGATAACCCCTTTGGGTTTGTTCAACATCAAATACACTTTCTTCTCACTACGGATCGGTTTTCCATTGACCGTAATCATATCCTCTTCGGGGTTCGCTTTCGTACCCAGTTCGGTTACGACCTCCCCGTTAACTTCCACTTTGCCGGACAGGATCAGTTCCTCACTCTTGCGGCGGGATGCAATACCTGCCTGTGCAATAATTTTTTGTAATCTTTCCATGTTTGTCATGTCACCTCACACTAATGATACCCATCCGACCAGGAAATCACAAGGATTATCCGATGTTTTTATGAACAGGCAGTCATGATTGCCGAATTATGTGTTTGAAGCATAGGTGCTGGATCCCCTGGAGACAAAAAAAGCTTACCTATGCCACGTCCATTTCGTTCGGACCACGCAAAGATAAACTTTCTTTGAAAACATCTTTTATATAGATTACATTTTAGCTCGAAACTTTACCTTCAACTGCAATCGGTTTTTTCTGCGGAGACCCAGCTTCTTTCACAAAGTCCTGCAATGTTTTGGAAGTGATGAAATAAGTACGTCCATTATATACAAACGTCATCATGCCAATGACCTGATAATTTTGATCAAGTACTGGCCCTCCTGAATTGCCTTGTGCCACTGCTTTTACAATGTTGCCTACGCCTGCTTTCCCATGAACATCTACAGCGTGTGAGCTGTACACTCTGCTTTTTGCTATCGTATTGTATGTCTCAGGTAGATCACCATCCAAAATTAATAGATTTCCAGATGGATTTTTGGGAAAACCAATTGTGTAGACCGGTTGATTATCTCTAGCATTGGTGAATTTCACAGGTTTAGCGTCAATCGGCTTGTCCAGCTTGAGCAAGGCCATATCCGTTACGGGATCTGTTTTGATAATTTTAGCTTTGACAACCTGATTGAGTGCACCTGGACTCGCCACAGTCAATGTTCCTTTATCACCGTCAGAAATCTCGGCGTAACTTTGAACAACATGGTAATTGGTCAGCACTTCATCAGGGGATATTAAGATCGATGTCCCTACATCATAAAAAATTTTATCCGGCTCATCTGCTTTAATCAAACGTACATTCACAACTGGGAAAGAATCCGCAGTAATCGCCATCTGAGCACGTAATGTCTTGTCAAAATTACCAGTGAAGTGTATCGTCTGTTCAGCCTGAGCAGCCGCTAGTCCTGACGAACCTGTTATTAAAGTCAGGGCAAGTATACCTGTTAATCCGTAACGGAGTATCTGTTTGCAATTCATCTTCATGTTTAACTCTCCTCCCGGTTACCATTCTAGCATAACTGATATATCGGAAGAAAAGGCACTTTTATTTAACCAAAAACGATCAAACAAATAGCTAGTGCAGCAATGAATCCAACAACGTCTGAAAACAACCCGACTTTGAGTGCATAACGGCCATTCCTTATACCTACTGCTCCAAAATAAACCGTCAAGACATATAACGTTGTGTCTGTACTGCCCTGAATCGTTGAAGCCATACGACCAATCATAGAATCAGGACCATATGTTTTTATTAGATCGGTGGTAAAAGCTAGTGACCCTGTGCCGGTTAACGGACGTAGGATTCCCAGGGGAAGCACTTCTCCTGGAACTCCCATCCAGGATACAAGGGGAGCGAACAGACTTATAACATAATCCAAAGCTCCCGATGCACGAAAGACACTTATAGCAACCATCATCCCGACAAGATGTGGAATGATGCTGATTGCGGTGGAGAAGCCATCCTTGGCCCCATCAACAAAAGATTCGTAGACTGGGACCTTTTTGGTAAACGCATATAATGGAACAAACGCGATAATAACCGGTATGGCCCAGACGGAAATCCAGTTAATGAAGGTTAACAAGGTTACTCATCCTTTCATGCTAGGATTACCGCTCTGGGATATGTGCGGTGATCTGCGGAGGGTTCTGCTTCGATACCAGCGATCTGCCATAATGGCAGCAAGCGTAGCTATAATAGTAGCCATTAGCGTTGTCCCTACAATCTCTGTGGCGTTCGCAGAATGATAGTTCAACCTGATTGCAATCAGCGTTGTTGGAATAATCGTTATACTGGCCGTATTCAATGCCAGCAGAGTACACATCGCTGGCGAAGCCGTTTGTTTGTCAGGATTCAGCTCTTGCAGCTGTTGCATAGCCTTGATCCCCATTGGTGTAGCTGCGTTCCCTAGTCCGAGCAAATTTGCGCTCATGTTGGACAAGATATACCCCATGGCTGGGTGATTTTTCGGAACGTCGGGAAACAGAAATCCAACAATAGGTCCCAGTAACTTCGCAATCCGTCCAAGTAAACCGGCATCTTCCGCCACTTTCATCATTCCCATCCAGAATACGAGCACACTGATCAGACCAAAACATACCGTCACACCCGTCGCTGCACCATCGAATGCGGCCTGGGTGACGACTTCAATTTTCCCGTTAAATGCTGCAAAAGCAAATCCGCTCAAGATCATCACGAGCCAGATCAGATTGATCATTGCAATCATTCCTCCCTACACCTTGACCAGCCACTTAAATCTTTGTCCTTCTATTCCGAATTAAGGAGATAATAACCGACTCAACACTGTTTTCCATGCTGAAAGCCAAGTTGTCACATCACCGATGCTGCCCAGCGCAGCATCTTCAAGTTTAGGCTCCGGTGGAATATAGCTCCCTTTGTAATACACAGGTATGGAACCGATAGGTTCGTTTCTCAGCTGCATATCAATTCGGCCTGCCAGTCCAAATGAAGGGTCAGTTGACTGTTTAGCCTCAGCCTTTTTAGTGACATCCTGGTTCTTCGTACGATTATCAAGTAAAACCAGCTTCTTAGTTAAAGCGTCAACTTCTCCTTTGGCGAGAGGGTACTTAAATCCGCGTCCCGTTACGAGTTCCATATTCTGCAGAGGTTGTTCCTGCTTAGCAATCTCAACCAGTGGGAAATTCTCAAAACCAAAATCAAGCATCTTTGCGTGATCATTCCAATCATCGCCATCATTAAGGGTCACCGCTGCGAGTTGTTGTCCGTTCCGAGTCGCCGAACTAACTAGGCATCTGAATGCTTTTTTCGTATATCCGGTTTTCACCCCGTCAGCCCCTTCATACAGACCCAGCATTTTGTTTTTGTTATGCCATGAATATTCCCAGCTTTCATTGGGATTCGGAGCTGATTTATTCTCCGTCGCAACGATGCGTTTGAACACCGGGTTATGGAGTGCGTAGGCTGTTAACTTTGCCATATCATTGGCTGTAGAATAATGCCCCTCTGCATCAAGCCCATGAGGATTCATAAAATGGGAGTGTGTCAAACCGATCTGCTCTGCCTTTTTGTTCATAAGGAGAACAAAGCCTTCCTCTGAGCCACCTATATGCTCAGCGATGGCAGAGGCAGCATCATTACCAGAACGCAACATCAATCCGTATAACATATTTTCCAGCGTCATTTCCTCACCTAGTTTGAGATAGATTGAAGACCCCTCTTTGGCAAAAGCGGTTGGGGAAACCTTGACTTTTGCATCTAACTTTCCTTCTTCAATAGCAACGATGGCGGTCATGATTTTAGTCAAACTTGCGATGCGCATCTCCTTGTCCCCATCCTTGCTATACAGAATTCTCCCTGATGTCACGTCGATAAGGGCTGCACTTTGTGCATGCGTAGATGGTCCTACAACCGTTGCTTGAACAGTCGGTGTCCCCACGGTAGACAGCAGTAATACAGGTAAAATCATCCCTACAATAGCCTTCATTAATTTTCGCATCCACATTCCTCCGGGTCGCTTGGAATCTTGTACTATCTTATGTTTGGACAATCTGGAGTATGTCCTTCTCGGTTAAAAACATCAAAAATCCCTCTTGCACCGTAGTGCCAGAGGGATTAGCAATTTAACCATATATCTTAGCTATACGTTGTACGATCCGTCGTCACTCGAACATCATGTTCATGTTCCGTTGTACCATGATTACGCTGACGGAACATTTCCTGAATCCGATCAAGGACATAAGGTGTAGAATCAATCAATTTTTCAAACAAGTGCGTGGAATTATCAAGCGGCACGATGTGCACACCTTGCTTGCCAACGACCAGAAAAGCAATCGGACGGATGGATACACCACCACCACTACCACCACCAAAGGGAGAAGCGACTTTCGCGGAATGAGCATGTTCCGTTGTGCTAGATGTGCCACTTCCTTTTCCCTCACTTACATTAAAATCACTTCCGCCTGCCGCAAAGCCAAATCCAACTTTACTAATCGGCAAAATGACGGTACCATCCGGTGTCTCTACAGCATCGCCAACGATTGTATTGACATCCACCATGGCCTTGATATTTTCCATTGCAGTTTCCATTAAGCCTTGAATTGGATGATCTGACATCTGCATTCCCTCCAGTTTCAATGTAAGCTATATAAGTTGAACTTACACTCAAATGATTTGTTCAACTTATATAGGTTTTTGATCTAACCATATCATCCCCAACTTACAGGGAGTTATGTAATCACAACAGGGGACCATATTATGTGGTTTTGGAGTTAACAAACATTGGATTCACGAACCGGCTATGTTTCGGATTTATGACCTTCTTTATCCACGATATGCTTATATTTTTTCTTTTCTTTAAACTTCCGACGTTCCTGCTTGAGGAGCTTAAGCCACATTCGCCAGCCTCCTTCAACGTGCAGCACACGGGTAAGCAACCTTACCCCTGCAACAAAGATCGACAACGTACGAACCTGAAGTTTGAAATCCAGTTCCATTCTGAACTCCATCTCATCCGACCAAACAGGAAGCACTTCAAGGTCAGGTACCGTCCTGAATTTCATCTGGTACGTTAAAAAACCAATAATCATCGATTTTATACTCCATAACCAGCCTGATAACATCGCCGTATAAGCGGCATCACCTACTCCAAAGGCAGTAGACCAGAATAGATTCGTAATATGGACTCGTTTGAGTGTTTGCTTAAACCAAATCTTCAGAGCCTCCGTTGCTTTGAGCATGACTTTTACTTCATTTGCCCAATTTTCCACTTTGCGTTTGTTCACCTGCTGACTCCCGAGCACTTCTCCTCTGGAATGATTCATGGAGTGTTCAGTTTTAAACAGGAAGCCTTCTTTCATATTTCGAAAAACAATGCTCGGAATCTCGTAATTCATCCGCACGAGGCCGTACATCATTCGAACATTGATTTTGGCATAGTCATCGCTCTTATGTTTGCGGAATACTACATGCACATGAACATTTGAGATGAGGACCGCGGCAATCAGCAGTGCGACGAACAAACCGATTCCTCCAAACCAGATCCACACAGGCCTTACCTCCAAGCCCTCAATTCTTTTCATGTCTAGTATGGCATTCCATACTGGAAAAAATTCACGATTTCAATGAAATTGACCAATTTCTACCGAACACGCCGACGTGGGCATAAGACCTTTCTATGGGAATGACCAAAAAATAGAAACAAAAAAACAAAGCAGATTTACCTCCACTTTGTCCCTATCTGTGTACTTATTCTTTTATCAAGACGATGAATCTTCAGAATCATCATTTGGAACAAATACGTTGTCTTCCTCCAGTATCACAGTTCCTTCTTCAAATTCAAACTCACTCTGCACGTCTGTATTCTCTGCGCCAGGCTGTTGCATATCTAGTTTGTCAAATAATAACTGCGTTTCTTCTTCCAAATTTTCAGAATCTTCAAACAATCCTGGTTCCGGAAGATCTTTAATCGAGGCGAGTCCAAAATAATCCAGAAACGACTTGGTCGTTCCGTACAAAATGGGGCGCCCGATCGCTTCTGCTCTCCCCACTTCAACAATCAGATCTTTGTTCACAAGCGTATGAATTGCACGTTCGGATTTCACACCGCGGATTTCTTCAATCTCCACTCGTGTAATAGGCTGACGATAAGCTACAATCGCCAATGTCTCCAAAGCCGCCTGAGATAATGACGTGCGTGCTGGGGAATAGGCTAGCTTCTCAAAATATGCTGCGTGTTCCGGCAACGTCCCGAGTTGCACGACACCTGCAATCTTCATAATCTGTACGCCCCGACCTTGCCGGGAAAAATCGAGAGCCATTTCCTCAATTGCATCCGTAACCAGCTCGACTCTTTTGTCAACGATCTCAGCAATTTGCTTTACACTCAGGCCTTCTTCTCCGGACAAAAACAGCAGACCCTCAATAATCGACTTCAATTTCGGAAAATCCATGATTCGTTGTTTCCCCTCTCCACTCCATAACAATATCCTCAAACAACCGTTCCTGATAACAAACAATCTGCTTCATCTTCATCAGCTCCAGCACCGCCAGAAAGGTCACCACAATCTCATGCCGATACATCTGGTCATCCATGAGCTTAGAAAATAATATCCGTCCTCCAGGGCCGACACCCTGCAAGGCACCGATCACTTCGCGTATACGGTCTTTGACCGATATCTCATCTCTTTTGATCCGAGTGACTGTTGTACGTTTCTCAGCCTTGCGTAGAGCCTTCTGAAACGCCGCAATGAGATCTGAAGTGTGCAGACCCTGCACCGGATTAGATTGTTCCTCCACAGGCATATAAGGGCGAAGATCTTCGGGTTCTTTCGAAAAAATAAGACTGCGCTCCCATTCTCGTTCATGCAGATGCCGCGCAATTCCTTTATATTTGCGATATTCGATAAGACGTGCAATCAATTCGGCACGCGGATCATAATCTTCATCTTCCATATAATCATAATCCTCGAAATCCTCGATTACTGGTGGTTTGGGCAGTAAAAGTTTACTCTTGATCGACAGCAGTGTCGCTGCCATGACCAAAAATTCACTTGTAATATCCAGTTCCAGCTCTTGCATGGAATGCAGATACGCCATGTACTGATCGGTAATATCGCTGATGGGAATATCCTGGATGTCAATCTCAGCCTTATCAATCAGATGAAGCAGCAGATCCAAAGGCCCTTCAAAAGTCTCCAGTTTGTATGTAACTACCGTCACTAGACGAATCCTCCCGCCAGAAAAATACAAAACCCTGCCAGCCATTCGAAGCCGGTCTCCCGTTTTCGATCTGCGCTAAGCAGGGCACTACTATTAAATAAGCACTATTTTAGCTGTTTCGTCAAGTTCGCCATTTCAATAGCAGCTGTAGCTGCATCCCAACCTTTGTTCCCTGCTTTCGTTCCAGCACGCTCAATCGCTTGCTCGATGTTCTCGGTAGTAACCAGCCCGAAGATGGTAGGCACGCCTGTTTTCAGATTGATCGCCGCTACCCCTTTAGCCATCTCGTTGCAGACATAATCATAATGTGTCGTGGAACCACGGATAACAGTGCCCAATGTAATAACCGCATCATATTTGCCGCTTTCGGCCATTTTCTGTGCAATTAGCGGGATTTCAAATGCGCCTGGAACCCAAGCCACATCCACTTCATTGTCCTGCACACCGTGACGTTTGAACGCATCCAGCGCCCCACTCAACAGTTTGCTCGTAATAAATTCATTAAAACGTCCAACAACCACACCGTATTTTAAACCTTCCGATACTAAATGTCCTTCAAAATAGTTAGGCATTTTCGTCATCTCCCTGTCAATATGTTGATGTTATAGGTGCTACAACTGCCAATTGAAATATCCATTATTTACATACAGTCAAACCCAATAATCAAACCTGAAGTTCATTCAAAATTAATGCTCATTCTGCTCCATGTCGTCAAACTCTAGCATATGACCGAGTTTCGCTTGTTTGGTGTGAAGATAAGCAGTGTTATCGACGTTCTCTTTCATCTGAATGGGTACTCGTTCAACAACTTCCAATCCATACCCTTCCAAACCTTTAATCTTGCGTGGATTGTTGGTTAACAATCGAATCTGACGCACACCGAGATCTTTCAGAATTTGAGCACCAATACCGTAATCACGAAGATCAGCAGCAAAACCAAGCTTCAGATTAGCATCCACGGTGTCCAGCCCTTCTTCTTGCAACTTATACGCTTTGAGTTTGTTGATCAGACCAATCCCGCGCCCTTCCTGTCTCATATAGAGAAGTACGCCGTTACCTTCATCATGAATCTGTTTCAAGGCTGCATCGAACTGCGGGCCACAATCACAGCGGTGGGAGTGAAATACATCTCCAGTCAGGCATTCCGAGTGAACACGAACAAGGACAGGCTTGGAGCTGTCTATTTCACCTTTAACCAGAGCAACATGTTCTTTGTGGTCTACTGCGTTCGTATAAGCCACTGCCTGGAATTCTCCAAAATCCGTTGGCATACGTACAGACACTTCACGTTTTACCAGCTGTTCCTTTTCATTGCGGTAACGAATCATGTCTTGTATGCTAATTAGCTTCAGATTGTGTTTACGTGCAATCTCTTGCAGATCAGGAAGTCGTGCCATCGTACCATCTTCTTTGATCACTTCACAGATCACACCTGCGGGATAGGACCCACACATGATTGCAAGATCTACCGCTGCTTCTGTATGTCCAGCACGGCGGAGGACACCCCCGTCCTTCGCAATCAGAGGAAACATGTGACCCGGTTTGCGAAAATCACTGCTTTTGGCATTCGCATCAATTAGACCTTTGACCGTAATCGAACGCTCGTGCGCTGAAATGCCTGTTGTTGTGTCCATATGATCTACCGAAACGGTGAAAGCAGTGCCATGGAAATCCGTATTTTGCTGCACCATCGGTTTCAAATTCAGTTCGTCGGCACGCTGCTGTGTAATCGGTACACAAACCAGCCCTCTGCCTTCAGTGATCATGAAATTGATTACCTCTGGGGTCGCCTTTTCCGCCAAAGCGATAAAGTCACCTTCATTCTCCCGATCTTCATCATCGACCACAATCACCGGTTTACCACGCATCAGATCGTTAATAGCTTCTTCAATTGAATCAAGGACAGATGGTTGAGATTGTTCTGACATCAGTGCACCCCCTGTTAACAGTTTGTTTTTGTATTTTTTCGTCGGTTAAGGAACTAAGCTCCCCATTTTTATTCTGTTTCATTTTTGTATAGATGGATTAAGCGAATCCGTGATTAGATAGGAACTCCTCACTCATGCTACGCGGTTTTCCTGTTGGCGTTTCCGCATGGCCCTTGCCATACTGCAACAGATGATCCACATATTTGCCCAAAATATCACATTCGATATTGACGGTATCGCCGGGCTTCTTCACGTGTAATACAGTCTCTCCAATTGTATGAGGGATGATTGAAACGGTGAAGGAACCTGAGGTCGCCTGCACGACCGTTAGACTTATCCCATCCACAGTGACTGAGCCTTTGGGGATTAAAAATTTAAACAGTTCACTGTCATCTGGCCTGATCTCGAACACAACTGCATTCTGATCTCGCGTGATTCTGACGATAACTCCAGTCCCATCCACGTGCCCCTGCACGATATGACCGCCGAATCGTCCGCCAGACAACATGGCTCGTTCCAGATTGACCTTACTGCCGGATTGAAGCTGGCTGAGATTCGTATGACGGTACGTTTCAGGCATAACATCTGCAGTGAAACCACCACCTTCCAGCGTGGTTGCAGTCAGACAGACCCCGTTCACCGCTACGCTGTCACCAATCTTGAGATCTTCCAATACGACAGAGGCACCGATGTTCAGAACCAAAGCCTCGCCTTTACGTCCAATGCGCCGGATCTGACCAACTTCTTCTACCAAACCCGTAAACATTCTATCGTCCTCCTATTCTGGCCAAACCGGAATACCGCCAATGCTGATATTATCTCCAACTTGCTCAATTTCCAGCTGATGCAGTTGGATCGCCTGACTCATCCGCTCGACACCTTCAAAACGGAAACTTCCAGGGGTATCATATCCACCCACAATTTTAGGAGCAATAAACATGAGCAGACGGTCTACCAGCCGCGCTTCTAACATCGCGCCATTCAATGTACCACCGCCCTCAAGGAGAATGGAGCCAATCTCACGCTCTCCCAGCTTGCTCAGCCCATGCAATAAATCTACGCGTGGCCCAGGCCCGCAACGGATCACTTCAACGCCGTATGCTTCAAGACGTTCAGCCGCTTCCTGGCTGGCCTCGTCGGTCGTGAGCACCCACGTTGGCGCAAGGCCGTCCTTGACCATCTTGGAACCTACAGGCAGACGCAACTTGGAATCCACAACGATTCTTACCGGGCTGATCCCCTCTACTTGCAGACGGGTCGTTAGCTCCGGATTATCGGCGATAACCGTATCTACACCAACCATGATACCTTGATGACGATGACGTAGTGCATGCACAATCTCACGTGCCGGCTCATTGGAGATCCATTTGCTATCTCCGCTGCGCGTAGCGATTTTCCCATCCAGCGTAGATGCCGTTTTAAGGGTAACGAAAGGAAGACCTGTGGTAATAAACTTGATAAATTTTTCATTCATCCGACGTCCGCGTTCGCGCAAAACACCTACTTCCACCTCGATGCCCTGTTGACGCAACATACCGATGCCTGTACCAGAAACCTGCGGGTTCGGGTCTTCACAACAGACGACCACACGTTTGACCTTCTCATGAATCAATCGTTCACTACAAGGCGGTGTTTTACCATAGTGACTGCAAGGTTCAAGGGTCACATAGACGGTGCTTCCCTCTGCATCACTTCCAGCCATATTAAGTGCATGTACTTCTGCGTGGCCTGTACCTCGTTTCAGATGGCTTCCCAAGCCAACGACCCGTCCATCTTTAACAACGACACATCCTACGACGGGATTAATGCCCGTCTGCCCTTGAGCCCGTTCTGCCATATCCAGTGCTAACGCCATATAAAATTCATCATTGATCATTTCCATATCCGTTCACCCCGCGGTTATAATCTTGTACTAAAAAATCCCCGCCGAACGATCCGTTCGATGGGGATGATGGAAGACTAATGTCATCTGTAGGAAAGATGAAACACACCAATACCGACACTCAATCCAACCTTATAACAGGCAAGTGAAAACAAACACATACCTTATTGCATACAAAATCTGACCTAAAGAGTTGCATGCAACAACAGGGTAAAGAGTCTCTATTAAACGGTATTATGCATCGAAAAAACTCGTTAACCACGAGCATTCCCCGCACAACGTCAGTTATTGCTGAATGTTGCGCGACATCACTCCTGCGGAGTGCAGCCTAACTGGCATACACCCACTCCTTCTCCCATCCAGACTATACTGTCGGTTCTGGAATTACACCAGATCAGCCATCTGCCGCAGGCAGACAGGTCACGGACTTTGTTATGTTGATGCAAAAGTTTGAATATAAACGCTGCTTCAACATGACATCACCGCCGGTAGGGAATTTCACCCTGCCCTGAAGGATTCGCTTTCGTTATTAATTGGATGTTAGCACTTTAGTGTCAAAAAATCAATTCATTTTTGTTTCTTTTTGTCACATACTAACTTTTAATAAGCATTTATCTATTATTTATCCGCATCTCGCACGAGACACGGATCTTGTTCGGGAAGACTGGGATACATTTTCTATAGATCAGGAAAACACCAGCTAGCCATGTGCCTTAGATCCTTTGCAGGATGGAACGGAATACCTGTTGGTGCTGGCTGGTCAGCAGCAGGAGATGGCATATCCCGGGCTACTCTCCTAACCCAGCTTGTAGAGTCCATTCCAATAGCTGAACACTGCCAGCGTTCATCGGGCCTTGGTCGAACAGTCAGAATTAGCTCTTCTTTGCCAGGCATATCTTTAAACACACCATCCAAGTATTCAACTATGGCACGTTTATCCTTCACCTCATGGCAGTACACGGTGACCCAAACCCCACTAAGCACTTTTACAGCATATACATCTCCGGGCTGAACCTCACCTGTGCCAGCATCTGGAGACTTTTTAGGTACCTTGGCCTTGGTGGCAACACTTCGTCTGCTTTCGAATGCACCGATAACCGTCTCACTCGCGGGTGGGTTCGGTTCCGGTTTATCCTTATCCACAATCAATACATCACTGCAATCGAGGTCACCGAAAATCCGCGACAGATTCCCTTCGTTAATCCCGACAGATGAATCCCACCATGCGAGCGGAGCTTGTACCTCAACACGGGTATTCGGTCGCTTGTCACGTTCGGCATAACTAGTGAACGCAGTGATCATACCCGGTTGCTCCGGTGTATCCAGAATACCTGCAAGTGCCAACGTCTCGAGCAGGTCACGGTATACATATATCTTTTTGGAAGCCAGTAGTTGTGCTTTTTTGAGTGCCTCCGCAGCCTTGCTGTAACGCGTTTTGGGAGGCAAATTGCGCAGTACAGTCAGCACTGCACGGAGCGTCCAGCGATCATATTCAGTCGGAGCAGGCATCTCCGGCGAAGCAGCCATCTCCCTCAGAGCCAGTACATGCCCATGAATGTTTCCATCCAGTGGCGCGCCATTTGTCATTCGCCAGTACCACTGAAGCGATACATCCACACCGTCATTTACATCCAAACCACAAATCTGACACTTATGACTGGAAGGATACGGTTTATATTCATGATCCGGTAAGCTCGCTGCTATCAGTTTTCCTGTAAGGAGTGAACGCCAGATCATTGGGGAAGACCATAAAGAAGCCACAAAAGACTGAGCAGCATCCTGAAGTGTCCAACGCTCGGCCAGAGCTCTCAGCTCTCGGATCGTCTCTTCATGCTGCGGTCTTTCGAAGCGATTAGGTTCATGTCCGGCAGCCTCTAAAGCCTGTAATTGCTCTGTAGAAACATCCTCAGGCACCGTCTGTCTTGTAGCTCGCAGCTCCTCGTCCCAAATTGCACTCTCACTATAAATGTGCTGAAGTAATTTAAGTTGCTGTACCATGTCCATGCTCAAAGTCAACAACATCCTTTCACAGTAAGGTTGCTACATATGTACTTCATTCATGGTGCAAATCCCCCATGTCATTCGATGCTCAATATGATGCGGGATTCGCGCCTTTAAATTAGAGTAACCAAGGTTTTACGTACTCGCCAGTTCCTTTAAGCTTATTTTTAACATGATCAAACCGTATTTTTTCCAAAAATGCACAAAACCCCTGGTACTTCTGTAACAGAAGATATCAGGGGTTCCGTAGGTAACTCATGGTCATTCAGAAGATTGAATTAAACTTCTACAACCTCAACCGTTTCCATTTTGTCGCGACCTTCGAAAGCATCAACAAACTCCATACCTTTCGTTACTTTACCGAAAACAGTATGTTGTCCATCCAGATGCGGCTGTGGTTGGTAGCAGATGTAGAACTGACTTCCACCTGTGTTGCGGCCAGCATGTGCCATTGCTAGAGTTCCACGCTCATGCTTATTCGGGTTAATCTCACAGTTGATTGTGTATCCAGGGCCGCCTGTACCTGTACCGCTAGGGCATCCGCCTTGAGCTACAAAACCCGGGATAACACGGTGGAACACAAGTCCGTTATAGAAACCAGAGTTTGCCAGCTTTTCAAAGTTTGCTACGGTGTTTGGAGCTTCTTGATCGAAGAGGTCAATCAATACTTCTCCGCCGTTTGCCATTTTAATTTTCGCTTGTTTCGCCATATGTAAATGACTCCTTTCAAATTTGAGCAAGGTTAGTTGTGACGTAACACTATACTTGTGGTCAAGCATTACAGCACTTTTATTAGTGTACACCGAAAAGGGATGAATCGCAAAAGGAT
>JAFWEX010000077.1 GCA_017512705.1 Paenibacillus sp.
CGCCCGTTGTCTGCACAGTAAAGAGGACGAACCTTTTCGTCAATGAATGAAAAGTCAATATACTTATCGACCTTGCGAAGCAGATGGTCTTGCGGAACCAGATCCTCTATCGACACAAATTCATAAGCCTGTTGCTTTTCCCGTTTTGAACGTAGCATGTAAAGACACCATCCCGATCTAGTTTATTACTTATATTATACAACATTAACGCGGTGCCGTGTTGAAATAAGTGCGTATAAAAATAGCTGCCGATACTTTCTCGACAGCCTGAAGCTCCCCGAAGGGAGCTTCTTTTTTGACGTCCCAGGAGGGATACTCTCCTTACAGTCGAGACTGCGATGTATATGCTAACGAAGCTTATGCTTCGACGAACCGTTGGGGTTCTCATCCCTAGAACGCAAAAAAAGCTCCCCGAAGGAAGCTTCTTACTTGACGTCCCAGGAGGGATACTCTCCTTGCAGTCGAGACTGCGCTGTTAATGCTAACGAAGCCTATGCTTCGACGAACCGTTGGGGTTCTTATCCCCAGAACGCAAAAGAAGCTCCCCGAAGGAAGCTTCTTTCATGACGTCCCAGGAGGGATTCGAACCCCCGACCGACGGCTTAGAAGGCCGTTGCTCTATCCTGCTGAGCTACTGAGACATGAATTTTTTCAAGCAAAAATGATTTTATCATAAATAAAAAATAATATCAATTGTTTTATTTTTGGTTCATTTTCGGATATGATATTTGGCGGCCGCAACGTTTTTTTCTTTCTAATTAGGGTTATGTTAGAATATCAGAAGAACTTAGAAAATAGATCCATATTCTTTGATATATATCTATTCATGGTCGATTCCCGCTGGAGATTCAGGAACAGAGGAGGTGCTCCTATCAAGGAATCCACGACCCCGGACAATGAGCACAACAATAAGATCGTGCTGTTTCCAAAGACGCTGGACTATTATCAGATCCAACTGACGGTTATGCTTGAAAATGAACGTTATAGTGAAGCAATGGAATTGCTTCGCTTTTTGCTGCAATGCCAAGGGCAAGAAGAGCGTCACTATGATGAGTGGCGGGCTTTGCTGGAGTGGTTGCAGGCGGCGTTTCCTCAATATGAAGGAATGGATACGCCGACCATACCTGAAGAAGAGGAAGAGGACGTCAGCGAGGAAGAGATGGCCAGACAACACGCCAAGTCCAAACTTGCGCAAGACGACGGTTATGTTGATAAGTTGCTACGCACAGTTATGGAAGGACCACTGTCCGAACAAACCATGCTGGCGCTGGAACAACTGGCATTCCTGGATGTTCCCAAGGTAGATGAAGAGCTGGTTCAGTGGCTTCAGACCAAAGCGCTTCATCCGTTGTTACAGTTTAGGGTGCTTCAAACTCTTCGCCGCAGAGGCCGGCAAGACATCGTTCGGTTCACAAGAGGCGACGAAGAAGTAGAGATTGATCTTGCTGACGTTCCGCTTAAACCAGAAGAGTTCCCGCTTCCGATTGTGCAGATTCTGGAACGAGTAGCAGATCAGACGGAGGTTCATGAACCTACTCTATTTTATTTTGCTCAGGAACTGTGGATACAATATGTTATGGCCGTCTATGGAACTCGGGATTACCAGTCTATGTTGGAACAAAATGATGCTATGGCAGATATTTGGGCCGCCGCACTACATATGACAGTGGCAGACAGCCTTGGTGGCTCCCATGATGAAGAGAGTACACGCTCGATGTACGCTGTGACAGGTGCGATGAGGTTTCGGCTGGAGCAAGCTTATCGCTCCATAAAACAGTTTGTTTCTGCCGGTTTAGATGGACATTAAGGCTTAAAACGTTTACCTTAAATGGTATCAAGGGAATCCTCTTGAAAAAGAATGTAAACTTGTTTATACTAAAATGGTTATTTTGTGCGTGATTGCCTACGTGAACATGTGAATTTTGGAGGGGAAAGTATACAATGAAAGCAACTTGGGAAAAGATAGAGAAGAACCTTGGGGTTCTTGAGGTTGAAGTCAGTGCTGATCGTGTAACTGAAGCACTCGATAAAGCTTTTAATAAAGTAGTAAAACAAGCAAACGTACCTGGATTCCGTAAAGGTAAAGTGCCACGTCCAATCTTTGAAGCTCGTTTCGGAGTAGAGAGCCTTTATCAAGATGCGATCGACATTTTGCTTCCTGAAGCTTATACAGAAGCGATTGATCAAACGGATATCTTCCCAGTCGATCGTCCTGATGTAGACATCGAGCAATTCGCTAAAGGACAATCCTTCAAATTTAAAGCGAAAGTAACAGTGAAACCAGAAGTTACCTTGGGTGACTACAAAGGAATCGAAGTTGCTGTAGCTAAAGGTGAAGTTACTGATGCTGAAGTAGCAGAAGAGCTGGAGCGTCTGCAACAGCGTCATGCTGAGCTGGTTGTTATCGAAGAAGGTGCTGCAGCAAACGGCGACGTAACTGTAATCGACTTCGACGGATCTGTTGATGGTGTACCTTTCGAAGGTGGTAAAGCAGAGGGTTACTCCTTGGAACTGGGTTCCAACACATTCATCCCTGGATTTGAAGAGCAAGTTGTTGGCTTGTCCACAGGTGACTTCAAAGACGTGGAAGTAACTTTCCCAGAGAGCTACCATGCAGCTGAATTGGCTGGTAAACAAGCGGTATTCAAAGTGAAAGTTCATGAAATCAAACGCAAACAGCTTCCAGAGCTGGATGATGAGTTTGCTAAAGATGTTAGTGAATTCGATACACTGGAAGAGTACAAAGCTGATCTCAAAACACAACTGGAATCCCGTAAAGCAGATGAGTTCAAAGCTGCACAGGAAAATGCAGTTGTAGAAAAAGTAGCTGAAAACGCTGAAGTGGACATCCCTTCTGCAATGGTAGACAGCGAAGTACAGAACATGATGCGCGATTTCGACAACCGTCTTCGCAACCAAGGAATGAACCTTGAGATGTTCTTGAGCTTCTCCGGTCAGACACAAGCTGACTTGAGAGCACAAATGCAAGATGATGCTGCGAAACGCGTTCGTAACAACCTGGTGCTTGAAGCAGTAGGTAACGCAGAAAAGATCGAAGTTTCGGATGAAGAAGTGAATCAAGAACTCGAGAAAATGGCTGAATCTTACAAGCGTCCTGCTGAAGAGATCCGTGGCATCCTTGAAGGTAATGGTTCCCTCGATAGTCTTCGTGATGAAGTGAAACTGCGCAAAACAATCGACGTTCTCGTGGAGAACAGCAAAGTTGTTGAGCCGGTTGAAGCTCCAGCTGAGGAAGCTCCTGCAAAAGCTGACAAAAAATAAGACAAGCTGTGCGAATGTGACAGCTTCATAAATGATAAGGCACGTGAATCATTGCGTGCCTTATTTTTAAATTGATGCATCCATTTTATTGAAAAATGAGTAATGATATGGATGTTGATATGTTTTTCGTGGCATGTTGCCCATTTTTGTGAATTTCATACCATTTAGCCTGGGTATAAAATAAAAAAGGCCTAGACGGCATAGGATGGATGTAATTTGCACATACATAGAAAACATGGTTAAATATGATCAGGCTAAATCGTAAACATCCTTAAGATGACGTGATTCTTGAAAAATGACATTGTCACAGGAACATGTTAAAATAATTTTGGGTTTGCTTTACAGTCAGCCTATGTCTAATTACATGTAGAAAAGAGGTTGGTCTCATGAGTCTGGTGCCAATGGTTGTTGAACAAACCAATAGAGGCGAGCGTTCTTACGATATATATTCACGTTTGCTGAAGGATCGCATTATTTTTCTGACCAGTGCGATTGATGACGATGTAGCCAATCTTGTCATAGCTCAGCTTTTGTTCTTGGCAGCCGATGATCCCGAGAAGGATATCAGCTTGTACATTAATTCACCTGGTGGTTCTGTTACGGCAGGGATGGGTATATACGATACGATGCAATTTATCCAGCCGGATGTATCAACCATTTGTGTAGGAATGGCAGCGAGCATGGGTTCTCTGTTACTGACCGCAGGTGCTCCTGGTAAAAGATATGCGCTTACGAACAGCGAAGTCATGATTCACCAGCCGCTTGGCGGCGTTCAGGGACAGGCTGCGGATATTAAAATCCACGCAGAATGGATCATTAAAACTCGTCAGAAACTGAATCAAATATATGTTGATCGTACAGGTCAGCCCCTTGATAAAATTGAGCGGGATACAGACCGTGACTTTTTCATGAGTGTTGAAGAAGCGAAAACGTACGGCATTATTGACCAGGTGCTCAGCAGACCGATCAATTCCTAAAGGGGTGGTTTCATGTTTAAATTTAACGATGAGAAAGGGCAACTGAAATGCTCTTTTTGCGGTAAATCTCAGGAGCAGGTTCGCAAGCTGGTCGCTGGACCAGGCGTATACATCTGTGATGAATGTATCGAGCTTTGCACCGAAATCGTAGAGGAAGAACTAGGTCATGATGAAGAACTGGACCTGAAAGACATTCCGAAACCAAAAGAAATTCGTGATATCCTCGATCAATACGTTATTGGTCAGGAACAAGCGAAAAAATCATTGTCTGTTGCGGTGTACAACCACTACAAGCGGATCAATACACAAAGTAAAATTGAGGATGTTGAGCTCTCCAAGAGTAACATTTTGCTGTTAGGGCCTACAGGTTCCGGTAAAACGTTGCTTGCACAAACGATGGCGAAAATCCTGAATGTTCCTTTTGCTATTGCCGATGCGACTTCATTGACAGAAGCGGGATACGTGGGTGAGGATGTGGAGAACATTCTGCTCAAGTTGATCCAAGCAGCTGACTATGACGTGGAAAAAGCAGAACGCGGCATTATCTATATTGATGAAATTGATAAAGTGGCACGTAAATCGGAGAACCCGTCCATTACTCGTGACGTATCCGGTGAAGGTGTACAGCAAGCTTTGCTGAAAATTCTTGAAGGTACAGTTGCATCCGTGCCGCCACAAGGTGGTCGTAAGCATCCACATCAAGAGTTCATTCAGATTGATACAACGAACATTTTGTTCATTTGCGGCGGTGCCTTCGATGGTCTGGAGCAGATGATCAAACGCCGGATCGGTAAAAAAGTCATTGGCTTTAACACCGTTTCGGAGCAAAAAGATTTGAAACCGGGTGAATACCTGGGTATGGTATTGCCGGAAGACTTGCTGAAATTTGGTTTGATTCCGGAATTCGTAGGCCGTCTGCCAGTGATCTCTACGTTGGAGCCACTGGACGAAGATACGTTGGTACGGATTCTTTCCGAGCCGAAAAACGCGCTGACGAAGCAGTATCAAAAACTGCTTGAGCTTGACAATGTTGATCTGGTGTTTGAACCAGGCGCTTTGCTGGCGATTGCAAAAGAAGCAATCAAGCGTAACACAGGTGCACGTGGTTTGCGTGCAATTATTGAAGGCATTATGCTCGAAATTATGTATGAAGTGCCTTCACGTGAAGACGTGACTAGCTGTGTCATTACCGAAGAAGTTGTTGAGAAAAAAGTTGTGCCTGAACTTGGCCAATCAAAGGACGATAAGCAGGAAGAGAGTGCCTAACTGGCACAGCTTCAGCTGATCTTTGAAATATAGACTTGTCAGTTCTCCACTTGGGCAGAAGGCTTATATAGGGTCTTTTGTCAGAGTGGAGCTTTGACGTTGTGGGGAGAGAAATCACTCATGTATTTAAGACAAGATACCCGTCCCGTAAAAGTGGGGAATTTGACTATTGGCGGCAGTAACGAAGTTATTATTCAGAGTATGTGTACAACTAAAACAGCAGACGTGGAGGCGACAGTTGCAGAAATTCTGCGACTGGAAGAAGCCGGATGCCAAGTGGTGCGTGTAACGGTGAATAATGAAGAAGCTGCGGCAGCGATTAAAGAAATTAAGAAGCAAATTCATATCCCGCTCGTAGCGGATATTCATTTCAACTATAAGCTGGCTTTGCTTGCTATTGAGAATGGAATTGATAAGGTACGGATTAACCCTGGTAACATCGGTAAACGTGCCAAAGTCGAAGAAGTTGTTAAAGCTTGTAAAGATAAAGGTATTCCGATTCGAATTGGGGTAAATGCGGGTTCTCTTGAGAACCACTTGCTCGAAAAGTACGGTTATCCAACAGCCGATGCTATGGTTGAAAGCGCGTTGTACCACATCGGTATCCTGGAAGAGCTTGATTTCCATGATATCATCGTATCCCTTAAGGCATCAGATGTGCCGATGGCGATTGAAGCATACACTAAGGCGGCACAGATCATTCCATATCCATTACATCTGGGGATTACTGAAGCAGGCACGCTTTTCTCTGGAACGGTCAAAAGTTCAGCCGGCATGGGAGCTTTGCTTTCTATGGGCATTGGTTCTACCATGCGTATCTCGCTGAGTGCAGATCCAGTAGAAGAGATCAAAGTAGCTCGCGATCTGCTCAAAACATTTGGACTGATTACTAATGCTGCTACACTTATCTCATGTCCAACATGTGGACGTCTAGATATTGACCTCTTCTCTATCGCTAATGAAGTGGAAGAGTATATCTCAAAGTTAAAGGTACCGATTAAAGTATCCGTACTTGGCTGTGCGGTTAATGGTCCAGGTGAAGCGAAAGAAGCAGATATCGGTATTGCTGGTGCTCGTGGTGAAGGTCTCTTGTTCCGTCATGGTGAGATGATTCGTAAAGTACCAGAAGAGACCATGGTAGAGGAACTGAAGAAAGAGATCGACAAGATCGTCGAAGTGTATGAAGAGACAGGTGTCATCCCCGGACGCTCGCACTAATTACGATTGAATCTTTTATGTACAAGTACAAGCATATTCAACAGATTCCTATGCTTATATTCTGGTGACATTGATTTTTTATAAGTTGTAAAGTGGAGGCCCGCCGTTCTTGGCGGGCTTTTTACGTGGAATCGAACAAATTCTCTGGTACAAATTCTGCTTGTTCCGTTTACGTCTCGCTGAAAAGGCTATACTACCAAGTATTAGCATGACACAGATGAGAAGAAGGATAGAACAGGAGGATGTTGAATTATGGGTGAGCTTGGCATGGTATTCATGATGATACAGTTATTTTTTGGAGTGGTGGTTGGGCTATATTTTTGGAATCTGCTTCGAGGCCAGAAAACAAACAGAACTGCGGTTGAACGTGAATCGCGAAAAGAACTAGAGAAGCTGCGCAAGCTGCGTTCGATCTCGCTGACCAAACCGCTGGCAGAGAAGACACGTCCAGCAACGATTAACGATATTGTTGGACAAAAAGATGGATTACGTGCCCTCAAAGCGGCTTTATGCAGTGGTAATCCACAGCATGTAATCATTTATGGTCCGCCGGGAGTAGGTAAAACGGCAGCTGCAAGGGTTGTGCTAGAAGAGGCCAAAAAAAATCCAGCCTCTCCTTTCAAGGCAGATGCTAAATTCACGGAGCTGGATGCGACCACGGCTCGTTTTGATGAGCGAGGTATTGCTGATCCGCTGATTGGTTCGGTTCATGATCCGATCTATCAGGGAGCGGGAGCGATGGGGGTTGCGGGGATTCCACAACCGAAGCCAGGAGCAGTGACTAAAGCACATGGCGGTATGTTATTTATTGATGAAATTGGAGAATTACATTCTATTCAGATGAATAAGCTGTTGAAAGTGCTGGAAGACCGCAAGGTCTTTTTGGAAAGTGCGTACTATAACTCGGAAGATACGCATACTCCTGCTTATATCCACGATATTTTCCAGAATGGATTGCCGGCCGATTTTCGTCTTGTTGGAGCAACGACACGCTCTCCTCATGAGCTTCCTCCTGCACTACGTTCGCGGTGCATGGAGGTCTATTTCCGTCCATTGTTACCAGAAGAGATTGGGGAAATTGCGGAGGATGCCGTGCAGAAAATTGGGTTTAGTCCTTGCCCGGATGCCGTGGAAGTGGTCAAGCGATATGCGACCAACGGACGGGAAGCGGTCAACATCATTCAACTGGCAGCTGGACTTGCACTCACCGAAAAGCGTGAAACACTTCAGGCTTCTGATGTGGAGTGGGTAGCAGGAAGCAGTCAGATCCAGCCTAGACCGGATCGCAAGGTTCCTTCCAAGCCGCAGGTTGGTTTTGTCAATGGACTCGCCGTATACGGGCCGAACATGGGCACGATTCTGGAGATCGAGGTGTCAGCCGTTCCCGCACCGAAAGAGCAAGGTCGTATCAACATCACGGGTGTAGTGGATGAGGAAGAGATTGGAGGCGGTTCCCGTACACTCCGGCGGAAAAGTATGGCTAAGGGCTCGGTTGAAAATGTGTTAACCGTATTAAAAGCGATGGGAATCCGCACGAGTGATTACGATTTACATGTGAATTTTCCAGGAGGCACGCCGATCGATGGTCCATCCGCTGGTATAGCTATGGCAACAGCGATTACTTCTGCCATTCAGGGGCGTCCTATAGACCATGAAATTGCAATGACGGGCGAGATTAGTATCCACGGCCGTGTCAAGCCGATTGGCGGTGTACTAGCGAAGGTAGAGGCGGCTTTTCAGGCTGGTGCGAAGACGGTCATTATACCGGCTGAGAATTGGCAGTCTATTTTTGATAATCTGGAAGGCTTGCGAGTGATCCCAGTAGATACCGTTCAGGATGTGTTTCGCGAGGTGTTCGATTGGAAACCGGAAGCATCACAAATCGAACAATCACAGGTAGTAGCGGAAGAGATTGCGCCACCCAAGCCCGAGGTGTTCCCTCCGGCATCGGCCTCTTTTTTGCGTGCAGAGTCACCTCGTCAGGGAAAGGTAACAGATTCAGGCGGCTGCTAAGAGCTTCCCTTCATTGGTTTTTTATGTGAACATTTGATAGAATAATGGATGACTACAACCTGAGAGCCATTGGAGGTGCGAAAGCGATGGGACCGAGCAAAACGAAAGGTCGTCGTTTTCCTTTACTGCCTTTAAGAGGACTTCTCGTCTACCCGAGTATGGTGCTGCATCTCGATGTGGGCCGGGAGAAATCGGTCAAGGCTTTAGAAAAAGCGATGGTAGAAGAACATTTGATTCTCCTATGTTCCCAAGCCGAGGTAAATATTGAAGAACCCATACGAGAGGATATATTTCGAATTGGGACCGTAGCTAAGGTTAGACAGATGCTGAAGCTGCCCAATGGAACGATTCGAGTGCTTGTGGAGGGCTTGGAACGGGCTGAAATTATTGAATATACGGACAACGAAGATTATTACGAGGTGCTCGCACAGGAGTTGCCTGAGGATGATACTGTACACCCAGAGACGGACGCCCTCATGCGTACCGTTCTGAACCAGTTCGAGAGTTATATTAATCTGTCCAAAAAAGTAACCCCTGAGACACTGGCGGCCGTGTCCGACATTGAAGAGCCGGGGCGTCTAGCAGACGTGATCACAAGTCATCTGTCTTTGAAGATCAAGGATAAACAAGAAATTTTGGAGACCATCGACGTTCGCGAGCGTCTGGAGAAACTCCTGGACATCTTGAATAATGAACGCGAAGTGCTTGAACTTGAACGCAAGATCAGCCAGCGTGTGAAGAAACAGATGGAGAAGACTCAGAAGGAATACTACTTGCGTGAGCAGATGAAAGCGATCCAGAAGGAACTCGGTGAAAAAGAGGGCCGTGCAGGCGAAGTGGAAGAACTTCGCAATCAGATGGAAAGTCTTGGCCTGCCGGACAAGGTAAAAGAAAAGGTCGAGAAGGAAATTGATCGACTGGAGAAAATGCCGGCTAGTTCTGCGGAGGGAGGCGTCATCCGTAACTATGTGGATTGGCTGCTTGCCCTGCCTTGGAGCCAGATGACCGAGGATGATCTAGATATCCAGAAAGCTGAAGATGTGCTTAATGCAGATCATTACGGTTTGGAGAAACCTAAAGAGCGTGTACTGGAATATCTGGCCGTGCAGAAGCTCGTCAAGAAGTTGAAAGGTCCAATCCTGTGCCTAGTTGGACCACCAGGGGTAGGTAAAACTTCTCTTGCTCGTTCGATCGCAAGATCACTGGGACGGGAGTTCGTACGTATCTCACTCGGTGGTGTGCGGGATGAAGCGGAGATTCGTGGACACCGTCGTACCTATGTGGGAGCGATGCCAGGTCGCATAATCCAGGGGATGAAAACAGCAGGATCACTTAATCCTGTATTTTTACTGGATGAGATCGACAAGATGGCTTCCGACTTCCGTGGAGACCCTTCAGCTGCATTGCTTGAGGTGCTGGATCCCGAGCAAAACAATACGTTTAGTGACCACTTTGTGGAGCTGCCATTTGACTTATCGAACGTTATGTTTGTAACTACAGCGAATACTGTGCACAACATTCCGCGTCCTCTCCTAGATCGTATGGAAATGCTGAATATCCCAGGGTATACCGAACTGGAGAAACTGCAAATATCCAAAAAATATTTGCTCCCTAAACAGAAGAAGGATCACGGTCTGGAAGAAGAACAGTTGCAAATACCAGAGGAGAGTCTGCTGAAAGTCATTCGTGAATATACACGTGAGTCTGGTGTGCGGAACCTGGAACAGCAGATGGCATCATTGTGCCGGAAGGCGGCTAAAAATATCGTGTCCGGTGCAGAAGGTCAGATTGTCATCACACCGGATGATGTCAAAGAATATCTGGGTCCTGGCAAATTCCGCTATGGTATGGCGGAGCTGGAAGATCAGATTGGCACGGTTACAGGGCTGGCATGGACTGAAGTAGGCGGGGATACGCTTGTTATTGAAGTAACTGTCGTGCCTGGAACAGGCAAGTTGACCCTGACAGGGAAACTGGGCGATGTAATGAAAGAATCAGCTCAGGCAGCCTTCAGTTATACGAGATCCAAAGCAGCACAGCTGGGTATCGCCGCTGATTTTCATGAGAAAAATGACATTCACATCCATGTACCGGAAGGTGCTATTCCGAAAGATGGTCCATCTGCGGGGATTACGATGGCAACTGCGTTGATATCGGCCTTGACGAACAAACATGTGTCCAAGGACGTTGCCATGACTGGTGAAATCACACTGCGCGGACGGGTGCTGCCAATTGGCGGATTGAAAGAAAAGTCGCTCGCTGCCCACCGCGCAGGTTATAAAAAGATATTACTGCCTAAGGATAACGAACGTGATCTGCGCGACATTCCGGACAGTATCAAGGAAGATGTGGAATTTGTGCCCGTAGCCCATATGGATCAGGTGCTGCAGCATGCACTGGTCGAACAGGCAGGCATTCGTCTGTAATTCCATATCCAGAGGTATAATATGAAGAGTAAACCGTTCTGCGGAGCTTTTGGCTTCCACAGAACGGTTTTTTATTGAGAACCGATATGATTTTGGCGTAGTAGCATACTTTTTTTTGTATATCACCATCGTTTTTTCGAGTACAACAGTCGTTTTTTTGGTATGATAGAGGGAATGATGGCATAATACGAGATGGATTGTAGATATGTTATATTCGCAGGACAGGAGTTCAAGAGAGGAAAGATGCAATTTGAAAGTGAATCAATCTGAATTTATTATTAGTGCCGTTCGGCCTGAACAATATCCAGATGACGGCTTGCCAGAGATTGCCCTTGCTGGGCGTTCCAATGTAGGTAAGTCGTCACTGATTAATCGGTTGATTAATCGTAAAAATCTGGCGCGTACAAGCGCGACTCCGGGTAAAACCCAGCAGCTGAACTACTACAAGATTAATCAGGATCTATATTTCGTCGATTTTCCAGGCTACGGGTACGCGAAGGTGTCCAAAGAGCAACGTTTTGCCTGGGGTAAAATGATGGAGAAGTACTTACTGCAACGTGATGAGTTGAAACTTGTCATGCAGATGGTAGACATGAGACATGAGCCGTCTAAGGACGACAAGATGATGAATGAGTGGCTGCGCCATCATGGATTACCATTGGTCGTTGTTGCTACGAAGATGGACAAGATTCCGAAGACACGTAGAGCCAAACATATTAAAATGATCAAGGAAGCTCTGGGTCTTCGCTCTGGCGACTTATTTGTGCCTTTTTCATCTGAGGAAGGTCTGGGCAAGGAAGAACTGTGGGATATCATTACGCGTCATGCTCGCATAGATAAGTATGCGCCCGTGGAATCCGATTCAGAGAATGAAGTGGTTGATGCGATTCAGCAAGAGAAGCACTAACAATTAAAGAACACATCATGTTTCTACACCTAGATAGTCATGGAAGGTTTCCATGGCTATTTGTTATAAATATGAATTTATGTCGTTTAATCATTTCGCGTATAACGGAGGATAATGGTGAGACACTACAATAAATGACAATGCATATGATAAATCATCATCGTGATTTCATAAACATTTCATAAAAATGAGCGAGTGATGGACTTGATGTGTGATATAATTAACTATGTCAATCTTAACTGGATACACTTATACAGTAAGCACTTTGATTGGAAATTTATTAGGCAGGTGAACTTGCAATGCACATCGTTGTTGTTGGTTTGAATTATCGCACGGCGCCTGTAGGGGTCAGAGAACGATTCACATTTGCAGAAAAGGACTTGTCTGAAGCGCTGCAGCAGCTCAAGCTGACCAAGAGTGTATTGGAAGGTGTAATCGTAACCACTTGTAATCGTACGGAACTGTACGTTGTGGTCGACCGTCTTCACATGTGCGGTTATTTTATTCGAACATTCATGGAGCAATGGTTTAACGTTCCACGTGAAGAATTCACGCAACACTTATATATATATGAAGATGACCAAGCTATGCGTCATCTGTTCCGAGTGATCTGTGGACTGGATTCGATGGTCATCGGAGAGACTCAGATTTTGGGTCAGGTTAAACAGGCTTTTTTCAAAGCGCAAGAAGAGAAGTCTACAGGCACCTGGTTTAACAAGCTGTTTAAACAGGCGGTAACCCTGGGCAAGCGGGCACATTCGGAGACATCCATCGGGGAAAGTGCTGTGTCTGTCAGTTATGCAGCAGTAGAACTCGGCAAGCGGATCTTTGGAAAGTTCACAGACAAAAAGGTACTTATATTGGGTGCCGGCAAAATGAGTGAACTTACGGTCAAGCATCTGTATGCCAATGGAGCATCGGAAGTGATCGTAGCCAATCGTACGCTGGCCAGAGCCGAAGAGCTAGCTAGCAAATTTCGAGGAACCCCTTGCACGATGGAGCAGGCACTTGCAAGACTGAGTGAGGTTGACATCGTTATCAGCTCTACAGGGGCAGAACGTTATGTGTTGGATGCAATAACTGTTCGCGAAAGCATGAAGCGTCGACAGTCACGACCGCTGTTTTTAATTGACATTGCGGTACCGCGGGATATCGATCCAGCCATTGGAGAGATTTCCAATGTATTTCTTTATGATATCGACGACCTGGAAGGGATTGTGGAGAGCAATCTGGAGATGCGCAAAGTTGAAGCGGCCAAAATTGAGAGAATGATTGAGCTGGAGATGGAAGACTATTATCAATGGCTCAGAACACTCGGCGTTCGTCCGGTCATTCGAGCATTGCAGGAAAAAGGCGTGTCTATTCATGAAGAAACGATGGATAGTCTGTTTAATAAGCTGCCAGAGCTGGATGAACATCAACGCAAAGTCATTCGTCGTCTAACGAAAAGTATTGTAAATCAAATGACAACTGATCCGATTAACCGGATTAAGGAAATGGCAGGTACGAAGCAAGGTGATGAAGCTCTACGCATGTTCACCCAGATTTTTGCACTGGAAGATGCGGTGGAGACGGCTGCTGAAAAGGTGAATCAGAGTGACGCAACTGCTCTGGGCAAACCAGCTGTTCACCTTAATGAAAACCGGCAAGAACCCGTGCCGGCTTATGTTCCGGCAGGCGTATAAGGCAGGTGGGCAGCTTGACCCTTGCTGAACAAGTCTATGAAGTTTTGATCTATATGTATGCCCTGAGCCTACTGTTCTATTTCTCGGACTGCATTCGACGCAATGCGGGGGCGAAGCGGACAGGCACAGGGTTTCTTGTTGTTGTTTGGGGACTACAGGTAACCCATGTTATTATACGGATGTGGATGGAAGGCCACTTCCCTATTTATAATACTTTTGACTTTCTGTTTATTTTCTCTTTCAGTATTGTGCTGATATCGCTAATTATGACCCGAATTCAGCGTTCGGAATTTGTCATTCTGCTGCTTAACATCGTTGGATTTTCGGTGACAGTGTTGAATCGATTGTGGTTTACAGCAGGGGAGATCTCTCTTCATAACTGGCAGACAGTTCATGGTCTGCTGATTATGCACATAACGCTGGCTAATCTAGGCTTTGCTGCTTTAACGGTTGCTGCAGTATTGGCACTGCTGTATTTGTTCCTTCATCACAAACTCAAGAATAAAAAGTGGAATGATACCGTACGACGCCTGCCAAGCCTGGAGGTTATCGGAAAGTATATGGACGGTGCTACATTGATCGGAACCCCTCTTCTTGGTGTATCGGTTGTGTTAGCAGTTTTGTCCATAGTAGCGGAACGACGTTGGCATCTGCTTCTAGACCTGAAGGTGATTGCCACAGGTCTGGCAATTGCCATCTATGTTGCCTATTTTGTAGTAAAGAGAAGAAAACAATTCTCGATGATCATTATGTCTAAATGGACATTGGTTGGATATGCGCTAATTATCCTCAGTTTTTTATCCAATGCTTACTCAGCGTTTCATCGCTGGACGGGAGAGTGAAGAGGTATGGAACACTACACGCCGATTTATGTGAATACTTCAGGTAAGTCAGTCTTCGTAATCGGCGGGGGGATTGTTGCTGAGCGTAAGGTAAAGGGGTTGCTGGAGGCTAAGGCTCAAATTACAGTGATTAGTCCTCGGCTTACGCCGGATCTACAACAATTACATCAAGAATCCCGAATGGAGTGGATAGCTCGGTCCTACCGCAATGGAGATTTGCGGGGGGCCTTTCTCGTATATGCAGCTACTGATGATCCGCAAGTTAATAGGGTAGTGGTACAGGAAGCTGAGGCAGAGACAATACTCGTGAATGATGCCATATCTTCCGGCAACAGCAGCTTTATCACGCCGAGTGTGGTTAGACGAGGACGATTAAGCATCGCGATCTCGACTTCTGGTGCAGGACCAGCAGCAGCAGCCGAGATTCGTGCTTTATTGGAACAGCAGTTTGGAGATGAATACGAGGTCTATCTTGATTTTTTACATCAGATGAGAATGGAGATTAAATCCCGCGAACTGCCTTCTGCCACAAGAAGAACGCTTCTGCGGCGATTGACGGAGATGGACATACTGGAGAAAATACGAACAGGTGAATTTCAGTGGTGGACCGAAGAAGAAATCGGGAATTGGATATCCCGTAATCAGGAGGAAATATAGATATGCGTACAATTAAAGTGGGCAGCAGGCAGAGTGCTCTGGCGTTAACTCAGACCGGATACGTGATTCAGGATCTACGAGATATTTGTGAGCGGGAAGGTTTAGCATTTGACTTTGAGGTACATAAGATTGTCACGAAGGGAGATCTCATTTTGGATGTCACCTTGTCCAAGGTGGGGGGCAAAGGATTGTTTGTTAAAGAGATCGAACAGGCGATGCTGGATTGCACCATTGATATGGCTGTGCACAGCATGAAGGACATGCCTTCCGAGTTGCCAGAAGGTCTGGTTAACGGTGCTGTTCCTCGGCGAGCGGATCCACGGGATGCGCTTGTGTCTCGCAATGGGCTTACACTGGATCAATTGCCAGAAGGCGCGCGGGTTGGAACAAGCAGTTTGCGCAGATCAAGTCAGCTGAAGTCTTACCGTCCAGACCTGCAGCTGGAATCTATTCGCGGTAATATCGACTCACGTTTGCGTAAACTTGAAACGGAAGGGTTGGACGCTATTATATTGGCTGCAGCGGGATTATATCGAATGGGCTGGGAGGATCGGATTACGGAATATTTGTCTGAGGAAGCCTGCCTTCCTGCGGTAGGACAAGGAGCCCTTGGTATTGAATGCCGAGAAGATGATGAGGAATTGTTGCATCTGCTGTCTCTATATAATGATCCGGCAACAGCATCACCGGTAATGGCCGAACGTCGCTTCCTCAGCGTGTTGAATGGAGGTTGTCAGGTACCTATCGGTGCTCATGCGATATGGGAGCCAGAACAAGATGTAGTTTCCCTGAACGGTGAAAACAAGTTACAATTAACAGGTATGGTTGGTACGCCGGACGGTGGACTAATTCTTAAAGAAACGTTGAGCGGCAAAGATCCGGTTCGTTTGGGAGAAGAAGTTGCCTGGAGATTGATTGAACGCGGAGCGGAACAGATTCTGGCAGAAGTTAGGGGATGAAGGCATGGCGGGGAAGGTCTTTTTGGTAGGCGCAGGTCCTGGGGATGCAAGGCTGATTACGGTAAAAGGATGGGAGACGATTGGCAAGGCAGATGCGGTGGTATACGATCGGCTCGCGAGTCCACGATTGCTGAAACTTATGAAACCCGGCGCAGTGAAAATTTATGTGGGTAAACGACCAGATCGACATACGATGAAACAGGAAGAGATTAATCAGCTACTAGTTGATCTCGCACTGGAAGGCAAAGTTGTTGTGCGCCTAAAAGGGGGAGACCCGACGATTTTTGGCCGGGTAGGTGAAGAAGCGGAATTGCTGCACAAAAACGGCATTCCATTTGAGATTATACCTGGTGTAACCGCAGCAATTAGCGTGCCAGCGTATGCGGGTATCCCAGTGACACATCGTGATTATGCATCCTCGATTTCCATCATTACGGGGCACGAGAGCCCCGACAAGCTAGATCGAAGCATTCATTGGGATAAAGTAACGAATGCTACGGGCACACTGGTATTTATGATGGGTGTTGCCAAGATTGGCTATATCAGCGATCAGCTTATTCGTCATGGTCGTCCAGCAAACACACCTGTGGCACTTGTACGATGGGGAACACGAGCAGAACAGGACACTATCACTGGTACGTTGGAAAATATCGAAGCGAAGGTGATTGAGGCGAATTTCCAACCACCAGCTGTCATTGTGGTTGGTGAGGTTGTCAATCAGCGTGAGCAATTGAAATGGGCAGAAGTGATGCCATTGTTTGGTAAACGTATTTTGGTGACTCGTGCTCGAAGTCAGGCGAGTGAACTGGTGAATCGAATTGAGGAATTGGGCGGTGAACCGTATGAGTTTCCAGTCATTGAGACCGTGATGCCTTCCAGTGAATCGTCCAAACAAAGTGTCAAAGATGCATTACAGGTGTTAAATACATTTGATTGGGTCTTTTTTACAAGTGTCAACGGTGTAGAGTTTTTCTTCCGTCATCTCGAGATCGAAGGTAAGGATATTCGCTCTCTCCATCAAGCAAGAATTGCTGCAGTGGGGCCATCCACAGCGGATGCTCTGCGCAAGCATGGTATCGCGCCTGAAGTTGTCGAAGGACCATTTCAAGCGGAGGGCATGTTTGAAACATTTGAAAGTGAGCTTAAGGCAGGGGAGAAGGTATTGATTCCTCATGGAGACCTCGCGCGTTCGTGGTTGCCGGAGCAATTGAGGGAGCGAGGATTGCACGTTACCGAGGCCATTATCTATGATACGATCCTTGCGGGTGAAGAAGACGATGAATTGCTAAAACTGCTTGAAGAGGGCGGCATCCATGCGATGACCTTTACAAGCTCATCCACCGTGACGAATTTCATGAAGATGTTGGAAAGAATGGGTGTGGAAGATCCCCTGGCATTGCTGAAGGCAGTAGAGGTTGCTTGTATCGGTCCGCTCACAGCCAAGACTGCGGAGGCTGCTGGACTGCAAGTCACAATGATGGCGAAGGAAGCTACGATCCCCAGCCTGATTGATGTTTTATGCGAGTGGAAACGAACGGGTGACGCTATAAAAGCAAACAAATAGGTTGAATGAGAATGTATCCATAACAGAGTTATATCGTTATATAAGCAATTGAAGTACACGATGGTTATCGTGACAAGACAGGCTTCGGCTGAATATATGGAGCGTGCTGAATTCGAGAAGAAACAGCGCGCTTCCCCTTTTTACAGTATGAAATTTCAGGGAGGTAGGTTATAAATGGGTTTTCCAATTGTACGTCATCGCCGTTTACGTCAATCGGCAGGCATTCGCAACATGGTGAGAGAGACACACCTGAATGTGGAGGATTTCATCCAACCGATCTATGTCACATATGGTACAAATGTAAAGTCTGAGATTAAGTCGATGCCAGGTGTATTCCGTTTCTCACTAGATCGATTACAGGAAGAAGTAAAAGAAATAGCTGAATTGGGTATTCCGGCTGTATTGTTGTTCGGTATTCCCGAAATAAAAGATAGCGTAGGTTCGTCCGGTTTTGCAGAGGACGGCATTGTGCAGGAAGCTACGAGACTAATCAAGTCCTGGTATCCTGAGTTGCTGGTGATCGCAGATACTTGTTTATGTGAGTTCACCGATCACGGGCACTGTGGCGTGGTGCATACTACGGAGATTGATGGACATATCTGCGGTGATGTTCTGAATGACGAATCGCTGGAGCTGCTGGTGAAAACAGCGGTATCCCAGGCCAAGGCAGGCGCAGACATTATCGCACCATCCAATATGATGGATGGTTTTGTTCAGGCGATTCGTGCAGGTCTAGATGAGAATGGATTCAGCCATATCCCCATCATGTCCTATTCAGTAAAATATGCTTCGGCGTTCTACGGCCCATTCCGTGAAGCGGCAGATTCAACGCCGCAATTCGGAGATCGAAAGTCATATCAGATGGATCCGGCGAATGCCCGGGAAGCGCTGCGCGAAGCGGAGACCGATGTGCTGGAAGGAGCCGATATGCTGATGGTCAAACCATCATTGTCTTACCTGGACATCATGCGCACGATTAAAGATCAATTTGATCTTCCACTGGTTGCCTACAACGTAAGCGGAGAGTACGCAATGGTGAAGGCAGCCGCAATTCAGGGCTGGATCGACGAGAAGAAGGTAGCGATGGAAATCTTGCTTAGCATGAAACGTGCGGGAGCGGATATGATTATCACTTATTATGCTAAAGATGCTTCCCGGTGGCTGACTGAAAAATAAGTCGATGTCCATCTCACGGAACCAGTAGCGTGTGTTGATGTCTACAAATACACGAATACGACTCATAGGTCCTGCTTTTTTAAGAAATTCATGCAGCTGTAACCGAGCTGAATCCTTTCTTGAAAGCAGGTCCTCACATTAAGGAGGATGTTCAATGACCGTACAACAAGGCAATCACCGTAAAGATGAGCGCTCACGTAGCGCATTTGAGGAAGCTAAGAAGTACATACCTGGTGGGGTGAATAGCCCAGTTCGAGCGTTCAAATCTGTGGGACTTACCCCAATCTATGCTGAACGCGGAGAGGGCTCCAAGATTTATGATATCGATGGTAACGTGTTTATTGATTATGTAGGGTCATGGGGACCACTGATCATGGGACATGCTCATCCCGAGGTCGTGGAGGCGCTTCGAGAGACAGCTCTGAAAGGAACAAGCTTTGGTGCTCCTACTCTGCTTGAGACAGAAATGGCTAAGCTTGTATGTGAGCGTGTACCTTCCATCGATATCGTGCGTATGGTGAATTCCGGTACGGAAGCAACAATGAGTGCGATTCGATTGGCACGCGGGGTAACAGGACGCAGTAAAATTTTGAAATTCGAAGGCTCTTATCACGGACATGCAGATAGCTTGTTGATTAAGGCTGGATCAGGAGTGGCAACGCTGGGTCTGCCGGATAGCCCGGGAGTACCTGAAGGAGTCGCCCTGAATACGATCACGGTACCATACAATGATTTGCAGTCTGTTCAACTTGCTTTTGAACGATTTGGTGAAGAGATCGCCGCAGTTATTGTTGAGCCTGTGGCAGGGAATATGGGGGTTGTACCTCCAGCTACCGGATTCCTGGAAGGTTTACGCAGTGTGACGACGGAGTACGGAAGCCTGCTGATCTTTGATGAAGTGATGACCGGGTTCCGTGTAGGGCTTAACTGTGCACAAGGTCGATTCGGTGTTACACCGGATTTGACGTGTCTTGGTAAAGTAATCGGTGGTGGACTCCCCGTAGGAGCTTATGGTGGTCGTCGTGATCTGATGGAACAGATCGCTCCGACGGGACCAATCTATCAGGCTGGGACGCTCAGTGGTAATCCGCTGGCAATGGCGGCAGGTTACACTACATTGAAACTGTTGACACCGGAAGTATATGATCGGTTAGAAATGTTATCTGCACGTTTGCAGGCTGGATTCGAGAAAAATGCAGCAGAAGCAGGCGTTGCGGTTACTATTAACCGTGTCGGCTCCATGGTGTGCCCATTCTTCAGTGATGTTCCTGTGACCAACTATGATATCGCTAAGGAGAGCAATCTGGATCACTTCCGTCGTTATTTCGCAGCGATGCTCGATCAAGGGATTAGCGTTGCGCCTTCCCAATATGAAGGAATGTTTGTGTCAGGTGTGCATACCGAACAGGATATCGAGGATACGATCGAAGCGAACCGTAAGGCTTTGCTATCGTTATGAGCATAAAAAGCTGGAAACGCCGTGGGCAATGGCTTGAGCTCATGCCAGGCAAGGCAGTGACTGGAGAAGGAGACAGACAGGCAGCTGCTGAACAGTGGCTTCTTTCGGAAATACAATTTCCAGAAAAGCTTCTGCGCCAGCTCAAGGCAGCCCAAGGGATACAGCTAGCAGGGGACCGGCTTCGGCTGGCTCTTTTTGCTGTCCAGCCGCTGGATGTGGAGCCGCGCTGGGCTGATATAACTGTTCTGTACGAAGATGATTTCTGTCTAGTGGTGCATAAACCAGCCGGGATGAAGCTTCACCCGGATGGAAGCCGTGAAGATCGCGCTATTACGTTGGATCATGCTGTAGCCTCGTATTACGAGATGAATGGCATCGAAACCAGTGTGCGTCATGTACATCGCTTGGATCAGGATACGACCGGCCCTGTTTTATATGCCAAAAATACATTTGCCCTTGCTAAACTAGACGAAGCGATGCGACGCAAAGCGATCGATCGTCAGTATGTTGCCATCGCTGGCGGCCAAGTTTCCAGAGATCTGCGCAAAATTGATGCGCCGATCGGCAAGGACAGGCATCACAAGCAGCGTAGACGTGTCTCGGAAGCAGGCCAAGATGCAGTGACTCATGTGAGTATCGTACACACATGGGACAAGGCAACACTTGTACGTTTGAATCTGGAGACCGGGCGTACTCATCAAATACGTGTGCACCTCAGTTATGCCGGACATCCTCTTGTAGGGGATGAACTATACGGTGGTCGCAAAGATCCAATTGCTAGACAGGCTTTGCACGGTGAAGTACTTCGTTTTAACCACCCTTTAACCCAAGAGCTTATTGAAGTGCAAGACCCTTGGCCAATCGATTTTACACAATTGGCGGCGAGGGAGAGTAGCGGCATGGAGAACTGACCGAATGCGACGGTCAGTTCTTTTCTTTTATTGTCCGAGTTGCAGAATGAATAAATGATGCAGGTAATAGCAGTCTTTCACAAAAGGTGGCATGCCCATCCTATTCATGGCATATAGATGGGTAACGAAGGATTTAACCATGGATCAGTTCCATGAGAAAGATCATGGTGAACATATGCTGAAAGGAGGACGCCACCTTTGTTGAATCAACCTTATGGTCTGCGGTTCGATATTTATGAGCGCGTTCATTTGTCTGAGGGAGTGCCTGCAATTGAGGAACTGGAGGAAATTGAACTATATCCACGCATTGAGGTGATTGGACAGGACGACCATGCCACCTTGAGGGGACATCTGCTGCTTACGGGAGCGTACCGGGGGGGAAGCGAACATTCGGAGGAGTTGAAGCATTTTATTCCTGTCGAAATTACCGTTCCATTGAACCGGGTTCGATCAATTGATGATATTTCAATTGAGATTGAGAATTTTGACGTCGATCTGCTATCCAGCCGAAGCCTGAACATTACAGGTGTGTTATCACTTCGTGGCATTGAAGGGTTCCCTGTAGAAGAGCCAGAAGTATGGTCAGCAGACGAATTCACGGTTGTCCACTCGCCAGAAGCTGCGCCCGACAGTCGTGGGAGCGAATGGGATCAGACGGAGCAGTTCGAACTTCAGCAACAAGCTCTGTTGCAGCGTAATGAGGAGGAAGAGCTAGCGAATGGGTCTGAGCTTGCTGCGTATGGCTCACCTGAATCAGCAGATTTATCTTTTAGAGATGATGAAGAATCAAAGTACGAAGAGCTCTCGCAGGCCTATCTTAATCAGGCGCCAACTGAACCGTATCCATCTGATATCTCCTTGATCAATGAATCGGATGATGATAGAGAATCAGTCTCGGGTGCTCAGATTATTCCATCACAGGCATCTGATGAAGTCGATGAAGGACCTTCTCCAATCTCGTCATTTATGGCTGAGACAGCTGATCGATTAGCTTCTTATCCCGAATCAGAGCCGCTGCTTCCAATAGAAGATGAAGCATCTGCATGGTCTGAGCCTTCTGTAAATAGTACGATTGAGAATGTGAGCTCATCTAATATAGACGCTTCTAGTCAAGCGCGTTCAGAAGAATCGTGGAAACCGCTTGGAGATCAAGCCACGGAGGTATGGCATTTTAAAGAAGCGCGCTCGAATATCCAACAAGAACATTCAGATCCGGTAGAGCCAGAATCTTCGGTTCAGCAACAGACCGAGAATTGGCAGGATGTTTTTTCCGCATCCGAAGTAGAAGAAGAGCGGCCATTACTAGAAACGATGGATGACGGAGCTGTGCTACACAATGAAGGGACTGTTCCTGAACCGCTAGCTGAGGTGGAAGACAAGCCAGAACTTAAGGTGGCTTTTGGCAGTAAAAAGGAATCATCCCCAAGAATAGAAGAAGGCGTAGGCATTTCCTCTCTGTTATCGTCCGGGCGTGCGGCTCGTGAACCTGAGGGAGAACGAAGTGAAGAGAATTCGGCTAACATCGTTGCCGAAGGTGTGAATCAAGCTGAAGATGTGGAGTGGAAAAATCTGTTCCTGGGTACAATTGTGGACCAGACCCCTTTCCGCAAAGTGAAATTGTGTATTGTACAACGTGAAGAAACACTGGATGCCATTGCTGACAGATATCAGTTAAGTACGAGAGAGCTCCAGTTATATAATCGATTGACTGAACAGGTAGTCGAAGAAGGACAGATTCTGTACATCCCCTAGTTAACAAAAGAGATACCAAATCGTGTTGAAACTGCCCGTAATCCATCACTAGGATTACGGGTTTATTTGTTTTTCAATATTCAAGTTGTCTAATCGCATTGTTCCACGGTTGCCAGGTTGACTATCGAGCACGAGCAAGGTATGATGTGTTTAGGTTTTTTGAATAATGACGTGGATCGGGAGTAGTAGACAGTATGACCTTTCAGAGAGTGGAATTGATGTGCTGTGAGATTCCGCAGGAACCAACTGATCGAAGTCGCCCGGGAGTTGCCTGTTTGAGTACTGGGGTTTAATGGTGTATATTCATAAACCTCGGAGGTAGGATGGGCCGGTCGCAGCCGTTATCTGCTTGAAGTGTCATGCTTGATCCAGAGGATAGATAGTATCCTGCTGTCAGCGTGAAACAAAGGTGGTACCGCGAAAGCTAACCTTTCGTCCTTTGATGGATGAAAGGTTTTTTTTTGTTTTTTGGTGAAGATGATGAAGTAACGGAGGAATGACACATGTCTGAACAAAAAAAAGCAACAACAGAAATGCCGACCACATACGATCCAAAGGCTGCAGAGGATAAATGGTACTCCACCTGGACGGAGCGCGGTTATTTCCAAGCGGGAAGGCGCAAGGATGCTAAACCTTATACCATTGTAATTCCACCCCCGAACGTAACGGGTATGCTGCACATTGGGCATGCGCTTGACTTCACCCTTCAGGATATTCTCATTCGTACGAAACGCATGCAGGGATATGATGCGCTTTGGCTGCCTGGCTCAGACCATGCGGGAATTGCAACCCAAACGAAGGTAGAACAAAAGCTTCGTGAAGAGGGACTGACTCGTTATGATTTAGGACGCGAGAAGTTTCTGGAGAAAGTATGGGATTGGAAAGATCAGTACGCTACAACGATTCGTCAGCAATGGGGCAAAATGGGTCTGTCACTTGACTATTCTCGTGAACGGTTCACCCTGGACGAAGGTTTGTCCAAAGCTGTTCGAAAAGTATTTGTTCAGTTGTATGAAAAAGGCCTCATTTACAGAGGGAAACGCATTATCAACTGGGATCCGGTTAATCGAACAGCACTCTCTGATATTGAGGTTGAATATAAGGAAGTTCAGGGGCATCTCTACCATCTTCGTTACCCGCTGAAAGATGGAAGTGGTCACATTACGGTGGCAACGACACGTCCCGAAACGATGCTGGGCGATACTGCTGTTGCTGTCCATCCGAAGGATGAGCGCTATACTGACATGATCGGCAAAACGCTAGTACTTCCGATTATTGGACGCGAAATTCCAGTCATCGCAGACGAGTATGTAGACAAAGAGTTCGGTAGTGGGGCCGTGAAAATAACGCCTGCACACGATCCGAATGACTTTGAAGTAGGTTTACGACATGACCTGCCACAGATTACAGTTATGGATGAAAGCGGCACAATGAATGCCGAAGCAGGTAAGTATCAAGGTCTAGACCGTAGTGACTGCCGTAAACAGATTGTGGCTGATCTAAAAGAACAAGGCGTTCTGATTAATATTGAAGATCATATGCACCAAGTTGGACATAGCGAACGCACGGGTGCGGTAGTTGAGCCGTATTTGTCCACACAATGGTTCGTAGAGATGAAACCACTGGCTGAGAGAGCGATCCAAAAGCAGCAAAGTGGGGCAGGCGTTAACTTCGTTCCGGATCGTTTTGAGAAAACGTACTTGAACTGGATCGAAAACGTACGTGACTGGTGTATCTCCCGTCAGCTCTGGTGGGGTCACCGTATTCCAGCTTGGTATGATGAAGAGACAGGTGAAGTGATTGTATCGGCCGAAGATCCAACTACTTTGCCTGAATATGCAGGACGCAAGCTGAAGCAGGATGAGGACGTTCTGGATACGTGGTTCAGCTCCGCACTGTGGCCGTTCTCTACATTGGGCTGGCCTGAAAATACGGATGATCTGAAGCGTTATTATCCAACAGATGTGCTCGTGACTGGATATGACATCATCTATTTCTGGGTGGCACGTATGATCTTCACTGCTCTGGAATTCACGGATGAAATTCCGTTCAAGGATGTGCTGATGCATGGTCTTGTGCGAGATGCAGATGGCCGTAAAATGTCCAAATCCCTTGGCAACGGTGTAGACCCTCTGGATGTTATCGAGAAATATGGCGCAGATGCGATGCGTTACATGATCTCGACCAGCAGTACGCCAGGACAGGATCTGCGTTTCCGCTGGGAGCGCGTAGAGCAGGCTCGTAACTTTGCCAACAAAATCTGGAACGCTTCCCGCTTCGCTTTGATGAATCTGGAAGGGTTCACCTACGAAGAACGTGACATCAGCGGTGAGCTTGGAACAGCTGACTATTGGATTTTGCACCGCCTGAACGAAACTTCTCGGGATATTACGCGTCTAATCGATGCATATGAATTTGGAGAAACAGGCCGCGTATTGTACAACTTTATTTGGGATGATCTGTGTGACTGGTACATTGAGTTCGCGAAACTCTCGTTCTATGGAGAAGATCCGGTTGCCAAGAAGAAAACACAATCGGTACTGGCTTATGTGTTGGATCAGACCATGCGCTTGATTCATCCGTTCATGCCTTATATCTCTGAAGAGATATGGCAGCATCTGCCTCATGAAGGGGAGACGATTACACTCGCTTCCTGGCCAGTATATGATCCTGCTCTGGAGAATCCGGGAGCTGTTGCAGAGATGAATCTATTGATGGATACCATTCGTGCCGTTCGAAACATTCGTGCAGAAGTGAATGTTCCGATGAGTAAAAAGGTCGAATTGATGGTCAAAGCAAATAATGATGAAACATCCAGCATTATTGAACGCAACAGCCATTACATCAAGCGTTTCTGTAACACATCCGAATTCCAGAGTGGACTGGATCTGACTTCACCAGACAAAGCAATGACAGCGATCATCACAGGAGCAGAATTGTACTTACCACTGGCGGGTCTGATCGATATTGAGCAGGAAGTAGCTCGTCTGGAGAAAGAATTGCAAAATCTGGAAGCTGAAGTGCTCCGCGTCGAGAAAAAACTGGCGAATGAAGGCTTTGTTGCTAAGGCTCCGGCCAAGGTGATCGAAGAAGAACGAGCCAAACAAGCGGATTATTCCGATAAACGCGATAAAGTCATTGCACGGATCAAAGAGCTAAGAGGTTAATATCAAAAGGGTCGGATGGGTATGCTAGCTGCGCCATCCGGCCGCTTTTTTCAATCTTCAATCATACAGGGACCGAAGGTGAATCAGATGACGGAATTAAACGGGACAGATATAGCAAATCCTTTACAAACATATGATGAGGCCGTGGACTGGATCAATGGCCTTATTCCTTTTGGGATCAGACCCGGGCTAGAGCGAATTCAGAGTCTGATGTCCAAGCTAGGTAATCCGCATCAAAGACTCAAATTCATTCATGTCGCGGGAACGAACGGCAAAGGTTCGACTTGCGCTTTTTTGACGTCGGTGTTACTTCAGGCAGGATACGATGTAGGGACGTTTACTTCACCTTATATCACCAAGTTCACGAATCGTTTTCAATACAACGGTGAAGACATCCCAGAAGAAACGTTGTTAAAACTGTCGAACCGCTTGCGTCCACTTGTGAACGAGATGGCATCTACATCGCTGGGTTCACCAACGATGTTTGAAGTGTCGACGGCTCTGGCACTACTGTATTATGCAGAAGAGTGTTACCCCGATATCGTGGTATGGGAGACAGGGCTAGGGGGAAGGATGGACGTAACGAATATCGTCACTCCTGTTGTGTCCGTCATCACCAATATTGGTATGGACCATACGGATATACTTGGCGATACCATTGAGCAGATCGCAGGAGAAAAAGCCGGTATTATCAAGCCAGGTGTTCCCGTAGTTACCTGTGCAGTGCAACCTGAAGCCATCAAGGTTATCCAGGAAAGAGCAAAACAGCTGCGATCCACGGTGTACTTGGCAGGGGAGCAATTTTCCTACCGCAGATTGGATCACTCCAAAGAGGGGCAAAGTTTTCAATTTATAGGTCCTTTCCGTGATCTGCACATTCACATTCGTATGCAGGGTGTATATCAATGTGATAATGCTGCAGCCGCATTAATGTCACTTGAAGTGTTAAGGCAATACATGGCGTTTATGCTGGATGAAGATGATATTAAAATTGGTTTTGAGCGTGCCTTCTGGGCTGGGAGATTTGAGAAAGTCAGTGACAATCCTCTAATTGTGCTTGATGGAGCACATAATCCCGAAGGTGCTGAATCGCTAGCCAAGAGTATTATCGAAGGTTATCCCCAAAAAAAGTTAATTTTGATGATGGGTATGCTAGCAAATAAGCATCACGAAGCGTATTTGCAGCATATACTGCCACTAGTGGATACGCTGATCCTGACCGAACCAGAATTCCGGCGCAAAATGCCTGCAGCTGAATTGCTGCAGATTGTTGAACGGGTACGTCCCGCTATTGCGAAGAAGCAGGAACTGGATATCATCGTCGAGCCTAACTGGGCAAAGGCACTTGATTTATTGAAGTCACGGACGGAAGCGGAAGATCTGGGGGTGGTTTCCGGCACGCTATATCTGATTGCGGACGTGCGGGCAGCCCTTTTGCATCAAACCGATTCTGAAAAAGGTTGGTGAAGGTTTTGTTAAACACATTGGAACACGTTCATTTTATAGGAATAGGCGGTTATGGCATGAGTGCCATCGCCCGAGTTATGCTGGAAATGGGATATACCGTTACCGGATCGGATGTCGCTTCACAGGAATTGACGGAGAAGTTGGCAGCCAAAGGGGCGAAAATATATATTGGACATACCGCAGAGCATGTGAACGGAGCAGATTTAGTAGTCTACTCTACAGCGGCTCCAGCAGATAATGTGGAACGTGTAGCTGCTGAGCAGCTGAATATCCCTATTCTTCATCGTGCCCAAATGTTGGCACGATTATTGAATGAGGGCAAAGGCGTAGCCGTTGCGGGAGCGCATGGCAAAACGACGACTTCTTCCATGATTGCATTAGTCATGGAACAATGCGACACGGACCCGACCTATATTATTGGTGGAGAGATCATGAATTTGGGAACGAACGCCAAAGCTGGGCAAGGCGAATGGGTAGTTGCCGAAGCGGATGAGAGCGATGGTTCCTTTTTACAGTATCACCCGTGGCTCGGCATCGTTACTAACATCGAAGCAGACCATCTTGAGAATTACAACAGTGATTTCGAGGAACTGAAGAAAGCATATGTACAATTCCTCAGTCAGATTCGTCCAGAGGGAACAGCCATCGTATGTGCTGATGATGAGAATGTGCAGGCCATCTTGCCACACCTCAAGTCCCGCGTGACCACGTATGGTATCGATCAGGCAGCGGAGTATACGGCTACAGATATCGTACTCGGGGATCGTCGCATTTCCTTCACGATGAATCATCAGGGTGTAGCCATGGGAACGGTGGAGTTGTCTGTACCAGGTAAGCATAATGTCTATAACGCGATGGCAACGGTTATTACCTGTCTTGAAGCAGGCATTCCGTTTGATAAGATTACAGCGGCGATTGTGCAGTTCCATGGAGCTAAACGTAGATTTCAAGTGTTGGGTGAGGCACGTGATATGTTAATTATCGACGATTATGCTCACCATCCTACGGAGATAGAAGCTACAATTAGTGCGGCAAAAGCGACAGGCAAACGGATCATTGCTGTATTCCAGCCTCAGCGATATACGCGTACGTTCTTCCTGCTGGATGCGTTCAGCCGGGCTTTTGCCGAGGCGGATGAGGTATTGATTACCGATATTTATTCCCCTGCAGGTGAAAAGCAAATTGAAGGTGTACACTCGGCCAGACTGGTTGAGCTTATTGTACAGAACAGTAATGCATCTGCAAGATACTTGCCTACCAAAGAGGAAGTTGTGGCTGATCTGCAGCCACGACTGCAACCAGGAGATCTTGTGCTTACGATGGGCGCAGGGGATATTTGGAAAGTAGGCGACATCCTTGCCAAAGGATTGAAGTAAAAGTAGCATATATTTCATAGCTCAGTACTTTAGAACGTCTGTCTTCTTCATGAAGCAGGCGTTTTTTTTACCGGTTCATGGAATGTTCTCTTTACTCTCAGCATATAGCTGGTATAAATGGGACAAAGGAGAGGGTACGGGTGAGTAACGCCAGAATGACCTTTCGCTTCGGGGATCGAGAATCGGACAAGCTGGACAGTAAGGAGACGCTGACATCCAGACCGCTGGTCACTAAGAATGAAGATAAGCCTTATACACTCCAGACGCCGTCACAGCCGGAAGCAGATAAAAACAATACAGCCATGCCAGCACATATACTGACAGCGGAGGATATACCTGTAGACTGGGGAGGAACCATTCTGGCAGATGCTTCCCGACCGGAATCAGAACATTCGAGACACACGTTTGTGCAAAAAGAGAGCCAATCTGATTTTGATTCTCGTTCGACCTATATCAACGACGCAACAGATCAAAACGAGCAATATGATTCGTATGAGTCTGATCAAAATCATGTTCTGGATCAGGGGCATAACTGGATGATGGAAACAGAGAATTATTCATATAAACGAAATCGGCCCCCAAGGGGATGGAAAATGATCGGTTCTGTTTCAGGCGCATTGGTAACCGGAGCTTTGTTTGGTGTAGTCATTTTATCCTTTTTTAATAAGGACGGTTCATTGAAACCAGATGAGCAAGTTTCTGTTAACCAGACAGTTTCTACTGTGATAGGTCAGGAGGGAGCAGCAGGAACAGGTAACATCGCTTCCTCTGAAGCGGGGACATATTATGCTCTGCAATACGGGGTGTTCAGTTCTCCCGAACGAGCGGAACAGGCCAAACTTGAACTTACTCAATCAGGGATTGCTGCGGGATCTGACCCTGAAGATGGCAATCGGGTGTATGCAGGGATTTCCTCTGATCGTGAGGAGGCCAAACTCCTCAGTACGAGACTGAAATCCCGGGGAGTAGAACTGTATGTCAAAGAGATTGTTAATCCTATAGTGGACCCAAAGATATTCGGAAACAAGCAGGAAGATGCCGCACTTTTCTTTAAAAATAGTTCGGCACTTGTCGACCAGTTATCGACACTCTCTATCCAGCAGCTTGGTCAGTCGGTGCAGGCAGCCATATCACCAGACATGATGGGAGTATTACAGAATCAACATCAGACATGGTTGACCGGAATGAAGAGTCTCGCCCCTGGAATGGCGGCAGATGTACAGCCACTGGTGAATGGCATGGAGAAATCAATGCACAGTGCGATGACCGCTATCGCAGAGTATAACAAGAATCCGGATGCCGTGCATATGTGGGCGGTGCAGTCCGATTTGATGGAGTACGTGCTGCAACAGAAAAAGTGGCTGGAGTCCATAAAACAATGATATGTATATCTCTCGTATAACAACGCCCAAAAACGCCCTTCCGGCAAGGAACTGGAAATAGTTCCCCTTGCCGGATTTGTGTTTGTATTGCCGTACAAAACCCCGTATAATAATGAGGGTGTCAAAAAATGGCGAGGGAAGATTAACCGATGAAAAAAAACTTCGGCGTGTTATTATTGTTTTTGATTCTCGGCTGGATGGCTGGTGCTTGGATCGCCAAGGCACTTCAGCCTGTAAAGGCATTAGCCTTTCTAACTAAGGTCACCACAATTCGCTGGTCGCCTCAGGCTGATCTTGATATTTTCAGTTATGACCTTTCATTTCAATTTCAAATGAGCCTCCTAAGTCTGATTGGTATAATTACAGCGTTATGGCTGTATCGCAGATTGTAGGAGTATGACGAATGTTGACCCAAAAAATAAAAACGTGACATCTATATATTGTGATTCGGACAGATGTTGCCGTCGTATAAGGAGTCATTCATGTTGAATAACACCGATCAGCGCCCGATTATTCTGGCTTCCACATCACCACGGCGCAAGGAACTGATCGCTTCACTCCATCTGGCTTTTGAAGTTATACCTAGTGATGCAGACGAAAATACACCGTCGGACTGGACACCTGAACAGACGGTACAGGAACTTGCTATGCGTAAGGCAGTCGCTGTGTATCGTGGACTGGAGGGGCGTGGGCATGACGCCATTATCGTTGGAAGTGATACCGTTGTCGTCCTGGATAACGAGATTCTAGGCAAACCAGCGGATGAGGCAGATGCTGAACGGATGTTGTCACGCCTGCAAGGGCGGGAGCATTGTGTGTTTACTGGCGTCGCTTGTATTGATGCGCTAAGCGGGCATTCCGTAGTGCATTATCGTCGGACCGATGTAACAATGAAGAAACTCTCTGAAGCCACGATCCGTGCTTATGTCAAGACGGGAGAGCCTTCAGATAAAGCAGGATCTTATGCGATTCAAGGCATTGGCGCTTCACTGATCGACCACATTGAAGGATGTTATTTTAATGTAGTAGGTTTACCTTTATCCTTACTTAGTGACATGCTGGATGGATTCGGGATTCATGTACTCCCGAGAAAATGAATTCAATATGGATCTGTGAAAAGAGGGAACGTATGGAGTCGCCTCAATACATGATGCGCGACATCCCCCAGGAAGAACGCCCGAGAGAACGCATGATAGAATATGGGGCGGGCGCCTTGAGTCATGCCGAGTTGCTAGCGATATTACTTCGGACAGGAACAAGGCAAGAGTCTGCAATGCATATGGCGCAACGGATACTTAACGAAGCAGGTGGAGTTCGCTCACTGATCGATCTGAGCCTTGAAGAACTGATGGCAATAAAGGGTATAGGAAAAGCCAAGGCTGTTCAACTTAATGCTGGTATTGAACTTGGCCATCGGGTTGCTAAGAGCCGACTTGCCCCTTCGGTAGCGATTCGCACACCGCGAGATGCCGCAGATATTCTGATGGAAAAGCTGCGTTATTTGCAGAAAGAACATTTTATGTGTCTTTTTCTGAATAGTAAAAATCACATCATTGCTCAGGAAACACTCTCCATGGGCAGTCTTAATGCTTCGATTGTACATCCACGTGAAGTATTCCGTGCCGCTATCAAATGCAGTAGTGCCTCAATTGTATGCGCTCATAACCATCCCAGCGGCGATCCAACGCCTAGTCCGGAAGATATTCAGATAACCAAAAGACTGATTGAAGCCGGTGCGATTGTGGGAATTGACGTTCTAGATCATCTTATTATAGGTGATGGCACATACGTAAGTTTGAAGGAGAAGGGCTTGGTATAATATAATGGTTGGCGTTGATGTTTACCTATGAAAGATAACGGACGTGTCCGTCACAGATAGGTTCACTTTATATTACAGAATCAAAATACAAATGCGAATATTAGCTCCACGGTTCCGTGGATAAAAATTACGCTCTTGCAAGGCAATATGAGCGGCAATATGAGGCAGAAAAGGAGAATACGTCATGTTTGGTGGTTTTACGAAAGATTTAGGTATTGATTTGGGGACGGCGAATACGCTGGTTTATGTAAGAGGAAAAGGCGTTGTGGTACGTGAACCTTCGGTAGTTGCTCTGCGCACGGATACAAAAAGCATTGAAGCGGTAGGCGAGTCTGCCAAAAAAATGATCGGCCGTACGCCTGGCAACATTCGTGCTATCCGCCCAATGAAAGATGGTGTCATTGCTGACTTCGATACAACAGCCACGATGATCAAATATTTCATTCGTCAGGCACAGAAGCAACGTTCCATGTTCCAGCGTCATCCAAACGTTATGGTATGTGTACCTTCCGGAATTACGGCTGTAGAGCAGCGAGCGGTAGAAGATGCAACGAAACAAGCGGGAGCACGTGAGGCTTACACGATTGAAGAACCATTTGCCGCGGCGATCGGTGCAGATCTCCCTGTTTGGGAACCAACAGGAAGCATGGTTGTTGATATTGGCGGTGGTACGACAGAAGTAGCGGTTATTTCTCTCGGCGGTATCGTAACAAGTCGTTCGGTACGTGTAGCTGGCGATGAGATGGATGACTCTGTGATCCAGTACATCAAACGCCAATACAATCTGATGATTGGAGAACGTACGTCTGAGCAGTTGAAAATGGACATCGGTTCAGCGATGCCGCTGGAACAGGTGGAAACGATGGAGATTCGTGGTCGTGACCTGGTGACAGGTCTGCCAAAAACCATCACCATTACTTCTGACGAGATTAGTGAAGCTCTGGCTGATACGGTGAATGCTATTGTTGAAGCGGTAAAAGTAACGTTGGAGAAATGTCCGCCTGAGCTTGCTGCAGATATTATGGATCGCGGGATTGTTCTGACAGGCGGCGGTGCACTTCTTCGCAATCTGGACAAGTTGCTTGCTGGCGAGACAGGAATGCCTGTCATTGTTGCTGAGAACCCGCTTGACTGTGTAGCGATCGGAACAGGTAAAGCATTGGACAATATCCATATGTTTAAAAGCAAAAGCAGCTCGGCAGTTCGTTCCAGACGTTAATTGATAGCTTTTCGGTCTGATCCAAGATCTGGCCAAGCATGTCAATCGAGATTGCCCGGATATATCGGGAGAGCTATGACCCGCTTAACAGGGGAGGGTTAGACTGATATTCTCGCAAGGACTTCAGGTCTGAGTTCTCCCCGCCGGGCTGGGCTCAAGAGAATAATGGATGTTAGAGGGTGTTGGAACTGTTTAAACTGCTGGGCAACAAAAGACTTTTTGTTTTGCTGGTGGGCCTTGTTACATTTATCGCGCTGATGGGCTTCACCCTTAGTCCGCGAGCCACTCTATCCTGGCCGGAAAAATTCCTGAAGGATTCAGTTGGATTTGTACAATACGTATTTTACAAGCCCGCTTCTTATGTAGCGGGCTTTTTCAAAGATGTGGCGAACATGCGTGCGGTGTACGAGGAGAATGAAGAGCTTCGTATTGCCATGGGACACTACACTCGTGACCGATTGAAGTATAACGATATGGAGAAGACAAACCAAGGGCTCCAACAAGCGCTCAATTTTACAAAGGAACAACAAGAGCGTCATAACTATGGAACGAGAGTTGCCCAGGTCATTAGTGCCAATTCAGACCCGAATAGTCGAACGATCAACATCGATATAGGGGAAAATGCAGGTATTAAACCAGGCATGGCAGTTACCTCACAGGAAGGGCTTGTTGGTGTAATTAGTCATGTCAGTGCGTATACGTCAACGGTGAATCTGTTAACCTCTATGGATGCCAATGATCCTACATCGAATGCCATCGCTGCTACAGCAGTGGGAAAAGAGAAAGTATTTGGTATGATAGAGAGTTACGATCCGAAGAGCGGCATGTTGAAGATGACTAAAATCTCAGAAGATTCCAATATTGCAGAAGAGGATGAGATCATCTCATCTGGCATCATCAATAACTTTCCGAAATACATGCGTATTGGTAAAGTGAAGAGTGTGGAAAAAAGTGAGTATGGTTTAACCCAGACAGCGACCATTGAGCCATATGCCAATTTTCTCGACTGGAAACTGCTAATTGTCATCATTCCACCTGAGGTTAAAGAATAATGGTAACACGCAAACAAGTCCTGTATCTGTTACTGTTCGTTCTGTTCATCGCTGAAGATACCATTTTGCCGCAGATCATTCCTTCAGCTTGGCAGATGCGGATTTCGGCCAACCTCGTTTATATCGTTATTCTGTTTTTCGCTGTGTATTATCATCGGCATACCGCACTTGTGCTGGGTATATCATTTGGACTCTTGCATGATGTTGTGTTCTATGGAGAGATGATTGGCCCTTATGGATTCTCTATGGGTTTATCTGCTTATATGATGGGATTAATATTTCAAGCACCCCGTGCACCGCTGCCAATTATGGTTTCGGTTGTCCTGCTCGGAAGTTTACTGAATGATACGATGTTATTTTTCTTATATAAACTCTTCCAGCTTAATCATGTGACCTTTGACTGGGCACTGATTGAATACATGATCCCGAATTTATTTGTCCATTTTGTGTTTGCCTTGATCATATATGTACCACTGCGCAAACAACTGGATAAGATCGGCAAACCGAAAAGCAGGACAGAAGAAGCCTCCTGACGACAATTATGCAACGTGAAGCAGGAACTTGGGGGCCGGGGCACGAAATGTAATGAGATGGGAGGGACAGGCTTATGACGGTTAAATCGAATCACGTAACGATTAAAGGCATCCGAGACGGCTTGGTTTTCCTGTTGGACGATCAATGTGAATTCGAGGAATTGCTCTATGAGCTCCGCTATAAGCTGGAACACAGCCATCAAAATATTTTGACCGGACCAATTGTTCATGTGGATATCAAGCTGGGAGCGCGTGAAGTTACGGAAGATCAGAAGGAAGAAATTCTGGATATATTGAAGCAAAAAGGGAATCTGCTAATCCGGTCGATTGACTCACCTGCTCTTGTTCAGGAGGTCAAGGGTCCCCCGCCGATTATGACAATGTGCGGCATGGTACGATCGGGACAGGTGCTTCATCATGAAGGAAATCTCCTGTTTCTTGGAGATATCAATCCAGGGGGCACGGTGACGTGTACTGGGGATATATATATTTTGGGTTCACTCAGAGGTATGGCTCATGCCGGTATCGCCGGGGACGAAGAGGCTATTATTGCAGCATCGTTGTTTGCACCGACACAACTGCGTATTGCAGATGTAATCAGCCGTCCTCCGGATGAATGGGAGAGTCGTGAAACCGGAATGGAATTTGCTTATTTGCAGGACAATCAGATGCAGATCGACAAAATGAGCAATATCGTTCGGTTGCGCCGAGATTTTAATGTGTTTAAAGGAGTGTAGCTCATGGGAGAGGCGATTGTGGTCACTTCGGGTAAAGGCGGCGTGGGTAAAACAACCACCTCGGCAAACATCGGGACAGCGCTGGCGCTGCTAGGCAAAAAGGTTTGTCTGGTCGATACCGATATCGGCCTTCGTAATCTGGATGTTGTGATGGGGCTCGAGAACCGCATTATTTACGATCTGTGCGATGTTGCAGACGGCCGCTGCCGTCTGAATCAGGCTTTGGTGAAAGATAAGCGTTTCGAAGAATTATATATGTTGCCTGCAGCGCAGACGAGAGATAAAAACTCTTTATCGCCAGAACAGGTGAAGGATATCATTCTGGAACTTAAAAAGGATTTTGAGTACGTTATTATTGACTGCCCCGCAGGTATTGAGCAGGGATTCAAAAACGCGGTAGCAGGAGCGGATCAAGCTATTGTCGTTACGACACCCGAAAATGCAGCAGTACGCGATGCGGATCGGGTAATCGGTTTGCTGGAAAGTTCACATATTCAGTCACCGAAGCTTGTAGTGAACCGAATTCGTAATAATATGATGAAGTCAGGTGACATGCTCGACATCGATGGTATTTTACAAGTACTTAACATTGATTTGGTGGGCATCGTGCCGGATGATGAACTTGTTATCAAAGCTGCCAACTCTGGTGAACCTACCGTGATGAACCCGGATTCACTTGCAGCTATCGCCTATCGTAATATTGCAAGACGAATTTTGGGAGACACTGTGCCATTAATGCAGTTGGAGCAGAAAAAAGGTGCGTTTTCCCGTTTCAAGAAATTCTTCGGAATGGGTTAACAACGAATCGTTCCAATGTGCAACAAATATAGTTGACCTTATAATAAATTCTTCACAGCCGGGGCTAGGTGCCCGGCTTTTTTGTCTTTCATCAGTCGCACCGAGTTGATTTCTATTTCAGCATCTTTACCACCTTTAAATACAAGACAACTCCCACGTCCATTTACCGCGAGCGTGTTATTTATGGTTTCAAGTTTATTTGTAGCTGGGCACACAGGCTTGTTCATATTCTCCACTGCTGATTCATAGGATGAAGTAAACAAGCCTCAGTGGGAGGATAACATATGAATACCAAACAGCGAATCAAGCAGAGAAGAGAAGAACGAATTCGGCGGCTGATGGATGGGGCATTGCATGAAATATTAGAGGAACAGAAGCCTGCCTTTCAATGGGAGAGAAAGAACGAAAGAGATAAAGAGCGAGATCAAGACAGGAGTACAGCAGACCAGGTTGGAAGGATCGGACAGAAGCCGTTTGGTTTTGCAGAGCAACCACAAGAACGTGACCCAGAATGGTTGTGGAAAAAAGAGCATGGACACTTTGGTCCTGCTGGTCGTTCCGGTTTTAATCTGTTCCGTTCACTACTGCGGCGCACGGTAATTAGTGCAGTTCTATTTGGAGGTGTCTGGGGACTATTTCAACTGAATGCGTCATGGACTGTATCACCCAAAACGGTCATCGCTGATGTGCTTCATAATGACATGGATTTCGCTGCGGCCGCTGCATGGTATGAACAGACTTTTGGTGGGACGCCTTCTTTTCTGCCTGTGCTCGGACATACCACCGATGTGGTCAATGGAACAGGAGTAAGGCAACTTCTTCAGAAACCTGTGTCAGGAACGGTTGTTCAACCTTTTGCCCTAAGCATGAAGGGAATCGAGATTGTTCCTGACACTGCCGTAGCTGGAGGATTGGTGCAAGTGGTCAGCTCAGGTGCTGGACGTGTCATTGAGGTTCTCGGAGATCCTTCCAGTGGATATACTGTTGTGATTCAACATACGGGTAAGATGACAGCTGTTTACGGCCGGATGAATAACAACGATGTTCAAGTGAATGATTGGGTCGAAGCGGGGGACGCGGTAGGAAGTCTTAAGAGTGGGGATGATAAAAGTCCAGCTACCCTTTATTTTGCGATAAAAGAAGGAGAAGAGTACGTGGATCCTGCGGAAGTGGTTGCCCTTGATTAGGGTGTGGGATGTACGTATCTCGCTTCACCCATTTTTCGTAATCATTATGATGACATCGCTACTGACAGGACATTTTATTGAACTGATCACGTTGTTTGCTATCGTATTCATTCATGAATGTGGACATGCAGCGGCGGCGGCCCTCTTCGGCTGCCGAGTACGATCCATACAGATGCTTCCCTTCGGAGGAGTAGCCGTCATTGAAGATGGTGGCAAATTAACGGCTTACCGCGAGATTGTTATTGCTTTGGCAGGTCCGTTGCAAAATGTGCTGATGGTTGGTGTGGTAGTATTGTTGCGCCAATTTCAGTTGGGTGATCCAGTGTTTCTGGATTATATTATTAACGCGAACATGCTCATTGCTTTATTTAATCTGTTACCTGTATTACCGCTGGATGGTGGCAAAGTCGTTCAAGCCATTGTGAGCCTGTGGGCTCCTTACTATACGACACTTATGTGGACTTATCGTATCAGCATTCTGTGCAGCGCAGGAGTTATTTTGACCGCGGTTAGTCAGTGGCTTTCCGGTGATTACGGGGTTCCGTTAAACCTCTTGTTAATCGGCTTTTTTTTGTTGTATTCCAATGTTACGGATTATCGCAATGTTCCCTACCGCTTTATCCGTTTTCTGATGAATCGCGAAGCTGTTTTTGTCCGGCATGCGGCTACAGGAAGTTTAGCCCAGCCAATAATCTCGTTTCCTGCGAAACCTTTAGATACTATTTTGCGTCTATTAAGAAGGGAAGGATACCATATAGTATACGTAATGAACAAACAGGGACGGATCATGGCAGTCTTGCCAGAACAGCGCGTGATCGGGACCTATTTTCAACAAAAAACGGATTAATAGTAACCCTTGCTGATGAACTGCCTTGAAACGGGGTAATACATTGTAGGACAAGTATTGCTTATAATATGAAATGGATGTGGGTGGAATGAAGTGTCTTCTAGAGGTAGAGCCATGAAACAAATGATTGTACATAATGAACCTAACCTCATGCAAATGGCTCTTCTGGAAGAAGGCAGAGCGGTAGAATTCACGGCAGAGCGTATATCTGAGCGCGGACTGCTTGGCTCTTTTTTCAAGGGCCGGGTAGTGAATGTGTTACCGGGTATGCAGGCTGCCTTTGTCGATATTGGTCAGAAAAAGAATGCCTTTCTGTATGTGGATGATGTACTTCATCCTCATCTGGAGAAGCAGCCGAAGGTGAAACCATCTATTTCGGAACTGCTGCGTCCTGGTCAGGAACTTATCGTACAGGTTCTAAAGGAACCAGTAGGTAGTAAAGGAGCCCGGGTAACCACACATTATTCACTGCCGGGTCGCTGGCTTGTTTACATGCCTGTGGCTGGTTACGTGGCTGTTTCCAAGAAGATTGCCAGAGAAGGGGATCGTACACGTCTAAAAGCGATGGGAGAGCAACTTTGCCGGGATGAAGAAGGGCTGATTATTCGTACCGTTTCTGCTGAGGAACAGTATGAGGCGATTCAGACCGACCTGGAGACGCTGCGGACTCAGTGGCTTCTGATTCAAGAAAAAGCAGACAGTTTGCCAACTCCAAGTCTGCTGCACCGGGATGATAACATGATTCAGCGGGTCATTAGAGATGTATATACTCCAGGCAGTGACGAAGTCATTACGGATAGTGAGGGACAAGCTCAGGTGATTCGGGCGTTGCTTGAAGAGATCTGTCCGGGACATAAGCCCAAAGTTCAAGTCTACTCTGGAAAAGAATCGATATTTGATGCCTACGGGGTACAGGAACAATTGAACAAAGACTTCGCTCGCAAGGTATGGTTGCCGGGAGGCGGATATATTGTCATTGATCAAACCGAAGCGTTAACCGTAATTGATGTGAATACAGGCAAATATATCGGAGCAGGCGGAGACAGCTTGGAAGAAACGGTAACCGAAACCAACTTGCAGGCCTCAGTCGAGATTGCACGGTTAATGCGGCTTAGAGATATTGGCGGAATGATTATCGTGGATTTTATCGATATGGAAAAAGCATCTAATCGACATGAAGTGGCGGCCTCACTGGAGCAAGAACTCCGCAAAGATCGAACCAAAGCATTTGTCTTGGGATGGACGAAGCTTGGACTGCTAGAATTAACGCGTAAAAAGGTGAGAGAAGAGAACACACTTCCTTATGTGGAGCCTTGTTCTTCTTGTCATGGGACAGGGAAAAGATATATTTCACCTTTGCATTGATTTTTAGTATACTGCATGGTATACTCGTTGAGTATGTGTTTAGCCTATTGGTCTTGCACATGCTGTAACCGCACTGGCCGGGTACAAGAACAGTTCCGCAAGGCGCTGTCACCTGAGACCGGGCGAGTCTGAGACATGAGGAGGTGCAAGGCAAATGTACGCAATTATTGAAACAGGCGGCAAACAGTACAAAGTCCAAGAGGGCGATGTTCTGTTCATTGAGAAATTGACTGCGAACGACGGCGAAAGCGTAACGTTCGACCGTGTCCTGGCTGTATCTAACGATAAAGGTTTGACAGCAGGTACACCATTGGTTTCCGGAGCTACTGTAACGGCTAAAGTGGAGAAACATGGCAAAGGTCAAAAGGTTGTTGTATACAAATACAAACCGAAAAAGAACTACCATGTGAAGCAAGGTCACCGTCAACCGTACACTAAAGTAACTATCGAAAAAATCAAAGCGTAAGAAGGTGCGATAAGTGATTATCGTTCAAATCTTTCGTAATGCGGATGGTAATATCGAACGCTTTTCCATTGAAGGGCATGCTAATTATGCCAAACGTGGAGAAGATATCGTGTGTGCCGGGGTATCTGCTGTTACAGTAGGTACGGTGAACTCGATTGAGGCATTGACCGGTGTCGAAATGGATGCCAAGATGAAGAATGGCTTTCTGAGCGGTTCTTTACCAATGCTGGCAAAAGGGGAAACTTTTTCTCAGGTACAGTTATTACTCGAATCCATGGTAGTTATGCTCTCTAATATTGCAGAGTCATACGGGAAGTATATTCAGATACAGCAACACCAATAAGCGAAGAAGGAGGAAAACCAATCATGTTGAAATTAAATCTTCAGTTGTTCGCATCGAAAAAAGGTGTAGGTTCCACGAAGAACGGACGTGACAGTAATGCACAACGTCTGGGTGTTAAACGTGCAGATGGTCAAACTGTAACTGGTGGTAGCATTCTCGTTCGCCAACGCGGAACGAAAATTCACCCAGGAACAAACGTGGGCATCGGTAAAGACGACACTTTGTTCGCGAAAGTCGACGGCGTTGTTAAATTCGAACGTTGGGGTCGCGATCGCAAAAAAGTAAGCATCTACCCTGTAGACGTTGCTCCAGTAGCAGCGGCAGTAGAAGCTTAATATCGGCATTCCGCCTAAGGAGCCTTCGGCATTTTTGCCGGAGGTTTTTTTGTATTCAGCGATGATTCGATAATGAACTGGCAGATAAGACATGTTATACTTGGTTACGGTGGGTTTATACCAACCGAGTTTTGTAGAACGGAGAGAAGCCATGAAATCCTGGAAAAGAGTGCCGTGGATTGCGGCATGTTCACTTGTGATTCCTTTGGTTTTCGTTATGCTGTATCCGGGGACCTTCGCGAGCGTCATGTGCGCATTGTGGTCCGTCGCAGTGATGTTCATATCGGGATATGCAATGAAAAAGCATGCCGAGGCGGAACGCAGAACCATTATACAATCCATGGAGAAAACAGCAATAGCTTCATTAAATCATCATCGGCATGACTGGATGAACGATCTTCAGGTGTTATATGGATATCTTCGATTGGGCAAACTTGATAAATCCCTGCAATGTGTGGAAAGAATAAAAGAGCGGGTTACGGAAGAGAGCCAGATATCCAAATTAGGCATTCCTTCTCTCGTATTTTATTTGCAGTCTTTTCGAGCCAGTGGAGCTGCGCTGGAATTGCATGTGGAAGTGGAGGAAGAGTTGCAACTCAGTGCTCTGGTCTCTCCCGAGGATGGCGAGTCGCTTACGGGGGCGATTGCGGATGCAATTCGGGCCTATCAATATGGTGGCGGCCGGTCGTCTTGGGGAGAGGTTCGCAAACTGACCTTGAACTTCGGACAGGATCATGGAGATCTGATTGTCCGGCTGGACGGGGATCAAACACCTGATCCGGAAACGCTGCAGCAACTAGCGGCCGTACTCAAAGGTAAAAAAGTCAGAACGGAGCAGCTTCCGTCTGGGGATACATTTATACAATTCAGAATGCCTTGTGGAATATAGGAAGAAGGGGTAACTAATGTTTGTTGATAAAGCGAAGATTTATGTGAAAGCCGGAGATGGTGGTGACGGTCTTGTTTCATTCCGTCGTGAGAAGTATGTACCCGAAGGTGGTCCTGCCGGCGGCGATGGTGGTCGAGGTGCAGATATTATTTTTCGTGTAGATGAAGGTCTTCGGACATTGATGGACTTTCGTTATCAGCGTCACTTTAAAGCACCTCGTGGGGAAAAGGGACGCAATAAGAGTAGGCATGGTGCTAGTGCAGAGAACATGGTTGTACGTATTCCTCCTGGTACTGTCATTGTTGATGAGGACAGCGGTGAAATATTAGCTGACTTGACGCGCCATGGTCAACAAGTTGTTGTTGCCAAAGGGGGCCGTGGAGGCCGCGGAAATATTCGTTTTGCAACGCCAAAAAACCCTGCTCCTGAGCTTGCTGAGAACGGGGAAGAAGGCGAAGAACGCTATATCGTACTTGAGCTCAAAGTCATGGCGGATGTAGGACTGGTTGGTTTTCCAAGTGTAGGGAAATCCACGCTATTGTCCGTTGTTTCGGCGGCCAAGCCTAAGATCGGGGCATATCATTTTACAACTATTACACCTAACTTAGGTGTTGTAGATGTGGGTGAAGGTCGTAGCTTTGTTATGGCCGATCTACCAGGACTGATTGAAGGTGCACATGAAGGTGTTGGACTGGGACATGAATTTCTGCGACATGTTGAGCGGACACGTGTCATTATTCATGTTGTGGACATGTCTGGCTCAGAAGGACGCGATCCCTTCGAAGACTGGCAGAAGATCAATGATGAGTTGAGACTATACAATCCTGTTCTCGCCGAGAGACCGCAGGTTGTAGCTGCGAACAAAATGGATATGCCGGAATCCGAAGCCAACCTGGAGCAGTTTTTGCAGCAGGTTCGTGAAGTGAAGCCGGATATTGAAGTGATGCCAATCTCCTCCTTAACACGTCATGGCATTCAGGAACTGTTATTCCGTGCAGCTGACCTGCTAGAGCAGATTCCGGATGAGCCTGTAGTGGAGGAAGTTACCGAATTGTCGGAGCGTAAAGTATACAGTTTGGAGAAGAAAGAAGACGAAGGTTTCCGTATTGTGCGTGAAAACGATACGTTTATTGTACAAAGTGCCAAGATTGATCGCATGATGAAACGAATGCAGTTGAACTCACACGAAGCCATTCTGAAGCTGGCACGCACACTTCGCTATATGGGTGTGGATGATGAGCTTCGCAAACGCGGCGCCGTTGAAGGTACCATTGTGCGTATTGGAGATTTCGAATTTGAGTTCGTGGAAAGTAGCAGTTACTACTAAGCCGCTGCACCCTCGAAACAATGTTATAAAAACATCGTGATATATGATGATATGGAAATATAAATTATAAACGCAGCAAGCGGTGAAGTTACCGTGACGCTGCGTTTTTTTTTGTTTTTTCTGACATGAGAGAGGGAGAAGCCTGTATACTGTGAGAAATAGTTTTTGAAAAAATAGACATGTCACATATTGCCCTTTTGTCAATCATCCTTTATAATGTCCACTATATGAATACATCAGTCTTTGAGGAGAGGACGTTCTGTGAATGAACGCTATTACTTAGTACGGGAAGATATTTTACCCGAGGCTGTAGTGAAAACGATGCAGGTAAAGGAGCTGCTTGCTTCCGGTGATGTCAAAACAGTGCATGAAGCTGTAGAACAGGTCGGTTTAAGCCGGAGTGCCTTTTACAAGTACAAGGATGGAATCCATCTGATCAATCAGCTAGAGCGTGAACGAATCGTAACGATCTCCATTGATCTGGAGCATCAGTCTGGTATTCTGTCTCGTGTGCTTGGACATTTTGCAGCCTACGGGGCCAACGTCCTTACAATTAATCAGAGTATTCCATTGCAGGGAAGAGCCAATGTTGTTATTTCTGTCGAAACGACGCATCTGCATGGAGAGATTGGAGAAATGCTAGAACGTATGCAAGATATGCCTGGAGTGAAGCGAACGCGTATCGTAGGCCAAGGTTGACTGGCTTTGTAAATATACATTTTCAGAGATATGCAGTGAAATCAGGAGTGTGAAATTTGCATAATGGGTAGACATGACTAGACATTAGGGGGTAGGTCGTTAGTGAAACCGGTAAAAGTCGGATTGTTGGGCCTGGGTACAGTTGGAACGGGCGTTGTTCGAATTGTGGAAGGGAATCAGGAGGATCTGAGCAGTCAAGTGGGATCACCAATTATCATTGAGAAAATCGCTGTGAAGAACACGAAGAAAGATCGTGTTCTCCAGATTGATCAGGAGAAGCTGACAGAAGATCCTTGGGATGTCATTCGTCACCCGGATATTGATGTTATTGTGGAAGTAATGGGCGGTATTGATCAGACGAAAGAATATATTCTCGAAGCATTGGAACGCGGCAAACATATTGTAACAGCGAATAAAGATCTTATGGCCCTGCATGGTTCAGAGATTTTGGCGAAGGCACAGGAGAAACAATGCGACGTGTTCTATGAAGCCAGTGTAGCTGGGGGAATTCCGATTATCCGGACGCTTATTGAAGGATTCTCTTCAGACCGGATCACCCGAATTATGGGCATTGTAAACGGCACAACGAACTATATTTTGACCAAAATGAGTCAGGAAGGTGCGTCCTATGAGGAAGTGCTCTCAGAAGCACAAGCTTTAGGGTATGCCGAGGCTGACCCCACGTCAGATGTAGAAGGACTCGACGCTGCTCGTAAAATGGTGATATTAAGCACACTCGGTTTTCGAACCAATGTGGAATTGAAGGATGTTACCGTTCAAGGGATCTCTACTGTAACGCGTGAGGATATTACCTATGCTAAAAGACTCGGCTATGAACTGAAGTTGCTAGGGATCGCAGATCGCATAGACGATGAAATCACGATTAGTGTACAGCCAACCATGGTGAGACAGAACCATCCAATTGCATCAGTGAACGGTGTATTCAACGCAGTGTATGTTCATGGTGAGGCAGTAGGGGAGACAATGTTTTATGGTGCTGGCGCAGGAGAAATGCCGACAGCAACGTCTGTAGTTGCTGATATCGTGGCTGTAATCAAGAACCTGAAACTTGGTGTAAACGGAGTAAAGGCGATGGTACCCTATAAAGAGAAGAGACTGCAGCGTGATGAGCAGATTATTTCTAAAAACTTTATCTTGCTGCATGTGGACGACAAAGCGGGTGTGCTGGCGCAGATCACGCAAATTTTCGCGGAATATGAAGTCAGTTTAGCATCGGTTGTTCAACAACCGAATAAGCACAATCCAGACGCTGAAATTATAATTGTTACTCATAATGCAAGTAAAGCAAGTATGGATAAAGTCCTTAAACATTTTGAATCACTCAGTGTGATACGCCGAATTAAGAGTGTTTACCGCGTTGAAGGTTAGTAGCTAACAATCAACTTCTTAACACCTCATTCAAACAAGTTTTGGTTCTGAATATCATTATTTATTTACAAAAATTTAGATTAATTTATCATAAAGGAGTTCACCCATAATGAGATATCAAGGATTATTGCAAACGTACAAAGAGCACCTTCCCGTAAATGAAAATACCCCTCAGCTTACACTTCAGGAGGGAAATACACCCCTGATTCATGCAGAGAATCTGTCGAAAGAACTCGGTTTGAATCTGTATTTTAAATACGAGGGATTGAATCCTACAGGTTCTTTCAAAGACCGCGGAATGGTTATGGCTGTTGCTAAAGCTATGGAAGAAGGCAGTCGTACCATTATGTGTGCCTCCACTGGTAATACATCCGCAGCAGCTGCTGCATACGCAGCACGTGGTGGACTCAATTGTATCGTGCTGATTCCAAATAACAATATTGCACTCGGGAAACTCGCTCAGGCGATGATCTACGGCGCCAAAGTTATCGCAATCAATGGTAACTTTGACCGAGCGCTCGAAATCGTACGTGAGATTACTGCAAAGCACCCGATTACACTTGTGAACTCCGTTAATCCATATCGGATCGAGGGACAGAAGACAGCTGCTTTTGAAGTGGTTGAGCAATTGGGCGATGCTCCAGACGTTCTGGCAATACCGGTAGGTAATGCGGGTAACATTTCGGCTTACTGGAAAGGCTTTAAAGAGTATAAAGAGGCAGGCAAATCAACTACTTTGCCACGTATGGTTGGGTTTGAAGCAGAAGGAGCTATGGCCATCGTTAAAGGAGAGCCAATCCTTGAGCCAGAGACTGTAGCTACAGCAATTCGAATCGGTAACCCGGCTAGCTGGAAAACGGCAGTAGCCGCAGCAGAAGAGTCTAATGGTCAAATTAACTATGTAACGGATGAAGAGATTTTGGCAGCTTATCGTACGATTGCAGCGCGTGAAGGGGTATTTGCAGAACCGGCTTCTGCTGCATCTGTCGCTGGCGTGTACAAATTGCATAGTGAAGGTTACTTCAAAGGCGGGGAAACCGTTGTATGCGTGCTGACAGGTAACGGCCTGAAAGACCCGAATGTAGCCATTCAGACGGCAGCTGTGGAGCCGCTGGTGGTTGAAGATACAGAAGAGGCGGTTATGGCAGCTATTGCCCAACTGGAGCAGCAGTCTGTATGAGCTTGCGTGAAAAAGTAACCGTAAAAATCCCGGCAAGCACAGCCAATCTGGGCCCTGGGTTTGACACCCTGGGCATGGCTTTGTCTTTGTATGCCTGGCTTGAGATCAAACCGGCAACTGAGACAACATTTCATCTGTATGGAGACCATCTGACAGGTCTACCTGCGGATAAATCCAATCTGATTTATCAAGTCGCACAAATGGTATTTGATGAGGCTGGAGTATCTGTACCTGAATTGGACATCTCGATGTACTCGGATATTCCTCTCACTCGAGGGCTTGGAAGCAGTGCATCGGCAATTGTAGGTGCTCTTGCAGGCGCGAATGCGTTGATTGGCAGTCCCTTATCGAATGAAAAATTGTTGGATATGGCTACATCATTGGAGAAACATCCGGATAATGTGGGTGCCTCGTTATTTGGAGGGATTATCACTGCTGCCTGGGACGGTCAATGTGTCGACTATATTCGTATCGAGCCGCATCAGGACTTGCAGACTTTGGTTATTGTGCCGGACTTCCAGCTCTCGACCTCCAAAGCAAGAAATGTCATTCCACAGCAGTTCGGCATGCCTGATGTCGTGCACAACATAAGCCGTTCTTCATTGCTTGTTGCTGCGTTTGCCAGTGGGCGGCTTGATATGATTCAAAAGGCAATGTCAGACCGGATCCATCAGCCATATCGTGCATCACTGGTACCTGGCATGACGGATATTTTGGAACATGCTACCGGTCATGGCGCATTGGGCGCCGCGCTTAGTGGAGCGGGACCGACGGTGCTAACACTGGTGGATCGTCACGATACCCGGAAGGAAGAGTTGGAGCAATACGTAATGGGTATCATGAAGCAGGAGGGGATCACGGCCTCTGCATTGTGGTTGGACCCGGATCTGGAGGGCGTTGTCATCCTGCCGGATCAAGATGAACGTCCTTTTTTGGACAGAATCAAAGGGGAAGTTGGCGGATGAAACGAATAGCAGTATTACCGGAGGGGTCGGTCTCACACGAAGCGATCGATTTCCTATTTAATGGCGAAGCAATGGACTTGCAACACTTCAAACTCATTTCGGACGTGTTTCGCGCGGTTGATAGCGGGGGTACACAGTACAGTGTAATTCCGATTGAAAATACCATCGAAGGCTCGGTCAGCCTTCATATGGACTGGCTCGTGAATGAGGTGGATATTCCGATGCAAGCAGAGTGGGTATACCCATCCATTCAGAATGTCATCGGACATGGAAGTGAATTCACTACGGATGAAGGCACATATGATTTTGGCAAAATCACCAAGATTATGTCTCATCCCGTGGCGATCCCGCAATGTCAGAATTTTATTAAACAGTATTCACCGGACGCAGATCTCGAAGGAGTAAACAGCACGGCTGAAGCGGTGGAGATTGTGAAAAAAAATCCGGGTAAAGGTTGGGTGGCCATAGGCACGAAGCTTGCGGCACAAAAGCATGGGCTGGACATCATGGCTGAACGGGTGACGGACCATGATAATAACTATACCCGCTTTGTACTGATTGGTCATGAACCCGTCAGCATTCCGCGTGAACCGGATCATGTGAAGACAAGCTTGCTTGTAACGCTGCCTGAGGATGCACCGGGTGCATTGCATCAAGTGTTGTCGGCTTTTGCCTGGAGAAAGCTGAACTTGACCCGTCTTGAATCGAGGCCAACGAAGAAACGATTAGGCAGTTATTATTTTTATATTGACGTGATTGAAACGGTTGACTCCGTATTGCTCACGGCAGCTATGGCCGAAATCGAGGCGTTGAATTGTCAGGTGCGTGTCCTTGGCAGTTATCCATGTTATACATACCCTTTACGGAAATAACGGATTGGGTTGAATAACGGGAAGATGTCCTTCGACGTTGATGTGAAATGAGACAGCTTCGCCTTTATTGCTAATGTAAAATGGACAGGTCCAGCGCGTTTCGGAAATCTTGGGAATGTATATTCTAATGGAGGTGCGGTAAGTCGTGGCAGAGCAATGGATTTATTTGGATGGTGAATATGTAACCAAAGAGAATGCGAAAGTGTCGGTTTATGACCACGGATTTTTGTACGGAGACGGAATCTTCGAAGGGATTCGGATTTACAATGGTAATATTTTCAGATGTAAGGCCCACTTGGATCGCTTGTATGATTCGGCAAAATCCATCAGTCTGAACATCCCTCTCTCTTACGACGAGATGCTTGAAGTAATGGCTGAAACGGTGCGTCGCAATGACATGCGTAACGGATATATTCGTCTTATCGTGTCACGCGGACCAGGTAACCTGGGTCTTGACCCGCTGCGTTGCCCTAAGGCTTCTGTGATCATTATTGTGGAGCAACTTGCGATTTATCCGGAAGAAGCTTATCTCACTGGACTTAAAGCTGTATCGGTATCGCAGCGTCGAAACATTCCGGATGCTCTGAATCCCAAGATCAAATCCCTCAACTATCTGAATAACATCCTTGTCAAACTGCAATCCAACTATTCAGGTGCTGGTGAGGCTATCATGCTGAATTCTCAAGGCTATGTAACCGAGGGTTCGAGTGATAACATTTTCATTATCAAGAATGGTGTAGTCTACACCCCTCCATGCTATTTGGGAGCACTTGAAGGTATTACACGTCAAGCCATTATTGATCTGTGTGGTGAGCTTGGTATTGAGTTAAAAGAAGTACCTTTTACGCTTCATGATGTATACATTGCGGACGAAGTATTCTTCACCGGAACAGCTGCGGAAGTTATTGCGGCGTGTGAAGTGGATGGCAGAACAATTGGTTCTGGTGTAGCGGGTCCAGTTACATTGCAATTACTTGAAGCTTTCCGTCAAATTGTCGACAAAGATGGTTACAAAGTGTGGGAGTCATAGGTTCATCCTGAATGAATAAACGAGAATTCTCCTTGTCCAATAAAATGTAGCATGCTTAAAGTATGCGGTATTTTATAAGGCGGGAGGATTTTTTTTTGTTCAGATGATGTCATTAGCCCGGTTGCTGCATAGGATGTAGTAACGGTATGGGCGAATGTACTGCCCAAGTATGACGTCTAGGAGGTTAGTTCCCTGTGAAAATACACATGGTGAAAAAAGGCGACACATTATATCTGCTGTCCCAAAAATACAATGTAGCGCTGGACAAATTAATTGCGGCCAATCCGCAGATTGCAGATCCCGACAAGCTGGATATTGGGATGAAGGTCAAAATTCCTGCACAGCCAGTAACTCCAAAACCAGAAGGCGTACTGCACAGTCACAAGGTAGTACAAGGGGATTCGTTATGGAAGCTATCGCAAGCTTGGGGAGTTCCGTTGAAAGATATGATCAATGCTAATCCGCAACTGAAAAATCCAAATGCTCTTCTGGTAGGAGAAACCGTCTATATTCCTTCGATGCACTCGCAAGGCAACTATATGCCCAATGCAGAAATCGGAAATGTTGGCGTACTTGAAAAATTATCACCTGAAGGTAAAGAGTATACCGGTGTAAAAGAAGAAACGGCACCGATCGTACCGCCATCTCCACCTCAGGCAGTTGAAACACCAGCTCCAGCTCCAGCTCCAGTTCCCGTTCCGACCCCAGCGCCTGTTGTTCCGGCTAAGCCTAATGTAATGCCTGAATTGGAGGCTTTGCCTCAACTACCTGAAATGCCCGAAATGAAGCCTGAGAAGAAGGTAGAAAAGAAAGAAGAGATGAAGCCCGAGGTCCAAATCCAACCTGTAAATGAATCGAAAAAAACTGAAATGCCGATTTCTCCAGCTGAAATGATGCCTTTACCTGTAATGCCTAACATCGAACCGCCTGTGAATATTGCGCCAGCAACTAAAGCACCATGCGGATGTGGTCAAAAAATGCTCCATGCACCGATGGAACATCCATATATGCAGGTTCCGGTACCGGCACAAGAGGTATACGCTGTTCAGCAAGAGAACATGTACACAACAGGTATGGGTAATAACTCTCCATTCCCTGGTGTTCAGGATGTTGGTGTTTACAGTGTGGGCAATATGCCTAACAGCCCGTGGTCGGAAGCAGAGCATATCTATAATCACAACAACGTAATGCCTAATGTGTCTCCAGACATGATAAATAGTCCATTTCCAACTTCACCTGCTGGTCAGGTAAATAGCCCTTTTCCGACTTTTGCAGTTGCAAATAACCATATGAACCATCAGCCGCCGATGATGTCTCCTTACTCCATGCTTCCGTACCCTCCATGCGGATGTGGATCACATACACAAGCACCTCATTACATTTACCCTTCGCATAGTTATCAGGAACCAGCCTGGGGGATGTATGGTCATCCAAATGGTATGCCACCTGAAATGTCCACATCTGTTATGCCGAATCATCCTATGGAGTATGCTTATCAAAATCCTTATCCTGCTCAAAGTATGGTTCCTCCTTCACCGCTTGGCGCTTTTGGCGAGATGTATCCTTCCCAAGGCCAGGGTTTAAGTGGTGGCAAAAAGGGCGGACGAGAAGAAGCGAACTTAAGCCAAGCAGCTTTTGAGGAGATAAATACAGAGTCGGATGCTGGGGCAGAAGCCAAGTCGAAATCGACTTCAACTAAATCGGGTACGTCCAAACGGAGAACAAGTAAAACAACTTTGAAAAATAAATACAAGGTTTCTGTATCTGGATCTGGAAAATCCTCCAAAGAAAACTCGACGGTGGCTTCTAATCGACGCCAACCTGCTAAAAAACGTCGTAATCCCTGGATTCAACATTAATTATAGTTAGGAAAGTAACATACGAAGAAAAGCTTCTGGTGGAAAGGCCAGTTCTATGAAGTAGAACTGGTCTTTTCATTGTGGATACTTCTGAAGAATGAAATAATACACAGACAGCAACGTATATGTCGGATTATCAAAAATCTTGCGTATAATGTTTGAAAGCCTATTCATAGTTGTGCTACAATAGATATGCATTATCATTTGCACGTTAATTTTAGCATGTGAATGAAGTTTAAATGCAAAGAGATATGAAGAACCAAAACAATTTTATGAAAAACTGTTGCATAAAACTTTGCGATGTGGTACATTATTTAAGTCGCCGCTGAAACACGGCAACGATGAAAAGCGAAAAAGTTTGATCTTTGAAAACTGAACAACGAGTGAGTAATGATCTTGCTTGCAAGATCAACCATGAGATTTTAAATCTCGTCAGATTCAAAATGAGCTTATCGCTCTTTTCAATACCCCGATGATTTTCACAGCTTCTAACGATGCTGACGAA
>JAFWEX010000078.1 GCA_017512705.1 Paenibacillus sp.
CACGTTCGTAGGGTACATCTTTGTAATCAGGCCGCTGATATTCCTGAATACTAGAATCTTGGCCAATGGACATCCCATAGAGAGATAATTGGTAAATGTTGGATTCTACAGAATCAGCAAAGGTTGACAAATGATTCATGGTGTTGTTCTGAATTTCGTGTTCAATGACACGCACACTTTCTCTGTTCGAATAGGTGTAGAGGAACAAAACCAGGACAAGCAGCGCTACAAACAGCAGCGTAATTTTGGTAAAGACATTCAGACGAGCGAACAAGACTCAACCTCCTCAACTCATTAAAATATTGTTATCGTTGTTGCAATATTAGGATATAGATCGCTAATAACCGTTGCTATAATTTTAATATACAAGTTCATATCCACTTGTAAAATACAAATTTTAGAACATGGGGGATGTAGGGGTGAAGGAACATACGTTAGAGACGCCTCGCAAGCGGCGAGCCACCAAGGTGAAACAACGCTGGAATATGCAACGGAATTGGTCCTTGCATATGATGCTCATACCCGCAGTTTTGCTGGCTATTGTATTTCAGTACATACCAATGGGCGGAATTGTGATTGCTTTTCAGGACTTTAAACCGTATCTCGGATTTACCGAATCCAAATGGGTAGGTTGGGATAACTTCAAGTATTTATTTTTATATCCTGACGTAGGCCAGGTCATCTGGAACACGCTGGTCATTGCATTTTTCAAAATTATCGCGGGATTAATAGCGCCATTCCTGTTCGCTATTTTGTTGAACGAGGTTCGTTTAACCGCTTTTAAAAGGGTCAGTCAAACCCTTGTATATCTTCCGCACTTTCTATCATGGGTTATTTTGGGCGGGATATTGCTTGATATTCTTTCGCCGCAGGGCGGTATGGTTAATAAACTGATTGTTGCATTGGGCGGTGACCCGATATTTTTCTTAGGGGATGGAACGTGGTTTCGGATAACACTGATCGTTAGTGATGTGTGGAAAGAATTCGGCTTCGGAACCATTGTATTCTTGGCTTCTCTGTCCGGCATCAACCCGGCACTGTACGAAGCAGCTGAAGTGGATGGAGCGAATCGATTCAAACAAACGCTGCATATTACAATTCCTGCACTGATGCCGATTACGATTGTACTCATGACACTTTCCATCGGAAATATTTTGAATGCAGGGTTTGATCAGGTATTCAACCTGTACAATCCGCTTGTATACGATAAAGGCGACATTATCGACACCTTCGTATATCGACTTGGTATCCTGAACGGTAAGATGAGCTTTGCAACGGCTGTAGGATTGTTTAAATCCGTTGTAGCAACAATTCTGATCGTGATCTCATATCGCATGGCTTACAAATTAGCGAACTATCGCGTGTTCTAGAGAGGAGAAAAGGGCTTGTATTACAAAACAAAAGGTTATCGGATATTCAGCGTTGCCAACTATATTTTCCTTGGCGTGTTATCACTGCTTTGCATTTTGCCTATCATTCATATCCTGGCCGTTTCATTCAGCAGCATGGCACCGGCCTCGTCGAATCTCGTAGGCTTCTGGCCTATTGGTTTTACAACAGATGCGTATGTCAAAACGTTTGGTAATTCAAATTTCATTAATTCCTTGCTGGTTTCGGTCAAACGAACGGTGATTGCGACTGTGATCGGTATGGTAATTATGCTGATTACAGCATTCCCGCTGTCGAAGGAAGATCTTAATTTCAAAGGCCGTTCGCTCTACACCTGGTTCTTTGTATTTACGATTTTGTTCAGCGGAGGCTTGATTCCGAGTTATATTCTGATCCAGAAGCTTGGTCTGATGGATACAATCTGGGCACTGGTGCTGCCGGGAGCATTGTCCGTGTGGAATGTCATCTTGATGATGAACTTTTTCCGCGGTCTGCCTAAAGAGCTGGAGGAAGCAGCTTATCTGGATGGAGCAGGTCACATTAAAACGCTGGCGCTGGTTTATATACCACTGTCTATGCCAGCGATTGCTACATTGTCCTTGTTTACGATGGTAGGCCAGTGGAATTCTTGGTTCGATGGCATGATCTACATGTCCGATGTCAAAAATTATCCGCTGGCATCCTTATTGCAAACCATTATCGTCCAGCAAGACCTCAGTAAAATCAATGTGGACCCATCCATGTTGGAGAATGTATCCCAACGTACGGTTCGCGCAGCTCAGATTTTCATTGGGGCTTTGCCGATCTTGGTAATATATCCGTTCTTGCAGCGCTTTTTTGTTAAAGGCATCGTCATTGGGGCAGTGAAAGAATAGCATTGTCCTGCAAGTGACAACACATTCGAGGGAGGAATATGGGTGAAAAAAGGGTTGGCTTGTCTCATAGCAGGAAGCATGATCATATCACTGGCAGGTCCGGCGGTTGCCGGCGCAGAAGAGGGGAAGCAGCAGACAGTAACGGAGCAGAAGCAGGCATCAAGCCTGCTTCTGACGCCGTACCAAGATTTGAAGGGACATTGGGCTGAACATGCGGTGATGCGCCTGCAAGATATGGAGCTAACCAAAGGGTATGTGGATGGTACTTTCAGACCGAGTGAACGAATGAGTCGTGCTGAGTTTGTGGTGATGCTTGATCGGATCTTCGGTTTCACAGGAAACCTCGAAACGAAAACGGCAACATACGCCGATGTAAATGATAAAGACTGGTATTATGATGCAATCTCAAGAGCAAGTGGATCAGGCATTATTCAAGGAACGGATGGAACACATATGTCACCAATGCTTCCGATTACGAGGCAAGATGCTCTAGTCATGGCAGATCGTGCATTCCAGCTGTCAAGATCCAGTGAGGATGAAACGTCGAATCTCGCGTTCAAAGACGAGAAAGACGTAGATGACTATGCTAGGCAGGCAATCAAATACTTCATAGACAACAAAATTGTAAACGGATACAATGGTAATCTTAAACCGAGGTCCAGCATCACACGAGCAGAAGCGGCTACGATTCTATCTTCTCTAGTAGCGGGTATTCAGAACAAACCGGGCACATATGAATCCAACGTAGAAGGTAATCTGATTGTACGGTCAGCAGATGTGACGCTGAAAAATACAACGGTCCATGGCAACTTGTTGCTCGCTGAAGGTATTGGAGAAGGGACAGTGACACTCGACGGAGTAACAGTGACCGGAAGTGTTATCGTAAAAGGTGGAGGAAGTCATTCGGTTCATATCCATAACTCCAAGTTGAAACGGATGGTGGTGGACAAAAGATCCAGTCCAGTGCATCTACAGATGACCGGAACAACACAGGTTGAAGAATTGATCGTTGAACGTCAGGCTACAATGGACTTGTCCTCGGATAGTACAATTCAAACCTTACAAGTGAACAGCACAGCTAATCATACGTCTATTACATCCAAAGGTAAAATCAGACTGCTTGACGTGAAGGCGGCAAACGTATCCCTTAACGGGAAAGCGGTTACACCTGGCCTTCATAGTGATAACACGGGTTCGGAGCCCGAGCAACCCGAGCAACCACAATCTACTCCACCGAGCAATAACAGTGGCAGCCATGGTTCCAATCCAGAGGGTGGCGGATCTTCGAATCCAGGTGGTCAGACGCCATCTGTACCGGGTACACCGTCAGGCGAGAAGCCAATTCCGGCAACTACGATTCCAGATGAGCAATGGGAAATGGTGTGGAATGATGAATTCGATGGACCTTCTGTAGATACGTCTAAATGGACGGTTCAAGATACGGAACTTGTCTATAATAACGAATTGCAATATTACAGCCCGAATAACACACGAATCGTGAAGGACGACAATCGAAATGTATTGCAGATTGAAGCGAAGAGGGAGCAGAAAGGTACCCAAAATTATACTTCTGGCAAACTGATTTCCAAGGAGAAAGGTGATTGGACCTACGGAAAAGTAGTGGTAAGAGCTAAGCTTCCCGTGCAACAGGGGATGTGGCCAGCGATTTGGATGATGCCTACCGATGAAGCCCATTACGGAGGCTGGCCTGCATCTGGTGAGATAGACATTATGGAGCTGATCGGCGGTGAAAATAAAGATCACGAGGTCTACAGCACGATTCACTATGATTCCAAGAAAGCGGATGGCTCTCACGGTCATGATCAAGGTAAGTTTTCATTGCCTCAAGGTGAATCTTTTGCCGATGAATATCATGATTTTCAAGTGGAGTGGTTACCTGGCATGATTCGCTTTTATGTGGATGGCAAGCTGCACCATCAGGTGAACAACTGGCAGACAACGGCTGCAGGACAGCCTGAGAGTTATACGTTCCCTGCACCGTTCGATCGTCCATTCTATCTCATCCTCAACCTTGCGGTTGGCGGAGACTGGCCGGGATCACCAGAAAACGAATTTGTTTCCGATAAGATGAATGTTGATTTTGTACGCGTGTATTCATATAAAAATATGGACCAATGGCCGGATGTGACTACTCATCCAATAGAGCCCGAAAGACAGCGCGCACCTCAATCAGATGGTAACCAGATCTATAATGAACAATTCACCCAAGGGGTAGATGCAAGTGGTGTTCCTACCGATTGGGACTTCATTACAAATGCTGGCGGAGAGGGTAAGGTTGAAGTTGTAGAAGATGCTGCAAAAGGCAAAGTTGCCAAAGTAACCATTACTAAGGCAGGTACGGAAACCTATGCAGTGCAGTTAACTCAGATGCCAATGTATATCCAGAAGAACAAGAAATATAAAGTTCAGTTTGATGCCAAAGCTTCTGCTAATCGGGATATCCGCTCTAAAGTCACTCAATTTGAGAAAAGTTGGACCAATTACTCTGAAGAGAAAGCTTTTGCGGTGACAACAGATTGGCAGCCGTACGAATACGAATTCAACATGCGGAGTGGTACAGACAACAATGCAAGGTTCGAATTCAATCTGGGATTGAACGAAGGCGAAGTTTCGTTGGCCAATGTGAGGTTGACGGAGATCGGTGAGGCTGATCCGCTTCCTGTTGAGCGCAAAGCACTTCCAGATGGCAATTATGTATTTAACGGTACATTTGATCAAGGAAAACAACGACTTGGGTTCTGGAACACAGAGATTCAACCGGGTGCAGAAGCACAGATATCGGTTAACAACTTCTTGAAGTTCCCGATTATGGAGAGACAGCTCGTTGTAGACGTGAAGAGAACGAATGCACAGCCCGAACAAGTTGCTGTTGTTCAGTCTGGCATGAAGTTGGAAGGGAATACGACCTACGGATTCTCTTTTGATGCCAAAGCAGATCACACAGGTATCATGGATATCGGGTTAACTACTGATGAGGGGCACAACGTACAGGTTCATCAAGGACAACAGATTCAAATAGGAAAAGAAATGAGAACGTACACCGGTGAGATTATGATCGGTGAGGGTGAAGCGGTAGCAACATCCGAATTAAAGCTTTTATTTGGGGGTGCTTCGGGTAAGCTTTATGTCGATAATGTGCGTCTGACGAAACGGGGAAAACCGGTATCCATCCAAAATTATGCTCATATCCCTGCTCCTGATGCATATGTAATGCAGGGACTACAGCTCGAAAATTCGGATGAAGGCGGTAAACATGTCAGCTACATGGATGAAGGCGATCTGCTTCAATTCAAAATCAATGTAGCACAGGATGGGCTGTATGCTTTCTCTACACGAATGGCAAGTGCACAAGACCAATCCAAAGTACGTTTTACGATCCGGGATGAGGGAAATGAAGTCGTTGCAAGCTCTAATCTTTTGCTCGGAGATACAGGCGGCTGGCAAACATACAAAACAGTATATCTTCCAGCGGTTTCCTTACAAGCAGGCAAGATCTATTATGTGAATTTTGAGGGGAACGAGTATAATACACGCTGGCTCGACATCTCCAAGAGTAAAGTGAATAATGGTGGACTCAGCACTGATGCTACGAACTGGACACTGATTCCGGATGTAATCGCGGCAACGTACAGCAATGACCATGGAATCAGCGTAACTCTGCCGGAAGCAAGCGGGAACGGGCGGGAAGCCATTTTACAGCAAGGTCAGCTTGATCTTGAACCTGGCAAGACGTATCGTATGAGCTTTGACGCATCAGCATCGATACCCAAATCAATACAGGTGGAAGTCTCGAAGGCAGGCAGTGCTACAGAGAAATACATGGACGATACAGCAGAACTCACAACAACGAAGCAGCAATATGCTTATACGTTTACCATGGGAGAGGCAGCTAATGATACTGCTATTCTAAAATTCGTTCTGGGCAATTCGGATGAGCCAGCAGCTGAGCATCTAGTATCTATTCAGAATGTGATGCTGTTTGAAGTGAATCCGGGAGCAAACGAGGGTAGTCAGCCCGTACATGTCAACTTGATTAAAAATGGTGACTTTGCGCAAGGATCAGAAGGTTGGTTCTCTCATTCAGCCAGTAATAAACCAGAAGATCTGATGATTCATGCGGAAAACCAGCAGTTGCATGTAAAGATTGGTCAAGTTGGAGATCAAGCATGGGACCGGCAGTTGATTCAGGAAGGCTTTGCTATGCAAAAGGACTACACCTATAAGCTAACGTTTAAAGCGAAAGCGGACAAGGCACGTAAGCTCGGTGTTGGCATTGGCTGGGTAGACATTCCGGCAAACTATAAGTGGACGGGGTTCTATGGTAATCAAATGGATCTGACGACAGACGAACAACAATATTCATTTACATTTCAAGTAACTGAGCCGAGTTATGCCAACAGCCGAATCGTATTCGATATGGGTAACATTACAGGTAATGAACAAGTAGATACAGTAATTACGTTGTCTGATGTGAATTTGGTGAATCTGGGTAAAGTGCAATGAGGCTTTTGGATAATCTTATTCCCCTATGAATAGACGGCAGAGAGGATGAAGATACATGAAGGCTGAGTTAGACATGGAGGAATTGTTCACCGTGCATGTGAAGATTGAAAATTCAATCAAACTGCAGAATACGGATGGTGAGTCGGTCGTGATGATTACATTTGGAGGGCGTGTCTCTGGTACCTATTTTGAGGGAAACTTGCTTGAGGGAGGAGTGGATACACAAATTATTGGAAAAGCCGGAGGACGTCACAGTCTCTCAGCAAGATATATGATGCAGGGAGTGGATCACATGGGACAGTCCTGTGAGATCTATATTGAGAATAATGGTTACATCGGGGAGAGTAATAGTGGTAGACTGTTTCGCACCTCTCCTCGGATGATTACAAACAGCAAGGCGTTGTCTTTTCTGAACACGGATGCCTTCATTGGTGAGGGATATTCCACTGCGGACGGGGTAGATATTAAAATCTTCAAGGTAAAATCATGACTTACTGAAGGGAAGTCATACTCTACTCACTCCAATGATCCTTACAATCCTACAATATACGAAGAAAGAGCGTTGTTAACGAACAACGCTCTTTCTTATTCTTATACATATTTATGCGTATTATGAGGTCAAAGCCACAGTATTGTGGCTCCAATCATAGGTGTTATAACCATGCTTACTTTTAGCCAGAATGCAGGCACACGTTTGGTGAATTTCGCTCCCACATATGAACCGGACATCGTACCTATGACAACCAGCAGTAGCAATTGAAAATCGAGATAACCGATCTTCATATATCCCGCTCCCCCAGCTAAAGCGATAGGGATGATCACCAGCATGGTGGTTCCGGCAGCATAGCGCATGGGCATATTCAACAACAGCATTAGGCCCAACTGAATAAACGGAGTGGAGCCGATACCGAACAGACCGGATAACATGCCGGTGCAGACTCCAATGAGCAACGCGTAGGCCCAATAACGGAAGCTGTTATCAAGCATAACTTCCTGTATGCCGGAGTTCGTAGGACGACGTGATACAAGGATTAAACGCAGCCATAGAGCAAGCCCTGACGCAAAAAGCATAAGTGAAGTCAGCATGCCCAGCCGCTCTTCTGGAATATAGGAGGACCAGCCTGAACTGACCCATGCACCAACTGCTCCAGAAAGTCCAACGATAACCCCAGTTTTAAGGACCGCATTGCCTTCCCGGTAATGGCTGATCGAACCCGAGAGCGAGGAGAAAAACATGGCCGCAAGCGCCGTTCCCAGTGCTACGTGAATCGGATATCCAAACGCAATCGTGAGGATTGAGATAATGAAACCCGAGCCGCCCGCACCAACAAAACCTAACAAAAGACCCAGCAAAAACATGACTAGCACGATATTAATCATTAACATTAGACTTCTCCAAACTCTTATTTATCCGAAAACGATGTCAGATATTTTTAAGGAACACAAAAAATGAATGTGAATTCGATTATATCATGTATGATCTGGGGCCTCTACACATTACATAGACAAGGCTTCCAAATAATAAGCGAGCAACTAAGCGGCAATGTTTGCGTCTAATCCTACATGGACGAACTTGAACAGGAGTGAACAGCATTGCATATCAAGTATAAAAAGGTGCTCACGGCAGCTATGGGCTTCATGTTGATTTGGGTGGGGAGTGCAAAGGCCGAAAGTACATTTAATGACCTTCAGTATTCGAAATGGGCCGTAGATGGTATTGAGTATATGGCACAAAGAGGAACTGTAGCAGGTTACGGGAATAAGAAGTTCCAACCACAAACCTCAGTAACCCGAGGACAGGCCATTACTTTTTTGGTACGTGAGCTCTATCCTGACCAGCTTGAGAAGCCGGTGAAAAATATGAAATATATCGATGTGCCTGCAACGCATCCTTTTTATCGTGAGATAGCGATCGCCGAGCAAAACGGATTAGCGGGTGGTTTTCCGGATGGAACATTTCGACCGAATACTCCGATTAGCCGGGCAGAAACGGCAACGTTTCTCACACGAGCGTATCCGCTTGAACAGGGCACTCAGCATTCGGACTGGAAAGATACAGACAAACATTGGGCATCCGCTCCAATTCAGACCATGAGTTCGAACGGGTTAGTTGGCGGCTATGCGGATGGCACATATCGACCAGATCGCAAGGTGACTCGGGCAGAGTATGCTGTATTTATGGCACGAGTTATTCGTTTCGAACGTGAAAACGCAATTCAGGCAAAGGATTGGGACAAGCTTATCTCCTATATGACGGTTAGTGAGCAAGTGGGACAGATGCTGATGCCCGATATCAGACAATGGAATGGCAAAGCGACCACCACCTTGAATGAAGGTTTGAAAAACAGAATCCAGAACCAGAATTTAGGCGGACTCATTCTTTTCGAAAAAAATATTGTGGATGCGCAGCAGCTTACCACTCTCACGCATCATATCCAGACCCATGGTGGTGATATCCCACTCTTTCTAGGTATTGATCAGGAAGGTGGAGTGGTCCGTCGCATACCTGGCGGCACGAATCTTCCGGGACAGATGGCACTTGGCGCAACCAATGATCCTGCTCTGGCAGAAAAAGCGGGGCAACTTACGGGGGAAGAGTTAAAAGCACTTGGCATACAAGTTAATTTTGCACCTGTGCTGGATATTAACAGTAATCCGGACAACCCGATTATAGGAATGCGTTCATTTGGTTCGAGTGCTGACTTGGTAACACGGCTGGGTATACCCTTAATGAAGGGATTGCATCAATCGGGCGTCATCGCAGGAGTGAAACATTTTCCAGGGCATGGAGATACAGCTGTAGATTCACATCTCGGTCTACCTGTGCTCAACCATACTCGTGAACAGCTGGACGCAGTAGAATTGGCTCCTTTCAGAGCTGCTATTGAAAATGGTGTGGATATGATTATGACGGCACATATTGCGTTCCCAACGATTGATAACGAGCAGATGATCTCTCGCAAGGACGGTACTCAAGTACCAATTCCGGCCACGTTATCTCGTAAGGTACTGACCGGCTTGCTCCGGGAAGAAATGCATTATCAAGGTCTGATCATATCCGATGCTTTTACGATGAAAGGCATTTCTGAACATTTTGGTGAAACCGAGGCAGTACAACGTGCTGCGGCGGCGGGTGTAGACATTATTCTCATGCCGCAAGATGTAGCTACTGCCCATCAGGCATTAATCGATGCTGTGAACAGCGGTAAGCTCTCCAAGGAGCAAGTGCATGATTCAGTAAAACGTATTTTGACGATAAAATCCAAGTATAACTTGTTCGAACCGAGCCCATCGCTTCCTCAGAAGTTGCGTGAGCTGAAAGAGATCATCGGCTCTCAAGCCCACCTTGAGATTGAACGTACCATCGCGGAGCGTGCCGTTACTGTTCTGGCCGGGAAGGATGGGAAAAGGGTGGATACCATTGGCAATGGTGATCGGGTAATGATTGTGGCATCGGATGCCGGGCAGGCGGAGCAACTGGAGAGACAGTTGAAACAATCGAAAGGTAACGTATCTATACAAACGGAGACGTTCATCTTGAATTCGAACAACATGAAGAGCATCATTCAAGCGCTAAACAAGACAGATTATGTACTCCTTGCTTCATATCAATTCCGCAATGTGGGGAGTCAGGTACGTTGGAACGAATTACAGCAGCTGATCACCGAAATGAATCAGCGGAAGCTACGTTATACGCTGTTATCCCTTGGCAATCCGTACGAGCTGCTTCATGTGAAAAATGTACGCTCAGCCCTTGCTGTATATGGTAAACAAGAACCCAACACACTTGCGGCCATCAAAGTATTGCTAGGTCAACTTGAGGCGAAAGGCAAACTTCCAATAGAATTAGAACCATCTGAACAATAAAGACAAAGCATGTATGTGATCATGATGCCAAAAGATACTACGTAGATCTGCACTTCGAAAAACCTTGCTAGCGATAACGCAGCAAGGTTTTTCGTTGGCTTTTGTATAGAATTGTATCTACCAGCTTGAACTATAGGGTTCATAGAAACAACTTGACTTAGATATCTTCATGTTACTCTTTTTCGCGTACTATTGGATTTTCCAGCTCGACATGGCCCATCAGGCTCTCGGTTTCCTTGCCGTCCACAAGCAACTGAATGCTCTGGACTTCTTCAAACTGGAACAGAGTTTGTTGTAGCACATCCAAGAATAGAAGTTCCCCGCCTGAACCTAATCTCGCTTCATCCGGGATATGAATGTTTAACGTAAGCTTCCCATCTTGATACTCCAACGATTCAAGCCCAATGTCACTCCATAACGAAATATAATTCGGGTCATCCGAGTGCTGTAACACATCAAGCGCTTGTGTATATTTCTCGTCATTATCCGAAAAGGTAATTTCGGCTTTTTTGGTCTTAACCTGTGTTAATTCGGGGTCCACATAAGCCACTTCAATCTCATACGTCTCTTTTTTCTCTGCGCTTGGCGCTGAAGGGGAAGAGGCATTGGAAGAAGGCGGATTGGGTTCAGGCTTCGTATCACCAGAATTGGTTACCGGTTTACTGCCGCATCCCGAAAGTATAATCACCGCGGTTAACATGCAGGTCATCATCATGTGATTCGACTTTTTCTTCATAGAAGCATAACCTCATCTTTCACATTCTATTTGTGGTCTGCTGATCGTGTTTATTGCGGTTGATTCAGAAATTCTTTGATTCCGTTGACGATGGCCTGAGCTGCTTTATCCTGAACACTCTCGGAGAGCATAGCCTGTTCTTCAGCAAGGTTACTCAGAAATCCGATCTCAAGAAGCACCGCAGGCATTGTAGTATCTCGAATGACTTCCAGATTACCGTTCTTAACACCACGATCTTTGAAGCCTAACGCTTCGATCAGATGTCTGTGTACGATATCCGCCAGTTCTTTACTGTTGCTTCGTTTGTAATAAAACGTCTCCGTTCCGGATGATTGAGGGGAAGCCTTGACGCTATTCCCATGGATCGATACGAATACATCTGCATTTAACGTATTGGCGAGCTGTACGCGCTCTGGACGAGTAGGGTAAACATCCGTTTCTCGTGTCATCACGACTTCAATATCCGGCTCCTGAAGCAGGAGGGCTTGCACCTTGAGGCCAAGCGGCAGTGTGAAATTTTTTTCCTGTGTATTCGATATGCCAATAGTACCGGGATCTTTACCTCCATGACCAGGATCAATAACAACGATTCTTTTTCCACTGTTCGAAGGGTTAGTAGGTATTCCCACGATTCCCGTGAGAGCCAGGTCCACAATAAGCTTCCCGCTGACGTATTGTGTATTGACTTGTACATCGCTCAGATTGTCGAGTTCGATCACGACCCGGACTTGATCTGGATCTTTTTTAAATAGAGCGTATCGCACCTCTTTCACATGATCAATACCGCTAACATCCACTTTACCCATCGTTCCCTGTTGAAGAGCTGAGCTGATATTATCCCCGAATGTTGTATTCGGCAGATCGACCACAATACGATTCGGATTGGTCAATCTTGTAATCTGAGGTGTGACTTCTGTATCCATAGATACAACAAGCTGTTCATTAGTAAAGCTGATATCATCGACTTTGCTCCATCGTGTTTCCAGACCTGGACCATCGGATGAAGGTTCAACCGGAGGAGTAACTGAGCTTGTCAGGCCTACAATCTTCTCTTTGTTATTCCAGCTTACCGACAGTCCCATTTCTTCGCTTACAAAACGAAGGGGGACGACAACTGTGTTTTTAATCAGTTGAGGTGCAGCGTTGAGTTTTACTTTTTCATTCTGAACACTGGCTTCCGTTTTGCCAACATTTAATGAAAGTACCTTTGAATTCTGTTCAATACTTACATTCTGAGTTTTCTGATTCCATGACACCTTAAATTTAAGGTTCTCGGCAACGACGCGGATTGGGATCATCACATTTTTGTTAATGTTAACAACCTCGACGTCTGAAGGCATTACAAGCTCCTGACCATCCAAAATAATTTTAGTTTGCGGAGCAGCGGCGTGTCCCATATGGGGCAGAACGAGCAAAAGAAACAAACTGAACAACAATACACAACCGATTTTTCTCATTTTACACCTCTGTTAAATTCTATGATTCGGAGTGGGGAATAACCATCCATCTATGAAACTATTACTTAATGACAATATTCTACATTTGTGCGATGTGTTCCTGCCTGTATCAAACTTCTTCTACAATGAAATTGAATATATTTCTATAAATAGGATTTACTTCAATGTATTCGTCGTTTATACTAGATTCAACTTGAGACAAACACTACATGCAAAGAGAAAATCGACTTGTTTCTTTACGATTTGTAAGCGCTTTATCTTAAGGGTTGTGGTTGATCGAGAGGGGAGGGATTGGAGAAAGTGTAATTGAACATTTTAACAAAATAAATATTATGTAAACCAATTTAGTGGAGGTGTTTTCATGTTTAAATCCAAGCTCATTAAAGCCGCAATGTCTTTTGCTCTTTTAGGTACGTTAATTGCGATTCCACCTATATCTCCGGTTAGTGCAGCTGATGCCAGTTGCCCTAATGGTTATGTCGCCCTCACCTTTGATGATGGTCCTTCCAACAATACAAACAACATTCTAAATGCATTAAAACAGTCAGGCTTGCGTGCGACCATGTTCAATATCGGACAAAACTCTCAAAATAATCAGGCTTTGGTTCGTGCCCAGGTATCCGCCGGTATGTGGATCGGTAATCATTCCTACACCCATCCGGATATGACCAAATTGAATAGTTCACAGATGGCATCTGAGATTTCACGTACGCAGGATACCCTTCGTTCGATCACAGGCTCCTCACCTACACTCTTTAGGCCGCCATATGGTGCCACCAACGCAACGTTGAAATCAGTTATTAGTCAGAGTGGGTTGAGAGAAGTACTGTGGAACGTCGACTCGCAGGATTGGAACGGTGCGAGTGCTTCACAGATTGTAGCAGCCGTTAATCGTATGGCAAGCGGTGATGTTATTTTGATGCATGATCAGTATCAGACCACATTACAGGCCATTCCTCAGATTGCACAAAATTTGAAGAACCGTGGACTCTGTGC
>JAFWEX010000079.1 GCA_017512705.1 Paenibacillus sp.
GCTTCGGATACAGGGCAAGCCGACAGGATGCCTTTAAATGAGGCGAAATGCCTGGGAAACGAAAGCGATGAAGAGGATAAGCCCTCGCTGGACAGTGATTCAGGTATCTTGCAACCCGTAGCCGGAACGCTATCGTACGATGACCTACGTGATCGCCTGGAAGAAATTGCTGAAAAACCAACCACGTATCTTTCTAAAGCAGGAAAAAAACTGCTTGAATTCCTTGATGAAAGGAAATACACATTCATGAGGGAAGAGATTATGGATGGTATCGATCTGGATCCCAAACAATCGCAAAACACGATAACACGGCTCAAAGAGAAGGGAGTAATAATACCAATTCAAAGTGTAGATACAAGAATGCTTTACGGCTTGAATCTGGAGCATTTATACTTTCCGGAAGTTATTGATATGATCCGTGCGCTCATGGCATCAATTAAATCATCACGTGATCGCAGGATAGGTGAATTGCTGTGGTCAAAACTTGACTCAGGATATTTAGAATATCGTGATTACAGAAAAGCGTGTGCAGAAGCAAGATGGAAGAAGGATATGCGGCTTTGCCAGCAAATCGGGCTTGTGACGATGAAAACGCAGACCAAATATCAGATTAATCAGCAAATAAGCATAGGCTATGATAAATTGAAACCATCACAGAAGGAAATGGCCAGGACGCTGTATGAAACCTTTGGGCAGGACAGGTTTACAAACGAAATGATTGTAGCAACATTGGATTATTCATCGAATAAGACATATGCAGCATTACATGAATTCGTTCTGATCGGGATCGTGGAGTGCAGGAAAGAGGATATGCTGACCTACCAGTTCCTGGTAACGCCTGAGGAGCATCCGGAGTGCTTCGGGTGGGCGGCGTGATTGAGTAAAGGCGAGTACCCTTCTCTCAGTATCAGAAGAAAAGGTGGAAATTTCGTTCAAAAAAATCTTCATTTAGAAAAAAAGAGTATTGACAAGAAGGAAAATTCATGTTAGCATATAATCACTCATCAGAGATGATTAATGGAGACGGATTGACGCCAGATTCTGAATTCAGCGACGTGATGATTTGGAGGGAAAAGATTATGAGACTCAAGGGTAAAGTGGCAATTATTGCAGGCGCTGGTTTTGGTCGCGGCATGAGCAGGGGATTTCCCGAGGGGTTTGCTCGTGAAGGGGCGGATCTGTCGTTGAATATCCGCAGAAACGAGCCTGAAAGGATTAAGGAGCTTGTTGAGGAGCTCGAATCCTTTGGTTCTCGAGTTATCGTGACAGTTGGAGATATCTCAGAGGAAGCAGTAGCAAAGAAACTTGTTGAGAACACGATCGAAGCGTTCGGGCGCGTTGACATTCTTCTGAATAATACGGGAATGACTAACCCTAAACCGATTACTGAAATGACAGTTGAGGAGTGGGATCGTATGATTGCTGTTAATCTTCGAAGCCATTTCTTAACGTGCAAGTATACAATCCCACATATGATTGCTCAAAAGAGCGGCAGGATTATCAATATCGCATCCCAGGTTGCACAGAAAGGCGGAACGGACCATTGTCATTATGCAGCATCAAAAGCCGGGATCATTGGAATGACGAAAGCACTGGCATGGGATTTGGGGAAATATGGAATCACATGTAACTGCATAGCTCCTGGACCGATTGATACGCAAATGATGGATAGTGTCAGTGAAGAATGGCGTGCTGCTAAACTCAATGATCTTGTGTTGCCACGCTTTGGGACAATCGATGAAGTTGTTCCCTCCGCCATTTTCCTCGCCAGCGAACCAGATGGTAATATCTATACTGGACAAACGCTGGGACCCAATTCTGGAGACGTCATGCTGTAAAAGAAAGGGGGGAAACCTTTGGAAACTCGAGACGAGAGTATCATTCTCAGTGCGAGGGATATTACAAAAGCATACTCCGGAGTGACGGTTCTCGACCACGTGAAACTTGATGTGCGGTCTGGAGAAGTAATGGCACTGATGGGAGAGAATGGGGCCGGGAAATCAACGCTGATAAAAATCATTACAGGTGTCGTTAAGGCAGATGCTGGGGAAATCACCTATATGGGTAAAAGATTTAATATTCAGCATCCTGTCGAAATCTATGCCCATAACATTGGCATAGTTCACCAGGAGTTTAATCTACTTCCGGAGCTGAACGTTGCACAGAATATTTTTATCGCTAGAGAACCGATGTTACGAGCGGGAATTGTAAACGAAGAAAAACTGACCAAGGATGCTCAGAGAATCATGGACGACTTGCATGTCCAGATAGATGTAGAGCGCAGAGTGTCAAGTTTGAGCGTGGCGGAGCAGCAGCTAGTCGAGATCGCAAAAGCACTATCATACGATTGCAGATTGCTGATTCTGGATGAGCCAACAGCTGCTCTTGCTGAAAAAGAGACAGAAATACTATTCGATGTCATAACACGACTGAAGAAACAAAATGTTGCGATCGTCTTCGTCTCACACAGAATGAGCGATATCTGGCGAATTGTCGATCGGGTAACAGTACTTCGTGACGGCAAGTATATTGCGGAACATAAGCTGAGTGAGATAACTGAAGAACAGTTGGTACGAGAAATCGTTGGTCGCGAGCTGGTTGCCTATTTCCCACCCAAGCCTGAACACAAGCAGATAAAGCCTATGCTTGAAGTTCGTCACCTGACCGTAAACAATGTTATAGAGGATGTGAGTTTTACCGCGTATAGCGGAGAGATACTGGCTATAGCTGGATTGATGGGCTCGGGGAGAACAGAGCTTGCACATGCGATATTTGGGAAGCTTCGCCCGGATAAAGGGGAAGTAGTGATCAATGGGAAGCCTGTCAAGCATCTAACGCCAAGTAAATCAATTCAGAACAAATTGGGTTATGCAACAGAAGACCGCAAGAAAGACGGCTTAATGCTAAACCTTAGCATACAGGACAACATTGTTCTTTCGAGCTACCATAAATTTATCAATAAACTGAGACTTGTCAATGACCGATTAGCAGCTGTTTCAGCAAAAAAGGAAATGGAAAGGCTGCGCGTTCGCGCAACAGGAAGCGATCAGCGAGTAAAGTATCTCAGTGGAGGTAATCAGCAAAAGGTTGTTTTGGCAAAATGGCTTTGTGCCGATGTAGATGTTCTGATAATGGATGAGCCAACAAGAGGAATCGACATTGGTGCAAAAATGGAAATATACCAGCTGATTCAAGAGTTGACAGAAAAAGGTATCTGCGTCATTTTCATCTCATCGGATTTGCCGGAGATTCTTGGTTTAAGCCATCGGATTCTCATTATGAACAAGGGAAAACTGATTGGTGATTTTGAGACAAAGGACATGACGCAGGAACTGATTTACAGCTATTCGTCAAAGTAGGAGGGATATGAGATGGCTGAGATGAAAAGAACGAGAATATCTGAACATAAGATCGCGAAGGCCATTCGAAACAAATCAGGGATTTTGATCGGGCTTCTGATACTAGGGACATTTTTTGCAATCAAGGCTCCAAATTTCTTGTCCCAAAAAAATCTATTGAATGTATTGCTTCAGAGTTCCATCTCAGCAATAGTGGCACTCGGAATGACGGTTGTCATCACAGGCGGAGGGATAGACTTGTCTGTCGGTTCCGTAATGGCCATTTCATCCATTGTTGCATCACGGCTCATGGCGGGTGGTATGTATATGGCACCGGCAATTGCAATCGGAATTCTGATTGGTGGATGCTTTGGAGTCCTCAATGGTTTTATCATTTCAAGGACGACGATAGCACCTTTTATCGTCACACTGGGCATGCAAAGTATTGCTCGAGGTATCGTGTACATCCTCTGTGATGGTGTTCCAATCACAAAGCTACCTACGAAGTTCAACTTCTTTGGTGGAGGAAGAATAGCAGGAGTTGTACCTGTTCCCGTTATCTTTATGCTGATATTTGTGATTATTGCGTTTAATATACTGCATAGATCAAGGTTTGGCAGGCATGTATTTGCCGTTGGAAGTAATGAAAACACTGCATATCTATCGGGTGTTGATGTAACTCGAATCAAGCAAACCATGTATATACTGTGCAGTATCTTCGCCGCAATAGCAGGAATAATCTATGCATCACGTGTTATTTCAGGACAGCCAAATGCTGGTGAAGGGTACGAAACAGACGCTATTGCTGCAACAGTCATTGGCGGAACAAGCATGGCTGGCGGTCAGGGAAGTATAATCGGAACAGTGCTGGGCGCGCTGATTATGGGCATATTGAGTAATGGATTGAATATGCTTAGCATTAATTACTATTACCAAAAGGTCACAATTGGAATTGTCATTATTGGTGCAGTATATCTTGATTCTATCAGAAACAAGAAGAACTAGATGGAGTAGAGATCATAGACTTATGTGTTCTCTGGTTTTCTGGGCCCGAAGATTAGAAAACACGTGGGTTGTGTGATAACGAAAAACATTTGAGAGGAGATCTACGATGAAAAAGTTGACTGCATTCGTTCTCGTACTTGGTCTGCTGCTTTGTACATTTGCCTCGGCAATTGCGATTGCGGAAGAAGACAAGGTGATCGCTGTCATCCCGAAGTCTCTGCTCTATGACTACTGGCAGTATGTGCGCATCGGAACTCAGAAGGCTGGCTTGGATTATGGTTATACGATTGACTTCCAGGGTACAGCATCTGACACCGACTTGGAAGGACAGATCAAGCTTGTTGAAGACTTCATTCAGCGTGGAGTTCAGGCTATCGTGATTAGTCCGGTTGATCCGGATGGTATGGTTCCGGTTCTGCAGTCTGCCCAAGAAGAAGCTGGTATTCCGGTTGTTATCATGGACGGTAAGCTGAATGCAGACTTCCCTTATTCGACTGTAAGCACGGATGATCATGAAGGTGGCGTATTTGCAGGCGGAAAGATGATCGAGCTGCTGGGTGAAGAAGGCGGCAAGATTGCTGTGATTTCTGCTGTTGCTGGAGCTGTTCAGGAAGGTGGACGTGCTCAGGGCTTCATTGATGCCATTACTGACAATGGAAATTCCAATTATGAGATCCTTGGACCGTTCTATGGTGACGGTGATCGTTCAAAGACGTTCAGCATCATGCAGGATGTTCTGACGGCGAATCCTGATCTTAAGGCTGTTTATTCCTGCAATGAAGGCTCTTCCGCTGGCGCACTGCTTGGTGTTCAGGAGGAAGGTGGAGATTTGACGTTTATCGCGTTTGACCCGAACGCCGATATGCATCAGCCGATCCGTGATGGCATCATCACCGCGGGTATCGCTCAGAATCCTTTCCTGATTGGTTACACTGCGACTGAGAATGTTATCAAAGTCCTCAATGGCGAAGAAGTCGAGAAGAAAATTGCTGTTCCTGTCACATATGTCACAGCGGAAAACATTGATGATCCGGATATCCAGAATGTTTTGACTCCGCAGGAAGTCATTGGATAAGGATTGAACTGTAACTCAGGTGGGCTGCTGCCAAACGGTGGCGGCTCACCGTATTAAAAATGACATGAGGAATTGGAGTGAGCAAGATGGCGAAAAGGATAATTGATCTGACTCTGGAAATCAAGAATAACATGGTGTGTCAAGATGCGTTTCAAAGCAGCATCTATGTTCCGTTGGTCAGCCATGAACAATCTCTGGCTGACGGTTGCGGTACACCTGATGACCCATTTACTTCGACTTGGAATTATCTGGGGATAATTGAGCATATCGGAACGCATGTCGATGCGTACTTTCATATGAATCCTGATGGAACGCCTATCGATAAGATGCCTTTGGATCTTTTCTTCGGAAAAGCTGTCTGCTTAGATATGAGTGGAATTCCGGAACGAGGGAAAATTACGGTTAAGGATATTGAAGAAGCTGAAAGCAAAGCTGGAGTTAAGATCGAAGGGCATATAGTCCTATTCTATTATGGGATTCATAATAAGTATTTCCCGAGCAAAGAAGTATTGCGCAGGAATCCTGAGATTACGCTGGAAGTTGTTAAATGGCTTAAAGATCACGGATCAAAAATGCATGGCGTAGAGGGACCTTCTACGGATATAATGGATCTCAAACTCTTCCCGAGTCACCGGGCTTGCAGGGATTTGGGTGGCATCAGCCATTATGAGTGGCTCGTGAACCTTGAAGAGTTAATCGGGAAAGGCGAATTCGAATTCTATGGTATTCCGTTAAAACTCAAGAATGGGAGCGGTTCTCCAGTTCGCGCATTCGCCATTGTTGATGACTGATTGACAGTAGAAAGGAGTCAATATGGAGGCCTTGCTGACGGGAGGTTCAGGTTTTGTTGGCATCAATATTGCCGAAGCACTCTTGGAAAAAGGCGTGAATGTTACTGTCTATTCCAGAAGAAAGATACCTGAACAGGCTATAAAAGAACTGAGTGGACTTCCGGGAAAACTTAAATGGGCCAAAGGAGATGTGTTGGATGAGGCCCGCATATCGGAAGTGCTTGAAGAGAACGGAATAGAGGCGGTTGTTCATGCTGCAGCAATCACCCCTGGTTTGGAACGTGAGAAAGAACAAATGCCGCAAATCGTCCGGGTAAATGTCCTTGGAACGCTTAACGTGCTTGAAGCAGCACGTAAACATAGTGTTTCAAAATTCATTTATGTGAGCTCAGTAGCGGTATACGGAAACGCTTCTCAAAAACACGATCCGGTATACGAAGATGTGGAAAAGAATCCGCATAACACCTACGAGTTGAGTAAGTATGCTACAGAAAACCTCGTAAAACGCTATCGCGAGCTCCACAAGATGAAGATAGCTGCACTGAGATTAGGGGATGTTTTTGGCGCTTGGGAATACATGACGGGAGTTAGGGATACCCTTAGTGCGCCATATCAGTGTTTAAAAGCCGCGATGCTTGGACAGAAAATCATTCTCCCCAAGGAAGCCAATACTGGATGGGTGTACGGCAAAGATTGTGGATTGGCGGTTTCTGCTTTGTTAGGAGCAGATCAATTGAATCACTTTGTTTACAACTGTGGATCAATATATCGCTGGTCAATAAGGCAGTTCTGTGAAAGACTGAAAGAGCATTATCCGAATTTTGACTATTCTATGGGAGACTTCGAGACTGCTACAATTCGTTTTCATGCTGTTGAAGACAACGGGATGTTTGATATGAGCAGGATCGAAGCAGATACGGGGTTTGTACCAGTATTTGATCTAGATAGATGCGCACAGCATTATATGGCTTGGGCTGACAAGTATCCAGAGTTAACTCTCCAGGAACCAGAACGTTGAAAGGTGGGAAGATTATGGCTTTCTATGAGATTAAGGTTTCACGTGAGAACATCCACGGGACACTGTCAAAAGCAATAAAGCCGATTCTTGAGATTGAAAGCGGAGATTCAGTTTCATTTGAAACACTTGAGGGAGATTGGCGCTGGGACAAACCAGAAGCTCCGGCAACAGCAAGTGGTAAAAGATTCCTTGAACGTGTCATGCCACAGGATCAAGGACATGCACTATGCGGTCCTGTTTATGTTAAAGGTGCAAAACCGGGTATGACACTTAAAGTCCACGTGGATAGAGTCGTCCCCGCGGAATGGGGGTGGAGCAGGGTTGGCGGTGGAGATGTTGAACATCTTTCTAGAATTGGTTTCGATGGAGAGGAGCATTTCCTATTATGGGATTTGGATTATGATGCAAAGACCTGTAAGAGTAATGAGGGCCATATGGTTGCAATGGATCCCTTTATGGGCGTAATGGCTGTTGCACCAAATAGCGAAGGCCATGTCAGAACGCATCTCCCAGGGATACATGGAGCGAATCTTGATTGCAAAGACATTATCGCTGGAAGTACACTCTACATGCCAATTTATACTGAAGGTGCGCTGTTCTCAACGGGTGATGGACATGCGCGTCAAGGTGATGGCGAATTGGGCTGTACGGCAATAGAGTGTCCTATGCGAGATGTGCGAATGACCTTTGAAGTGCTCGATGAACCTTTCGAATTCCTCAAATGTGACTCTCCTCGTGGATGGATCACCTTTGGGTTTAATCCAGAATTAACAGAAGCTAGTTATGAGGCCCTTATGAATATGGTAAAATTGATGAGAAAGCTGTACGGGTTTTCTCAAAAAGAGGCAATGAACCTCACGGGGGCGGTTGTTGATATGCATGTAACACAGATCGTTAACGGAATTCGCGGCGCGCATGCGGTCTTGCAGCATGGGGCGATAATGAAATAAATGATAGGAATGGTGAACGTCTTATGGAAGCACGTGTAACCCAGTGTTTAACATCTGAACAGGTTGAACAGCTAAAAGAACAATTTCCAATCCAGTCAGAATTGATAGATTATCTATTATTCAAACTGATGGAGAATAGGAAGGAGCCTATAGGTTCTTTGGCATTAAAACTGGAGTTGGAACAACTTGGACTGAATGTCGGGAGTGCGACCATAGGACGTTCTCTTAAGATTATGGACAGCCACGGATATACATATCAGGTTGCTAATAAAGGAAGAATGCTCACAGATATCGGCATCCAGAAAATTCAACATTTGGATATCGATCTCATTGAACAACGTCTAAGCCAGAATATTATTAAAGCTTCAAAAGCTAAGAGAAATAACATCAATGATCTTATAGATCTAATGATTGTGAGGAAAAACATAGAATGTCAGGCGGTTCGTCTCGCGGCGGAGAAAGCAACTAAAGAGGATATTAAAGAGATTGAATGGGCACTTTCACAGCATCGTGTGATTGTCGGGAGAAAGCTTAGCCCATCTGGTGCTGGTTTGGATTTTCACATTATGGTGGTACGCGCATCGAAAAATCGATTTATGGAAGCGGTCGTAAAGCTCTTATCCTTCGAAGAAAGAAATCTGGAATTCAAAACGATGCAATTGAGCACAACAGCACATGCAACGACTTACGTTGATGTACACCAAAAGGTCTTTGATGCAATAGTAGAGCGGGATGCCGATCTGGCGGAGAAGCTGATGCGAGAGCACTTTGATGATATGATCAATACGCTTTCCAGCGACCTGGGGGAATCAAATGGAGCCAATGTTTGAGTATTGGGATGGAATCCCGATTGTGGTGATTTGAGGATCATTTATGTTCCCGACATATGTCGGGATGCTTGGCTGTTGCTGGGCCAATTGATGATACTTTCCCCTGTCCCTGTTACCCGCACGCTGGCAGTATCACAATTGGCACCATTCTCCACAACAGAACCCCCTCGTTTAGAGGGGGTTTTGTCGTGGAGGTATAATAGAGGATTCGAACCCTTGCTGCCGAAAGGCAGAGGGTTCGGCGAAGCCGCGGCGCGAAGCGCCGCCATCCCTTCTCCTCCGCCAAGTAGACCATTTGTAGCGATATTCGTTACAGATGGTCGTTACTTTATGCCCGGAAAACGTTGCAGTGACAACGTTTATGAAAGCCCGCCGTTACAGGTGGTAAAACGCTATTTCCCGAAAAAAACCACTGATCCGCGAGACACAGGCATTTGAGCAAAATAGGCATGAATGTGTTTGGATATCTATGATGTGTTTGTATACAGATATAGAGTTTTGACACCGACATTAAGGCTATATTGGGGCAAGAACACGGAATTACCGATGCTGCAATAATAGCATTATTGTGTTTGTATACCGGATTCAGGATGCGCTGTCCGGATGGCTTTCAGATAGCATGTCCGGGAACAGTACTTCGCAATCTTATAAGCCTGGAAGGCTTTTCCGCATACAGCGCACGTGAAGACGGGACGGTTACTGTTCTTCAGCATGTCCGTATGGGTGTTCCACCACTTGGTTTTACAGGCCTTTGAACAGAAGCGCTGATTCCTGCGCACTTTGCCCGTCAGGAGTTTGCCGCACTGGGTACAGTGCTTCTGTTTCTGCCGCGAGAAAAACATCTTCACGCTGGCCAGCGTCAGACCGGTCTGCTCGGCGATCTGCTTATACTGCATGCCTTCCGCGCGCAGGGAGAGGATCTGGGATTTCTGGGTTTGGGTCATTGGTCGAGCCCCCTTTCGTTTTGTGCGAATTCTTTCATACCGGAAACGGTGCGTACTGGGTGTTGCGTTAAGATTCTGGACTGGAGCATGGTTGGCGTGTTGCTCCAATACCTGATTAAAAGCCCTACATGATATTCTCACGAATCCCACGCCGGGACCCGAACGGTCTTTTTGCTCTCATTGCGAAACTCGAACACGGCTGTGCTGTTGCTGCGGACCGTGACTTGCCTGACCAGCCGGGGAAATGCCTGATCGAGCTGGGACGCAGCGGGCACACCATCCGGCCCGGCCGCTTCACCCATAATCTCCCTCAAAGCCCCAGCGAACTGCAGCATCTCCGCCCCACGCCCGATTCGGCTGTCGCGCTCCTGAGTCAGCTTTGCCAGTTTGGCTTCAGCCTCTGCGTACTGCTTCGTCAGGCGCTGGGATCGGGAATGAAAGCTTTCGGAAGGACTGCCGCCACCCCC
>JAFWEX010000080.1 GCA_017512705.1 Paenibacillus sp.
CCAAGGCGAGGGTCGCGGGTTCGATTCCCGTCTTCCGCTCCAATATTTGCGCCCTTAGCTCAGCTGGATAGAGCGTTTGACTACGAATCAAAAGGCCGGGAGTTCGAATCTCTCAGGGCGCGCCATTATTTTTATAGTTTGCCGGCGTGGCGGAATGGCAGACGCGCTCGACTCAAAATCGAGTGGGAAACCGTGGAGGTTCGAGTCCTCTCGCCGGTATGTTTAACGGGATGTAGCTCAGCTTGGTAGAGCACCTGGTTTGGGACCAGGGGGTCGCATGTTCAAATCGTGTCATCCCGATTGTTTTATGCGGGTGTAGTTCAATGGTAGAACTTTAGCCTTCCAAGCTAATAGCGTGGGTTCGATTCCCATCACCCGCTTTATATTTTAAGTAAAAGAGACACGATCTGTGTCTCTTTTTTTTGCATAGAGACAAGTTTAACCTAATCCTATATCGTGATGGATGCACCTTTTTATTAATATATGCCCTCTAGTAATATTCAGAACATCTCTATTACCAAGAAGAATAGTAGATATCTCTCCAATATTTTTCCATGTTTCTTCAACACTTTTTAAATGATGTCTAGATACTTCTGAAATGACTTCTATTCTACATAAGTTTCTATTTTATAAGCCAACGAGATGGTCTAGTGACGCAATGAGAACAGAACATCGCATAGCTAGACCAATTGTAACGCCATTTACTCCATACTTTGCTGCATTATTCTAAGAAATTAATGATACTCCTGGGTTTTAATGAGCAACTTCACTTTGTACAAGTCTCCTAAAAAAATATAAAACGCTTACAAAAATAGCTTGCTAAACGGATGAACCTGTAATACCATATGAATTAAGCGCTTAACCTTTAGGGGTAAGCGCTTAAACTTAACCTAGATTAAGCGCTTAACCCGTAAAGGAAAGGATGACGATCAATTCATGACAACGATTCGATTAACGATGGCTCAGGCTCTGCTTCGATATCTGGATCAGCAATATATCTCGATGGATGGAGTAGAAACCAAGTTTGTGAAAGGAATTATCGGAATTTTTGGGCACGGGAACGTAACAGGAATTGGAGAAGCACTAGAACGTAGCCCTGGAAGCCTGAGGTATATGCAGGGGAAGAACGAACAAGGTATGGTGCATACAGCTGCAGCATACGCCAAGCAGAAGAACCGCAAACAGATCTACGCGTGCACAACGTCTATTGGCCCGGGTGCGCTGAATATGATTACTGCTGCAGCGACAGCAACGGTGAATCGCATTCCGGTATTGCTTCTTCCTGGAGATAATTTTGCTACGCGGGAGCCGGATCCTGTTTTGCAGCAGCTTGAAGTAAGCAGTGACTATACAATATCAGCGACAGATCCGTTCAAAGCAGTCAGTAAATACTGGGATCGTATCGTGCGCCCAGAACAGTTGATGGTTGCCGTTACCAATGCCATGCGTGTGCTGACTGATCCAGCGGAGACAGGAGCGGTTACACTGGCATTGCCTCAGGACGTACAGGCCGAAGCATACGAGTACCCGGAATCATTCTTTGCCCGCAAAGTACATTATCTGGATCGCCGGCCACCTGTTCCGGCAGCAATTGAACGGGCAACACAGCAGATTGCCGGTAGTAAAAAGCCGCTGCTCGTTGCAGGCGGCGGGGTGCTCTACTCTGAAGCATCCGCACAACTAATCGAGTTCGCGGAAGCCTTTGGTATTCCGATTGCCGAGACGCAAGCTGGCAAGAGTGCGGTATCTTGGGATCACCCACTGAATGTGGGAGCCATCGGGGTTACCGGTTCTCTGGCAGCCAATCGCTTGGCTAAAGAGGCAGATGTCGTGATCGGCGTGGGAACAAGATTCTCGGATTTTACCACGGCGTCGCATGCTGCTTTTCAACACCCGGAAGTGACGTTTATCAACATCAACCTGAACAGTATGGATGCCGCGAAGTTAGGCGGGGAAGCCATTTTAGCAGATGCTCGTGAAGGGTTACAGGCACTGCAACAAGGATTGCAAGCACAGCAGTATCAGAGTGCATATGGTTCATCCGAAGTGGCGGATCTCCGTAATCAATGGAATGCAGAAGTGGATCGACTCTATGCTGCCGAGCATGAAGCCGGTCTGGCGCAGACAACAGCGATCGGAATCGTGAATCGCACGATTGATCCATCTTCGGTAATTGTATGTGCGGCAGGTAGCCTGCCAGGAGATTTGCACCGTTTGTGGCGTGCAGCTGAGCCGAAGACTTATCACATGGAATATGGATTCTCTTGCATGGGGTACGAGGTCAGTGGTGCATTCGGCGCAGCACTTGCGGAGCCGGATCGTGAAGTGTATGCGATGGTGGGTGATGGCAGTTACCTGATGCTACATTCTGAACTGGTGACAAGTTTGCAGGAACAGAAGAAGATGACGATTCTTTTATTCAACAATAATGGATTCCAGTGTATTCATAATCTGCAACGTGAGCACGGCAGTGATGGATTTGGTAACGAGTTCCGTTACCGGGAACCAGAGAGCGGTCGTTTAACTGGTGAGTATATGCCTATGGATTTCGCAGCTCACGCTCGCAGTATGGGGGCGAAAGCTTATCGAGCGGAAACCGCCGAGCAACTGGAGCAGGTACTTCGGGATGCCACGAACGAAAAGGTAACGACTTTGATTGAAATTCCAGTTGTACCGGGAACTAATACAGGCGGATATGAGTCATGGTGGAATGTCGGCGTACCTGAAGTATCCGTTGAGGAAAAAGTAGTTCGTGCCCACGAGGCTATGAAAGTGAATCGCGGCAAAGCAAAACTTGTTTAAGTAAGCGATTACTTAACTTTAACTTTAACTTAGCTTAGCTTATCGTATCCTATCCTATCTTATCTTATCTTATCTTAACGTATCTTATCTCGTATTTTATTTCTTTTAATCTTTTTATAAATATACTCTTCATTTTCTTGAAGGTTCAATAAAAACTGAGCAACCAAAGGAGTCGTGGAACCATGAGCAAGCTGCCATTCCAGCTTGGGATTCATCCGATCAATTGGGTCGGCGAAGACGTCAAAGAACATGGGGATGATACAACATGCGCCGAGATATTGGACGATATTCAGCGTCTGGGCCTGAAGGGCACAGAGATGGGGCGCAAGTATCCAACAGATCCCGCTACACTACGTGAGGAACTGAGCAAGCGTAACATTAGTCTGGTCTCCCAGTGGAAATCAGTACTACTCTCTGATCCGGCGTATCGCCAAGCGGAACTGGATGACTATCGAAGACATGCGGAGTTCCTACAGTCTATGGGCAGCAAGGTGATCAGCACAGCCGAGGTAGGAGGTTCACTTCATTTTGATCCAAGGCGTACACCGCATGAAAAAGAAGTGCTCAGACTCAGCGATACCGAGTGGCATGTTCTTGCTGAGGGATTGAACCAAGCTGGAGCCATTGCTCAGGAATATGGGCTTAAGCTGACCTATCACCATCACGGGGGCACAGTTGTTGAGCAACCAGAAGAAATTGATCGTTTAATGGAGCTGACAGACCCTTCACTGGTATATCTGCTTTTTGATACAGGCCATGCCTATTATGGCGGTGCTGATCCACTTGAGGTGCTGCGCAAACATTACGACCGGATTGCCTATATCCATCTGAAGGATATTCGACCGGATGTGCTGGATCAGGCTCGAGCAGAGCATTCTGACTTCGTTGGCTGTATTCGTAGAGGTGTGTTCACGGTACCGGGGGATGGATGCATTGATTTTGGACCCATTCTGCAAGAGCTCATCACTCGTGAGTACAGCGGCTGGGCGATGCTCGAAGGAGAACAAGACCCTGCCATTCATAATCCATATGAGTATGCGAAACGTTCCCTGAGCTACATGGAGTCTCTGTACTAGCGAAGATAAAGGTAATTCATAAAGCTAGCATCTGCATGTGCAGCAAAATAGAATGATTCCAGTTTTACGTTCATGAAAATAGAATAGAAATCATTTCGGATACAATCGAGAATCCACTATAGAAAGGGGATCAACCGCAATGACTTACGTATCCTTTCCGGAAGGCAGGAAAAAGGATTTTACGGCCATTGGCCGCTTGTGCATCGACTTGAATGCCAATGAGATCAACCGCCCGATGGAAGAGACGATGACGTTTACCAAATATGTTGGCGGTTCTCCGGCCAATATTACAATCGGCATGTCCAGACTTGGCATGGAGACGGCATTCATCGGCAAAATTGCAGGTGACCAGATGGGCAGATTCATTCAAAGCTATCTGGAGAAGAACGGCATCGACACCTCTAATGTGGTAACGGACAACACGGGGGCAGTAACCGGACTTGCTTTTACCGAGATTAAGAGTCCAACCGATTGCAGTATCCTGATGTACCGAGATCATGTGGCCGATCTGTTATTGCAGGCCAGTGAGGTACAGGAGCAGCTCATTGCCGATTCCAAAGTACTGTTGATCTCAGGTACGGCCCTTGCACAGAGCCCATCCCGGGAAGCTGTTATTCAAGCTCTGACCTATGCGAAAAAACATGGCACTGTCATCGTGTTTGATCTGGACTATCGCCCATACACGTGGACATCTGATGAAGAGACAGCCGTTTATTACAACCTCGCTGCCGAGAAATGCGATATCATCCTGGGCACACGAGAAGAGTTCGACATGATGGAGACATTCGAAAACAACCCGGATCATAGCGATCAGGTGACGGCACAGAAATGGTTTGATTTTTCAGCGAATATCGTTGTTATCAAACACGGAAAAGAAGGCTCCATCGCCTATACACGTGAAGGATTATCTCACCGGACGAACAGTTACCCTGCTCGTGTTGTGAAAACGTTCGGTGCAGGTGATTCTTATGCTGCTGGATTCCTATACGGTTTAATGCAGGGCTGGACGATCGAGCGCAGTATGAGCTATGGAAGTGCGGCAGCTAGTATCGTCATCTCCAGCCATAGTTGCTCGGATGCGATGCCAACCGTGGAACAGGTGAATGACTATATCGAACGCTGCAATAGAGGCGAGACTATTCCGTCTTGATCCACAAAGAGGCTTTTGAAACAAAGTAACGCATTTGTGATCTAGTTATCTGCGATGGATCGGGATGAAACGTATAGAAGTAACGCACATAAATGAGGGGAGACAGTACACATGGGAAAAGGGACTTCAGAAGCGTCTGTAGCAGTGACGAATATACAAAACTGGATCGGGGGTACTTGGGTAACCCCATCAACGACACGAACCGAGGCGGTCGTTAACCCGGCTACGGAAGAAATTATTGCCTACGTACCGCTATCAGAACAAGCCGATGTCGATCAAGCAGTACAGACTGCACGCGAAGCATTCAAATCATGGAGCACTACACCAGTTCCTCGCCGTGCACGTATTCTATTCCGTTATCAGCAGCTGCTCGTCGAGCACTGGGAAGAGCTGGCCAAACTGGTGACACTGGAGAATGGTAAAAGTTATGCCGAAGCTTATGGCGAAGTATTACGTGGTATCGAGTGCGTAGAGTTTGCAGCAGGTGCCCCCAACCTTATGATGGGTAAACAGCTTCCTGACATTGCTACAGGACTGGAATCGGGCATGTACCGTTACCCAATCGGGGTCATCGGGGGAATCACGCCGTTCAACTTCCCGATGATGGTACCTTGCTGGATGTTCCCGCTAGCCATTGCCTGCGGTAACACATTTGTCTTGAAGCCATCTGAGCGTACTCCGCTCTTGGCCGGACGTTTGGCGGAGCTTTTCAAAGAAGCAGGGCTTCCAGACGGTGTTCTCAACATCGTTCACGGTGCACATGACGTTGTTAATGGACTGCTAGAGCACAAAGAAGTGGCTGCCATCTCCTTTGTTGGCTCACAACCGGTAGCTGAATATGTCTACAAAACTGCTTCTGCACACGGCAAACGTGTTCAAGCACTGGCTGGTGCGAAGAACCACTCCATCGTTATGCCAGATGCTGATCTGGATCTGACCGTGAAAGAGATCACAAGTGCGGCATTTGGATCAGCTGGTGAGCGCTGCATGGCTTGTTCCGTTGTTGTCGCGGTTGGTGATGTGGCAGATGCCTTGGTACAGAAACTGGTGGAAGCGGCTGATCGGATTAACATCGGTAACGGTATGGACGAAGGTGTATTCCTAGGGCCAGTTATCCGCGGACCTCACAAAGAGCGTACACTGGGTTACATTGAATCAGGTGAACAGGAAGGTGCAGCCTTGATTCGGGATGGACGCAAGGATCAGGCGGCAGATGGCTCCGGCTATTTTGTAGGGCCAACGGTATTCGATCATGTAGATAGCAGTATGAAAATCTGGAGAGATGAAATCTTTGCTCCGGTACTTTCGGTGGCAAGAGTAGAAACGTTGGAGGAAGCGGTAGAACTGGCGAACCGTTCAGACTTTGCTAACGGAGCATGTCTGTTTACTCGCAGCGGTGCGAATATGCGCCAGTTCCGTGAAACGATTGATGCAGGCATGTTGGGAGTCAACCTGGGCGTACCTGCACCGATGGCCTTCTTCCCATTCTCGGGCTGGAAGAAATCCTTCTACGGTGATCTGCATGCTAACGGTACGGATGGTGTGGAATTTTACACTCGCAAGAAAATGGTAACCACACGCTGGTAATTATTCAGCACATCGTACACAGCGCGAACGCGCAATGCAGGGACTGGGCATATGCTCAGCTCCCAGACACCTTATGGAAGCAAATGGGGAGGATAACGGAATGGGCAAGGACAAAGTAAGAATTGGCATCATCGGTGCTGGACGGATCGGCAAAATCCACGCAGACAACCTGCTACGCAACCCGCATGCCGAGATTGTAGCAATCAGTGATCTGTTTGCAGGGCCTGAACTGGAGGCATGGGCTTCCGAACGAGGTATCTCGGTTGTAACCAAAGACGGCAGCGAGCTTATTGCCATGCCAAGCATTGATGCGGTGTTAATCTGCTCTTCGACAGATACGCATGTACCTTTGATCGAACAAGCGGCACAAGCGGGAAAACATATTTTCTGTGAAAAGCCAGTAAGTATGGACTTATCCCAGACCGAAGCGGCTGTAGCAGCTGTAGGAAAGGCTGGTGTGAAGCTTCAGATCGGATTCAACCGCCGCTTTGACCACAATTTCAGAAGAGTACGCTCACATGTGTTGGAAGGCACGATTGGTGATCCACATATTATCAAGATCACTTCCCGTGACCCGAGCCCGCCACCAGCGGAATATATCCGGGTGTCTGGCGGAATTTTCATGGATATGATGATCCATGATTTTGATATGGCTCGTTTTTTATCGGGCAGTGAAGTAGAGGAAGTATATGCGAAAGGCAAGGTACTCATTAATCCGGTATTCGCCGAACATGGTGATGTAGATACAGCCATCGTGACGTTAACTTTTGCCAATGGAGCAATTGGTGTTATCGATAACAGCCGTCAGGCAGTATATGGATACGATCAACGTGTAGAAGTATTCGGTTCGCTGGGGAGTGCGTCGGCGGATAATGACCATCCGAATACAGCGGAGATTAGCACAGCAGCCGGACTGATGCGTGATAAACCACTGCACTTCTTCCTGGAACGTTACAATGAAGCATATGTGCAGGAAACAGCCCTTTTTATCGATGCTATCATTCAGGATAAATCGGTCATCGTAGATGGTAACGACGCAGTGCAGGCAGAGCGGATTGCTTTGGCAGCCAAGATGTCCATGGAGCAGGGAAGACCTGTGAAGATGACAGAGGTTCCAGGTGCACCGCGCGAGACACAATCAGCCAATTAAGCGAAGCCAGAAAGTAAGAAAGCAAGAAGCTTGGAAGTAAGAAAGTAGATTCTTTTTTTAAATGGATGAACGATGATACCGTCTTATAAAGTGAATTCAAAATTTCATGTGATATTAGACATTTATGGAAGGAGTGGATGGCAATATGTCAGAACTGATCGTAAAACCGGCCGCTACCCCGGATGGAGACGGAACGCTGTTAAACGTGACTCCAGAATCCGCTGGTTGGGAATACGTTGGATTTCAGGTAGCGAAGCTGGCAGCAGGGGAGAAGCTAAGCCGGGAGAGTGGTGACCAAGAGCTCTGTTTGGTGCTTCTCAGTGGTCTTGCGAATGTGAGTACTCGAGAACATACATGGGAGAATATCGGGAAACGGATGAGTGTTTTTGAGAAAATCCCTCCGTACTCCATCTATGTGTCCACTTTAGATCAGGTAGAGGTCACGGCACTTACCGAGCTTGAGATCGCAATCTGTGTTGCTCCAGGGAAAGGCACGTATCCTTCACGCTTGATCGCACCTGAGGATGTAGGGGTGGAAGGACGTGGTTACGGCAATCTTGAGCGTCATATCCACAATATTTTACCGGAGCAAAAGGAAGCAGACAGCCTGCTGGTCGTTGAGGTATTTACACCAGATGGTCACTGGTCGAGCTATCCGCCGCACAAACATGATCGGGATGCGCTGCCAGATGAATCGTTGCTGGAGGAAACGTATTATTTCCGTGTTCAGCCTGAGCAGGGGTTTGCCATTCAACGCATCTATACCGACGATCGCTCTGTAGATGAGACCCTTGCGGTTAAAAACGGCGAAGTGGTGCTCGTTCCGAATGGGTACCATCCAGTAGGCGCTCCTCCGGGATATGAAGTCTATTATCTGAACGTGATGGCAGGGCCAACACGGACATGGAAGTTCCACAACGACCCTGATCATGAGTGGCTGTTCAAAAAGTAATTCAATCTTCACATTGCGTAAGGTGTATTCCCCCTTCATAATAAGAAGAGAATAATTTTCTATGTATAATGAACTTATATATAGCACAAATGGGGAAAATCGATGAAAGCAACCATTTACGATATAGCACGTGAAGCAGGGGTATCCATTGCTACCGTCTCGCAGGTCATTAATGGCAAAGGCAAGATCAGTGAGAAGCGCAGAGCAGAAATTATGGAGATCATGGAGCGTCTTCACTATCAACCGAGTGCCATTGCCGCTGCCCTGACGGGCAAACAGACGTATACACTCGGATTACTCGTACCGGATATATCTAACCCTTATTTTGCCGAGCTTGCCCGAGCAGTGGAAGATCGTAGCCGTAAGTTAGGGTATAGCGTGGTGATCTGTAGTACGGATAACAAGGACGAGCGGGTAGAGCGGTACCTGAATCTGTTGCAGCAAAAAAGAGTCGACGGCATGATGATCGGAACGGGTATCGAAAATGCCGAGATCTTGTCACCGCTCTTGCAGCAGTCGATACCTGTTGCGCTGATTGCACGCCATATGCCTACATTGTCAGTGCATACGGTGACGATTGACGATAAGCTTGGCGGTTCGCTTGCCGCACAGCATCTGATTGAACTTGGACATACTCATGTGGCTGTCTTGTCTGAGCCATTCAAAGTCAGCAGTAGCCAGGAAAGGGTACGCGGGTTCCGTGAAACGTTGACCAAGGCCGGATATGTACTTGGGCCAGATCAGATAAGAGAATCTGCTGCCGATCTGAATAGCGCCAAACAAGAGGCGCTACGGTTGCTAAGCGAGCAGAACCGTCCTACTGGTTTGTTCTGCTGTAATGACATGCAGGCAATTGGTGCAATTCAAGCAGCCAAAGAACGTGGCCTGCGTGTTCCAGAGGACGTGTCCATCATTGGATTCGATAATACGATTCTCGCTTCAGTGACGAGCCCGCCGCTGACCACGATTGCTCAGCCGATTGAGGAGCTGGGGCGTTATGCCGTAGACATTCTTATTGAAGAATTAAAGGATAATAACAATGAGCCGAAACAGCGGATCTTGAAGCCAGAACTAGTGGTAAGAGCATCTACAGGACGCAGGGGAAATCAGTGAGATAAGAAACGATACGAAGCTTACAGTAATATGTGCTAAAATCATATCGATTCAAAACCGAAAGAAGCCGCGTAACCTTTACGGGAAACGCGGCTTCTTTATGGTTAGATTATGGTGAGGAATACGAAGGTTAAATTTTGAATTTCTTTATTTCGTCAAATAGAGTATTGGCGTGTTGAGTCAACTCTTTGGAGCGTTCAGAGATGGTTGTAATATAGTTGAATTGCTCTTGTGTAGAAGAGGCAACCTCCTCCGTAGAAGCAGCACTTTGCTCTGACATTGCGGCGACGCTGGAGATCACTTCGGAAATTTTCCCCGCATTATTATCGAGTTCAGCAGTCGCTGTAGATACATGCCTTACCTGAACGTCAATGCCATCAATGGATTGTTTGATCCGTGCGAATACATTGCGCATTTCGTGAACGGAGGTCACTTGTTGCTGAATGGCCTTTTCCGCAGAGGTTACTTCATTCACGCTTTGTTCACTTGCAGCTTGAATCTCATCAAGCAAAACAATAATGTCATCCACAGATTGTGAAGATTGCTCAGCCAATTTACGTACTTCAGTAGCGACAACAGCGAATCCATTACCATGCACTCCTGCTCTGGCAGCTTCAATGGAGGCATTCAGTGCAAGCAGGTTGGTCTGTGCTGAAATATCATGAATCATGCTGGCAATACTCTCAATTTTTCGAGATTTATCTGCCAGTAGACCAATGGCTTCACCCACTCTGTCAATCGAATTACGATTATCTTCGGCAAGTCCTACCTGCGCATCAACAGATTGCAATCCTGCTGACATTGCTTCGGTCACTTCCTCCATCATCATGACAGATTGCTCTAGACTATCATTGATTCCGTTCATCGTTTGGCTCATGGCGCTTAGACGGTTCGATCCTTCATAGACTGATTCTGCCTGATTGCTTGATCCTTGGGCCAGTTCATCCGTGGCAATAAAAATCTGTTCAGCAATACGCTGGGTGTTACCCGTATGATTTTCCATATCTTTTGAAATGTCGTGAACTTGATCAGCGGAGCTCTTCACCTTCTGCAGCAATATGCTGAGATGATCAGACATCGTATTGAAGGCAACGCCAAGCTCGGCGAATTCATCTTTCCCCTTAGTATCTACACGATCTGTAAAGTCTCCAAGAGACATCTGACCCGACATCAGTTGCAGTCGTTTAAGAGGTTTGATAAAGCGAGTTGCAACCCAATAAGCAATAGTCAGCACTGCTAGAAGCGTGATTGCAATGATAAGAATATATTGATTCCGCAGTTCGTAAAACTCGGCATAGGCAAGTTTCTCGGATATTATGGAACCAACGATCCAACCTGTGCTTGGAATTTGTTTGAAATAAAGAAGTAGATTTTCTCCATTATATTGGAACGACTTTTGACCTGATGGATTCGATTGCATATCTGCGAGTAAGGGGGCTAATTGACCATTGTCTGCTGCTGAAGTGCTTACTATATCTGCATCCGGATGAGCTAGAATAACTCCCTTTTTGTCGAGCATAAAAGTATAGCCTAATCCATCCAGATCAATCTGATTGACTGTATCGGTTAACTTGGAAAGGAGGATATCCGAAGCTACCACACCCTGTAATGCACCGCTCTTTGTTTTCACAGGCATGGCGATTGACACCGTGAATTGTTTAGATTTGTTATCGAGGTAGGGGTCGGTAAAAATCAGCTTGTCCGCTTGCACGGCCTCTTTATACCAGGAACGTTCTCTAGGATCGTAGCCTGCAGCATGTTCAAAACCGGAGCCGTTCATAAACTGACCGTTCTCATTACCGTAAAAGATGTCTTCTAAGTTTTCGGGGTTCGTACCCTTATACATGATGGACAAATAATCTGCATTTAGATTGGAAGCAGGAACAGCCTCCTGAAACACGAGCCCAAGCGTTTCCACTAATTTCTCGTTCCCATGTAACCAACCATCCAACTGATACGTTGCGGTGGATACCAGACCATCCAGTTTGTTGTTCACACTTTGGGTTGCCTCTTTCCCGGTTTGAACTAATCCGAGTGTTGCGAGTGCACCTGCAGTTACCAGGACAGTAATGGAGAAGGTCAACATCAATTTCAGCTTTAGTTTCATATGTTACTTTCCTCCCCAGATGTAATAAAAGTTTAGTATACTCGAAGAGCTTATCTATATATATCGACGAGTTTTATTGAAACTTTTACTGAGTATTATTGTTAATTAATAGTAAGGAATGGATCTAGAGGAATATAAACGTATTCATGGATGAGGAGAAAACCAGCGATTACGAGATCACAAATGGTCTCAATCTGAAGGAGATCGAGCGCCGTATGCAGGAACTGGAGAAGGAAGAACAGTAGGAGAGGCATGAAACTCGGTTGGTCTAATGCTTATCAAAAAAAGCTGCCTGAAATAAAATTCCAGGCAGCTTTAGTTCGTTCACTATCCATCGTAAAAATAAAAGAAATGCTTACAAACCAATCTTTAAGCTCTCCTCTTCGGTCGCAACACCTTTAGAACGAGTGATACTCAATTTCTGTTCCGCGGTGAATCCGAGGGTCTCCCCATCATGGAGAGTGACATTATTCGCGACCACATAGTTGGTGGTCATAAACATCATTTCAAAGACGTCGCTTAACGGCTTGTTCGACTCAACAATCTCGAGTTCATCCTTACCGAAGTTACGTAGACCATATGTATATGCTGAGGCACCTTCGGCGTTTTGATACAGCCCGATGAATACCCAGAGAGAAACTGGCAATTCGCCATCCTTAAGTATACGGCTAACCTCCACATATTGTTCAGCTCTAACAACAAGGGGAGACATATAAATGGCCAGGGCATGTTCCAGTTGCAGTAATGCGGCTGCGGTTTGGGTAAAGAGCACATGTCCTTCTATGGCACTCGACGCATTCAGGACGGATACAATGATCTGAGACTGATGTCGTGAGGTGACCTGCTCGGCCTCGGGCCAGAGGATGTTTAATTTGGCATTCTCTTCAACTTCCCGATTCGGTACTGGAGCAGCGATATGAGCGCAGACGACCTGCATTCCATCGACTTCGAAGAAAAGGTTTCCTTCCTCAGCCTGTTCATCAATTTCAATGTTCCATTCCTGTTTCATATTGTTGATAAAAAGGTCAAAGTCACAGTCTTCCCGTTCGAGCAGAACAAATCCGATAATCGTTTGGCTTTGATCAGTATGTTCTACGGCACTGCTGTTTGATTGTGTTTTTCCCTTTTTGCGCGAGCGCAGTTTGTCAAAAAGTCCCATGAAACATTCTCCTCCTGCTATCTGATTCATTCTGGTTATGTCTATCTTATACAATATACCTTATCATATCAGAGTCGCGGGAGGTCGAATTATATCTTTTTTTAGGAGTTACAGGAACAATACAAGAAGAAGCGCAATAATTGCCGGCAATCCCTGTTTAATAATAATAGATCGTGAAGAGGTCATACTGCCATAAAGAGCTGCAATGATTACGCAAGCCAGGAAGAAAATCTGAATATGCTGCCCGACACCCGAATCAGGATAGACTAGTCCCCAGATTATACCGGCAGCAAGAAAACCATTGTACAGACCCTGATTCGCTGCAAGAGCCTTGGTAGAGCTGGCAAACTCAGGTGTAGTGCCGAATGTTTTCATCGTACGTGGACGAGTCCACATGAACATTTCCATAATCATAATATACAAGTGTTCAATAGCTACAAGAGCGACAAAGATAGTACCAACCAACAGAAACACCCTGCTTTCTAAAAAAGTATTTAAATCAATAACGTGCCTAATGTACAGATTAGCATAATTAAGAGAAAGATCAAATTAATTTTTAGCAATTAAATTGTGTATTATATAAGTGGATATAATATGTATACCGAGGTTTGCATGGAAGTTTTAAAGAAGGAACACCCCAAGTCTATAGAAGGAATTACAAAACCCCACTGATCTCCATACAGACCAGTGGGGTTTCTATTTGAAATGGCTTAAGGCAAAGGGAAGTTTGCTGATAACCGCAGCATGTTAATCCTCTTTGCAGGGTATACGTTGCAGATGCTCAGATCGTAGACTGAAATTACACTTGCGTAACCTTGATCAGGTTGGTATTTCCGGATCGACCGATCGGGACACCGGCAGACAGCACAATAATGTCACCTTTTTCGATGTATCCTGTTTTGATGGCATTGCGCGTTGCAGATTCGAACATTTCGTCTGTAGTTGTAACCTTATCACCCGTGACTGGAATTACACCGGAGAGCAGACAAATTTTCGCCAGTACTTCCTCATGCTGAGTTACTGCAATGATTGGAGCTTTTGGACGATATTTTGAGATCATACGAGCGGTAAAGCCAGTTTCTGTTGAAGTGATAATGGCTTTTGCATTCAGAACCAGGGAAGAGCTTACTGCTCCCTGACTGATTACTTCCGTAATGTCAGCGACTTGTTGTGCAGATTTTTGGTCAAATTGCTTTTTATAATCGATCATCGTTTCCGCACGGCGGGCTACAGCAGCCATCGTACGAACGGATTGAATCGGATATTTACCTGCAGCGGATTCGCCGGAGAGCATAACCACGTCTGCACCTTGAAGTACAGCGTTGGCTACGTCACTGACCTCAGAACGTGTTGGGCGAGGGTTCACTTGCATGGATTCCAGCATATGTGTAGCAACGATAACCGGTTTGCCGGCTTTGTTACATTTATCAATCATTTCTTTTTGCATCATTGGTACATCTTCGATCGGAACTTCAACGCCAAGGTCACCACGAGCTACCATAATACCGTCTGATGCTTCAATGATATCATTCAGGTTGGTCATACCTTCCTGGTTCTCAATTTTGGAGATGATCTGTACGTGCTCTTGACCGCGTTCTTTCAGGATGCTGCGGATCTCGCGGATATCATCACCTTTACGAACAAATGAAGCCGCAATGATCTCAATGTTGTTCTCAATCCCGAATCCGATATGCATTACATCACGCTCAGTTACCCCTGGCAAAGTCGTTTTGATTCCTGGCAGGTTCACACCTTTGCGCGGTTTGAGGATACCACCGCTAATGATTTGGCAGTGAATCTCTGAACCTTCAATGGATAGTACCGTCAGGTCTACCAGACCGTCATCAATTAGAATACGATCTCCTGGTTTGACAACAAGATTCAGTTCAGCGTAGTTTACGGAGATCCGATCTACATCCCCGAGTACATCCTCTGTGGTCAACGTGAGCTCTTTGCCTGCTTGCAAGTGAACGGAAGCTTCTTTTAATTTTCCGATTCGCACTTCCGGTCCTTTAATGTCCATCATGATCGGTACATATTTGTTCAGTTCAGCGGCAGCTGTACGGATATTGTTAATCCGTGTTACGTGATCTTCCAATTCTCCATGAGCCATGTTAAGACGGGCAACCGTCATACCTTCCTGAATCATTACTTTTAAGGTTTCGATTGAGTCACAAGCAGGTCCCATAGTACAGATGATTTTGGTTTTTAACATGCTAATATCCTCCTCATAATTTATGCTTATGTGTATATTGTAGCGTTTTCTGTCGAATCAAGATATGAACTATAGTACAATAGTTGGAGTATAGTCCGATATTGAGGTGTTGTATGGTTATTCCTTTTGAAGTACAACAGATTAATGGTGTGAGTTGGTACGAAGAAGCCAAGCAGCCGCAAGGGGTTTGGCGTCTCAGCTTAATCACTTATGGCAAATGTGTATATTCAGTGAACGGAGATAAGCGCATCATGGAAAAGGGTGAATTGCTGCTAATTCCTGGTGGGACACCGTATTATGGGGAGAGTATTCCCTCAGTGACACATACACAAATGGTTATTTTATTTAATCATGGTGAGGGTGACGCACTACCTGCGCTCGAACAGCGTAAACCACTCTGGCATAAACCAGGTTCTTATGAACTCATTCATCAGCGAATGAAGTCACTCCAGCAGCAATGGGAAGAACGTCTGTCTTATTATGTCTTGATGAGCCAGGCCTTATTGATGGAGGTGTTAATTTATATCAACCGCGAGTTGGATCGCGGGATTATCCCACCAGAGAGACATCGGTATGTGGAGCGGATGAAGAGATATATTGAACAACATTATCGGGAAAAAGTAACGAAGGTACAACTTGGAGACGAGATTGGCATGTCACCCAACTATGCAGCGGCATTGTTCAAAAGTGTTACAAATCAGACGATTAGCGAATACGTCCATGATCAGCGGATGAAAAGGGCATTGTATCTGCTCACAGAGTCGCAGCTTTCTATTCAGGAGATTGCCGAATTTCTCGGCTATCGGGATCTATCATATTTTTACCGCATTTTTAAACGTCTCATAGGTAGTCCGCCTTCGGATCTGCTTCACGAACGTCCACCGATAGTCTGATTTCAGTCTTGTTATTACTTGATTGATTCTACGAACCGTATGTTATATCGATTTGAACAACGAAAAAAAGAGGGCCATGGCCCTCTTCTCATTGTTATAAGCGTTCATGAGACTAATGTAATTACGACTTTATTTATTCTACGCTATGGATGCATGGAGATTGTTACGCGTTTTGACTTGGAGGTGTGGCACTTAGTGATTGTTCACTTTTCTTTCGAGTCTGCGCCAGACGTTTGGCAAAGACATGAACTGTCCAGTAGGCTGCTTCGGCAAACGCTATGCCGCCAACGACATCCAGTAAGGAATGTTGTTTGACCAAAACCGTTGAAGCAATAATTAACCATAACCAGATTGAAGCAAAGATTCGCACCGTGGGTTTGACGTTCATCTGTCTGTTAAGAATAATGATTAACATGTAGCTTGTAAGACAATGGACACTCGGAAAACAATTCACAGGCGCATCGTTGGAATAGATGAATTGCACAAGCATACTGCTCAGATCAGTTCCTGTTACCTCCGGGCGAGGTACATATGAGGGGAACACCACAAAACAAACATTGGCTGCCATCACCCCAACGTTATAAATGATCAGTGTTCGCCAGAACAGTGGTTTATCTGTCAGACCTAGGTAGAGAAAACTCAAATATAGGATCGGCATCCAGCTGACATATGGAATAATAAATTCTTTGATGAACGGTATCTTTGTATCAATCCAAGCATAATTGTAAAATAGTTCTGGTCCTGCTGTGCTGCCCAGGAACATGTAGATCAAACCCTGAAGTGGTATGCATAGAATTGCCAGCAGATGCCCCCAGCGCTGAAAGAATGTTTTCATATATATCCCCCTGATTTTTATTATGTAGTGTGAGTGTGATCATAAAAATTCTTCATAATTCTATGACGATGTAGTCCCACCATACCCCTGCATTATTACCTTTTGTAATACTTTAATGGCAAGATTATGATGTAAGTCATACTTGATTTTAGGGGAAACATCGTCAAGATAAGTCTCTTTTTTGTTACTTTTATACTTTTATCCGTAGTATGGAATATTCCATTTAACGCTGATATGATACAATAATTTAGCTATGTAACTTCACTTGACAATGAATTAAGCCTACAGTAACTGTGTAAATGAGGGGACGAATGTATGATTAAACCGAATTCTAGGCCAAATCAATCTTTTTCCGAGCGAAAACCCGTGCTCACCGTCGTTATTATTGAGCTGCTACTCCTATTGGCTGTAGTTGTAGCAGGGGCCATAGCAACCATGAAGCAGCTTGACTACACTGCCCCAGTACTCATATCCTTTTCACCCATTGCAATTGTACTGACGATTTATCTGACCGTAAGGCGCCAGTGGCGGGAAACTGGCTTCCGCTCTTTACGAAATATTCCAACTCGTGATGCAAAGTATTATATTCCATTACTTTTTGTATTGGGAATTATTACCATCAAAGGATTTGGAGAGCTAAGCTTGTCCAAAGTGTCCTTTTTTATCTTCTTCACCTTACTCGTGGCTTTTGTAGAGGAAACGATCTACCGCGGGCTCATTTTTAAAACATTACTTCGTAAGAGTGCGGTTGCTGCCGTAATGACCTCCAGCATTTTATTCTCAATTACACACCTCCTGAACGCGTTGTCCGGTCAGAGCATGACGGATACGATAATGCAATTGATTTATTCACTGTTACTCGGAGCCGTGCTGGCATTGTTAATGCTGAAGAACGGGAATATCGTACCGCTAATATTGTTTCATTTCATACATAATCTGATTCAATTTCTTGGGAATGATCTTCAGGATACAGGGACACTTCCCTACGATTTGTTTATACTGGCAGTACTCATTGCGTACTGTGCATGGTTAGTGTGGAGCCATCGAATGAATGCATCTAAACCTTTCAAAGGGAGAAAGCAGTCCAACCCGATTGTTCGTTAACGGACTCACTTGGGAGTAATCACTAAACGGTTTCCTGTCAGAGGTTGGATCATGATATACTTCAGTCTGGCGGGAAGCGGCATGTTCGTGATACGAACTACTCCGTATATTCGCACACTATGTACAGACAGTAGGTGATATTGTGGAAAAAACTGCTCAGGAAGTAGCCGAATGGATGGTCGGCGAAATTAAGTTTACGGGCACACTCCGTCAGGAAGTGGCTATAGAATACGTAAGGACTCATTTTGGAGAGCATTTTGTTTATGTGAATGAAAACGGTAATGCTTCCTTATCCAAAGAGGTGAAAAAGGCATTTCGTAAGCTGCACGGAGGCCGAGTTGCTTGGGATCGGGATGCTTTTATGTGGGCGTGGACCTAAGTCGTGGATATTTGTTATAGTAGCAAGGATAGATGTTATGATTATTCTTGAATATGGTGGATATGTACGGAAATTTTCTCATATCATGTATAATCTGGATAGGAACTGCATATCCTTTCATAAGACCGATCAGAGAAGAGGGTCCCCCAAAAGGGGACAACACGGGTCAATTTCTAAAGGAATTTTCAATAAACATGTAATACCAAAGCTGTTTGAAAAGAAAATACAAAGATTTGCTTTTTAATTGGAATGGGAGTATAATAAGAATCAAGTTGTACAGAGTGGAAAACCTAATTCACATATTGTAAAGGGCGATCACTTATAGTTTATGACTGGTACCTTTTTCAATGTGTGAATTTTTATTTGCTTGCTGCAAAGAACAAAGGAACATGTTAATCTTTATTTGGAGGTGTAATTCACAATGCAAAACGGAACAGTAAAATGGTTCAACGCTGATAAAGGCTTTGGTTTCATCGAAGTTGAAGGCGGAGAAGATGTATTCGTACACTTCAGCGCTATTACAGGCGAAGGCTTCAAAACGCTGGACGAAGGTCAACGCGTGCAATTTAAAATTGTACAAGGAAACCGTGGTCCTCAAGCAGAAGAAGTTGTAAAACTGTAATTAAAGCATAGCTGCCTTTAACATGTTATAATGGTAAAGGCAGCTTCTTTTTTTTGATTAATAGATGAAAGTCGGCCCAATAGTTGTCGAGGCAGAAGTCTGACGGATGTTATACTTCCGCTAAGTAGTGGCTTCTGTGCATTAACGTCGGTAAGATGTTTTCCATAACAAAGGGGGTAGAAGTCATGTATAATCGCAAAAAACCGTTGGAAGAAATTCCACAAGCAGATGCAGCAGTCTGGGAATGTACGAGTGATACGTGCAAAGGATGGATGCGGGACAATTTTGCGTTTGATAGCGTACCTACTTGTCCAATATGTGCTTCTGAAATGGTTAGTACGACTAGGATGCTACCATTGCTTGAGAATTCGAATAGTAACCTTAAGACAATGTCTAAAGGAACTCGGATTTAATATAGCTTACCCGCCTCTCACGAGGTGTTTTTTTTTAGATAAAGTGAACAACCAGTACAGAGGTACAGGATTAAATATGAAGTTTCTGGCATTCGTTTAAGGCGAATGCTTTTTTGTTACCCAAAGAGAACCTCTTCGCGTTCATTATGAACACGAAGAGGTTCTTTTGCTGATTAGATGAATAAAAACGGGAGAAGGAATAGTGTAGCGATCAGAGCGACATCATAACCGGCTCCGTATCCGTAACCGTATCCACCACCATAGGGGTATCTACCATATGCTGAAGACTTGGCTTTTTTGGCCGATGTTAGTTCCTTAGTTCCTATTTTGCGTAGTTGTTGCTTGGATTGAACAGAGGACAGGCGTGGACCTTGGAAGCATTCATTCAAATACACCTTTCCATCCCTGCAACCTCCAAGTGTACCATACATATGCCTGCCATCATTCATGACAAGACAGACCGGGCGTCCCACATGCGGTGATATCGTTTCCTCACATACCGGATGAATTCTGTGCATGCATATCCCCCTCGTAGTTGTCGTTTGCCGCCTCAAATCAACGGTTTGTATATCATAGTTGAAATAGAGTGAATTGGTATGGATGATTACCCGGAATTCGGTATAGTCAGGAGCGGTTTTTTTATTTTTCCATAGACTGGTGGGGAGGGGGAGGAGATGTCATGGATTATCATGATCTATTAGCACGGCTGGGCGAAGGGAGTGCGCATCCTGGCGGATTCTCAGCAACAATGCAGCTGCTTGATGCGTTATCGCTCCCTGCAGGACTTCATGTTCTGGAAATAGGGTGTGGCACAGGGAGGACGGCATGCCATCTTGCTCGGCAGGGAAACCAAGTGACTGCAATTGACCTTCACCGTCATATGTTGGATAAAGCCGTGAGACGTGCGCGAAAGGAGCGGGTGGATGTGCGTTTTATTCAAGCGGACGCCACTGCTCTGCCTCTTCCGAGTAACCGTGTGGACGTTGTATTTATCGAATCGGTAACGATTTTTACCCCATGGCGGAAGTCGCTGTCCGAGTACGCAAGAGTACTTAAACCCGGTGGATTGCTCGTGGATCGTGAAATGGTGTTGTCAGGGAGAAAAACGGAGTTGATGAGCCGCAGGTTGAGACGATTTTACGGAATAAGAACACTGGCCACTGTGGCGACCTGGAAGAAGCGTCTGAGAGGAAGTGGATTCTCCAACGTTGCGGTGAAGGAGCAATCACGTACTATGGGGAAGTGGGGCGTGGATCATGACCCATTGCGTGAGATCGATATGAACTGGCTCGAGGATGAACAAGTGCAACAAATGAGCAGGACCAATGACCAGTTACTCATGCGATATGGCAATAGGTTAGGGTACGCTGTATTCACGGCGAGAGTTCCGGTTGAGGCAGAGGCCAAATGAAAAAAAGAAGCAACTCACATTGGTTATGATGTGGGTTGCTTAAGTATTTGTGTATATGTTCGGCCTCTGGAAAGCCGCGCGACAAGTAAGTTTATTATACGAGGATCATGAGTTAGAGCATATCGTTATCAATAATACGCCAGTGGTGTTTGAGGAGTGCTTCGAGTTGTGGTTTGTCCTTGGCACGAAAAGCTTCTAGAATCTGCCGATGCTCCTCGTTGACTTCGTGCAGTACTTGGGACAACTTCGGTTTGTTATCACTGACATAGGACTGACGAATGAAGCTGTTCTTGAGTGTATTTAATATTTCAATAACGGTAGTGTTACCGCAACGCTGAATATACAGGTCGTGGAATAAATATTGATTTTTACTATAGGCTGCAAGGTCAAGCTGGCTGATGTTTTCTTCCATTCGGGCAATCAGGGCTTCCATCTCTATGAGTTCTGACGGTTTTAGTTGATCGGCTGCAAGGGTGGCGGCTAATGCTTCCAGCGCTCCAATCGCTTGTGAGAACTCAAGTTTCTTGCCTGTGTCAAAAGGAGCAACAATAAATCCCCTGCGCGGGATATATTGAAGTAGATTATCCGAGGTTAACTGAAATAGAGCTTCCCGAGTGGGGGTGCGGCTAATGTCTAGCCTTTTACAGATTTCGGCCTCGTTAATCTTCTGGTTGGGAAGCAGTGTCCCGTCCTGAATCTTCTGGGCAATGTAATCATAAACGTGATCTTTCAAGGAACGGTATTTGGGTACCTCCATACCAAGTTCTCCCTTCGATATGTATGTAATAAAAATACGGATAAATCCATATATGGCGCGCCGTTCAGGGCTTTAAGTTTTTATCATCTTACCATCGAGGGGGGAGTTGGGCAAGCAAAGTTATTTCTTTTCCAGCTAAAGGATGTGGAGAGAAATAGTGAAATATTTTATAAAATTACAGTTTATAAATTCTTATGAAATCGTTATTATTAGTGTATAGGATTTCCGGAAATTTAAAAGGAATCATTTATCCAAATTTGTATATTGTATACAAATGGTGTGATATATCATTAGATATAGATGGAGATTTGCACGCCAAAGGGCACTTTCAAGTGGTGAAGAATCAGGCTGTATGTGATTTGTTGAGTTATGAATGTTGTAGGCAGGGCGTATGTGGAAAAAGAGGATGGATGTCGTAAACGTTCCTGGGCTTGCATACACTGTTATTGTATTTTGTATACAATATTATGCGGAAGGTTGTGAAGGAATGCCAGATACGGAGAAGTTCATTCAATGGTCGGAAACCTATGCGGCGCCTAATTATCATCCACTTCCTATTGTTATTGAACAGGCACAAGGAGTGTGGGTAGTGGACACAGATGGTCGTCGATACATGGATATGTTAAGTGCTTATTCTGCGCTCAATCATGGACATAGGCATCCTGACATCATTCAGGCATTGAAAGATCAGGTGGATAAGGTCACATTGACATCTCGGGCATTTCACAGCCATTCTGCAGCAATATTTTATCAAAGGCTGTCCGCATTTACTGGTAAATCCAAGATATTAGCTATGAATACGGGAGCAGAAGCGGTCGAGACAGCTGTTAAAGCTGTGCGAAGATGGGCCTATCGTTGCAAAGGAGTACTTGAAAATCAGGCTGAAATCATTGTGTGCTCAGGCAATTTCCATGGAAGAACCTTGACGGTCACCTCTTTCTCCTCATCTGAGGAATATAAAAAGGATTTTGGGCCGTTCACACCTGGATTTCGAATTATTCCTTATGGTGATCTGGAGGCATTGAAACAAGCCATTACACCGAATACTGCCGGTTTCCTCGTAGAACCCATTCAAGGTGAAGCGGGGATAATTATTCCCCCAGATGGATATTTGGCAGAGGCATTTGCGATATGCAGACAGCAGCAAGTCTTAACTATGGCGGATGAGATTCAAACCGGGTTTGGAAGGACGGGGCGACGCTTTGCTTCTGATTGGGATCATGTCGAACCAGATATCTGGATTATGGGAAAAGCGCTTGGTGGGGGTGTGATGCCGATTTCGGCGATTGCTGCTAATGAAGAGATCTTGAATCTGTTTGAGCCAGGCTCGCATGGATCTACATTCGGGGGGAATCCACTCGCCTGTGCGGTGGCGGTTGCTGCACTCGATGTTCTGGAAGATGAGAAGCTTGCGGAGCGCTCGGAACAGCTAGGGAATTATTTTATGAAACAACTTCAAGGTATTCGCAGTTCTATTATTCAAGAGATTCGAGGTAGAGGTTTGTTCATTGGGGTTGAGCTTAGTTGCCTTGCAAGGCCGTATTGTGAACGCTTGATGTCTGCGGGCCTGCTGTGTAAAGAAACTCACGAAACAATTATACGTTTAGCGCCTCCACTAACTATTCAGGAATCTGATATTGATTGGGCTATAGAGATCATCAGGGAGGTTCTATCTGACGCGGTATAAGACATCAGTTTTCATTGTAGTATGGTCTGACCACGATAAAAGGAGTGGATACCCATGAAGAATGAGGATGTTCTAGCGGAGGAGCCGGGGATGCCTAATGTGTCTCGTCAGCTCCAATGCGAGATACCCTCTCGTTACCATGAAGTAGCCCTTATTAAGGTACCTTTTGGATTGGCTGGTGCGAGAAATGGGGCTGAATTCGGTCCGGATGAATTGGTTACCGCAGGGTTGAAGCGTGAAATCGCGAGCTTGGGATACGTTCTGTCTAGCGAAGTGCGTATAGACTGTCCTACACAGCCAGTTATTGCAGGTGGCGGAAAGAAAGTGAAGTACCTGAATGAGGTTCAACAAGTAAGTGAGCGTGTTTGTTATGAACTATCTGTTGCGTTGGACACGGGGGCTTTCCCGCTTGTGCTTGGAGGAGATCATAGTGTAGCCATTGGCACTTTGGCGGGGCTAACGGCTCGTTATTCTAATTTGGGTGTGATCTGGTTTGATGCCCATGCCGATTTGAATACAGAGGAACACAGCCTGACAGGTAATCTGCATGGCATGAGTGTAGCTGCTTCTTTGGGGCACGCCGTCTTTAATCTTTCGCAGGTCAAGGGTGCAGGTTCGTTTATTAATCCATCTAACCTCGTATATGTTGGTCTTCGTGATCTGGATGATTATGAAAAAAAACAGATAAGAGCATTGGGTATTCGTGCTTTTACGATGCATGATATAGACCGGATGGGGATGCGCCATGTTATTGAACAGGCAATGGTCATCGCGGGAGGGGGAACAGATGGTATTCATGTCAGTTTTGATATGGATTGTCTTGACCCACGAGAGGCACCGGGAGTAGGAACGCCTGTACCGGGTGGCTTAAGTTATCGGGAGGCGCATTTTGCAATGGAGTGTCTAGCCGCAAGTAATCAGGTAGTATCTATGGAACTAGTTGAGGTGAATCCATTGCTTGATCAGAATCGGCATACGGCGAGGCTTGGTGTGGGGTTGATCGCGTCTTTGTTAGGTAAATCTATTCTATAGAAGAAAGTCGTTTTTTAACGGGGAGAGACAGTGGGATGACAAAGTTCAACACAGGGAGTCGTGATCTACTATCGGACGCAAGTTGAAGGGGGACGCGACACCCCTGTTGATCATGAGTGTTGATCTTTACGCCGAATAAGATGGATAAAATGCACAATGCTTTCGTCAGTGTGAACTATATCTTGATTCGAGTCATCATGGCATCAGAGGCTTAGTCAACTGCCCTTGGTGCATCTCTGATTTGATTGTGAGCTGAAATGACTTTTAGTTAAGTTCCAGGGTGTGTGAAAAACTTATGAGTGCTGGATAGGCTGTTTTACAATGATGTATAAAATGATGCTAATGGATAAAGAAGCATAATTCTAAGTTATCGATATGATATTTCAAAAAAAAGCTTGCATTAAAATATTAGAAATGATATATTCTAATTCCGGCCAAGAAAACATGGTTTACACCATGTGGCAAGCCAAGTGAAGAAATACAAGCTTCGAAAGAAACTTGAAAAAAAGCTTGCAAAGTTGGTTCGGACATGGTATGATATAAGAGTTGCTGAAACGAACTGGTTTCGGTAACGAGGAAACGTTTGATCTTTGAAAACTGAACAACGAGTGAGTAATGATCTTGCTTGCAAGATCAACAATGAGATTTTTAATCTCGTCAGATTCAAAATGAGCTTATCGCTCTTTTCAATACCCCGATGAGTTTCACGGCTTCTAACGATGCTGACGAAATTCATCTTTATTGGAGAGTTTGATCCTGGCTCAGGACGACCGCTGGCGGCATGCCTAATACATGCAAGTCGAGCGGAGTTAAAGAGAAGCTTGCTTCTCTTTAACTTAGCGGCGGACGGGTGAGTAACACGTAGGCAACCTGCCCTCAAGCTTGGGACAACTACCGGAAACGGTAGCTAATACCGAATACTTGTTTTCTTCGCCTGAAGGAAACTGGAAAGA
>JAFWEX010000081.1 GCA_017512705.1 Paenibacillus sp.
CACGTTCCGGTAAACTTGGTTACTCCGTCGATCGTATACTTTGATCCAAGAGCATCGCAATTGTCTTCAATTAGCCATAGTGAATTTTTATCGCAAAACTCTTTTACCGATTTAATGTCGAACGGATTGCCCAATGTATGAGCGATCATAACTGCTTTAGTTCTATCACTCAATGCGCCGTCCAGTTTGCTCACGTCTATATTGTATTGAGGCACTGTGACATCAATAAAGACAGGAACAGCGCCATACTGAATGATTGGCGTTACAGTAGTAGGGAATCCACACGCTACGGTTATCACCTCATCACTCGGAAGTATTTGTCTCTTCCCAAGCTCCGGAGCAGTAAGCACCATAAACGAAAGTAGGTTAGCTGATGATCCGCTGTTTACCAGATGTGCGTATTTAACTCCGATCCATTTGGCGAATTCCTTCTCAAACTGATCCGAGAATCTCCCTGTTGTAAGCCAGAAGTCAAGAGTTGCATCGGTCAATGCCTGCATCTCTTTCTCATCGAACACTCTGGATGCATAGCTAATGCGGTCTCCTGGCTCAAAGCCGTCCTTCTTTTCTTTGAACGCATGGTAATAATCCGCTACCAGTTCTTTGATTTGTTCTCTCGCCTCTGCTTCGTTATTCCAATTAGGCATTCCTGGCACCTCCGCTAATAAATTCGTTTATCTGTCTGTCCATGACCTCTCGTACGTTACCACCGTTTACCCATACCTTGCTCCATTCAACAGTCTTTTCTATCGCAGTCTCCAGATTCCAGTGTGGAGCCCAATCGAATGTCTTTTTCAGCTTTGAGCAATCAAGTTTAAGGAAGTTGGCTTCATGCGGACCACCGGCATATTTATTGATCCACTTGACTCCATCGCCCCAGTGTTTTACAAACAAGTCGGCCAACGCTCCCGTTTGGAAGCAATCCTGATCATCAGGACCCACGTTATACCATGACGCATATTCCCCATCCTGATACTGCATGGCAGCAATCATGAGATACGCGTATACCGGCTCCAGTACATGTTGATATGGTCGGGTAGAATACGGGTTCCTAACTACTATGTCTTCTCCTTTTATTGCTGCTCTTATACAATCTGGAACGATCCGGTCAACAGCAAAATCGCCTCCTCCGATGACATTTCCGGCCCTTGCCGTCGATACTGCAACTCTGTCATCCGCAAAGAAACTGTTCTTATAACTATGTGTTACTAGTTCCGAACATGATTTGGAGTTTGAATAAGGATCGTAACCGTCAAGCGGTTCATTTTCTCTGTATCCCCATTCCCACTCTTTGTTCGCATAAACCTTGTCTGTGGTTACGTTAAGAAAAGATCTGACCGATTCGGTTAATCTGACCGCTTCACATATGTTAACGGTTCCCATCACATTAGTACTATATGTCTCTACAGGCTCTTTATAGCTGAGCCTTACTATAGGCTGTGCTGCCAGATGTATTACTATTTCAGGCTTGTGTTCCTCAAACACCTTCAGCATATGATCCAGATCTCTGACATCGCCCTTGATATGTGTGATCTGATCCTTTATTCCACATAGATCAAACAAACGCGTTTCATTTTTACTGCAACTCGAATAGCCAATGACCTTCGCGCCAGCATTGACCAGCATTACGGACATCCATGAACCTTTGAATCCTGTATGTCCTGTCACAAGCACCGTTTTATCTTTATAAAAGCTCAAGTCAAACATTTTTGATTTCCTCATTCGTGTAGTTTAATCACCATTTTTTCCATGGAGCCTTGCCATTAGCCAGCAGCTTTTCGAGCATTTCCTTTTCCCTTATATTATCCATGCATTGCCAGAA
>JAFWEX010000082.1 GCA_017512705.1 Paenibacillus sp.
GCCTGCATACAGCTTGATGCCGGCATCCGCCAGTGCCATCTGCGCCCCCATGCCGATTCCGCCACAGATCAGCGCATCCGTCTTTGCGGCATTCAGGAATCCGGCCAGAGCGCCATGTCCGCTTCCGTTGGTGGGGACAATCTGCTCACTGACGATTTTCCCGTCTTCTACATCATAAAGTTTGAAAGCCTCAGTGTGTCCGAAATGCTGGAAGATCTCTCCGTTTTCATAAGTGACTGCGATTCTCATGGTCTCTGTTCCTTTCTCCATAATACTCTGATTGATTTCAACCGGACTGTATTCACAGCACCCTCCTGTGATCAGAAGCCGTTTGCCGTGAACCAGTGCTTCTGCCACCTTTTTACGGGCACTGTCATAGATCGCAGTGACCGTTGTTCTGGCGACATTCATCCTGGCTGCACAGGCTTCCTGTGTCAGTCCTTCGTCATCAAGGAGTCTTAATGCCTCATATTCATCAACCGTCATGCGGACGCTTTCAGCGGTCTTCACATCATCCGGTGAGAAGCTGCGGAAAGCCGGCATTTTCTCAATTCTCCGGCAGCGGATTGGTCTTGGCATAAGCATCTCCTTTCTGACATATGTCAGTTAATAATCTACTTCCTTTTCTGACAAATGTCAATAACCGAGTCTGCATAAAAAATCAGCCTCCCACCGGAAGTGAAAGACTGATATGTATCATCAGCTATGAAGTTTTCTTTTCAACAAACTTGAAATTGAGCTATTTGTTTCTCACAATTCCTTCGAACCATTTCAGATAGTCTGCCATATAGTGATCCTGCCCAAAACCATGATCCTGTCCCTGGGCAACAATTTCTGTTATATTGATACCGGTTTTTCTTGCGGCTTCTATATAAGCAGGTGTTTCAGTAGTGCCTACCATAGAGTCCTTGGTACCCCATGGAATTGATCCTTCTGATTTATCTATTGACTTTTTTATAAAGTTAAGAACGATTCCGTTGACTATGTCCGGCTGATCATCGTTTGCATTATGCGCTGCACCTTGAATCAAGATAAGTGGAAATCCCGTCCGCCGTGACCATTCCTTGTTATATGCTGCTACCTTCCCAACTTTATCCTTGTCACCAAGCAGTAAAATCGTCCTGCATGGAATATCTATATTCTTATTTTCAGGAATAAATGCAGCCTCACCTATATACAGCAGGTGACAAAGTTCTTTTTTTGTGTAGGAAGATAACATAGTGAGCATTCGATTCTGCGCAGTCTCTGTTGCTCCGCAAATCTTTGCCATTGAAGATCTTAGTAGTTTATCGGGAAACATTTTGCACATCCACTCTAATTGAGAGAGCCAGAACATATCTGATTCCGAGTAGTAGTCTCCGAAAGGAACACTATCGATCGAGATAAAACCAAGCGCCCTGAATGAATGCTGATCGATATAGTACTGAGCTATCATTCCTCCCAGCGATTGGCCAATGAATACCGCTTTATCCACACTCTCATTTTCAAGAATAATGTCCAGTTCATCACTAACGTTAGCATATGAAAAGCCATCATATGGTCTTGATTTACCATGACCTGGGCAGTCCCACACTAAGACTTTGAAGGCATTTTTAAAAACCGAGAGTTGCGATTCAAACAATCGATGATCTGCTGTCAGCCCGGGTAAGAACACTAAGGAGACAGCACTCTTTATCTCATTTGTCCAATAGTACGTTATTCCACGATTGGAAGATACTGATTTTTCATACAATCCGATCATGTTTCTCATCCTCAAACCCCAACTTAATGCTCCGACATCCAAATCACAGCCACAACCTGCCGTTATCCAAATCACTAACTCAACCCTGCCGCAAAAACATCTAAACTGGCCACTCAACCCTATGACATCTAAACCGCCTACTCAACCCTCCGACCGGAGCGATTGATATGTTCTGACAGTGCGATTTTTACGGTCAAATCAGCTCACTGCCGCTGACGGCCCGATACCCGAAAAACCCGGAAATACGGCGCTTTTTCGGCGGTCAGTCCTAAATGCGTGACATCAATACTACCGTCTCAACGTGCA
>JAFWEX010000083.1 GCA_017512705.1 Paenibacillus sp.
CGCGCGGCCAAGCCACGCGAGCCGATGGCGCGTGGCAGGCCCTTCGAGGGCGGCTGTCATCTGCAGCCGCCCTCGCAAGCACGCGAGCTGCGCAGCCGCGCGCCAGCCCCCAGGCGGCATGGCAGGCTCCGCCGCCAGCAGCGCCTCGACCTCGGCCGCCAGTAGTTGGCGGCCGCTCATTCGCTCAGCCAGCAGAGCTGCGCACTGCTCCAGCTGAGCCCAATGCTCGGCGGGATATGCTTGGGGCATCCCGCCAATCGTAACTGCCTCGGCAACAACAGTCTCATGGTCGATCTTGGTTCCTTTCTCTAATTTTCCACCAGCACTCTTCTCTGTCCGTTTCTCTAATCTTTTCTCATTCCCTTTCTCTGTCAAATTACCTGTCCTTATCCCGTTTTGCCTGTTTCCTCTCCCCCTCTCACTTTCACTCCAACGCTTGACACCCTCTTGTTCGTTCCACATATTCCTTACCTCTGTCTCACCCGACGCCTGATTATAGAAATCTAGCTTGGCACTGAAATATCTCTGCCATTCTTCGATCTGCCACTGGTTCATAGTACGAACTGACACGAACTGGTCCACTAACCACGAAGCTTGACTTAAAGGAAGCTGCATACTTAGTACCAGCCACTGGCTCACACGCTGTCCGCTTACATATTCTAGCCACCACACTACATCTACTCGAATGTCGAGAGAGATCTCCATACTCCACTCCGCACCGATTCGGTAAACATACAATGCAACCTGCAACTGAACCCCTCCTGCCCTGTTCATATCCAGAAATGCAAAAAAAGCACATGCTAACCGGCGTCTTCACCGGAGCATGTGCTTCATGTCCATTCTTTGTTTCACAACTATTGTATTAACCAAAGTATAACGATGATTTCACTTTACAACAAGATTAATTCTTCATAAACCTTCTTTTTCTCCAAAACGGATATCTATAAAATCCTTATTCACATCGTCATCCCGAGTTCCATGAACCAATATTAATATTTATATCAACACTATAATTATCCTCTGAAGAATATATAGACAATCTGTCCGCTACTCATTTTTAAGCTACTAAGAGAGCTTACTTGCCTCCTCTCTCAAACACTTGGAATTTCACCTCTCAAATCAGCGAAACTTTTTCCAGTTTCCTCAGTCTATAATTTTAAGTTAAGACTCCTGAGTTCAAAATGCTTGCACCAGCATCATCCTAAGCAAGAAACTCAGTTTCTAACTATAGATTGCAATAAAATACATATGCATTTTAAAGGCAAATTTGGCTACAATTACAAAAAAAGACTACAGCATCCTGCTGTAATCTTTCTCATCACTGGTCTTGCGTAGATCAATCAGGCGATAGCTGTTATTCGTCTGCACGTCATGATCAAGTTCTGCCGGCGTAGTACTCAGATAAGACAGCTCCAAGCCTTGCCTTTGCATCATCTTTTCAATAATCGTAATCGTTTCCGACTCTTGGTGATCGGTGACCACTGTTAACGTAAAGCTCTTACCACGATATAATAACTCCAAATAAAGTGCTCGAATTATACCCTCAATCCGTCCTGCCTGATTAGAAGGAATGAGCAGAATCTGCTCGAAGCCTCTGGACTCCGGGCGGGAAGTATGGCGCTGGTGCATAACATGAACGGCCATTGCCGCCAGGAAGTATATAAGCAGAATCATAGTCAAATGAGCAACCATGGCAACTGCACCTCCTCGGAAGGTCATGCTCACCCATGGCGAACATCCCTGTATACAGCAGTATATGCTGCGTATTCCGAAGGGTTACAACCAGCTGGCCCCCTACCTAAGCCAATCTTTCAACACAACTCCACACTTTACTTATTTGCAGTGATAAAGGATGTCAACCCGCAAACCAATCCATATATGCGGAAAGGATGCGAGTAAATACGAATCGCTACTAGAGCGTAACCCAGCCATATTTGATGGAATTGATAACAGCCTGTGTACGGTCATCTACTTCCATCTTCTGCAGGATACTGCTGACATGGTTTTTAACTGTTTTTTCACTGATGAACAAAAATTCACCAATCATCTTGTTGCTTTTACCCTCAGCCATCAAACGCAATACCTCGGCTTCACGTCGTGTCAGCGGGTTATTATCGCCAGCTACAAATTTGACGCCAGCTTCCTTCGAAGCACTTTCACTCATCGCGCCTGTCTCGTTAAGATACGTCATACGACGAAGCTGCATGATCAATTTGCCCGTTACTTTTGGATGGATAAATGCATGCCCCTCATGGACAGAACGAATTGCGTTAATCAGAGACTCTGCTTCCATATCTTTCAGCAAATATCCGTTTGCGCCTTTACGTAGGGTTTCGAATACATAGCTTTCATCATCATGGATAGACAAAATAATCACTTTCACGTCCGGAAACAGCTCGCGCAGTTTCTCCGTAGCTTCTACGCCATTCTCAACTGGCATGTTAATGTCCATCAGTACGATATCCGGTTTATCCTGGTTACAGAATTCGAGAACCTGAATCCCATCGCCACATTCCCCGATGACCTCAATATCGTCCTCCATATTTAAAATGCGTTTCAACCCTTCTCGGAATAGCTGATGATCATCAGCTAGAAGGACTTTTATTGATGTTTTTCCAGTATCACGGTTTTCCATCCTACTACTCCTTTCCCTTATCCACGTTTGTCGGGATATGAATAACTATTTTGGTTCCCTGGTTCTCTGCGGATTCAATCTCCATTCTTCCTTCTAACAGCTCAACCCGTTCTCTCATCCCGATCAGACCGAAGTGATTATGATCCTTGCTTTTCTTCGCAAGAAGCTCCGGTTTGAACCCAAGCCCATTGTCCTGAACCACAATTTTGACGAGCTGAGCCTGGTATGTAATCTCTACTACAACATACGTGGGATAAGCATGCTTGGCAGCATTAGACAGACCTTCCTGCACGAGACGATAGATTGCAGCCTCCATTGCAGAAGAGAGACGATGTTCTTTGCCCCTGGTTTCAAAAAGCGACCGAATTTTTGTTTTTACTTCAAAATCCTGCACATACTTCCGAAGCGTTGGAATCAATCCCAGATCATCTAGTGCCATAGGACGCAGATTGAAAATAACTTTTCTCATTTCTTCAAGACTTGAACGAACCTGGCCTTTCAAATCTACTATTTCGGCCTGGACCATCTTGAAATCCTGCTTCACGAGCATTCTTTCTACAATTTCCGTCCTAAGCACTAGATTGGCAAGCATCTGCGCAGGCCCATCGTGAATCTCACGGGCAATGCGTTTTCGCTCTTCCTCCTGGGCCAAAATTATTTTCAAACCAATCATTTGTCGATTCTTGGCAGACTCGATAATCCGAGTCACCTGACCTAGTTCACCTGACAAATATTCTAGCACAACGCCCATCTGCGAACCAATAGTCTCAGCACGCTCGACAGAAGCCTCCACATTTTTGGCACGTTTCTGCAGATCATCACGGCGGGCCTTCAAATACATTTCCTTCTCCCGATAAATCATAAGATCCAGTTGCAGTTGTGTCGCTTTCTCATATGCCTGCTTGATATCATGTTCCGAATAACGGACAAAGTCGCGGCTCACTTCCGTAAGCCGGATTCGGGAACGGCGGTAATTCAGTTCCAATTGATCTACTTTCTCGATCGTTTCCGCCGCTTCCTTCAGCACCGACTTCAACTCCTCGTTGAGCGTCTTCAGCTCTTCCCGAGTGGAGTCCATGATTTCGAACATTTGATATTTGCTGTTTTCCATGACTTGTATGGCGTTTTTTATGACGCGGTCTATGGCATCGGCTTGTAAATCCACGTTTGTTCGACTCCATTTCTATCGTTTCCGGTATATATCATACCATATCACGATGAGATGGTAACGGTCTTCGTGTTCTGTTCCCATTTTACAGTCAGCCCAAGTTGCTCGGAAACGAGTCTTATAGGTACTAAAGTCCTACCCCCACTTACGTAAGGTGCAACTGTTGCGCTCTGTTTTTTACCATTCAGAACAAATTCTTTCTGACCTACCACCAGATCGATCAGCTTGCTGCCGCGAATCACGGTAATTCTCTGATTTTTGCTGTCCCACTTCGCCTGTCCACCAAAGACATCCAGTACATGTTTGATGGGAATATACGTTGTTCCATTTTTAATGACCGGTGCTGCATCAATCGTCTTGCTCTTACCATTTACTGTTATCGACTTTTTCCCAAGTACAAGTGAAGCTGTACCTGTAGGCAACCCAACTTCACTGGATTTGGAAGGCATTGTGAAGGCGATGTTGTCAAAAGAAACCTTCCCCGTCATCGCACGCTCATCTTGTCCCTCTTCCACGTTAACTACATACACACGCTTCAGTTTAGCCGGATAAGCAATGTTCAGACCATTCAGATCCACATTTATCTTCTTCCATCCGCTCCAGTCAATAGCTTTGGCTAGATCTGCATATACCGTTTTACCTTTGGCATCCGTGAATTCTGCCCGCAGCCAGTTCAAGCTTTTGTCACCCATCACATCCATCGACATTGAAGTTGCAGCTGCAGAAACGTCTTTGCCTGTTGAACCGTTCAGTTGAGCATAGGCATACATTTTACCGGTACCACCCGTCATATCGTAACTGAGTTCCAGTACCTTGGAACCAGCTTTTTCACCCGAACCTGCTACAACCGCCGCTGAGCCTGTTACGCCTGCTGCATTCGTCGTGAAGTTAATCGGATAGTTCACATTCTCAAAATTCTCCCAGATGGTTTCGCTTGCTGCCGCAGAGAGTACAACAACGGTGCTAAAACCATCGTAACGGCCAATTGCATAACCAACCTGCGCTCCTTCATCGACAGATGTTACCGTCAACTGCTCACCTTTCACTTTCCCTTTGAATCCGATAAATTCCCATGTTAGAGAATCTGCTGGTACGGTCACGCTTTGTCCATCTTTCGTTGTTGCAGTTACCGGGATCGACACGGTTGTACCCGCCTGGAGTGAACCCAGGCCTGACCCTGCAGTCAAGGAAGCGAGACTACTACCGCCAAGGACCGTAACTTTAATCGAAGAGGAAGCTCCATTACTCGTCGCCGTCAATGTTGCTGTACCTGGTTTCACACCTTTGACCGTTCCGTTAGTAACACTCACAATTCCGTTATTGCTTGACTTCCAGGTCAGAGGGATGTTCCCCGTGGCAATCGGGTTGTAGTAGGTGTCATATCCTTTAGCAGAGTATTGACCTTCCTGACCTGCAAGCAACGTTTGACTGCCGCTTATCTTAAACCCTTTCAACTTGCCTTCAGGAGCTGTCGAGAACACACCGAGTGCATTGACGACTTGACGTTGTTCCGTGCCATACTCGGTATTAAATGTCAGACTTGTCGACTGTTCCGCTAGCGGGCGTGTAACCATCGTGGTTGATCCACCACCGTCCAGATTCATACCTTTCCATACCCCTACACTTGTCATGAACGACTGCAATTCGGTCAGCGACATACCGCTGCTGTTACTGTTCTTCTCCGCTGCAATGATGTACACATAGCGTCCATCCTGAGAATATCCTACTGCCGTTCTGGCACGAACACCTCCAATGCCGGAAGAAGCTATGTTGCGCGAAAAGGAGGCTGCCTTACCTCCATTCACCAGAATGGTATGTCCCCCAATCATCATTTGCAGACTTTTCGGGTCAACAGCCTGTCCCGTCGTTTTGGCGACCAGCTTGTAATCTGCTCCCACTGTCTGTCCAACAGACAGATGGCTCATGACCCAAGCTGCTGCTGTCCCATGTGCGCGCAGGATGTAGCCGTCTTCCGGCACAGTCATATTTAAAGCTTTTTTATCCGATATTTGCGTAATGACACCATTCTGTACGAGCACCTCCGTCGGCGTGGTAGACGGATCGTTCGGACGTTTCGTTGACGTCCATGCAGGTGTATAAATATACATAGAGTTGGCATGACTGTATGGACCAGAACCCGTTTCAACCGTATAGTCCTCCTTATTCATTCCACGCAGAGCGAACGTTGAGCCATCCTCCGCTTTCACTGTGCCATCAAACGAATACTCGTCGATCATTGGCTTGCCATCTTTCGTTACAGTGAGAGCATACATGCCCTTCAGTTCAGATGGCGTGGACACCAATACACCGTCAGAGACTTGGCCTCCAATCGGTGACAGTTCTCCAGATACGTTAAAATAATCCCCATTTACCGCAGCAACTGCACCGTTCTCTTTCGCCATACCGCTAGTGCTTTGTTTGCTGTTTAATTTATTGCCTTTACCGGTCATCACGTCCAGTTTCACGTGCGGATTTTGCAGATCCACCTGTACAACATCAGCGAGAACGTTCACCTTCGACCCTGAACGTGTCGTCGTATATCTGTATTTCATCAGCTTCGCGCCTGAAGTTAAAATTTCTTCGCTCAGCTTAGTTGTATTCGTTGACGCTGCAGCTGCTACAGATTGCCAGGAAGTCCCCGACCACATTTGTCCACCTGCACTCATCACTGGCGCAATCCATATTACCCCTGCCAGCGTTACAATTGCCCATTTCTTGGCCGTGCCGTTCTTAACGTCTTCCAGCTGTTTCCTTTGTTTCCCCAGCATGTTCGAAACGTCTCTCCCATCTTGTATATCAATCTTAGACATCGCACCTATACTATCAGGTAGCAGTAGATATAGCGATCTCTAGTATACTCTTCTATTAATAGACTGTTTTTTGTGAAAAAAGTTACGCCCAAAGCCAAGAATAAGCGCTAAATTGGCTCTTTCAACAGATCATACGTCTTATTTTTTTATATTCATTGAGTATGCAAAAAAAGAGACGCTTCAAGAAATATACATTCTTGAAGCGCCCGACTAAGTGCCAAATACATCTGAATATGGATTTTCTTATAGATAACCTAGCTTATCCAAAACCCGCTTAAGCATCACTGCTGCTTGTGCACGGCTTGCATTCCCCTGTGGTGCAAAAGTATTACTCGTCATTCCTTGAATGATTCCGGCTTGTACCGCTTTAGCTACAGAATCTTTGGATTGAATCTTTTTATGATCTTTAAACTTGGATAGCGTTGTGTTGGCCGAGGATTGCAGGGATAACGTTTGCCCGCCGTAATTCATGGCACGAATCATCATAATGGCCATTTGTTCACGAGTGATCGCTCGATCAGGCTTAAACGTTCCGTCTGTATTCCCCGTAATAATTCCAGCTTCGGCTGCTGCAGCGATATAAGCACTTGTGATACTTCCACCCCGAACATCCCGGAAGCGGCTGACCGCTTGTGTCTCTGCTTTTAAACCGAGTCCTCTAGCTACCAATTCAGCAAACTCCGCACGAGAGATATTCTCATCAGGACGATAATAGGAACCGTTTGGTGTGCCGATAATCCACTTCGCGGACAATTCTTTAATGACATCATTTGCCCAATGCGATGCGGTATCCTGATAATTGACGCCATGAGTTAGTGGGACAACTGATTGATTCCCATTCAACCTCCCTTGGATGATCACTCCACCTGGTGTACTCTTGAAAGAACTTGGTACATAGGAAAGCTGGAACGTTGTCAGATCTTGTGAAACCATGCTTGAAGTCTCTCTTGGAGTATTGGCCGAGACCTGCATAGACAGTTCACTCTTGAGTTGCTGTTCAATCTGTTGTTCTGAAGGACCTCTACTTGCAAATACGTAAACATTTGTATAATTCGCTAGCTTCTGCGCACCTGCTCTGGCGATCAAGCCTTCCATCGTACCCGAGTCAGACAACGGCACAGTTTCCAACTGTACGTACAACGAAGGTACAATCGCTTGGGATGAAATACTTTCGTTCATTGGAGTTAATCCTGTTGGATTTGCAAATGCACCCACATTTCGACTCATAGATGCCAAATCAAGCTTGGATAGCTCTACGGTCCATAGACGGTCTCCGTATCTCACTCCAATGCTACCACTACGGTAATTCGCAGCTACTTCTGTCAGTGCTGTCAGTGGAAATCCAACATACGCCGAAGATTCACTGGCAGGAACTTCAAACACGACAGGTTGATTTAGCTTACCAGATGTAGATGCATATTCAAAAGCCTGTCTAAGCTTCGCTCCATCGACATTAAATTGACGAGTCGAGCGATTGTAGTGTGACACTGCAGAAGCCGAAGATGCTGTGCTGTTGTTCATTACAAGAAGTGGATAGCCATAATTCGATGCATCCAATTCATTTAGCCAAGACGGACGTCCTCCTGTCTGATTGTTCACAGGCAAACTGGTGCTCGTCTGCTGCAAAGTAAGTGGTCCAAACGCTGGCACGACTGTGTTTGATGCATCTCGTATTGGCACAGGTCCAGGCGTGTAACTAATCGTGCCTGTAGGACTCACATTACCCATACCCATACCCATACCCAAAGACTGATCCAATTTCAAGGTCACCACAGATCCAGAAGCAGATGCTGACAATAACCTCGTATTACCATTACTAAGCATTACACTAAACTGAGCTAGTGTTAATGCTGTCTCAGGTTGAATCGCCTCCCGAAATTGAATCTGAATCGTATCTCCCTGGATTACAGCAGACAGGACTTTGCCATTGCCATAGGTATACGCTACTGGCGTCATGTTAAGATATCCCGCAGGGTTGCTATTAAGATCGGTCAACCGCAATGTACCAGGAACATAAGATAATGTTACATTTTGTTTATCATTCACTGCTGAAGCAAGTGTTAATGTCACGAGATTATCGTCAATTTCAGATTGAGTTACAAACACAGGCTTACCGTCAACAAGAACGGAGTACTGACTATTTTGAGGCTTATTGCTTGAATGAAGCGGCTCGTTATACTGCATCCATAACTTGTTTCCGCTCACCTCTGCAGACTTGAATTCAGGTGGTTTGGTGTCAATTGTATTCCGGACATAGAAACCACTGAATCCGGCAAGAGCCTGTCCACGGCTGTCTTTCACAGGCCATGAGCCTGGAGTATATGAGACACGAACAACCTCGCCATCCGTAATCGAACGGCTCAAATTTAGAGTTACAACCGAGCTGCTGTTCGCAGATATACTACTCACGCCTACGCTAGCTTCGTCTGCGGTTACATTGAACTGGCTTACCGCCTCACTTGAAGCAACGTATACCGTTTCAGGATAATACAATGTGATCGTGCTATAGTACACATTGCCCTCCCGTGGCTTGGACATAACGGAATCCAAACCGTTGTCTACATCACGTGCACCAAACGATGCGGCTGCATTGTTTGACTGATCTGTAACCCGGTTGCTTGTACCTGGAGTATAACCAATACGTACAATCTGTCCTACAGCTACACCTGTATCTAGGACAACATATACACTATCACCCGAAATGTAGGTATAACTGACATTTCGTTTCTCTCCATTTACCGTTACGGCATATGTGCTACTATGTGGATTATTGCTAGACAACCACTTATCGTAAGTCAAACGAATCGTATTATTACTATGCATTTTTGCATTTTTCAGCACTGGAGCAGTGGTATCTTTACTAATCGTTCTGAACTTCCATGACGTCGAACCGTTCAATCCTGTAAAAACATTTCCTTCTCTATCTCGATACGCATTGGCTGGCAAGTCTACGATATATTCCATGTTGCTCTCCAACTCGCTTGTCGGAGTAATCGTAAGCTGTCTGCTGTTTGCACTAAAAGATGTTCTCGTAGAAACGATCGTACCATTCGACTTCTTGAGAACAGGCTCCTTAAAATAAGATGGGTCCAGTTCTCTGCTAAAGGTTACACTCAAACTCCCAGATACAGAAGCATTGGTTGTTCCATTTGCAGGGGAGAGCGAGGAGACTGTAAGTGCGGTAGGATCAGAAATAATATTGAATCCCCAAACATTACCACTGATGCCGCTGATATCGTTCTGATTCATATCCCGCAGATATCCTTCAGGCATAACCACATAATATGTAGTGTTACTGTTCCAATCCTTGGCCGGATCAATGGTAATTGTACTTGTCCCTAGACCCGCCACGCGAGGTGCCCCAGCATCAATCGGAATCTGTTCAAATACCGTTCCGCCAACTCGGTCTTGATAGATGATCATCGTGCCTTGGCCTGCTGTTACAGGCTTGTTAAACGTCATCACGATGTTGGTTGATGGTTTCATAATCGTAGCATTTTCAGGAACCTTGCTGACCATTGTCGTAGAGCCTAAACCTTGTGTGCTGAACGTCCACTCTTTATTAGTCAAGCCTTTAAAAGCCGTATCATCATCCGTGTATACAAATGATGTATTGTCGATTTCGACGTAATATGTAGCTCCTGGAAGAACCTTGTTAAGCGTAATGTTTACACGATATCCACTGACAGGAGTAGTACTTGTACCTGTGCCTCCTGTACCTGAACCCGTACTTGTGCCTGCTCCACCGCCTGGTGCAGGAGGATTACTACTAGGTAGCTGCGGATCAATAGTGACTTGACCACTGGAGACGGGAACAAAATCCACAACAGTATTATCATTCAACCGTTTCACTATAATCATACTCTCAGTAGGTTCCGCCTTCTTGACCGGCTTTTCAAAATCAATAATAAGTGGAGCCGAACTATCTACGTTCATCGCTTTCACTGCCGGTACGGTATCCTTAATACCTAAGGCAGATAATTCATTCGCTGCATAGGAGCGCGACTGCTCGCCATTCCAGCCGGTTAACCAGCCTTGAGCAGTCAAAAGTATAATCAACATTCCCAACATGCTCTTACGGGCTATTTCTCTGATCTTCACTTACGTTCCCCCTTATTCCGATAACTTCTTGTGCCTGATATACAGACCTCATTATGTATTTCGGTATTTGAAGGAATATCTGTTAGTCATTTGGGCATATATTCCATAAAGTAAATAAGAAAAACCCTTGATTCCCGAACGGAACCAAGAGTTTTATTGTTTTTTGAAAAATATTATAGACCTGCCTGTGATTTCAGCAATTCTGCTTTGTCCACTTGTTCCCAAGGAACATCAAGGTCTGTACGACCAAAATGACCGTAAGCAGCCGTTTGTTTGTAAATCGGTCGGCGCAGATCCAGCATACGAATAATGCCAGCCGGACGAAGGTCGAAGTTATTACGCACAAGCTCCACCAACTTCTCTTCGCTGACTTTGCCTGTTCCGTATGTATCCACATTAATAGATACCGGATTCGCTACACCAATTGCGTAGGCCAACTGGATTTCAACTTTGTCAGCCAGACCCGCAGCAATCAGGTTCTTCGCTACATAACGAGCCGCGTAAGCTGCAGAGCGGTCTACTTTTGTCGGATCTTTACCTGAGAACGCACCGCCACCGTGACGAGCATAACCACCATATGTATCTACGATGATTTTGCGTCCAGTGAGCCCTGCATCCCCTTGAGGTCCGCCAATAACAAAACGGCCAGTCGGGTTGATGAAGTATTTGGTCTGTTCATCCAGCAGCTCAGCTGGAACCACAGGCAGGATAACATGCTCTTTGATATCTTTTTGAATCTGTTCCAATGTCGTCTCTTCAGCGTGCTGTGTAGACACCACGATTGTATCGACACGAACTGCCTTGTCACCGTCGTATTCGATGGTCACTTGTGTTTTCCCATCTGGACGCAGGTAATCAAGTGTACCATTCTTACGTACCTCAGCCAAACGGCGAGCGATACGGTGAGACAAAGCGATTGGCAGCGGCATAAATTCTGGTGTTTCGTTCGTAGCAAAACCAAACATCAGACCTTGGTCACCTGCACCAATGTTCTCCGTTTCACGTGCCATTTGCTCTGGATCACGATGCTCAAGTGCAGCGTTGACACCTTGTGCAATATCAGCGGACTGCTCGTTGAGCGATGTCAGAACCGCACATGTATTATAATCGAAACCGTATTTGGCACGTGTGTACCCGATTTCCTTCACCGTATTTCGAACGATAGCAGGAATGTCCACATATTCAGACGCGGAGCTGATCTCACCAATAACAAGTACAAGACCTGTTGCTACCGAAACTTCGCACGCTACGCGAGCATTTGGATCGTTTGCAAGAAAAGCATCCAATACAGCGTCCGAGATCTGATCGCAGATTTTATCCGGATGTCCTTCAGTTACAGACTCCGATGTAAAAAGATGTCGGCCTTTAATAGACATGAAGTTTCAACCTCCCATAACTATAGTATGGCGATTGCCCGAACAAAACATAACGGCGATTCGTTCACTTTACCCTCGAAGAAGCTTTACAGTAAAATGAAGGATACTGCTCCGCATTAACGACGAAAGACAAGGATTTTTCAGGTAATTGCCTCAACAAAAAATCAACCTTTCCCTAGTGGAAAAGGTTGCATACCTCAAGTGCCATCTTATCGTATTTGTCAAGTGGTGTCAATTCAAGAGCATCGAACGTATGAGTGCTACAAGTAGTTTTCGGCCTGGCGAATGAGACGTTTGGTAATCTCTCCACCCACCGATCCATTCTCCCGGGAAGTGAAATGTCCCCATCCTTTATATTGCCCATAAGAGTGATCACTTATCTCGCCAAGTTCAGATCCGAATTCGGTATCTGCACCTGTCAGACCTCCACGGCTACCATAACCTACATTCAGACCAAATTCGGCAGCAATCTCATACTTCATCTGATCCAGCATTTGACGACTTTCTGGTACGATTCTTCGATTATTTCTAGCCATCGTTCCTGCACCTCCGTTTATTGGTTGTCCACATGTATAGAGTGAGCAGGAACATATCCGGCTAGCCGTATTAATGTTTGTTAAAACTGGTTAATCTGAACATCAAAAAGATAATAAATGAATAATTGCTTATTCCATTGCACAACCTATTTTAACGTATATCCACCACGCACCATCACGGTGAGACTGTATTTGTTACCATCCAGAACCGTAATGCCCCGTCCATCTCTTGGAAAAGAGAGCAGATGATTGCTCGGCGCTGCCTGTCCATTCGTCAGGTCAACCCCGTCCGTCAGATCGGCTACACCATTCTTACCCTCACTGACGATCACGGCTTTGCCGCTGCGTACAATGAACTCTGCGCCAGATTTACCAAGCAGCTGCTGGCCGGGTTTAACGGTAACAATCTCCACATTATCGGTAGCACCCGTTGCGAGCGGCGGCAGTTCTGGATCTTTGCTTGACCCGCCTGCATTGCCCGTTGCTGCTGATCCATTGCCTGTTGAAGGGCTTGTTGTATTCCCTGAGGAACTGTTTGTACCGTTACCGGTACTACTGTTTCCCGATGGAAGTTTGCCGCCCAAGGCTTGTTGAATTTGCTGATCGACATAACTCTTTGTCACGACTGGATCATCTGCTGTTCCCGGCTGAATAGTTCCTGCACCAGTTGCTGTATCGTTATATACTGACCCAATCCATACACCAACACCAATCGTCAGTGCGGCCAGAGATACTTTCATATACGGTTTCATATGCGTTTTGTTCCCCCTCAACTCTTAGAAGTATCTACTCCTTTAGTTACCTACTCCTTATGATAACTTTAATAGATAGATTCTACAACGATTCTTCAGGGGGATTCGGAACACTTTCTGGTAGATTTCCTACAGCGGGTACAAATCCCATAGCTTGTGTTGCAAGTTTTATTCTTTGTCCTTGGAATTCGTCATATAAAGCAACCGTATATGCTCCACTGCGTCTATCGTTAAACACGATATCATCTAAAGTCCAACTGAGGGTTTGATTATTTCCTTCTTTAAAATCTTTATCTAACACAATCTCTTTATTGAATACTTTACCTGTTGGCTCAATGATCTGCAGAATCAACTTGTGCTCATTTTCTGGTAGATTCAAGTCATTATTTCTTGATACATCATACTTCCAGGATACATTTACTGTAGAACCGCCACTAAGCACAGCTTTGAAGTCTTTCGTTTCAACTGTGTAAGGATATATATTAAAATTCTTGATCTTATCCAGTGGAGATTCCTGATCAGGTTTTAATTCAAATGATACGGCATCAACATAACCTTTACCCGACGTTGTTGTTTCTTTCTCCGTACTCTGACCTCCAACAGTTTGCCCTACAAGTAATGACATGTCAGATACCACAATGCTTCTAGGAATCTTGGACCACATCGTAACGAGAGCAGAGTTACCTGGTCCAGCCGGATAATCAATTTGCTTCACCGTTGTCTTGTAATACTCGCCTGTTTTCGTTTCATAATATCCGGTCAATTTTGCTAGATCAATTTGACGATCTTCTGCGTTTTTGACCTCAAGCTCTGTATACACAATATCTGATGAAGTTCCAGGATACACCAGAGTGCGTTTTACCTTGACTTCAGATTTGCGACCAGAATTATTAATGGCATAGTTATCCCCTAGCTTAACTCGAGGAACTGCTGGCAATTGTCCAATATGAGTAAGTCGAATTAACTCAGAAGCATTCTCTCCCACAACTTCATTTAGAGCGACCTGTAGTTGAGCTACATCTAAGTTAGTTGGTAAAGTCGTTAACAAATGCAAATCAACGGACATACCTGGTCCAAGCAACGCCGAACTTTCGCTCATAAGAAGCTGCGTGTCTACAATATCAGCAGAATCTACGGATAACATTCCCTTGAGCTCCGGAAGTTTAATCGTGTTCGTCGAAATGTTACGCAAAGTTACTCTTGCAGATAATACATCCGCATTATCCCAAGGCAAGCGCTGAATGGTTTCCCATGTCACACCTAATTTTCCATTCTGAAGTTGAAGCGTACTTTCCGCTCCTACAGACTGTTGCATCGAACTAGCTTTAGGCAAAATATAGGTTCCCGCCGGATAAGAGAATTTAATCTCTTTGTCTTCGGCTCCCTCCACTTTTGGTGTATTCATTACCAATTTCATAGTTCCTTCAGCTTCATCATACGGTAAATTAAACGTCAAACGAATCAAGCGCTCCTCATCGGGCTTGAGTTTAAGGGCATCCAAAGCTTTCGTGACCAGCGGAAAATCTTTACCTTTATTGTTTTGTACCGAAAATTCATACTTTGGAACCGTTACCTCTCGTGAGCCAACATTCTTGATCTTAAAGTTAACGGAATAATAATTAACCCCATGGGTTTGACTTACACTAACTTCTTCTACGTTTGTTGCCATTTTGCCTTTGTTATCATCGAGTGTAATGGTGTGAACTTTTCCTGCCTTGATCTCCGTATTCTTCATCGAAGATGATTTCGGTAACTGCATGGTTGCCAAAGGAATAACGGATTTCTCTGTCTCATTTTCCTGGACCATAATAAGTTCAGCCCCATCCAACTTCACCTTCTTAGGTACTGTTGTTATATAATTAATGCTTTTAGATTCCTGAGGTTGTAGGCTGTATGTTGAATCGTTGGCATTTACATTCAGAGGATAGCTGCTTCCGCCCTTTGTAACAAGGACCCACTTCACTCCGGCATTCTCCAAGCCTTTGTAGCCAACGTTATGCAAATTAATTCTGATACTCGCATAATCTGACTTGTCAGAAGCAGAGAATGTCTGTAAACTTTGAACTTTCACGTTAACAGGAACACCATTAATACGAACCTTTTTAGGTTTATTTACAGGAGTAGCTACATTATAAGAAGCCGGAATGTTAATTTTCCCTAAAATACTCTCATAGTTCGCTTTGCTAAAATCCCATTTCACAATTTCAAAATTAAGACTACTTAACTCCACATTTTTCCCTACGGTCGTAACATAGGTAACCGAAAGTGAGGAGCCCCCGGCAACACTTTTCTTCTCCGCATCCTGCGCCAATAATTTGGATGTGTACACTGTTCCACCCTTACTGCGCACCTTTGTCCAATAATCAACCAACTGTAAGCTTCTCTGATCGTTGTTAGTATATGTTAAGGTATAGGTCAGCAACTTGCCTTCGTCCTGTTTTAACAGATTCACATCTGTTAATTTCACACTGCTTTTGCTTGTTAATTTCACAGCAGGTAAGTTAGATAAGGTTTTCAGCGTTGTCTTAATTTGTGATGAGGTTTTTGAGGCAGCTGCAGCTTGAGCAGTGCCTAGATGATCCCCCCAAACCACTTGTGTCATTCCCAACAAAGTACCAACTATAATGAATCTCGTCCATTTATTCTTCACTCGAGACCTCCATACATAGATTTCCATGATATATATATTATAGACGAGGAATATCTCCAGAAAGTTTCAAAGAGGTTACTTTTCAAAGCTTTGTAAGAAGAAACTATCCATATATAAAAAAACAGCCCTGCATCAAAAAGATGCAAGGCTGTTTTGGAAAAATACTTATTACAGCTCTTTACCGAATGAGAAGTCACCCAGTGCGTTGCCGTTTTCGTCGTTAATAGCTTTTGCTGCTTTGTTTTTAGCACCGTCGAATTTAACAGTAGCTACTTTACCATCTGTGTTACCAGATACAGTTGCAGTCACAATGATTGTTCTCTTATCTGTGTTGTCAACAGTAGCACCAGTAATTGTTGCAGTTACGCCGCTACCTGCATCAACGCTGAACAATCCTTGGATGTAAGCAGGACCGTAGTTGCTATCTGGTTTAAGATTTTCAGAAGCATATACTGTAAATGTAACAGTGTTACCTGTTCTAACGATATCTTTCAAAGTTACTGTTGGAGCAATACCGTCTTTTACAGATGCAGTGAACGCTTGAAGTTTGTTACCGAAGCTATCTTGAGTGCTAGGGTTAGTAGCTTTCAAAGTATAGCCGTTAACATCGTTATTGATTGTGTTATCAGCAAACTTCAGAACAAGCGTTTTGTTAGAATCAGCCATTGTGTAGCTTGTAGGACGGATTCCGTTCAGATCGAAGTCTCCCAAGTTAACGTTAGACAACGCTGTGTTGAATTTAACTTTTACTTCGTTACGGCTTGTAGCATATACATCGTCAGTTGTCGCGATTACTTCGGAAGAACCAACGTTAGATCCTACAGTGTAGTTACCACTGTTGAAGTATTTACCTTCGGAATCTTTGATGTAGCTTGCAGATACTTTAGCTTTAGTCCAGTCAGTGATCGCAACGTTATTTGTAACAGCGATTCTAACAGTGTTTGTAGAAATCAATGTGATGTCATTGTTTTCTTTAGCAATTTGATATGGAGTTCCAACAGGAGTACCGTTGCTATCAACATTTGTTACCATGTATTTAGCTGCATCCAGAGCATTACCATCACCGGAAGTAGCCAAAGTTTTGTTGAATTGAACATACACGTAACGAACGCCTGCATTCACATCGGACCATACACGTGTCACACTACCGTTTTGAGCAGTGTTAGCGTTCAATGTCGCAGTGTAAGGCAACAATACATTACCGATCGTTGCTGTATCAACAACACCGGATACTGTCAATGTGTAAGTAGCATCAGATTTCAAGCTGCTTCCCAAGTTAACTTTAACAGTTTTAGTGTTTTCAGTGTATTGTGGTGTAATTACTGGGTGACCTTTAGAAGTCAATCCAGACTCAGTTACCACTTTACCTTCTGCATCTTTAAGAACATAGTTCTCAGCATCTTGTGCAGAAGAAACTTTCAGGGATTTGCTGAATTGAATTTCAGCAATGTAGTTACCATTTTCCATTTTGAACTTAGTATCTACAACTGTAGGACGAACTGTATCCAAAGTTGGAGTTACTTTTGTATCAACGTTAGCAGAGTTATTGCTGTAGTCAGATACTGCAGTCAAGTAAACTGTGTTCTCAGACACATTCAACGGATTGTTGAATTTCAATGTAACTTTTGTGTCGTTGATTTCAATGGATTGTGCAGTGTTGCCTGTAGTGTTAGCATATGCACTTGATACACTTTTCACAGTCTCATCAAATTCTACAGTGATTTCTTTCAAGTCGTTGGATTTAACGCCAACTACTTTAGGAGCAGCTGTATCTTCAGTAGCTGTGAATTTGCTTTCCACTGGAACGATTGCCAGACCGGAGTAGTCTTGTACGCCGCTCACACGCAATGTGTGCTCACCAGCAGTCAGATCAGTAGTTACAATTGCAACGTTAGGATAAGCGTATTTTACAGAAGCTGCAATTACGTTGTTATCCACACGGAAAGAAGTAGCGTTAACAGTTTCAGGTTTAACTGGCTCACTGAAAACTACTTTGAAAGCTTTTGTTCCCAAAGCTTGAACTTCTTTCACTTCTGGAACTGCAACATCAAGTGGAGTAAACTCTACTTTTTGTGTGAAAGTTTTTGTTGCATCAGCGTTTTTAACATTGTTGATTTGAAGACTAGTGGATCTTTGGTTAGTCAAAGAAGTGTTACCTTCAGCTACCAACAAAGTTACAGTAGTTTTGTCATCGGACAATGTAGCGCTTTTGAAAGTCAATCCGCTAATTACATAGTTATTAGTGCTTTCAGCAGAGTTAGGATCTACAGTACCATCAAACTTAACTGTGATTTCTTTCAAGTTTGTAGCAGATACAGAAGCTACAGCTTGAGCTACAGTTGTTTTATAAGTAACTTTTTCAGTGAAGTTTTTCTCTTTGTAAGTGAATTTAACTTCAGTTTCTTTGTTAGCTTCCAGAGCTTTGTCCAGAGTCACTTTTACGGACTCGCCATCGCTCATTTTGAAAGTAACAACTTTACCAGCTTCAGTTACTTCGTAAGAAGAAACTTTCAAGCTTTGCTCTTGATCAATTGCGTAAGCAGCGCCTACAAGCAATTCACGGGAAGCGTTAGCTGAGAAGTTAGTGTTTGCGTCAACCAAACCAGCGTTGATTGCTGCTTGCACATAACCTTTAGCCCATGCTGGAGCACTGTTGTTAGTTTCAGCTGGGATTTCCAGTTCAAGTGCACGAGTCAGGATTGTAGCCATTTCAGCTACAGTAACTTTACCGTTGAAGTCGAAGATTTTCTTTTCAACGTTTTTACCTTCCATAATGCCCGCAGCAGTTACTGCTTCGATGTAAGGAGCAGCCCAGTTTTTAGCATTGTAGTTTTTGTCTGTGTAAGAAAACACACCAGTGATTTCTTTAAGACCCAACAATTTAGTGATAACTTTAGCGAACTCAGCGCGAGTCATCTCTTTGTTCAGACCAGCTGTTCCATCTGGATAGCCGTTGAATACACCTTTAGCTTTCAATGCATCAAACTGTTGTTGTGGTGAAACTGCAGTATCACCGAATGCTACAGAAGCAAACATTGAGAATGCCATTGCTGTAGACAATGCTACGGATAAAATTTTCTTCATAACCTTTTTTTCTCCTCCTTGGGTGTTCATAACATTTGAATTTTCTTTAATAGGGTCGCTCGTGTTCCTCATATATTGTTGCACCCCCTTTCCAGAGTTCTGAGCAAGTTAATATAAATGATGTCTGTGAGCATATCACAGAAACTTGTAACCGTCTAAAAAAATCGGATCACACGTAAATAGAGTAGTTTCCTAATCCTACCTACGTATTATACAATGGGTCTCTCAAGTCGTAAAGCAATTTTTTCTAATAAATAGACAAGATTCTTCACGAGGTCATTCTTGGTAAGTTCCCCAATGTTTTTGACTCTACATCTTAAACGCAATAGATTTCAAAAAGTTGCGCATTACGCAAAAAAAGTTTTGAAATTATTTTTATGTTGATACATTGCGGGTTCTGATACCATTCGAAACATGTCAAAGACTTGATATAACAGCATTTTTGAGAACCACGTGTAGATTAGAATTGAGTTGCAACGTTTATTAATACCCTAACTTAAGGCGCATGAAGCGACAAAATCTTCTAAAACAAAAATAAAAAAGCACCCCTTTTAGAGGATGCTTTTCATTACTCTTATACTTGTCCTAGCGAATTTTCATCGCAAGTTCGATAATCTGCGCACGCATATTCGGATCAGAATTCAGTTTCAGATACATATCATCAATCGCCAATCTATTCTCCCGGTAAGTCTTCTCATGCTTCATTGTCGTATGAGACCATTCAATCAATTCATTCTCTGCCAGAACAAGATTATTATACGCATCATGGAAGCCGGTTGTCTGTACAAGCCCCTCCATTACTTCCTGAGAGATCTCCTGTGTTTTACGTGTATCTTCCAACTTCTTCTCCAGAATGACTGCTTGCTTCTCAAACTGTGTCTTTGCCTTCATGTAGCCCAACTGGGCTTTGGAATAAATCGGTTTCATTAGCTAACTTCACCCTCTAGATCATTGTGTATTTACCGTTATTGTATCTTAAACTCTAGCAAATTACAAAAATAGTTATTGGTAAAAAAAAGATACCTACTATTATAAAAGGTTCTTTTCCCACTTCCTTTACAGGCATAAAAAGAGACCTGCCCCTGAAGTTCAAGGCGCAGGTCTTACTACACTTATGAGTCGATATAGAGAACTAACTCAAATTCTTAGGGAATAACTTGGTGGTCTTCTTAAGCAATTCAACTGCGATTTTAGCTGCTTCTGCCCGTGTCAAATTACCTTTAGGATTAAACTGCACTAGAGGCTTCTTAGCGCCAGCAATAGTCACTGGGCTTCCTTGCATGATCTTGGCTTTATTAACAGCCTCAATAGCTGGACGTGCATAGAAATCAATGGATGCCGCATCCATAAATGATTTGCCCAGATTTGCAGACAATTTATCATTATTTGCGGATAGCTTCAGACTCATCGCTCTCGCAATCATAACCGCAGCCTGTTCACGTGTTACTCTTTGGTCTGCCCCAAAGAACCCATCACTAAGGCCTTGTACAATACCTGCACGTGCAGCTGTCTCAATGGAAGCATAGTCCCATGTGGATGATTGTGCACCAGGCACGATATCATAGAACGTCTGCTTATTATCATAATTTAGAGGCAAGCTCAGTCCTTTGACAAGTAATGTAGCGAACTCTCCACGAGTGGTTTGGTCATCTGCACCAAATTCATTAAATCGAATGCTGTTCATTACCCCCTTGGAGTACAATGCATTAAGCAAGTTTCTACCCCACGGGTGATTTGTCACATCCGAGTACCCTTTACTCTGTTTCATAACCTTATAGTATCCAAATTCGTCGAAAGGAACACTAATCGTATGTTTCTTCGTATCCACTTCTCCACCAATATTTTGCCACACACCTTTGTCAGTGTAACGGAAAACAGTGATGGTTGAGCCAACCTCATCTACGATATTTGAATCATAAGTTAACTTCAATGTTCCCCGTTGAGAAGGTACAAGTTTACGTTCTGCTTGATACTGGGTAAAGTTCCCTTCAATAGAGTAGGGAGCCAGACCATTCGTCCCTGGCTTGTAGCCTGTAGATCCCTGATCACCCAGTTCACCAACCCCACCGTTAATCCAGTAGATATCAGATACTGGTGAGAAGTTACTTGTATTCAACGTAGAGTTGAAGTACAGCACCAATGTATCAGGAATAATAATAGTACTTAATCCACCTTCAGTACGGGAATCCGGGTTCACATTAATAATATTGCCGTAATCATTTCTTCTTTCTACTACTCCATCTTTAGGATCAGCGATACCAAACAGAAGTTTGTTTTCTGGGTAGAATTTCACTACACCACTTCCTACTTGTGAGGAGGACTGCAGAATAGTGCCTTTAGGGAAACTCAATTCGAGTTGTTTATTAAACACGCTATATTTGTTAGCTGGTCCTGGCGCCATGAACTGACTGTCCACTTCTACCGTCCCTGTGTAAAATACATTAATCACATCGTTAATGGTATTACCTTCGCGAACAACCTGAATTTTAATCGCGTTGTTTTTATTCGGTTTCAGCCCTACATAATCGTACACAAAACGATCCTTTAAATCTGTCCGTTTCACAGCAGGCTTTTTATCAATAATGACTTGAGATGCACCTTCAGCTTCAATATCGAAGCGGACAAAGTTCTTATTCACTACGATTTTATCGCCTACGGTTGGTTGAGGTGCTAGAATCCGATATGAAGAAGGTTCACGTACAATTTCTAGACGCTGAGTTGTTCTCGCACCAGTGCTATTAATAAGCTCAAGTGTGTATACATGACTACCTGGTGCATCAAATTTCAGATCTTGAACCCGAATTATGAATTCATCTTCATTACCAGCAAAGTCGTATTTGTACCCACTTTGAGGATCACTTGCAGTACCGTTTGTTTCACTGCCTTTTGCTGGAGGATTATAAGTTAGAATAACTTTTGATCCAAAGTACAGGTTCACGATTTGTGCACCGCCGCCTTTGAATACTAGATCATACTCTTGTTCACTCGTTACATAACGATCCGTTTGAAATGCAAAATCAGGAGTCACCGAGAAAATTCTAGACATTTGATCTGCTGTGTAGTTTTTTACTTCTTTCTCACTAAACGCCTGACGCTGGTTGGTTGGAATAAGCGTAGGCATGAAGCGATCAATGTTGGATACGTTAGTATCCAGAATATATATCCGCAATTCCTTGCGAATTTCCTTAGTTCCGCCGCTTGCATCTTTATCCGTACCCGTCAAAACAATCGTGTTTTCACCGAATACTAATGGACCATCTTTTTTAATCTCAAATGACAATTTGAACGCGCCCGTGCTTTTCGTGATCCAGCTAGTATCTCCTGGTTTTTGATCCACACCATTAACAAATACCTGCGCATTAAACATGGAGTTGTTCAGATCAGTAAACCCGATATACTGACCATCTACGTCCAAGTTATGCGTAGTACGAGAATCGAACGAATAGGTTTGTCCATCAAAAAGGTTGGACACATAAATATAACTTTTTGATACAAAGGAAATATTCGCGTTAAACGAAGAAGATGCATTGTTGTACTTAAATCGCACCTGCTGTTGGCCGCTTGCAAAATTAGTTACATGGTAGACTTGCTCATTTGCGCCAATAGTAGTGGTAGGTGTCACAGGAACTATTGACAATGGGTTGGTACCCAGTGGCAAGTAGTGAGCTTCCAGCGTAGTGGTTGGCGCTTTGTTCGCAGCAACTAAGATATAAAAACTATCTTTGTCTACCTGGCTGTTATTCAAAGGAACTTTAGAGCTGAACGTATTATTCTTATAATCAGGTAGTAAGTACATATTCGTAATTACGGTATCTCCAGGCAGGTACTTGAATACTCCATTGTAAGCAGCACTAAATGTACCATAGGTCAGGACGAGATTGGCAGCTTGATCGTTTTTAATACCGTTAGGATCAGTTTGCAAATTGTAATTGTCCGTTGTGAACGTCACTAGTCGGTAAGCAGGAGTGACACCATCGTTTCCAGCCACGACCGTATTACTTAAAACTGTAAAGTTCACAGCCGTCGTGTTAATTGTCATTTGGGCTGTGGTTGCAAAATCTTGATTGCTTGCATTATATGGCAGCAAAACTTCACCATTTAAAAAAGCTGTGCCTGCCGGATTACCCGGAGTGGATACAGTTTGAGTAGAACCGAGAAGTGACTTGGTTTCTGTATCACTTACGACATCCAATTTTGAAAAGGGTTGATTGGTGTCAAAATAATATACTGAACGCTCAATATTGATCGTATCGGATGCATTCGTAATCGAGAATTTCAGATTATTCAAACCGGAAGAAAGGTTCATCTGTGGAGTAAAGAATGTTCCATCCTCAAGTAAGGATGACAGAAGAGCTGTCCCACCATTAACAGAAACGGTTACTTTTGTAGCATTCTGTGCTTTACCTTGAACAGCAACCGCTTGAGTGTTAACTACAACTTGAGCTCCTTCGTTCAAATTAAAAGCATTGTTTCCCGAAAACACTTTTAAATCTTCTACGAAAGGCACCTTATCATAAAGAACATAGAATGTATCTGATCTTTCAACATTCCCTTGATTACCATAGAATGTGATCTTGTTAAAGCCTGAGAACAGATTAAGATTAGTTGCAGTGAACTTGTTACTTGCATTTGCGTCTGTTGTCACAGCCCCTGAGGTGAAATGAGTATCGTCCGTTATCCATCTTACCTGACCTTGATTACCTACAGCTTCAGAACTTAATTGTTCCACCTTTACTCGCATTGTATCTTTGGAAACATAGGAAAAGGTCCCCGTAATAGTCAAGTTAGGACTTGTTGTCATATAGACATTGCCACGAGAAATTTGTGTACTATTCGCCGTGCTTGGCTCTGTAGAGAGCAACGATGTATCGCTTATGCTTTTCAAATCTGGAATAAAGTAAGTCGCAGGAGCCTGTGATGCGGCTGACGCAACGTTACTACCGAACAAGCCAGGTGGAAATAACGAAAAGATCATGGCTGTTAATACAAGCCATATTAAAGGTCTCTTCTTTAGAGTCATAAAATTTCATCTCTCCTCTTTTTAAGTCAGTTAACTTTATTTATCGGCGGTGAGGTTCCAATTATTTAGTAAAATACTTAAAATAAACAAAAAACCTTATCCGCAAACGGGATAAGGTCAGGGTCAGAAATGATATTATGAATAGCAGAAATCAATATAATCTATTTAAGATTTGGATCGGGTTTGCGGGTTAAGCTTCACGCGCATACGCATTAAAAAGTTGATAACTGGTTTCTTGGTTTTGCTAACAAGTCCGATAACCTCCGCACCCACCTGCAGGAAGAACATCATGATACAGATTACTACAAATGTCACCCAGTTAGCTTCGAACATCGCTGCCGATGACTGTATTATAGCCAGCACGCCGAAAAATGCAGCAATACCGTAAATGATCAACACCGTCTGACGATGACTGAAACCAAGTTCACGCAGACAGTGATGCAGATGTCCTTTGTCCGGTGAGAAGATAGGCTTCCGTTGCACCGCACGACGAATAATAGCAAACAATGTGTCCGAGAGTGGTACTCCGATAATGATCAGCGGTGTAATAAAAGAAACAACTGCGATTTGTTTAAATCCGAGCATAGAAAGCATCGCCAGAGAGAACCCGAGGAATAACGAACCGGTATCCCCCATGAAGATCTTGGCTGGATGGAAGTTAAAGAACAAAAATCCGATAATGCTGCCGAGCAGCACCAAGCACATCAAAGCAATCATCGTATTGCCCATTAAGAAAGACATCACTGCAATGGTACCAATGGCAATACCAGACACACCAGCAGCCAGGCCATCTAGTCCATCAATCAGGTTGATGGCATTGGTTACCCCAACAATCCACAGAATAGTTAACGGGATGGATACCCAAGACTCAAGTGAAGAATAGGCATCCTGAAACGGAATGTTGACAAAGTCTACACGGATGTTAAATCCAAAGACAACTACAGCCGCAGCCACAATTTGTCCGAGCAACTTTACCTTAGCTGACAGTTCAAACCGATCATCAAGTGCACCAATTAATACTATAATCGTACCCCCGATTAGAAATGCACTAACAAAACTCATATCCCTCGCTGTAAACCAGGCAGATACAAACGGAAGCAATGCTGCAACCGTAATGATGAAAGCTAAAAATATTCCTAGACCGCCAAGACGCGGCATAATTCGAGTATGCACTTTACGTGCATTCGGTGTATCCATAGCACCAATACGGACAGCGAACTTTTTAACAAGCGGTGTAAGAGCTAAAGCAAGTCCCATCGACACGATAAATCCAATGATAAAGATCGCTATCATTTGAACATTCGACCCCCAATTTTAGTACCGAAAAAAATTATAAATCCCCTAATCTCTTTTTCTATATATAAAAAACATGTTTGTCACTGTTGATGAAAATCCAATGTTGCACTTTTAACGGAGAGGGCAGTGATAACCTGTAGAAGCGCAGCGTTCGCATTTATCACCGAATTTCATCCTTGAAAAAGGATAAATTGAGATTTGGGTATACGGGCGAGCGAAAGGTTTATTCTGACATCGGAGTGTCTAGTGCATCTAATATAATTTCAAGGGAGCGGCACACACCCAATCCGCAATGAATTATACGCTCATCACATCCGAAAAGCTATCATCAATTTCTAGCAAAAACAAGCATTTATCTCGCAATTACCTGTATTTAACGGGTTTTTATCACGTTTTCTTTGTCCCGCATCACTTTGAGTGCGAATTTCGGAAGCGCAAGCATACGTCCAGCGCGAGTAGGTTCACGTAATAGACGATAAAACCATTCCAATCTTAACTTTTGGAAGAGTTTAGGTGCGCGCTTGGTTTTACCAGAGATGACATCAAAACTACCGCCAACGCCCATCATTACAGGAACTTGTAGCGTATGTTTGTATTTGTGAATCCAAGGTTCTTGTGTATCCGCTCCGCGAGCAACGAATAACAAGTCAGGTGCAGATTGTTGAATGTCCGCTATAACCTGTTCGTCTTCAGCCGGACCAAAAAAACCATCGCGGTAACCCACAATACGAATTGCCGGATACTGCTGTTGTAACCGAACTGCCGTTTCTTGAATCACTTCCGAGGTAGAACCCAAGAGGTACACACCCCATCGATAGTTTTCTCCAACTCGCATTAATTCATGTAAAAGATCATACCCCGGAACTCGCTCTGCTACAGGATCACCACAGTAGTTGGCTGCCCAGACAACACCGGTTCCATCTGGAACAATGATCTCGGCTTCCTGCATCACCTTCATGATTGCCTGATCCTCCAGCGCAGCCATAACCATAATTGGATTGGCCGTAATAACCTGATGTGGCTGTTTCGACAATACGGCTTCTTCAAGTACCTGTACCGTTTCTTTCATTGTTAACTTGGAAAAGGGTATACCATAGATGGAAACGGTCGGAATCGTTCCGGTCTGACTCATTGTTATCTCATCCTTTGCGGCCTAAATAGGTAATAATTTGCTTCGCGGGTTCTCTAGCTTCCTGCTTCAATGCAGTGATTCGATCCTCGTGTTGCTTCAGCCACTGTGAACGCTGATCCAGCAGTCCAGTTACTTGCTCGGCAAGTTTATCGCCATCTAACGAACGGGTATTACCCGCAGGTTCGCTCTCCAGTCGAAGCATGAACTGATCGATTTTGGGATCATACGAAATGCCCACTGGCGGGACATACTGTGAAGCAGCGTAGATCAAGCTATGCAGACGCATACCAATCATCAGATCACAGCGGCTTACTTCCTCCAGCATCTGTTGTGGATCGGTGAGATCCTCGGTAATGCTAATTTCACTGCCTTTACTGGTCACATCACCGAGCATTTCCATAATAAAACGGGATGCCTGCACATCATCCGGAAGATGAAACGGCAAGAAACGGAAATGTACAGTCTTTTTCGCAGCTATCTTCTTCAATCCAGTCGCAATGGCTGTAAGCTCCTTGCGATCCGCTTCCCAAAACCGAACAGACACACCGATTACCGGTAGTTTGGCATGCTTGCCTTTGAACGTCTCCGTTTCTTGCTGATCTACGGAAGCAGCTTCCGTAGTCTCCATTGGAGTCGCTTTATGAACTGGTTGTTCAACCGCAAAAGGTGTGTCTCCTTGGTCCCGGAATGATGAGTTGTTCTCTGGCAATGGCAAACCCATCACGGGATCAGGTACAACGTGAATCTGATTCCATTTCAATCCAAGTCCACGTAGATAATCTGCGGATTGCTCATCTCGAACCGATACATAGGTACAAGATTTAAATACCGATTTGATCATCGGGTTAAAAAATTTACGGTTAACAGGGCCGATCCCCTGAGCATAAATAAAGACAGGTTTTTTCAACCACTGAGCCAGCTTGATCACACCCAAGTAATAAGGAATGGATTTTAATCCCGTTGCATCCTGTAGCAGACTTCCTCCGCCACTGATCAGTCCATCACTTTCCTTAAGTGCTTCACGAACTTCCTTCAACTTCATTCGATGCACAGCACGAACGCCGTACATTGAAGTTGTCCATTCCGGATCAATGGATAGCACAATCGGTTCGATCGTTACATTTGATCGCTGACTTTCTTCCTCTAGTGCAGTCAAGATCGATTTCAGTACAGCTTCATCTCCACTGTTTCGAAATCCGTAATATCCTGAGATAACTAACCTTTTAGAAGTGGTGACCATTTTTTCCAACATCCTTCCGCGACTTGCCACACACCCACAGCAATGATACCAAAGATTAAACCAATTCCAAGTCCCATCACACCGCGAATCAGAGATAATACAGCCGGTGTATGAATATGCGCAAATGTATCCACCATGGACAATTGACCCATCGTAGCGATAACCAGCGCAAAGATGACTTTACGGTATTTTAAAGCGGCGAACACGCCAACGATAAACAGTGGGTGTCCCAGCATGAATTCTTTGAATCTAGGCCGTACGCCAAACGTATCTTCCAGCGTCGTACGGAGGAACATCTCGAATGGTGTAACGGAACCAGCGTTGCCTGTACGGCTCAAATAATAATATCCAACAACGGCAGCAACAAGCGCCAATATTACCATCAAAATATTGATTGGCATACGGAGCATGTCCTTCACTTGTTTCACAGAGATTGAACCTGATCCACGATAAAACACAATATAGAGGGCTACCAATCCAATTGGTGCAAAATGAAGCAGACTCACACCGCGGAACTGGTTAATAACCAGACTGTATGTGATGTTATTTAGCAGTGCAATTACAAATGGCACAGCTACCAACGAAAGAATTGAAGTTCTTACATACAAAACGATGGTTTGAACCAAACGACGGCCCGCAGGGGCATCTGGTTGTCGAAGCTGCGTCGCATTAACGGTTCGAACAGCTAGCACCATAGCAATCGTTGGAGCGGCTATGGCTACTAGCAAGGCAACTCCCTGCTCTAACAATGTTGGTTTCAACAGGAACAGTCCTGCACTTCCTACCAAACCAAGCAAGAATACTGCAATCGTAAACACAGGTGCAAAATAAGAAACCATTAGTGTAATCAATGCGATTGCGCCAATGAGAGCAACCAGCTTCGCATACCGTTGAATGGATGATTCCTTCACTTCAAATGCTTCGGCTTGTCCAAGCTCAAAACCGTGTTTGGCCATTCGTTCAACAGCATGCCCCGGTTCACCCAAACTGTTGATCAGATTATCGATCGGATCTGTAATCGCTGCTTTGGCTGTATTTCGGCTTGGCGCTGCATTCATATAAAGCATACGAATGTTGCGGTCCTTCGTTGCCAGCACAAAACGATCGGCAATGACATCTTCCTTAAGATTAGCATCTGCATCGCTTAGTGAATACAGACGAGTGACATTGTAATCAATCTTGTATGCCAGCGTCTCGAATCCAGATTGTGGCTTTTTCAGATTCTCAATCGCTGCCAGACCAATGCCATGCTTGTTCAGCAACGCAGCAAATTGATCTAGACTTTTCATCTCTGCATTATCATTGTACCCTTTGACCGCATCCCCATCAAACAAGATACGTGTCACACCATTCTCTTCAAAGAAGGCGAGCAGTCGTTCCATGGATTGCTGGTTATAAGGAACGGTATCGGAGATACGCGGTAAAATATGAAAACCTTTATCAAGCAGCATTTTCACCGCAACTGGATCAGGCTGCATCGGTTGCATGTTCGCATTCTCCGGCGGTGTCTGCAATATCAAGCCGCTGCGACCTTCATACTCCCATGGTTGAATCGGGATTTGACGCTCAGCGAACGTTTGTTCAATGATTGGAGCATATATCTGCGCATTTTCTTCAGATGTGAACAACACATATGTATAGTTCGCATTGGAAGGAATAACGTCTTTTGTCATATTCGCGAGATCTTGACCAGAGTAAACCATCAAGCGACGAGTTTTCTTAAGTTCGTCCAATGTACTCTCAAACACAGCCATTGTTGTCACACCGGCTTCTTTCAGCCGTGTCGTTTGTTGATCAATAAAATCTTGTGGATGAGCCTGATACGCTGAAATATCCAGTAGCCCTCGATAATTGAAGACCAGTTCCACTTTATTCGCAGATGATTCAGTCTGTACCCGATCACGGATGACTGGAATGGAAGCTATCAAACCAATAATAACGACGAGCCACAACCACTTCCGGGAAGCGCTATTCCATAAAACCCATTTTTGACGCACTACTTGTACCTCCTCAGTTGTTGGAACCAATTACACGTTCTGCTCTTATAATTCTTACGTTCAGCATGTGTTAACACACACTCTAATATGCTGTCATACTTCCAATATTTCAAAGAAAAACCCCTCCGCCAACCAACCTTACGGTGCGGAGAGGCCTTCTAATCCTGGTCCTACAGTACCATTTGTATTATTGTGCGTCTACACGCGACATGACTTCCGCAACAAGTTGTTCAATCCGGCCCTCTGCAGCGTCCAGACTCTCTCCGCGAACAGCGAAGTACACTTTGATCTTCGGTTCTGTACCGGAAGGACGCAGACAGAACCACGAACCGTCTGCCAAAATAAATTTCAGCACATTTTCCTTCGGCAGTCCGTCCAGACCGAGGGAATAATCCAGCACATCTTGAACTGCAACGCCGGCAACTTCCTTCGGTGGGTTAGAGCGCCAGTCGGTCATTTTCGCCTGGATCTGTGCAACACCGTCTTTACCCTTAAGTGTACGGGATTCTAGTTTTTCCAGGAAGTATCCAAACTGGTTGTACAGCTCCTGCAGCACATCATAGAGAGTTTTACCCTGGTTCTTATAGTAGGCAGCTGCTTCGGCAATCAACATCGAGGCAAGGACAGCATCCTTGTCACGGGCATAGTTGCCGGAGAGGTAGCCATAACTCTCTTCATATCCGAAGAGGAATGTGTGGCTTCCCGTAGCTTCGAACTGGTTCATTTTTTCACCGATATATTTAAATCCTGTCAGAGTGTTCATCACTTCAGCACCGTAATGCTGTGCAATGACTGCACCCATCTCGCTCGTTACAATAGTTTTAATTACTGCACCGTTGCTTGGTAGCGTACCTGTCTCTTGGAGACGACTCAGTAGGTAATGTACCATAATGGCACCTGATTGGTTACCAGACAAGACAAAATATTTACCATCTTTGTCTTTTACAACAGCACCCATACGGTCCGCATCTGGATCTGTACCGATCAGAATATCGGCTCCTACCGATTCGCCCAGCTTCATCGCCAGTGTAAATGCTTCGCGCTCTTCCGGGTTAGGGGATTTCACTGTAGAAAATTCAGCGTCTGGCTGCTCTTGCTCAGCAACGATGTACAACTGCTCGAAACCGATCTGTTCTAATACACGCCGAACCGGAAGATTCCCCGTACCGTGAAGGGGTGTGTATACGATTTTGAAATCACGACCGATGCCAGATTGGATCAGCTCACGACTCAGACTACGGCTTGCCACCATGTCTACGAACGCTTGATCTTCTTCTTCCCCAAGCCAGATCAACAACCCTTGAGCTTCGGCCTCTTCTTGCGTCAGCTTTTTCACATCAGCCAGAGAAGGAACTTCCTGAATGTACTTAATCACTTGCTCTGCTTCATGTGGCACCAACTGGCCACCTTCGCTATTGTACACTTTGTATCCATTGTACTCCGGAGGGTTATGGCTCGCAGTTACTACGATACCGCCCGTAGCTTGCAGATAGCGCACGCTAAACGATAATTGCGGTGTAGAACGCAGGGATGGATACAGCTTAGCTACAATGCCGTTTGCTGCAAGTACCAGCGCCGCATCCAGCGAAAATTCTGGTGAGAAATGACGGGAGTCATGGGCGATTACAACAGAAGGTCTGCCTTCCTGATCTCCATGCTGCTCCAGCAAATATCGGGCAAAACCTTGCGTTGCACGACCTACCGTATACTTGTTCATTCGGTTGCTTCCAGCACCAATCACACCACGTAGTCCACCTGTACCAAACTCCAGATTTCTGTAGAAACGCTCTTCCAGCTCTTTTGGCTGATCCTTCAAATCACGAAGCTCCTGTTTGGTTGCTTCATCAATGGAAGCATCCTCCAACCATTGCTGCAACGTCTCGGCTGCTGCTGCGCTTAACTGTTCCATATCCAATAAGCCCCTTCCGTCTATATAAAATTCTGTAATCAGCTTAGCTATGCATAGTCATAAGTTGAACTAAAAACATCTGCATTAGGGGAAAATCCAGTGATACGCCTATGCTTCCGATGAAGCTTTCTTGCAGAACGTTTTTAGGCGAACGCTTCAACTTTTCAGGTTTTTGCTGTCCTCTCCGTATATGTGCAAATTAGTTCAACTTACCCGCATGCATGCGATTAAATATCTCAACACCTATAGATGCCTATGTAATCAGCTGGGGTCTGAAAGTGCAAACATGATCTCGCCTTCAGCGACAATTTTGTCTTCCACGCGAGCAGTAGCTTGGCCTTTGCCAATGGAACCTTTCAATCGTGTGATTTCTACTTCCAAAATCAATGTGTCTCCAGGCACAACTTGTCCACGAAAACGGAAATTATCTAGGCCCGCCAGGAATCCGATTTTGCCTTTATTAGCTTCCAAATTTAACATTGCTGCTGCACCAACCTGAGCCAAAGCTTCCGTGATCAGTACACCCGGCATTACCGGATATTCCGGGAAGTGACCAACGAAGAATGGTTCGTTAATCGTAACATTTTTCAAACCAACGGCACGTTTACCATCCTCCATCTCCAAAATTCTGTCCACCAACAAGAACGGCGGGCGATGCGGGATAATGGATTGAATTTGTTTGATATCAAGCACAATATAATCTCCTCTCGGGGTGTTTATACGAAGGCTCTCCATCATAAAGTTTTTAAATGCTCACTTGGGTCGTTCCGGAAACAGATCGTTCTTTGATCGTCATTGTCCCCGAATTTTAATGATCCCATTATAATGGGCAAAATTCTGTGACAAACGCGAACGCTCCGCTTCTTAGAACAATTCTGTTTCCTCTACTTATCGTGATCACAAAAAAACAGATATGATTAAGTCGATCCTCATATAAATGGTTTTTTACTTTTCATTTTTTTAGGTTGTATGAAATGTTGATTTAGGGTAAACACTAGTGATATCCTTCATGACTGCAGTAGTGAAGGTTGAGATAAGGGGTCTCTCTTCGCGATGACGATGAATGTCTATCGCAGGAGAGGCCTCTTCTGACATTAAACTTCACCCATCATTATACTGTTTTCAACACCAAAAAGAAAACTCCTGCCTGCGCAGGAGTTTTCGCTGAACTCATTCTCTTATGGAGCAAATACCAGATCGTAGACATGCTTCCAAGTACTCCATTGCCATACGGAGCTGATATCCTGTTTGCCCAGTACCACATATCCAGCGACCATTCCGCCAGCGAGGGCAAGAACAAGCAGAACAGGAATTAGAAACCATCTTGCGATGCGCCCCCAACCCTTCTTTTTCTTCTTGACTTCCTTCTGTTCCGGCTTGTTGTTCTGCTGCTGTGTTTCTGTCATCCCATCCACCTTTACGCTCTCATATTATTGGCAAGCCCCGCCATGGAATCACTGGATGTCAGCGCCCGTGCTGCCAGCTGGTATGTCCGCTGACCTTGCATGAGCAGCGCCATTTCCTGCGTCAGATCCACATTGGACTCTTCAAGAAAACCTGTACGAATGGATGCCTCAGGCGCACGCGTTGCCGCATTAGCCCCAAACACATCGTCCTCGGTTAATCCAGCTTCCAGTCCAAACAAATTATCCGCCAGTTGTACCAAACCTTCAGGACGTTCAATATCTACCATCTGCAACTGCCCTCTAATAACTGCGTCTGCTGCGTTACCCTGGCGCATCAACAAATTACCTTTTTCATCAAAAGCAACTGTGCTGTTTCGCGGTGCTGTGACGAGCTCTCCTTGACGATTCAAAGCAAAATGACCATCGCCATTGACCATTACCATTAGATCTGGATCGTTAGGGTTCGCTTTCGGACGCGTATCAGGCACAAAATGAAATGACCCTTGACGAGTCCATACTTTTTGTCCATTCGCCTCAACTGCAAACAATGCATTGCCTTCAATAGCCAAATCTGTCGGATTCCCTGTCTCTTTCATACTCCCTTGGGACATATCTCTGGTAAGATTAACGAGACGTGCTCCAAACCCCAGATTGTATCCCATTGGAGTTGAACGTCCGTCCTGCTTATACTTGTCATCCTGCTGCTGTACACGGGTAAGTACGTCTTCAAAGTTTGCCTGTTTACTCTTATAGCCTGCCGTATTCACGTTGGCAATATTATCGGAAATGACATCCAGTCGCTGCTGAATCGCAGTCATGGATACCTTGGCACTAATCATGGAATTGTTCATGCGGTGATCTAGCCTCCCTGCTTTACTTTGAAAAAGAACTTTCAGTTCTTCACTACGCGGTTAAATGATTACACTCGCGGGTTATACACGACCAACTTCGTTAACAGCTTTATCCAAACTCCGATCATAGAACTGAATGATCTTCTGGTTAGCTTCATATGCACGAAATGCAGCATTCATATCAATGGTGGCCTGAGAGGCATCTACATTAGATCCTTCCAAATAACCTTGATGGATCTGGACATTATCAGCAGCAGCCATCATACGAGCCGTTGCCCCCTCTTCTTCGCTCAGACTGAAATTACCGTCACCCTGACGAATAAGTTGGTTTGGCTGATCAATGATACTGATTCCAAGGTTGACACCTGTTAGATCACCCGTAGCCGCGTTAATAAGTCGGCCTTGCTCATCCACTTTAAATTGCTCCACAGAACCTGTCAACACGATTGGCTGTCCATTATTATCCAGCACCTGAGAACCGGTTGAGCTGAGAAGTTGTCCCGTCCCATCCACTTTCAGATGACCATCCCGTGTGTAACGTGTATTGCCTTCAGCGTCCCTAACCGTGAAATAAGCCTGCGGCTGGAATGTTATCGTTCCATCTGCCCGGACCCATTTGCCTGAAGCATCAAACGGAACAGGCTGCCCTGTCTGCGGATCATTCACAATCAGATTAGAGGAGATCGCAAAATCACTATTCCGCTTCGTTTCCATAAGAGTCCCCTGAACATTCATAGATAAACTTTCCTCTGCGAATACGCCAGAGTTAAGCCTGCCCAGTCGCTTCGTTGGAAGATTCGCATCCCCGCCTGTTAAAGTAATGAGCATTTCTGGGAATGAGCGTTTTACAGTGTTTACCTGCTTGTATCCCGTTGTGTTCATATTTACTATATTTTGTGTTGCTGTGTCATGACGGCGTTGCTCTGTAATCATTCCCGCAGCAGCGGTGTACAGACCTCTTAACATGGATGAACCCCTCTCCTCAAACGCTTGTCCCTGCATTGCAAGACCGCTATTTGTCCGTTCTGTTCACCTGTCTGATGAACCAGTTGATCTATATATCGGCAGATTAGAACCTTTTCTTAATCACTTGGTCCAAATTATTTAGCATAATGCCCGTCCCTTTAACCACACAGTGCATCGGATCCTCTGCAACCCATACCGGTACATGTAATTCATTGGATAAAAGTTCGTCCAGTCCATTCAGCAATGCGCCACCACCCGTCAGAACAACCCCACGGTCGATGATATCCGCAGACAGCTCAGGTGGTGTACGTTCCAATACTGATTTGGCTGCAGCGATAATGGATTGCACGGAATCCCATAGTGCTTCCTGTATTTCACTTGCTGACACCGTAACGGTCACAGGCAGACCAGTTACCATATCCCGACCGCGAATGTCCATCTCAGCCTGATGTGCAGCCGAATTGACGGTACCCACTGCAATTTTGATATCCTCCGCAGTCCGCTCCCCGATCATGAGTTTATATTTAGCTTTGATATACTTGGTAATGGCTTCATCAAACTTGTCCCCTGCAACTTTAATAGAAGAGGCGGTGACTACGTCGCCCATGGACAGGACTGCAACGTTAGTCGTTCCGCCGCCGATATCTACGACCATATTGCCGCTCGGCTGAAAAATATCCATACCTGCACCGATCGCTGCCGCTTTCGGCTCTTCTTCCAGAAATACTTCTTTGGCACCGCTGCGCTCCGCAGCATCACGGATGGCCTTTTGTTCTACGGAAGTAATATTCGTTGGTGCACAAATCAGAATTCGCGGGTGGCTGTACCAGCTTCTAGCCCCAACACGGTTAATGAAATGTTTAAGCATCGCTTCCGTAATTTCAAAATCCGCAATAACGCCATCGCGCAGCGGTCTGATGGCAACAATATTGCCTGGCGTACGTCCTACCATACGACGAGCCTCTTCCCCGACAGCAAGGACCCGCTTCGTATCGCTTTCAATGGCCACGACGGAAGGTTCATTAAGTACCACTCCGCTTCCTTTCACGTGAATAAGCACGTTCGCCGTGCCAAGATCAATACCGATATCCTTGCTAAACATAAAAGAGCCCCCAAAGTGATATTATTTGGTCAGCGTATCCTGTGAAAAAGTGTCTCTTATCACGTCACCGCTTGTTCGACAAAGTGCAACATATATATGTAAAAATCGGGCTGATAAGATGTCATAATTCGATCCTGTACCAGCTTTTAACATATCATACTTCAGGGGAGGGATTCAATCCATACTGTGAGCTTTTTGGCCTAGTTCATGAAGAATTTGCTTATGACTTAGCGGAAGCCAGCACCTCACGTTTTTTCCCACTCGTTTTTTTGTACTTGATTTTGGTTGCTTCACCGCCCCGCAAATGGCGGATCGACTTATGATACTCCAAAATGTGTTTGACCTGGTCAGCAAGATCAGGGTTGATTTCCGGCAAACGCTCCGTTAGATCCTTATGCACAGTACTCTTTGACACGCCGAATTCTTTGGCAATGGTACGGACCGTATTTCTCGTTTCAACAATGCAGCGACCGATTTTAATGGTCCGTTCCTTGATGTAATCGTGCACGCTCCCGCCTCCCTACTGTGTGGATAGTTTGGTACATTATATGAGGAGCATGCCTATATATTCGCGGTTTAGAGGTGTGACAAGCTTCGGAGGTCCCAATATTTTCTGAAAAGCATAAAAAGAGCAGAGGTTATTCACCCCTGCCCATCATCGTAATGCGGTATAAATCATTTATTTTTCCGGAAGATATCCTTGCGGATTCACTGGCTGGCCATCTTCATAAACCTCAAAGTGAAGGTGGTTCCCCAAGTTCTTACCAAGTTCGCTAACACCAGCAGATGCAATCGCTTCTCCTTGCTTCACTTCATCGTCTTGTTTTACTTTGACGTCCGCAAGACTTTGGTATACGGTTTTCAGGTTATCACCATGGGTAATTTCAACCACTTGACCTGTGAGCGGGTTTTGCTCAACACGGGTAACTTTTCCGCTGAGTGCTGCTCTGACTTCAAATGATTGGTTATCACCACGTGCCAGGTCCACACCTGTATTCGGAATGAATGTGTCATTGTACTGTACCATCGCTGCTTCGTGTTCTTCACTTGAAGCTTCGTTGTCATAGAATGGTTTCACGACCGAAATATCGGACGGAGATGCTACGGGCCAAACAAAATCTTCCGCCTTCGCAACCACTTCCACACTTTCCTGTTCTCCATCTGTCATAGTTCCCTGAGTGCTCGCTGCACTACTTTCTACTGCTTCTTTAGCAGAGTCTGGGTTCAGCGCTTTATCGCCTGTTCCCTGGTAGACCCACACTAGAGTTAGTATAATACCTGCTGCTGCGATGTAGACTGCGGGGAAAACCCAGCGTTTGGACATTGCTTTTCTCCATGAAGAGGGCTGAGCTGCCGGTACTCCTGGCATTGTTTTAGGAGTTTCTTCTTGGACTGTTTTTTTGTTGTTTTGTTCATTCATCTTGATCACCTCAGTAACAAGTGTTACCGGGTGCAACTCTTTTATACACGTGCGACTCTAAATATTTTCACACTGCTTTCAAAGAGTGCTATATATGGGGGAGAGCAGTTAATGTTTTGAAGCTAGCATCTTGGATGCCTGTCCGAAGGAGATTCCCGTATAATAGTGTTTCAAAATCTCGGTAGCCGTGTGCCCCTCCTGTGCCATACCATTCGCTCCCCACTGACTCATCCCGACTCCGTGACCATATCCATACGTTGTGATCTGTACTTCGTTCCCTTTTATACTCCAGCTGAACTGGCTGGATCTGAGCCCGAGGCGTTTGCGCACTTCCGGTCCACTGAACGTTTCGCCTGCGATCTGCATCTCCTTAATACGATGCCCCGCCGTGGTCGATAACACTTTCATCCAAGATCCACCCGCACCAGTGCTCACCGGAATTGAATCCAAATTCATTTTTTGCAAAATGTCACGTTGCTTCATCGTAACCGTTTCTTTGAATCCCGGGGCGAGCTTCTTATCCCATGGACTATTTACACTTTTCAGATAGGGTACAGCGTTACCCCATACATCCTCTGCATTTTCTGTATATCCATTACTAGTTGAGAAAAAGGATGCTGTAATTGCCCGACCGTTATAGGTCATAACAGTATCTCGGCTTGCCTGGATTGCTTGCTGCAGTTTCCCCCACTCTTTTCCTTTGCCGAGTCGGCTCCAATCGGCCTCCACTTTATCTGGTGGAATGAACACTTGATGGCTCACCGTATCTGTTACATCTGCTGTGCCGGAAGGTACGCCGCTCGTATCGTTAGCAGCAAGTCTTCTCACAATAAACGTACGCGCTGCTATCGCTTGGGCTTTGAGTGCTTCCAGTTCAAACTCTGCCGGCATCTCCGCAGCAACAACCCCAGTTACATACGATTCAAGCGGTAGCTCAATTGTTGTCCCTGACGCAGACAGATAAACGCGCACTTTGGGTTCAGGATAGGTTAAAGGTACGGCTGGTACAGGCGCTGGATTCTGTAAACGACTGTTTGAACTTACACCTGTTGAAGCAGGCGTTGGTTTGGCTTGCTCACCTGCTCTCGGCCATACCAGAATGACTGGAATAGTAATCGCTAAAATTAGTAGAACGGAGACTGCTGCTGCAGGATGCCAACCTCCCCGAAGATGACCCCAGTGGTGACGACGTCCAAAGGCACGCATACGCCGACGCTTCACTTTTCGCAACTGATCTAACTCTATAACGGGAAAATGAATATTCCCTTCAGCACCCTCTTCAAGATCTCTTGTTACATGATGCTTGTTCCTCATAGATATCTTTTCAAAACTGCTCCCCTTTGACATATACAATGTGTTGATCGATGATGAGTTGCTTCTATGATTTATTGGGGCGGGCTTGTCTTTCTCTGCTGCAATGTCTGTGGAACTCTCCTCCGAATTCTGCACCCTGGGTCTTGGGACAAGAGGTACTTTGACCTGTACACGAGCTTCTTTCATCCGAGATAACCCTCCGTTGTTCGTGACCGGGTAACCGGTTCTTTTGTCAAATCCATAGTTTAAGATATGAGTTTACTTCATCTGATAGAACCAGATTTAAGAGAGAACTCTGCTATGAAATGATGCGACCGAATGCCTTCGTTATTAAGTTGTCCGCCCGAAAACATTGAGCCTACGTATCTCAAGCAGTGGGATTGGTCGAGCAGGTATGTAGCATAGTGTTGTGTACTGATAGAGAATCAGACATTATATTATCCAGATTAGGACCAGCTATTAATAGAATCAGGTATTCGATATGGCGTTCGTCAATCTATCGTATTCAAAGAAAGGCTTAAGTCGAATCAATAAGCTGATCATCTTAATTTTTAACCAGTTAGAGAACCTTGACGTTCTCGTTTAAACTTGGGAATTCAAAGGTCTCATAAAGCATGTAAAAACAACAAAAAAGCCAAACCCGAAGGCTTAGCTTTTTAAATATTCATCCTGCTGCATTTTCTCTCGTAACCGCAATCCACAGTTTCCAGTGGCTTATACGAAGCAAACACATCCAAGATTATATATCGTTTACACCCAAGTTGGCTGTACTTTGAACATAGGAGCTTCTTCCTCAACCTTTTCACTAGGTGCTTTAACTGCATCCAGCTTAGGCTCATCAACGGAAATACGATAGATATCTGCTCCAAGACCATTGAGCTTCTCTGCCAAATGTACATAACCACGGTCGATGTGATGCACACCGCCAACTTCTGTTGTACCTTCAGCGACCAAGCCAGCAATGATTAGAGCAGCTCCTGCGCGAAGATCTGTAGCCGTCACTTTGGCACCCTTCAGCTGTGCATTGCCCGTAATGATGGACGAACGTCCTTCCACTTTGATCTCTGCATTCATCAGTTGGAATTCATCGACATGCATGAAACGGTTCTCAAAAACCGTCTCCGTCACAACACTGGTTCCTTCCGATGCGAGCAACAAAGCCATCATCTGAGATTGCATATCTGTAGGGAATCCTGGGTATGGTAATGTTTTGACATCCACAGCTTTGAGTGGACGATCCGCAATAACACGTACACCATTCTCATCAGGCTGAATAGTTACACCCATTTCTTCCAGCTTCGCAATAACGGAGCCCAAATGATCTGAAATTGCTCCTTCAATGTAGACGTCTCCGCCTGAGATTGCAGCCGCAGCCATATACGTACCCGCTTCAATCCGATCCGGGATCACGGTATGTTTGACACCTGAGAGCTTCTCTACGCCCTCAATACGAATGACGCCTGTACCTGCACCGCGAACTTTTGCTCCCATTCCGTTCAGGAAGTTAGCCAAATCCACGATCTCAGGTTCTTTCGCTGCATTTTCCAACACGGTTACACCTTCCGCTAAAGTTGCAGCCATCATAATATTTTGAGTGGCACCTACGGAAGCCACATCTAGATAAATTTTTGCACCGCGTAAACGTCCTTCGCTGCGTGCTTCGATATAACCTTGACCCAAGTTAATCTTGGCTCCCATGGCTTCAAAACCTTTAAGGTGCTGGTCAATCGGTCTTGTACCGATGGCGCATCCACCAGGCAGTGAGATTCTCGTTTGACCCAGACGTGTCAACAAAGGCCCCATGACTAGAAAAGACGCCCGCATTTTACTAACCCATTCATACGGGGCTTCACAGGAAGTTAGATTCTCCGCATTTACGGTAATCACTTCGTCCCGGTATGTAACTCCCGCTCCCAGCGATTCCAACACTTTGTTAATCGTCATCACATCGTCTAGAGGAGGTGCGTCAATAATAACGCTTTGTCCTTCTTCCCCTAAGAGAGAGGCAGCGATGATCGGAAGAACAGAATTTTTAGCGCCGCTAACTTTGACACTTCCGGTCAACCTTTTGCCACCGCGGACGATAAATTTGCTCATCATGGTTCCCTCCGCGCTTTTATTCCCTTTTCCTCATTCCGGAATACGTAAGCCCCACTATGCTAGAAAGGACTGTTGCTGTGTGTGGAATTTCGACATATTCTGGCACGATATGCTCAGATGTCTGTTCAGAAAAGAATTGGTTTGTATAATTCAAATTGATGATACCATGTGTACTGTACGTCCTGCTTCATGGCTTGTAAAAAACATCATACATACCACCATAGCATCAGAACAGACCAATTGGGATGATTTTTAGCCGGTATTGACCGGGTATCCCCTTTATAACCTACAAAATAAGTGAAAAATTGTGAATCCCCTAACTTCCATCATAACACTGTTGAATTGTACGATACAAGCATTTTTACATAAAACATTTTCAATTCGTTCAGTTAAAGTTCACATTTCTTTCTAACTTCTTCGGACCGACGACTCATACTCTAATTGTTAACACAATTAATCGATGTTATTCGACAAGGAGTAGCATGAGGAACCTCACAGATGATTAACCAACCATCTCGAAATCAAAACAAATTCCTCAACATTTGAGTCCATGATAAATAATCAATAACAAAGCCAGCCACCGCATGCCCTAAAATAATAGCAAGCAACAAATGAAGCAATCTTCCCTGAGCACCTCTAGGCTGTCTGATCACCAAATCTAACTTCAGATTCTGCAATGCCCACCAGGATATGGCTATACATAAAAGCGAGACAACCATTGAGATCAGGCTATTAGCGCTTAATGTCTGATTTACCTGATTCGCCAGATCATTACCCATATCTTCTTACCTCCACCTTAATTGTTGCAGTGATCAGCATATCATATGCCTCATACTCATAACTTGTTAGTAAGCTTGGATCACGCAAGATTGGCTTCCAGTCGTATTCCTGTACCTTAGGAGCAATGAATGTCTTAAAAAAGAGGTAACAGTCCATCGATGCATTATAGTGATCAACAACTAGCACATCTACGTTTTTCTTTTGCCGACTCTAAGGAATATAGGCTGTTTCAGCACATCTTGTCAATTACATAGATTTCCACTTTGAAAATATTTTAATTTTTATTCGCTATGAGTTTGTGACTAAAACGACATCAAAGAGCGTAATAAAGATATCAACTCTGTCATTTCCTCGGAAATAATTCAAATTCCCCTTTATAAAATTGGTTCTACCAGAGTTATACGCCTATAATGCTTAGGTCCTATAACGTATTCATCTCATCATGTAAAGGTGCCTTGAATGAAACGAAATCTCATACTATATAAAGAGGTCGCCCTCTAATGTTCAATTTCAGAGATTCATTTTATAAAACTTATTGTAACTATGATTTATTCTTTTATCTTCTTTTGTTGTGTCTTTCAATCCTTACAATAGAGATTTATTCACAAACGCTTTTGGTTCTATGATGCATAAACATATAAAAAAGATTAAAAGAACCCGGCAGACTAAGCCACCGGGCTCCGTAAAACACTTTATTTGCCGTATACGTTAATCCGGTTAACCGCTTTTTGCAAAGCAATCTCTGCACGGCGGTGATCAAAGTGGTCCTGGTTGCTTTGGCTGGCAAGCCGGCGTTCCGCCCGCTCTTTGGCCGCACGCGCACGATCCACATCAATGTTTTCCGGGAGTTCGGCACTCTCTGCGAGTACAACAACCTTATCTTTGCGGACTTCGATAAAACCGCCGCCGATAGCGACCTGCTTGCTCTCTTTTCCGTTTTTGATCATGATCGGTGCAATCTGTAAAGGTGTAACCATCGGGATATGACCAGGGAGAATCCCCAGTTCCCCTTCAACACCACGAGCGATGACACTGTCCACTTCTTGTGAATAGACGAGACGCTCAGGCGTTACAATTTCCAACAAAAAGGTGCTCAATTCCATCCCTCCTGAAACTATCCGAAGGATAGCTCGCTTCATAAGGACAATCCTGGACTCAGATTATACCAGTGTTTTGGCTTTCTCCACTGCCTCTTCAATCGTACCCACGAAGAGGAATGCTGCTTCCGGCAGATCGTCATGCTTGCCTTCGAGAATCTCTTTAAAGCTGCGCACCGTTTCTTTAACCGGAACGTATTTACCCGGAATACCGTTAAATGCTTCAGCTACGTGGAAAGGCTGGGACAAGAAACGTTGAATTTTACGCGCACGATAAACGAGCGCTCTGTCTTCTTCGCTAAGCTCATCCATACCCAGGATCGCAATGATATCTTGAAGCTCGTTGTAACGAGCCAAGATACGTTTAACGCCTTGAGCTACAGTGTAGTGTTCCTCTCCTACAACTTCTGGAGCAAGAATACGAGAGCTGGATGCGAGTGGATCTACCGCTGGGTAGATACCCATCTCGGAGATTTTACGCTCCAAGTTCGTTGTTGCATCCAAGTGAGCAAACGTTGTTGCAGGAGCCGGGTCAGTATAGTCATCCGCAGGTACGTAGATCGCCTGGATAGATGTAACTGATCCTTTTTTCGTTGAAGTGATGCGCTCTTGCAATTGACCCATTTCGGTTGCCAGCGTAGGCTGGTAACCTACCGCGGAAGGCATACGTCCAAGCAAGGCAGATACTTCTGAACCCGCTTGGGTGAAACGGAAGATATTATCGATAAAGAGCAACACGTCACGGCCTTCTTCATCACGGAAATATTCCGCCATGGTCAGACCTGTGAGGGCTACACGAAGACGTGCGCCTGGAGGCTCGTTCATTTGTCCGAAGACCATTGCTGTTTTGTTGATAACGCCGGAATCACTCATCTCGTGATACAAGTCGTTACCTTCACGTGTACGCTCACCAACACCGGCAAATACGGAGATACCGCCATGCTCTTGCGCGATGTTATTAATCAGTTCCTGAATGGTTACCGTTTTACCTACACCGGCACCACCGAAGAGACCGATTTTACCGCCTTTTGCGTAAGGAGCCAGCAAGTCGATAACTTTGATACCTGTTTCAAGCATTTCTGCTTGGGTTGTCAGTTCATCGAATGCAGGAGCAGAGCGGTGAATCGGGTTTTTATGTTCAGCTGCTACTGTACCGCCAGTATCAATTGCTTCGCCGAGTACGTTAAATACACGACCCAATGTCGCTTCACCAACAGGTACAGAGATTGGAGCTCCAGTATCTACTGCTTCCATACCACGTACGAGACCGTCCGTGGAGGACATCGCGATACAACGTACCCGGTTGTCACCCAGATGTTTCGAAGCTTCGAGTGTAAGATTTACACTAACGCCGCCTTCGGTTGCTGTAGTGATCGTAATGGCATTGAGGATTTCCGGCAGACCGCCGCGATCAAACTCGACGTCAACAACCGGACCCATGATGCTCACAACGCGTCCTTTGTTCATTTTAACGTTCCCCTCCTACAAGCTTGCTACTTTGGCAAAAATAAAATTCCGTTCGTTCATTTTTGCAGTGCAAGCCTTCATTAAATAAAAAACGGTTAGCTTTGTGCTGCGTTGGCACCTGCTACAATTTCTGTAATTTCCTGCGTAATCGCTGCTTGACGGGCACGGTTATAAGTCAATGACAGATCGTTAATGAGTTTAGATGCATTTTTGGTTGCATTGCCCATTGCCGTCATTTTCGCACCCAGCTCACTCGCTTTACCGTTCAGCAAAGCGCCGTAGATTAATGTTTCCGCATAACGCGGAAGCAAAACTTCCAGCACAGCTTCAGCTGACGGTTCATACTCGTAGCTAGCAGTTGGTCCATTCGCAGCAGATAACTCCGGCGTTTCCATAGGAAGAAGCTTTTCCACCGTTGGAATCTGGGTCAACGCATTTACAAAGCGGTTATAACAGATGTACAATTCATCAAATTCAGCCAGTTCAAATCCACGAACCGCTTCGTGAGCGATAGATTTGATATCTGCGAATGTAGGTGAATCCGACAGATCAGTTGTCGTTGAAGCCATAGCAATTTCACGCCGTCTGAAATAGTCGCGCCCTTTACGTCCGATAACGAACAGTTCATAGTCGTCTTGAGAGCTGTGACGCTCTTTCAGTGTCATATTCACCTGACGCAAAATGTTCGCATTGTATCCACCCGCAAGACCACGATCCGACGTAATGATCAGATATCCTGTCTTTTTCACCGGACGGCTGTCCAGCATTGGATGCTGAATGCCCTGCGTGCTTGATGCAATACTTGCCACAACTTCTTTCAGCTTCTCTGAATAAGGACGGGCAGCCTCTGCTTTTTCCTGCGCTTTACGCAGTTTTGCAGCAGCAACCATCTCCATTGCTTTGGTGATCTGCTTTGTGCTCTGTACGCTTTTAATTTGCCGCTTAATTTCGCGCATGCCTTTTGCCATGATTTCACCACCTTAAAGTTTTGACAGGGTCAAAACTACTTCGTAAGCCTTAACTTAAAAGTTACACATGCAGACATGCGGAATCGGTTAAACAACTCCGCAGCTGCATTCATCTATTTAGACAGAGACAGCGAAGCTCTTTCTGAACTTCTCGATTGCATCTTTAAGTGCATTTTCATTGTCTGCTGTCAATTCTTTAGTATCACGGATGGATCCGAGGATTTCCTCATGATTGCTCTCCATGAACGCAAGGAACTCACGCTCAAAACGAGTTACATCACCTGTTGGAATTTCATCCAAGTATCCTTTAACTGCAGTGTACAAGCTGACAACCTGTTGTTCTACAGGCAGTGGCTGGTTTACACCTTGCTTCAGGATTTCCATCATACGAGCACCACGGTTCAAGCGGGCCTGAGTGGATTTATCCAAATCGGAACCGAATTGAGAGAACGCCTGCAACTCACGATATTGAGCGAGGTCGAGACGCAGGGAACCTGCAACCTTTTTCATCGCTTTGATCTGTGCAGAACCACCGACACGAGATACCGAGATACCTACGTTGATCGCTGGGCGTTGTCCGGCGTTAAAGAGGTCGGACTCCAAGAAGATTTGACCGTCTGTAATAGAGATTACGTTGGTCGGAATGTATGCAGATACGTCAGAAGCCTGTGTTTCAATGAATGGCAGAGCGGTTAAAGAACCACCACCAAGTTCATCATTCAACTTCGCAGCACGCTCTAGCAAACGGGAGTGCAAGTAGAATACGTCACCTGGATAAGCTTCACGACCCGGAGGACGACGAAGCAGCAAGGACAACTCACGGTATGCAGCTGCTTGTTTCGTTAAGTCATCATATACTACCAGCACGTGCTCGCCTTTGTACATGAAGTACTCACCCATAGAGCAACCGGAATACGGAGCAATGTACAACAATGGTGACGGATCGGAAGCCGATGCTGTTACAACGATCGTATATTCCATTGCACCTCTACGGCGCAACGTTTCTACGACCTGAGCAACAGTGGACTGCTTCTGACCAATAGCCACATAGATACATTTCATGCCGCTGCCTTTTTGGTTCAGGATCGCATCGATTGCAATTGATGTTTTACCTGTTTGACGGTCACCGATGATCAACTCACGTTGTCCGCGACCGATTGGAACCATCGCATCAATCGCTTTGATCCCAGTTTGCATCGGCTCATGAACCGATTTACGATCCATAACGCCTGGCGCTCTGCCTTCAACCGGACGGAATTCCGTTGTAGCGATTGGCCCTTTGCCATCGACTGGAATACCGAGCGGGTTCACAACGCGTCCAATCAATGCTTCGCCAACCGGCACTTGCATGATCTGACCTGTACGTTTTACTTGGTCGCCTTCACGGATATCCGAGTAAGGCCCCAGGATAACGACACCCACGTTGCTTTCTTCCACGTTCATGGCGAGGCCCATTACACCGCTTGGGAACTCAACCAACTCGTTGGACATGACATTCTCGAGTCCGTATACACGGGCGATCCCGTCACCAACCTCAATAACTGTACCAACTTCGACTACATCGATATCAGTCTTATATTGTTCAATCTGACTCTTAATTAACGTACTGATTTCTTCTGGTTTGATACTCAAGTGTCCTCACCCCAATCTACTGTACTCGTCTGTTAAAAGACTGCTCAAGACGTTCGAGCTTGCCAGCCAAGCTGCCGTCATAGATCGTATCGCCAATGGCGACTTTCAATCCGCCCAGCAGTGCAGGATCAACAATGTTCTCGATACGAATCTTTTTATTCACACGGCCACCGAATTCACGGGATACCGCTTCTTTCTCTTCTTCACTTAATGCATAGGTCGAGTATACGCGAGCATCGGCGATTCCAAGGGAATCTCCTTCGATTTTCACATAATCACTCAACAAGTCATGCAATAATTCCACGCGGCCACGCTCAATCAGAAGCAAAACCGTGCGAAGGACAGGTTCGGACACTTTGCCCTCAAGGCTTGCATGAAGCACATTCCGCTTGGCTTCATCAGAGATGTTCGGAGAAACAATAAATTTGATAATCTCTTGATCTCCAGTCAATCCACTGACAACGGCACGCAGTTCCTGTTCAACTTCGAGCACTTGCTGCTGCTGAAGAGCAACTTCGAACAATGCTTTTGCATAACGCTTGGCAACAATCGTATCGCGGCTCATTGTCGGCCTCCTACCTCATTGAGGTATTGGTTCACAAGCTCCTCTTGTGCTGGACCGTTCTCAACTTCTTTTTTGATCAATCTGGAAGCAATCTGAACGGAAGCAGTACCCAGTTCGTTGCGAAGAGCGGCAACCGCTTTGTTCTTCTCACTTTCGATTTCACGTACTGCGTCATCCTTGAGACGAGTTGCTTCAGCCTTGGCATCAGCCAGGATGGATTCAGCCTGCTTGCCACCCGTTTGTCTGGACTGCTCAATAATGTCGTGAGCTTCTTTGCGCGCTTGTTCCAGAGCCTTTTTTTGCTCCTCCACATAAGCAATCGCCTGTTCCCGAGTCTGAGCAGCCTCATTCATCTGATTCATCACGAGTTCACGACGCTTTTCCATAATGGAGAACAATGGACCGAAAGCATAGCGGCTAAGCAGCCAATATAAAATTGCAAATGCGATAATCGCAAGTAGCGTATTTTCCCATAAGAAACTCAATCTGTTCACTCCTTCCTGGAGGTATCCTATAAAAACGTTATCCCTTACAGGACAAGTTCCTAGCTAAAAAGAAGGCGCGGAGGGCTCCAGCCTTCCCCGCCGTACTGTGTTGTGTCTTAAGCAGCACCGTAGAACATGAACGCGAGTACCACACCGATAATCGGCAATACCTCGATCAAACCTACCCCGATAAACATTGTTGTTTGCAGTGTGGATTTCGCTTCTGGTTGACGCGCGATTCCTTCCACTGTTTTGCTGATTACCATACCGTTACCAATACCTGCGCCGAAAGCGCCCAATCCTGCAACAATTGCTGCTGCGATTAATGCCATTGCTCCCATTTGTATATCCTCCTTAAAATTATAAATCAATTTTATGTTCAGCCTGATGGAGAAATCCCCGCAGGTCTAAAACTTAATGTTCTTCGTGTGTTTCGACAGTCTGTGATATGTACACCATCATCAGAATGACGAACACGAAAGCTTGAATCCCGCCGATAAAGATACTAAAGCCTTGCCACACTGCGAGCAGTGGTATTGCGAAAATAGCCCCCAGCACTTTAAAGCTGGTCAGTTTGAGGATTGTTGCAATCAGCACCTCACCCGCAAAAATATTCGCAAACAAACGCATGCCGTGCGTGAGCAGTTTAGACGCGGTCTCGATCAGGTTAATCGGAAGGAACAACGCGTATGGCTGCACATAGTGCTTCAAGTAACCTCTAGTGTTCTTGAACAGTCCAAGTCCGTGTGCTACAAGGAAGGCAATGAGAGCCAGTCCCATCGTTACGGACAAGTCAGCTGTAGGTGATTTAAACCAAGCCAACTCGATGTGCGGATGTGCTTCCGGATCCTTAGCGTGAGCTTCTTCATAAGCCTCAACCGCTGTAACAATCGGTTTTCCGAAAACGGTTGCTTCATTGATATCCTTAACATCAGTAACTGCCTGGAACGGAAGTCCAAGCATATTTCCTACGAAGATGAACAAAATCATCGTAAGCGCGAGAGAAATAAAGTGTTTGCCTTTCTTCATGTCCATCGTACTGGATATCAGATTTCGAACGAACTCAACGGCCCACTCCATAAAGTTTTGCAGCTTTCCCGGATTATCCACTGACAGGTTCCGTGTAGCGATGATGGCAAAAATGAAGACAATGGCGCTGGTTAAAATCAACATCAACAGTACGGACAAGTCCAGATGAAATCCACCAAGCATAATCACTGGAGCTTCATGCATAATTTTTTCTCACCCCTTTCTCTACCTGAAAGCTGCCACACTCAAAATCATTCTTCTTTGCGGGACATGATGATCCCTATAATCAATAAGGAAAATTGCGCAATGACCAGACCGCCTGCAACCGCATATGTATTGAAATACTGCGGAAAGCGCATCGATACGTAGATACCGAGCACAGCGAGTGCCGCTCTTGTCAAAAATCCCAGGTTTACACGCTTCAGATTCCCTTCTGCCGCATCATCGGACATCTTCCTTACTTTGTAGCCTAGGTAAAATGCATTAATCAAACTGATAATCACACCCAGAGCCAGTCCCAAAGCAATCGTCTCTAAACGAGGTGCAAACGCAGCCGTTAGAAAACATATCATGAGTACATACATGACGGAAACGGTCATCCATCTGCGATATCTGGCTAGTTCACTCATCACTTTCCCCCATGAATTTTTTAGCAATAAAGTAAATGCTTACCCCACCTGCCGCAATAAAAAAGAGAACGCTTACGGCGATCCATATTCCGTTGCCTCCAATGGTTTGATCCAACCACGAGCCAGCGTAATATCCGGCAACAGCGAGCAAGGCAATCTCGATCCCAAATGCTGTCACGAGCCCCATTGCTTTCCATAACTTATCATCATGGTTACGGGATGAATTTGGTTTGTTCGAATCGGCCATTTTCCTCGCCACCCTTGCAATCCCAGTTAATTTTACTGAATGATGAGAGTCTTTGTCAATTGATTGATTTTAGCGAACCTAAAGGGATATACCACGGGTTCACAGCTAAATAGAGCCCATAAACCCGCGTAAACCGTACAGTTTAACTGTATGCTATCCCCTCTATAAATCCATCAGAAAATGTGAATTATTTTTTGAACTTTCTGTGAAATGTTTCAGGACGCTCGCTATTTACGCCGAAATGGTGCAAAATCGCATTGACAATTCTTTCTGATGCACGTCCATCACCGTATGGATTAGCAGCTTGACTCATACTTGCATACAGTGCTTCATCTGTAAGCAGAGCTCTGGTCCGTTCATATACACGTTCCTCTTCCGTCCCTACCAATTCCAGCGTGCCAGCTTCAATACCTTCTGGACGTTCTGTTGTATCGCGCAATACAAGGACAGGCACGCCAAATGAAGGAGCTTCTTCCTGCAAACCGCCTGAATCGGTCAGAATCAAGTGAGTGTGCGGGTAAAAGTTATCAAATCCACTACGTCTAGCGGATCAATTAACTGAATACGGGGATGGTTCCCCAAAATCGCGTGAGCCGGCTCCTTCACAGCAGGACTAGGGTGCACCGGGTACACGATGGCAATATCTTCAAATTCGTCAGCAATTCGTTTGACGGCCTGGAAAATGTTGCGGTGAGGCTCGCCTTGCGATTCGCGGCGATGAGCAGTCATCAGCACCAGACGTTTGCCTTGTGCCCAATCCAGCACTGGGTGCCTGTAATCCTCCCGTACTGTATATTGAAACACATCTGTTACCGTGTTGCCTGTGACATAGGTACTAGACTCCGGTTTATTTTCCTTGGCAAGGTTGGAGGACGACCACTCCGTCGGTGCAAAATGCAAATCAGCCAGTACGCCTGTCAATTGGCGGTTCATCTCTTCCGGATACGGTGAAAGCTTGTTCCACGTCCGCAGACCCGCTTCAACATGCCCCACTTGAATTTGCTGCAAAAATGCGGCATAGCTGGCTACAAATGTAGTCAAAGTATCTCCATGGACGAGTACAATATCCGGCTTAGCTTCGCGTAAAACCGGCTCCAGACCGCCAAGAACGCGAATGGTAATCTCATTTAATGTCTGACGATCCTTCATCACATCCAGATCATAGTCAGGATGGATGTCGAAAACTTCAAGAACTTGATCCAGCATCTGACGATGCTGCGCAGTTACGCAAACAATGGACTCAATCGACTCGGGATGTTTCTGCAATTCCAGAATAAGCGGCGCCATCTTGATGGCTTCCGGACGCACTCCGAAGATTGTCATCACTTTAATTTTTTTGGACATTCAAGACAAGCCCCTTTTCTAATCCGCATGAAAGTATGCTTTATTTCGTTCCGTACAGACGGTCTCCTGCATCGCCAAGTCCTGGCACGATATATCCATGATCGTCCAAACGATCGTCTAATGCAGCTACATAGATATCCACATCAGGATGAGCCTCCTGTACCGCTTTAACACCTTCTGGTGCAGCAACAAGATTCATCATTTTAATCTGGTTACAACCGCGTTTTTTGAGCACGTCAATGGCTGCGATCGCCGATCCACCTGTTGCGAGCATCGGGTCAATCACAATCAGTTGACGTTCAGTCACGTCTGTAGGTAACTTGGTATAGTACTCAACCGGTTGCAATGTTTCCGGGTCACGGAACAAACCAACGTGTCCTACTTTTGCCGCTGGCAGAAGTTTAACAACACCGTCCAGCATACCGAGTCCTGCACGTAGAATCGGCACCAGTCCGAGCATGCGGCCAGAAATCACTTTACCTTGTGTCGCTGCGACAGGAGTTTGTACATCGATTGACTCCAGTTCAACATCTCTTGTAATCTCGTAAGCCATCAATGTGGCTACTTCATCTACCAATTCACGAAAGTCCTTCGTATTTGTACGCACATCGCGTATAAACGTCAGTTTGTGTTGAATTAGGGGGTGATCACATATTACTAATTTTCCCATTAATTTGTCCCTCCGGTAAGTTCTTCATGAGTTAAGCATTTCCAAATATACCTAGCCATCATTCACAGGCTCGATAAATCCTGTATATTATATCATCACCCACACTGAATTACACCATCAAAGGACACCTATTCATTAATGAATAGCAATTCCTACAAAAAACAGGACCGGAAAATAATTCATCCGGTCCTGTTTGCTCGTGCTGTTGTGTGAGTTGAATGCTCAAAATACGCGTGAACACTAAAGGTACTCCACAAACCGAATGACCTTCCGATCGCTGTTATCCCCAGAATTCTCTGATCCACTAATTAAATTGTGGAATTCCGGTGATAAAGGCGAACGCTTCGCTTCTTCAGATCTTTTCGGTTTGCTCCGTCTGCGTGTTCACAAAAAATGAACATCTCAAAATCAAACAGCACGAGCAATTTTTATAAGTAATACTAGTATTTAAGGTCAGTATACAGTGGGTATTGGTCAGTCAGAGCAGTTACTTCTGCACGTGCCTGATCAAGTATTGCTGTATCCTTAGGATTTTTAAGTGTTTTGGCAATGATCTTACCAATCGATACCATTGCTTTCTCATCCATGCCGCGCGATGTTGCCGCAGGTGTACCAATACGGATACCACTTGTGATAAATGGACTAGTTGGATCAAACGGAATTGCGTTTTTATTCACAGTAATTCCGATGGAATCGAGCACATGCTCTGCTTCCTTACCCGTGATGTTCACGCTGCGTGTGTCAATCAGCATCAAGTGGTTGTCTGTACCGCCAGATACAATGTTCAATCCTTCAGCGATCAATGTTTCAGCCAGCACTTGTGCGTTTTTCACAACGTTCTGAGCATAAGTTTTGAATGAAGGTTGCAATGCTTCACCAATGCTACAGCTTTCGAAGCGATCACGTGCATCAAAGGTCCACCTTGGGAACCAGGGAATACCGCTTTATCAATCGCAGCTGCCCAGGATTTGCGGCACAGGATCATACCGCCACGTGGTCCGCGCAGCGTTTTATGTGTAGTTGTCGTTACGAAGTGCGCATGTGGCACTGGGTTAGGATGCAATCCAGCAGCAACAAGCCCTGCGATATGGGCCATATCTACCATAAACAGCGCACCAACATCATTAGCGATGGAAGCGAGCTTTTCAAAATCAATAGTACGCGGGTATGCACTTGCACCTGCTACGATCAAACGAGGGCGGTGTTTAAATGCAGCTTTGCGAACTTCATCATAATCAATGAGGAATGTATCTTCTTGAACGCCATATGCAACGAAGTTATACAGCAAACCAGAAGCATTAACCGGGCTACCATGCGTCAAATGGCCACCGTGTGCCAGGTTCATACCCAGTACTGTATCGCCAGGTTTCAACGCTGCAAGGTAAACAGCCATATTCGCTTGTGCACCAGAGTGTGGCTGCACGTTAGCATGCTCTGCGCCAAACAGTTCTTTTGCACGATCACGTGCGATATCTTCAACGATATCTACATGCTCACAACCGCCATAGTAACGTTTGCCAGGATAACCTTCAGCATACTTGTTCGTCAGAACGGAGCCCAGCGCTTCAATTACCGCTTCGCTTACGATGTTCTCGGATGCGATCAGCTCGATGTTGTTCTGTTGACGTTTCAGTTCAAGATTCATTGCCTCCAATACTGCAGGGTCTTGTTTGCGCAATTGTTCCATGATTAAATTCCTCCTAAATTATAATGAAGTTATAAAGCGAAATGATGTTTACACGAAAACGGAGAGTGCAACACCAATCTGGAGAAGCAGAGCGTTCGCCTGAAAGCTTTCCGAAGGAAAGCTTCATCGGAAGCATACGCTATCACCGGACTTCCCCTTTTATAAAGGGATTCAAAGAAATCCGGGGATAACAGCGATCGTAAGATGGTGATGCAATCGAAGTCTTGAGTGTAACCTGATGATTTCACTTTATACGTTAGTCACAAAAGGTCGAATTGGGCTCTTCTTCCATTCGATAGACCGCTCGCTCGCCGCCAATCAGCTTCGGTCGCGTAAGCGCTGCTGTAACACGAGCCTCACCAATGTAACGAAGCGATGTCCGGAAGGGAACCGCAACATGACGAAGATGCATACCTATCATGGTCTCTCCGATATCTACTCCCGCATGAGCCTGAATATGTTCAGCCAGACATGGATCGGACAATGAACGATAGGCTGTTGATGCCATAGAACCACCTGCCTTCGGCACAGGTACAGCACCAACCTCTGTCAGTCCAAGCCGATCAAGCAATTCACGTTCCATCACAAGTGCTCGGTTCAGGTGTTCACAGCACTGGAATACGGTATCGAAACCAAACTCTGCTTGTACCTCGCGAATACCTGCAAGTAACTGCTCTGCCACATCGACAGCACCACTTGTTCCGATACGCTGGCCTGCCACCTCGCTTGTACTCGTGCCAATAACCACAACGTGCCCAGAGCCAAGCTTACCGGCAACCGCCAGTTCGCGCAGGATCAATGCAGTCTGTTGCTGCAATCCGGTTTGCTCCGAATCCAACTCAATAGTCATCCTATCGCCTCCCGATAAAATCATGCCCTTAATCTCGTGATGGTCTACTCTACGCATACACTGCATGGCATTTCAGGTACTATTATAGCGAAATTTCAGATGAAAGACGAAAAAAAGAGCAGTCTGCGGGTACCGCAGAATTGCTCTTTTGCCCAGGCGACCGGCCGTTTGTTCCGGTGCTCCACTGTGGTTATGCCCACTTCGTCGCCAGTTACACCGGATCCCTGTTTTCCCCTCCATCATAAATCAACCCCACTTTAAAATCAACGGTTAATTTACATTCGATGTTCCGTTTCGATATTTTATCTCTACACAGCAGAATTATTCAAGCTTATCCAGCAGTTTGGACAACGCTGTTCGAATCTCTGCCGCCACAATATTGTAATCGTCCCGGCTACCGCCAAACGGATCAGAGATGTCAAAGCTTGGGATACGCTGCCTAATCTCAATCACACGCTCCCGGTCAGACGCCAAGATCTCTTGTCCCAGTGCCCGTTTCATCTCAAGTGTGGCGAACAGGCTGTCCAATTCCTCCAAGTCTTGAAGCACTTGTGCATCATTCTCCGCATATTCTTTCAGTGTATATGTCTTCTGAATAGAATCTGGAAACACCTGCATCACATGCTGCTTATGACTCCGCGTTAACGTTAGAATGAGATCCGCCCATTCGATCAGTTCTGCACTAAGCTCTGTGGACTGGGACGGCCCTTGTGCACTATGATCTTTCAAAACTGCTTCAGCATGGCGTGATATCGGCATTCCCGACATTGCAGCCACACCTGCTGAACGGACGTTCACCTGAATGCCACGTTCAGATGCAAGTTTTCGCAAAAGCCCCTCTGCCATGGGGCTGCGGCACGTATTGCCTGTACATACAAATAAAATATGTTTCAATGTGTCAGCCTCCCCATTCGATCATGATGTGATATGCCTAATCCTATCGTTCACACATATTATTTTAAAATATAAACAAAAGTCCAAAGGCAAGCAAGATTGCCCCGCCTACAGCCTCACCATAATCCCCCAGATTCTGACTTACCCGGCGTCCGAGAAGCAGGCCGATGATTGACATCAGGCCACCACAGAAACCAAAGGCCAGGATGGTCACGATCAAATCACTGCTGAACATGCCGAGTGATACGCCAACGGAGAAGGAATCTACACTGACACTGAGCGAAAATAAAATTATGCCCAGCATCGATCGATGATCCACTAGCTTCGTCTCCCCTTCACGGAACGCGTTCAGAATCATGTGGCCGCCCAGCAGTACGAGTAAACCACCTGCCGCATAGTTCGTAATATCACCCAGCAAGGAGCTGACATACTTGCCCATGTACATCCCGGCAAGCGGCATAATCACATGAAATAACGCTGTGACAGTACTGATTTTCAACACATCCCGAAGCCGTATCCCCTTCATGCCAATGCCAATACCCAGCGAGAACGCATCCAGTCCAAGCGCAACCGCCATAATCAGAATGGTCACCAACTGCCCTACATGGGCAGATACATCCCACATCCTCATTCCCCCAAGTCGCATAAAGGTTCTTGTACAAGATATGCGGACAAGAATCCAAACATGACCGTTGCAGGGAAACAGGAGTTAAGCTTAAGCGTGTCGACGATAAAGTACTGCGTTGAGAAAAAAACAGGTCAAGGCTCGCCAGGAGTAAGGAACCTATAGCTTGTGAATACACGTTACGTCTGCCTGCGAAAAGGGAGTCGGCGCTCCTGATCTTGTGGTCAGGAGCGATGAGGTGGGCGGCTCAACCAACGTGAATGAGTTGGTTGCCTGCCGCTTTGAGCAGCCGGTTCATGACGGCTGCTCCCAGCCCTTCGCGTGAGCAGGCTTCCGCCACAATATATGTGGCGCCCTGCTCATCGCAGCTGCGCAGCGCGGCGTACAGCCTGCGCGCAGCTTCTTGCAGCTCGCTGGCGTCGCCTAGCGAGAACACGGCATCGGCGCGGTACTGCTCCGCGTGCTCGGCGAACGCCAGCACCGCGGTGCGCTCTCCGCGCTGCGCCGCCTC
>JAFWEX010000084.1 GCA_017512705.1 Paenibacillus sp.
AAAATCTCATGGTTGATCTTGCAAGCAAGATCATTACTCACTCGTTGTTCAGTTTTCAAAGATCAAACTTTTCTTTTGCTACCGAAATTAGTTCGTTTCAGTAACTCTTGTATCATATCACTTCCGAACCAACTTTGCAAGCTCTTTTTTTCAAGTTTCTTTCGAAGCCTGTACTCATTTGCTTGGCTCTCCACAAGATCAACTGTGTTTTCTTGGCCGGAATTAGAATATACCATGTATGAAATATAAACGCAAGCTTTTATTGAAAAAGTAATTAACTAATTTACAATCAACATAACACTGATCATATACCCACATATCAATTCGATTTTATTATATCTAACATATAAAGACCTCCTCTTTATGAGAAGGTCCACACTAAAGTGATACAGATTCTACTCTTAATATTAAGCGAGTATATCCTGAATGTATAACTGTGTCTGCTGCATCAAGTTGATAATAGATCCCTCTACGGACACCATTGGTCGCGTTGGATGATCACGGTCAGAGAAAATGATTTTACCAATCTGGTTATTACTTAGTCTTACTCGAAGCCCATTATGAATTCTAGTGGAACGCTGTATGAATACACTCACAATGGACGGGTCCAATTTACCAAAAGCTTCACTTTGGATCTGTTCCAAAACCAGATATGGGGATTGAGCTTTTCGGTATATCTTCTCCAGTGTCATTGCATGGAAAATATCAGCAATTGCTACGATCTTGGCATAGATATGAATCTGTGTGCCAGTAAGTTGTAACGGGTAACCCGATCCATCCACTTTTTCGTGGTGCTGTAATGCTGCAAGTCTAGCTCCTTCATTGATGGCTTTGGCCTGTTTGAGGATCTGATATCCATACTTCGTGTGTTGTCTGATCTCTTCTTGTTCATCATTTGTTAGAGAAGAAGGTTTTTGTAGTATCTGTGGATCAACTTTGTTATTACCGATATCATGAAACAATCCTGCAAAAGCCACCTGCATCCAATCCTTCGCAGGAAGGTCAATCCACTGAGCTAATTGATATGAGGTAACAGCGCACAATACAGCATGATGATAAACATAATCATGTTCTTTCATATTACGTGGACTAAAGGTAAGAACGTTGTATTGTTTGAGATGAACAAACAGTGCTTCCAGCTGTGTCCGCAGCTCATATACAGGCAATTCGGCAGCCAAGGAAGAGAGGAACGCATTTTTAGTTAATGTAACCATCTTCTCGTAATCTTCCATAAAAGCAGTAACGGGTGCTGAGGCAATCGTAGTTGTCTGATCCCCATTCTTGTCTATAACAGTTGCCGATCCTGCTTCAGTCCCTCCAGATGCTCCTTTGGTATTTGTACTGCCTGCAGCAGTTCTCTCCTGTTCGACATCTATATGACCAATCATAAATGCTTTGAGCACTTCTATATCTTTGGGGAGAATAATTTTTCCCTTTTGAAGTAGCACATTACCGCGCAAAGTCTCCACATCACTTCCCAATTTCAGTCCAGGTTTAACTTCTGAAAGGGTGACTAATGCCATTCTGATTCCCCTCGCTCATAAAATGATGACTATACATGGCCATAGTCCTAATTTTCCACGTTATTCCTATTATATTACTCAGAATACAGGCTGTACATCCTAGATTTTTAAAGCGTTCCATCCTGATCTTGTGTATATATCAAAAAGGCTCCCATACGGGAGCCCTTTTATATCTGTTATTTAACTCTTCTTAACGATTCGTTAAAAAGTGTTGCTTATGTTATTCTTCTGAACTTGAATCCTCGTCTTGAACAGTATCTTCAGTTCCAGAATTCACGTCTTTTTCTAGATCTGGATCTGCATGAAGAGAAGTTCCATCTTCTGTGTCTTCCATGTCCTCATCTGGTTCTTCTTCATTTTTATCAATTCGGCTAACCGTAGCTACAGCATCTTCGTCTCGGATATGAATCAACTTCACACCTTGTGTGTAGCGACCCATGGTCGAGATCCCATCCATGCTCATTCGAATCAATGTACCGCTAGACGTGATAATCATGAGATCTTCTTCGTTTTTAACCATTTTGAGACTAACGACAGCACCGTTCTTCTCGGTAACGTTAATGGTCTTAATCCCTTTACCGCCACGAGTCTGCATCCGATAATCACTAACTGGTGTACGTTTACCGTAACCTTTGGCTGTAACAATCAGAACATCGAGATCAGTATCCACAACATCCATACTGATTACTGCATCCTGATCATCAAGTGTGATTCCTTTCACGCCGGTAGCACTACGTCCCATAGAACGCACGTTTCCTTCCGAGAAGCGAATGGACATTCCATGAGCTGTACCCATGATAATCTCTTGCTCACCATCCGTTAGCTTAACATCAATCAAGCTGTCATCTTCACGTAAAGTAATTCCGATGAGACCACCTTTGCGGATGTTCGTGTAATCTTCAAGAGGTGTCTTCTTCACTACACCCTGACGTGTCGCAAAGAACAGATACTTATCACTCTCGAATTCCTCTACCGGAATCACTGCGTTAACGGATTCACCCTGCTCGATCTGAATCAGATTGATAATTGGTGTTCCGCGTGCTGTACGTCCGAGCTCCGGAATCTCGTAAGCTTTCAACCGATATACCTTACCTTTATCGGTGAAGAACATCAGGTAGTTGTGAGAGTTCGTTACGAAAAGATGCTCAACAAAGTCGGTATCCTTCGTGTCCATCCCCACAACCCCACGTCCACCACGCTTCTGACTGCGGTATGTGGATACCGGCAGTCGTTTAACGTAACCTGTGTGGGTAATCGTGATGATAACCTCTTCACGTGGAATTAGATCCTCATCCAGGATGCTCTCTTCACCTACAGTAATCTCTGTACGACGATCGTCCCCAACGCGCTCACGAATTTCTTGCAGCTCTGTACTGATAATTTCAAGCACAAGATGCTCGTTAGCCAGAATATCGCGATATTCACGAATTTTGACCATTAATTCGTTGTATTCATTCTCGATTCGCTCACGTTCCAAGCCGGTCAGACGCTGCAAACGCATATCCAGAATCGCCTGAGCTTGGTCATGGCTGAGTTCGAAGCGCTCAATTAAACCTTCTCTAGCGGCATCTGTATTGCTGGATGAACGGATCAATGTGATGATCTCATCAATGTGATCCAGGGCAATACGCAAACCTTCCAGAATGTGTGCGCGCGCTTCTGCTTTTTTCAACTCAAACTCTGTACGTCTGCGAATAACCTCGATCTGATGCTGCAAATAGTGATACAACACTTCGCGCAGATTCAAAATTTTCGGTTCTTTATTCACAATCGCAAGCATGTTGATGCCGAATGTAGACTGCATCGATGTATGCTTGTACAAGTTATTCAGAACAACGCCAGGATTTACATCGCGTCGAAGCTCGATAACAATACGCATACCGTTACGGTCAGATTCGTCACGTAGATCTGTGATACCATCAATCTTTTTGTCACGTACGAGTTCAGCAATTTTCTCTACAAGCCTTGCCTTGTTCACCTGATATGGAAGTTCTGTAACAACGATACGAGCTTTGTTGTTGTTCTCTTCGATATTGGTTCTGGCACGCATCGTTACCGATCCGCGTCCAGTTTGATAAGCTTGGCGAATGCCTGAACGACCTAAAATGTAACCGGCTGTAGGGAAGTCTGGTCCCTGGATATAATCCATCAGTTCCATCGATGTGATATCCGGATTTTTGATCATCGCTTGTACACCATCAATAACTTCTCTCAGATTGTGAGGAGGTATATTGGTAGCCATACCTACGGCAATCCCGCCGACACCATTAACAAGCAAGTTAGGAAAACGAGCAGGAAGAACGACAGGTTCATGTTCTTCACCATCATAGTTTGGCTGGAAATCAATCGTATCCTTGTTGATATCTCTGAGCATTTCCATCGCAATTTTGGATAAACGTGCCTCGGTGTAACGCATTGCTGCCGCCATGTCGCCATCGACTGAACCAAAGTTACCGTGTCCATCCACATGCATATAACGCAGGGAGAAGTCCTGTGCCATCCGTACCATAGTCTCGTATACGGCAGAGTCACCGTGTGGGTGATACTTACCAATAACTTCGCCGACGATTCTAGCTGATTTTTTATGTGGTTTATCTGGTGTCATGCCAAGTTCCGACATTGCATATAGAATACGCCGGTGAACCGGCTTCAATCCGTCACGCACATCAGGCAAGGCACGACTCACAATGATGCTCATCGCGTAATCCATAAACGATTCACGCATCTCGACGCCAATATCCCGATCTTTAATCTGCGAGTTCATTTCTTCCGCCATGCTGGACCTCCTTCTTGTCCTTCAACAAACGTTACAAATCAATCATTTCAAAAAAGATAATATATGTGAAAAGCCTAACAAGGCTAAAACCGCGCAAGAACGCTACTTTTTATTATATTACTTTCACAAAAGTTACACAATTAAACGTCCGCTAGGCAATAGCCTTTCTTCTGGGAACTTGAGGTTGTCTGGGGATTCGCCCTGCCTTCCTCTCCAGTACCACATACAATGCTAGAAAAGCGGCATATGTACTGTCCAATTAAGGCTGGAGCCGTTCCCAACTGGCAATCAAACCACAATTTTATGCTGACAGCACAAATCGCCATATTCCTCTATTATACCACTGAAATCGTCTCTTGTCCTTTGATTTTCTGTGTGCAGCCCCTTAGACCAACCGATCAAAACAAGAAAGGACTGATGCATATTGAGTATCCAGCGCGTCTCCAGTAAATGGGCTAAAACAACCGTTTTGCAACACAGTCGCCAGGTCAGTGAATATATACCAGTGACTCGAAAATATAGCCGGCAAACACTGGAACGAATGATCGAGTTATTCCCAGCGAATTATATCAAACCGGACCGGGGGACTTACGGCAACGGGGTAATGCGAGTGAAGACAACTCGTACCAAGATCAGCGCCCCTTCCTCTGAGAAGAGTTCATCTGGTGATGAAAATTCATCCGAGTCCAACGAATCAGAATCAACTCATCCAGCTCCACTTGAAATTACGACCTATCATCTCCAACATGGGACAGAGGAACAGGTTTTCCATTCCCTTGATGAACTTGAACATGCATTGGACCAACGGATTCAGAAGCGTAGCTATATCATTCAACAAGGAATTCCACTCATGAGACATAAAGGATTACCTTTTGACTTACGTGTGTTAACCCAAAAAAATCTACAGCACAAATGGGAAACAACAGGGATCCTTGGGCGGGTTGCTGCACCTGGGAAAATCATCACCAACATCCACGGCGGCGGCCGACTGGCTACGTTTGAAGAATTGGTGCTTCCTCATCTCAATAAGGAAAGATACAAAAAGCTAGAACAGGAATTGTACCGTCTTGGTATCCATACCGCAGTTCAATTGCAACGAACATTTCCAAGACTCAAGGAGATCGGCCTTGATATTGCGCTCGATGAAGGTGGACGTCCCTGGATTTTGGAAGTGAATACCTTGCCAGGCATCTATGCCTTTGGCCACTTGGATAAAGAGGGGTATCGAAAGATCAAACGTTATGCTATTGCCTACGGACGTTTACCTTCCCCGAAAACCCAAAAAAGTAAAATAAAAAAGACAGCTTCTAAAGTGCGAGCCACTGCAGCTAAACGTCGGACTCCAAAATAAATAAGTCATTAGAACAATTCACGTAGCCTGTAATATAAAAAGGCGCCCTCACAGGCGCCTCTTCGCAACTCAATTAAATATCGAGGTTTTTCACATATTTTGCATTTTCCTGGATGAAATCACGACGAGGTTCGACGTTATCTCCCATAAGCGTGTCAAACATGGCATCAGCAAGCATCGCATCGCTGATAGATACTTGTAACATTGTACGGCTCTCCGGGTCCATCGTCGTTTCCCACAATTGTCCAGCATTCATCTCGCCAAGACCTTTATAACGCTGGATGTTGAATTTGGCATTCTCACCCAGAGAAGCAATAATCTCATCACGCTCTTTCTCAGAGCCTGCATAACGGATCACTTTGTTGCGCTCAATTTTGAAGAGCGGTGGCTGTGCAATATATACATAACCAGCTTCAATAATTTTGCGCATGTAACGATATAGGAATGTCAGCAACAGTGTCCGGATGTGAGCTCCATCGACATCGGCATCCGTCATCAGAATAATTTTGTGATAACGTGCTTTGGTAATATCGAAATCATCACCGATCCCTGTTCCCATCGCTGTAATAATTGCACGAATCTCGGCATTACCGAGAATACGATCCAGACGTGCCTTTTCCACGTTCAGAATCTTACCGCGCAGCGGCAAAATAGCCTGGAAGTGACGGTCGCGGCCTTGTTTGGCCGAACCACCGGCAGAGTCTCCTTCGACGATGTACAATTCACTGATGGATGCATCCTTGGAAGAACAGTCAGCCAATTTACCTGGCAGAGAGCTGACTTCAAGCGCGCCTTTACGACGTGTCAATTCACGAGCTTTACGCGCCGCTTCACGGGCACGTGCTGCCTGCAAACCTTTTTCCAAAATGCGACGGGATACGGAAGGATTCTCTTCCAGAAACTCCTGCAGCTTCTCTGCAAATAATGATTCAACAATACCACGAACTTCACTGTTTCCGAGCTTTGTTTTCGTCTGTCCTTCGAATTGCGGTTCAGGAATTTTGACCGAAATAATGGCCGTCAGACCTTCACGCACATCGTCACCAGACAGATTGCCGGTACTATCCTTGATCACACCCGCTTTACGGGCATAGTCATTAATGATTCGGGTAAGGGCACTTTTAAAGCCGGACTCGTGTGTTCCACCCTCATGGGTGTTGATATTGTTAGCAAAGGAATAGATATTCTCGGTGTAGTTGTCATTGTATTGCAGTGCAACCTCTACCTGAATGTTATCCCGTGCACCTTCAACGTAGATTGGAGGCTCATGCAATACTTCTCGCTTCTGATTCAGGTAAGATACATACTCAATGATCCCACCTTCGTACATGAAGGAATTGGTTGCACCTGTACGTTCATCCGTCAAAGTCAGTCCAATGCCTTTGTTCAGAAAGGCCAGCTCACGGACACGTGTCAGCAGTGTCTCATAATCAAACTCGGTTGTTTCTGTGAATATTTCCCGATCGGGATGGAACCTAACCGTAGTTCCCGTTTCTTCTGTTGTACCGATTATTTTGAGGTCATATTGCGGAACGCCACGACGGTATTCCTGCTGATGAATATGACCATCCCGTTTAACCGTGACAACTACCATCTCGGATAGGGCGTTAACAACAGATACACCTACACCGTGCAAACCACCGGATACCTTGTACCCACCACCGCCAAATTTACCCCCTGCATGGAGAACAGTCATAACGACTTCCAGAGCTGGACGTTTCATTTTGGCATGTTCGCCAACCGGGATACCCCGTCCATTATCGACAACAGTTACACTGTTATCTTCATGGATGGTGATCTCGATATGATCACAGTAACCTGCCAGCGCTTCGTCAATACTGTTGTCCACTACTTCCCAGACGAGATGATGCAGACCTCTGGCACTGGTGGAACCGATGTACATTCCCGGACGTTTACGTACGGCTTCCAGTCCTTCAAGGACTTGAATTTCATTCGCATCATATGACGGTTGATTCATAGACATGCCTTTCACCTACTTCTATAGATTCAATATCTTGAATATGCGTTAACTTATAAAATAATAGCAAACACACACGTTCTCTCTTCCATATCCGCTAGAGATCAGGAAAGTGATGAGCACGTTTTTTGAGCGTAGCGGATGAAATCGGTGAGTAGTACACAATGTTTTTTGTCACTACGATAGACTTTGCTTCCTCTTCGCCAATATGCTCAACCGTCTTCTCCTGTTCTGCATGTGAAACGTACTGTTTGGATATCTTGGAAGATTTTTCAATCGATATATCAAAAATAGCTACCAACTCGGAAGAACGGATGATTTTTTCACCGCCCAGATGAATGTACATAGGCCCTCACTCCTTAGCGTTCCACCTGTCCGGCATGAACGTGATAGATACTGGCGTCTTTGAGCTTGTCAACGTTCAGGCTCTCAATTCCCGTAGCGGTAATAAAGGTTTGCACCTTGCTTTGGAATGTTTCGATCAGTTGGGTCTGACGAAAAGGGTCAAGTTCGGATAATACGTCATCCAGCAAAAGCACTGGATATTCTCCGATCTCTTCATGAATCAGTTCGATCTCCGCAAGCTTAAGAGACAACGCCGTTGTGCGTTGCTGCCCCTGAGAGCCATACGTCTGTACTTCCCGTTCGTTAATGAAAAAGGACAGGTCATCCCGATGCGGCCCACTAAGAGTTGTGCCTCGGCGAATCTCCTGCTCTTTCATTTGTGATAATTTTATCATAAATTGCTCCATTAAGACAGCTTCATCTTCCTCAGCGGCTTCGCTGAAGGAGGGAAGGTAGGCCAGGCGCAGGACTTCTCCCCCTCCGGTGATACCCTGATGAATCGTTTCTGCCCACTTTTGCAGTTTCTTTATGAATTGTTTCCTTTTTTTGACGATTTTAACACCATGCTCTGCTAGCTGCTCATTCCAGATCTCCAACATCGTCTGAGCCGATGCTCCTTGTCCCCACAACTGTTTGAGCAAGTTGTTCCGCTGTACCAAGACCTTTTGATACTGCTGCAGATGATAAAGATAGCCTGGAGCCACCTGTCCGATTTCCATGTCAAGGAACCGGCGGCGTACCCCCGGTGTGCCTTTGACAATTTCCAAATCTTCCGGGGCAAACATCACCACATTAAGCGATCCGACAAAATCACTTAATTTACGCTGCTCCAGACCGTTAATCTTTGCCTTTTTTCCTTGCTGAGATAATGACAGCTCCAGCTTGACTGTTCCGTATTTTTTATCGACTTCAGCTGTAAGACGTGACCGATCCTCACCAAATCGAATTAATTCCTTATCCCGGGAGGTGCGGTGGCTCTTGGTGAGTGCAAGCACAAAAATAGCCTCGGCCAGATTCGTCTTGCCTTGGGCATTTTGTCCAATCAAAAGATTGACGGGACCAAATGAATCCAGCTTCAGTTGTTCATAATTGCGGAATTGCTGCAGCTCTATGCTGTTTACAAACACACGGTAACCTCCCTTTTATCCCGTCCGTCAGGAGGCAGCAGGAATGCACTTTGGCCTCCTACTCTGCAACCACTTCAAACGTGCCTTCTCCATCCACCTCTACGATATCCCCAGGGTATAACTTCCGTCCACGGCGTTCCTCAGACTCTTTATTCACACGTACAAGTCCCTCTTGAAGAATGGCCTTGGCCATACCTCCAGTAGGGATGCAATCTGCCAGTTTCAAAAATTGGTCAAGCTTAATATATTCCGTACGAATCGATACTTGCTTCATCGTGATCTTCCTTTCGTTAGTTGGTCGTCCGGTAAGGCAGGATGACGTATAGGCTGTGACTGTCGTCCAGCGGTTTAAGGATGATCGGACTCATGACGCCAGTAAAGGCGATCATTAGCTGCTCACTTTCCACAACTTTCAGAACGTCCAGCATGTATTTGGAGTTAAACGAGATTTTGAGCGGTTCGCCCGTGAATTCAGCGGGTTCAATCTCTTCCCGTACTTTACCAAGCTCGGAGGAGCTGGAGGATATTTCAATCGTGCCAGAGTCCATCGTTTGCATGCGCACAATATTTGTTTTTTCCTCACGCGATAGCAAATACGCCCGGTCAATCGATTCACTTAATTTTTTTGTATCCAAAACAAGTTCTGTTTTGTATGCCGTTGGAATAATTCTAGAAGTATCCGGATAAGTTCCATCCAAAATACGGGAGTAGAACAATACACGGTCAATTTTGAACAAAACCTGATTATCAGCAACGACGATATCCACAAGCGTGTTCTGATCTGGAACAATTTTGCTCAGTTCGTTCAGCGTTTTACCAGAGATAACGACGTTGTTGAAACGGATACCCTCTGCATTATCCAGCATTGCCGAGCGTGTAGCAAGACGATGACGATCCGTTGCCACAAATTTCAACTCGTTATCACCCAGACTCCACAGAACACCCGTCAGAATTGGTGTCGTTTCATGAGTGGAGATGGAGAATACAGTCTGTTTGATCATATTTTTCAGTAAATCTCCGGGAATGGAGACCGTTTGATTTTCCTCAATGCTCGGCAGTACCGGGAACTCTTCCGGATCCAAACCAACCAGTTGAATTTCCGTTGCACCTGCGGAGATAAAGGTGTTGAAGTTTTCTTTGACCTCCATATGCACTTCTTGCGAAGGCAATTTTTTGATGATCTCTACGAAAAATTTGGCTGGGAGAACAACGCTACCCGGCTGCTCTACTTGCACAACACTTTTATCTCCCTCTTCAAGCGGGATAAACGATTGGATGGAGATATCGGTGTCGCTTGCTGTCAACGTCACACCTTGGTGATTCACGTCGAATTTAATACCGCTCAAAATGGGAATCGTCGTACGACTGGAGATCGCTTTAGATACTTGTTGAATGGATTCGTTTAGATAACTTTTCATTATGCTGATTTTCATAATTTCACTCCTAGTAGAAAATTTGTTCAAGGGCTTAGATTTGGACTTTGAAAAAGGTGTTTATCGAAAGGCCGAAGGCTGAGCTTTGCAACGGCTTTTTGGAGAAGATATCTTTAGATCTTTATAGTAATAATAGTAATAGGGGCACTGAATATGTGGATAAGTAGGGTTAAACCCATAAAATTAAGCCTATCCACATGTGTACACGTTGTGCATAGGCTTGGGACTTGTTCAGGTTGGATTCTTAATTTTTTCAGTTAGGCTGTTAATAACTTTATAGAGATCCTGATCGTTTTTGATCGCTTGAGAGATTTTTTCATGGGCATGAATGACTGTGGTGTGATCTCGTCCTCCAAAAGCCTCTCCAATTTTGGGTAGAGAAAAATCGGTCAGCTCACGAGAGAGATACATCGCAATTTGTCTGGGAAAAGCAACTGCTTTTGTCCGTTTCCGTGCTTTGAAATCTTCAAGCTTAAGGCTGTAGTACTCGCCGACCTTTTGTTGGATGTCTTGAATCGTGATCATTTTTGGACGGCTGGAAGGAATGATGTCCTTCAGCGCTTCAGCAGCCAGATGAGAACTTACGTCTTGATTGGTCAAAGAAGAATAAGCAACGACACGAATTAGAGCACCTTCAAGCTCACGAATGTTCGTATCGATCTGGTTCGCAATATACATCATTGCTTCGTTTGGAATATCCAAGTTCTCCGCACGCGCCTTCTTGCGCAAAATCGCAATCCGCGTCTCCAGATCCGGAGGCTGAATATCCGTAATTAATCCCCATTCAAACCGGGAGCGAAGTCGCTCCTCCAGAGTTGGAATTTCCTTCGGTGGTCTGTCGCTGGAGATAATGATCTGCTTCCGTTCTTCATGCAGCGCATTAAACGTATGGAAAAACTCCTCTTGTGTTGATTCTTTTCCGGCCAAGAACTGAATATCATCAATAAGCAAAATGTCTACGCTACGGTACTTGTTGCGAAAGCTTTCTCCGCGATTATCACGAATCGAGTTAATGAATTCATTCGTGAATTTTTCAGATGACAAATAAACAACCTTGCTGCTTGGGTCGTGCTCCAAAATGTAATGTCCGATGGCATGCATCAAGTGGGTTTTGCCCAGTCCTACGCCTCCATATAGAAAGAGAGGATTGTATGCTTTGGCGGGCGCTTCAGCGACTGCCAGGGATGCAGCATGGGCAAAACGATTGCCGGGTCCAATGACAAAAGTATCGAACGTATATTTGGGATTCAGCATGCTTAATACTGCTTCCTCTTGAACGATCTTTGGTGTCGGTGCAGGCAACTGCGGATCCGGCTCAATAGGCTTGTTATCCTCGATGACAAATTTCACATCGACCTGCTTACCGAGAAGCTCATAGACTGTCGAACCAACCAGTTTGGTGTAACGGCTCTCCAGCCATTCAACAGCAAACGTCGTTGGGGCGGAGATCACGATCGTTTGATCGTTAAGCTTGGTTGCTTTCGTTGCTTTGAACCAGGTATCGAAGCTGGGTTTGCTGAGTTTGTTTTGTATAATTGATAAAATTTGCTGCCATAAATCAGAAGTATGGCTGTCCACAGACTGTCACTCCTTTTACATGTTCCAAGTGTGGCTTAAGCCATGATTCAGTGTCGAAATACGAGATATATTGTTGAATTTATCCCCAAACTCCCGCAGGTCAAAAACAAAAAAAGAATGAACAACGGAAAATTGTTCACAACTTTATCCACAGGCTGTTGATAATATTATGAGTCAGATCACATATTCACATCCAAAAGTAATACAATCATAGCAAAAGAAGCCCTGCATTTCAACGTATCGCGAGATTTTATCCACAAATTCAATAACTTGTGTATAATTTTTAGTCACAACACAATATATTGTTTATAAACTGTTTAATTTTCGACAGTGCGACCGAAATGGACAAAATAATTTATACACAGGATATCCGTCAAAAGATGCTAATTTGTGTGTGGAAATGATTTTGAAATGTGAATAACTTTGTTGTGGATAATGTATAAGTGATTTGAAGAAAAAAGGTGTAGGAAAGAGGAGATAAGTAGGATGAGCTCTTCATCTCCATCAAGTAGCATCGAGTGCAGGTGGGAGTTTTATTGTCGAAGTGGAGAATGAAAAACGTAATTAAAGAGGAATGCCCCGCAGCCGATCTATGGCTGCGGGGCATTCCTCTACTTATATATGAAGCATAGACATTTTGCGCTGGAATTCCGCAATGTCAGCATATTCGTCTTCCAGTTTGCGTGAAATACGAATGTAGATCGGTAACAGCTCCTGATAGATGGAGGCATGTTTTTTGACAGGCGTATGTCGGTGAGTTGTACCCACCATGGAGGACACAGCATGAAGTGACTTAATTCTTCCTGTCGCGTATAGGCCAAGAACAACGGCACCGAGACATGAACTTTCAAAGCTCTCAGGTACAACGACTTCCTGATTAAAAATATCGGACATCATCTGCCTCCATAGCGGGGAGCGTGCAAACCCACCCGTAGCCTGAATGGAGCTAGGCTGTCCAATCTGTTCTTCCATTGCGAGAAGGACGGTATACAGGTTGAAAATAACCCCTTCAAGTACCGCTCTAATCATATGCTCTTTCTTATGGTGAAGAGTCAAACCAAAAAAGGAGCCCCGAGCGTCAGGATTCCAGAGTGGAGCACGTTCACCTGAAAGGTAAGGATGGAATAGAAGCCCCTCGGAACCAGCAGGGACACGCTCGGCAATTTTGGTCAATACATCATATGAATTGATGCCAAGACGTTTGGCTGTTTCCACTTCAGATGCAGCAAACTCATCCCGTACCCAGCGGAACAACATACCTCCATTATTGACTGGCCCGCCAATAACCCACAAGTTTTCGGTTAAGGCGTAACAGAAGGTACGGCCTTTCGGGTCTGTGATGGGACGATCAACAACAGTACGAATGGCTCCACTTGTGCCGATGGTTGCAGCAACAATACCTGGCTTAATGGCATTAACGCCAAGGTTAGATAATACCCCGTCACTTGCGCCGATAACAAAAGGCGTAGAGGGGGAGAGAGCCATTTTTTCAGCCCATTCCGGATGTATTCCCTCTATTGTATATGTGGTAGGTACAAGCTTCGACAGATGTCTGGGGGTAATGCCAGCGATGTCCAGTGCTTCTTGGTCCCAGTCCAGCTGTTCGAGATTGAAGAGACCCGTGCAGGAGGCAATGGAATAATCAATAATATATTGTCCAAATAGACGGAAGAACAAATATTCTTTAATAGAAATAAACTTTGCCGTACGTTGAAACAGATCTGGCTCATCATGGCGCAGCCACATCAGTTTAGTCAGGGGAGACATGGGATGAATGGGGGTGCCTGTGTGCCGATATATTCGATGCCCCACTCCGTTTTCCTCTAGATGGGCAGACCAAGCTGCGCTTCGATTGTCTGCCCAAGTGATACAACGTGTTAGTGGATGATTATGCTGATCCATGGCAATGACACTGTGCATAGCCGAACTGCAAGATACGAAAAGGATCTGATTAGGTGAAACCCCACTCTGATTCATCACGTTGCGTATGGAGAAAACAGCTGCTTGTACAATCTCCTCCGGGTCTTGCTCTGCAACATTTGGCGCAGGTGTATAGAGCGGATATTCCTGAGTAGAGGTTGTAATCACCTCACCTTGTTCTGTGAATAGAACGGACTTCGTACTGGTTGTGCCGATATCAATTCCAATCATATAGTTGGCCATTCCTCGTACCTTCTTTCTTCAACATGCTGTGTAAGTAGGAATAATGAATAAGTCTTTTTATTATGAAAAAAATATGTCGGTTTGCATTTACATCACGGTACTTAGCAGCAAAATAAAGATCAGACCGACCACAGAAAGTAGTGTTTCCATAACGGTCCACGTCTTGAGTGTCTGCGCCACACTCATGTTGAAAAACTCTTTGATCATCCAGAAACCTGCGTCATTGACATGGGATAGGATCAGGGAACCCGCACCGGTGGCGAGTACAACCAGCAATGTTCGCTCCTGGCGTAAGGGCGAGAACTGGAGATACAATTCCAGCGGCTGTGGTTATGGCAACGGTAGCTGAACCGGTAGCGATACGTATTAAGGCAGCCACAAGCCAGGCAAACAGAATGACGTTGATGTTCGCGTGAGTAGCAAACTCTGCGATAGCATTCCCAACACCACTGTTAATCAGTACTTGTTTGAAGGCACCGCCACCACCAATAATGAGAATAATAGATGCCGTAGGCGCGAGACTTAACACAATCGCATTTTGTATACTTGTCGACAAGTTAACCTGCAATTCATTCAATTGGACTGAATTGCGACCTTCTCGTCAGAAAAGCATAAGGACAGAAACTCTACTTTGACGTATAAAAAGCCAGTCCTGCCTTAGTATTCTGCCAAAGTTCAAAACTCAAAGCTTTCATGTAACGTCCGATCCGAGTCTTTGAAATAGGTGCGAACCCCGCTATGGATTAAAGCCTTGTCGCCTGATTCCAGAGCCGTTGCAAGTGATTGATGTTTTCCAATTACAGCGCTTACTTTGGACTCGCCCTGAGCGAACACGTTGCGTGTGGTAAGCAGCATAACTGTCATCACAACGTATCGAATACTTTTCCATAGATGTGAGATGCGGGAATGTCCAGCAGCCTCAATAATAGTCTCGTGGAATGTGAGATCCTGATAGGCGAACTCAATGGCATCCTGATGTTTCCCAGCAAGTTGCATTTTGTCGATGATATGGCGTAGCTGTTTGATCAGCACTGGAGGTACATCAGCAGCCAGCCTTTGCTGCACAAAACTTTCAATGAGAAAACGAACATCGTACAGCTCTTCAACATCTTTCATATTCAGGCCCAGAATCACAACGCCCATCCGTTCAAGCCGAATTAAGCCTTCATTTGATAACGTTCTCAATGCTTCGCGAACAGGCGAGCGGCTGCTGTCAAAATCAGCAGCAATGCGATTTTCCGACAAGATTTCACCAGGCTTGAGGGTTCCATTAATGATTCTCAGCCTTAATTCGCAAGCGATGGCTCCACCGCGGGATGCACCTTGAAGCCAGGAAGATGGAAACTGCATATGGCTAACGCTCCTAAGTAAAATAATCGTTACAGTACTGATCATAGCACAACGTTTTACAGTTAAGCAGTATTCAGCCGGATGGTTATAAATCGTCAGGATCCGCAAACAGACAAAGTGATGGGGAATACCAGCTATAATCCTTCCATAGTTCAATAATGGCTAGCAAGAAATGACCAAAATCAATCAATAAGTATACTTGTATACAAGTTGTATTTTATCCTACACCTTTCTCAAAAACTTGTAAACCTTCACATTAAAGCGGATACAAATAGATTATAATTCACCAATTTACCTCTCCATATTGATTATCCACATGTGAATAACTTTAAACAGAAAGTATTGATGCTTTCACGAGACGAAAATGGATGTGGATAACTAGAAATAAAGGGAGAATAGGCACTTTTTTTAGATTTGGGGATAACTTATTTGACTGATTATGAGATCATCTGATGAAAGAAAGACTAGACCGGGATTGGCATGATTTCCAGAACACTGAAAAAGTGTATGAAAAAGAGGGAGGTTGTCGATGGTTTGCAGTTGACTTTTCCAATTGAACATGATTAAATGTATAAAGGTGTTTTTTGTTCAAGATGAAAATGATTCATCACATAAGTATTCCCTTGTAAGGAGGTGCAGTACATTGAGACCTACATTTAAACCGAACGTTAGCAAACGTAAAAAAGTTCATGGTTTCCGGAAAAGAATGAGCACAAGCAACGGACGTAAAATTTTGGCAGGACGTCGCCTGAAAGGCCGTAAGAAGCTGAGTGCTTAATGCATGTCAAGACCACCGAGGTGGTCTTTTTTTTCTTAAAAAACGGGATTATTCGGCAGCAAGGTCGATTTATCGCATGTCGTTTTTGATATAGCTGGCTGCCGTTTTTGCCGATCAATATGGTTGATTATGTTTTCTCGAATCGAAAACTTACCTTATATATCTTATCTTTGCCAACGGGCAGTTTATCGTCAATGAAGAAAGTCTATACTAAATCAGTAATGAGGCCTCCGTCAATAAATATGGGGGACAGCAAGGAGAAGCGCCGTGTATAAAAGATTACGTCTGCGCAACCGGGCGGATTTTAGCCGCGTATATCGGTATGGAAAATCGTTTGCCAATCATCAATTTGTAGTTTATGGCTGTCGCCGTAAAGACACCGAGCAGTTCCGAGTAGGTGTATCATGCAGCAAAAAAATTGGAAATGCTGTTGTGCGTAACCGTATGCGGCGCATGATTAAGGAAATTGTACGGCATCATGAGCAAGAGATTGTCACGCAGATGGACTTGATATTCATTGTCCGCAAAGGGGCATTGGACATGTCTTATAAAGAGATGGAGAAAAGTCTTCTGCATGTCATGCGTAAGGCCTCTCTTCTTAAGTCGTGCAAGCGGTAAGCTTCGGTTTATTTGTCCTCCTAATTATGGTATGATTTACGGTGGAATGGAATGGTTAAGAGAGGGGTTATGAAGTGTCGCGATTGAAGACATCTAAGGGGAAGTGGATTCTCCTCATTGCAGTCATTGCAATGGTCACTGTACTCGCCGGTTGTACTCCGCAAGGTGCAGGGGTTACAACAGAAGATTTGAAGAATAGTGATTCATTCTGGCAAGCCAATGTTGTGTACTGGTTCTCACTGGCGCTCGATACATTCGCCAACTGGTTTAATGGTGAATATGGACTGGCCGTCCTTGTGATGGTGCTAATTGTACGGACATTGATTTTACCATTAACGATGAAGCAAGTCCGTAGCTCCAAAGCGATGCAGGCAATTCAGCCGCAGCTGAAGGAGATTCAAGCGAAGTATAAAGATACACCTGAGAAAGTTCAGCAAGAAACGATGAAGTTGTTTCAGGAGAATAAAGTTAATCCGATGGCAGGTTGTTTGCCACTTCTGATTCAGATGCCAATTTACATCGCACTTTATAACTCCATCTACGGAAACTCCAGTCTGAGAACCCATGATTTCTTGTGGCTACAGCTTGGAGCGCCGGATCACTTGTTTATTTTGCCAGTGTTGGCTGCGGTCACAACATTCATCCAAACGTGGATGATGATGCGGATGAATCCTACACAACAGATCGGTCCAATGCAGTTCATGTTGTGGGTATATCCGATTTTGATCTTTGTTATGTCTTATCAGTTCCCATCAGCGTTGCCGCTTTACTGGTTCTACAGTAATATCTACACGATCGTGCAAAACTATTTCCTTTACCGGAATAATGATAAAGTTGTGGCCGAGGTCAACGTGAAGCAGAGCAGCTCTTCCAAAAATGGGGCTAAGCGCAAAAACGGTGGCAAGGCAACTGTCTCTGGGAAAGGTTCGAAAGGGGCCAAAAAATCGAAATGACCAAAGTCATTACGTCAGGAAAAACCGTTGAAGATGCTGTAAACAAAGGATTGGCTGATCTTGGCGTTAGCCGGGACAAGGTCGAGATACAAGTGTTAGAGCAGCCGTCAAAAGGATTCCTGGGTTTGTTCGGGGTGAAGGCTGCCAAAGTGGAAGTGAAACTGCTGCCAGAACCTGAGGTTGAAATTCAGCCGATCAAATCAGCCACACCTGAACCTGAGAGTAATGGATTACTTGAGGGTGTAGCAGTCCCAAATCCCTATGAAGAAGCGGCTGCGTTCTTGAAAGAAGTTGCGGCAGGTATGGGTCTGGATGTGGAAGTGAACATCAAAAAGCAGCGGGATGGTCATATCTTCAATATCTCCGGAGAAGACCTTGGGATGATTATTGGCAGACGTGGACAAACGCTGGATGCTCTCCAGTATCTGACGAATATTGTAGCCAACCGTTACTCGGAAAACTTCGTGCGAATCGTGCTCGATGCGGAAAACTTCCGGCAGCGCCGGCGGAAAACGCTTGAGGATCTAGCTGAGCGATTAGCGGGACAAGCCATCCGTACGGGCAAGGAAGTTGTACTTGAGCCGATGCCTCCGCTTGAACGTAAAGTGATTCATGCCAAACTGCAAAATCACTCGCAGGTTAAGACCTTAAGTAAGGGCGAGGAGCCCAATCGGCGTGTGGTTATTACGTTGAAATAACAAGCAATTAAAGACGCAATGGCTTCCTGCAGGGTGCAGAAGCCATTGCTTTTTTCGTACTAAAGCATGTATCTAATGGATATGTGTGTTGCATACTCACAGGAAATATATCGCAGACAAGATCAGCTTGCTGCATTCAATAGAAGTGACAACAGGAATGAATAGAGTTGAATATGTGTTGGCATTCTTCTGGTTAAGCTGGATGACAACTTTATTATAGAGAAGTAGGGAGAGATAAAGATGATTAGTGATACGATTACAGCCATATCTACAGCGGTCGGAGAAGCCGGGATTGCCGTTATTCGCGTCAGTGGCCCGGATGCCGTGACAGAGACGGAGAAGATTTTTCGCAGTAAAACACCTTTGACTCAGGCAGCATCTCATACAGTTCATTATGGCCATATTATAGATCCCACGACTGGGGATAATGTTGAAGAGGTATTGGTAACGGTAATGCGTGCACCTCGTTCATTCACCACAGAGGATGTAGTAGAAATTAGTGCACATGGTGGTGTGGTATCCGTTAAACGGGTGATGGACCTGTTGCTGCAGCTTAACATCCGTCTTGCAGAACCGGGTGAATTCACGAAACGAGCTTTTCTCAATGGGCGAATCGATCTGTCTCAGGCAGAAGGGGTGATGGACCTCATTCGTTCAAAATCCGATCGTGCCTTCTCCGTAGCCCTAAAACAGGTAGAAGGTAAATTATCTTCCAAGCTACGTGATCTGAGACATACCCTAGTAGAAACTTTGGCTCATATTGAAGTAAACATTGATTATCCTGAACATGATGTGGAATCATTAACATCTGAATTCATTAAAGAGAAGTCAATGCAGGTCATGACTGAAATCGACAAATTACTCGTTACAGCGGAGCAAGGTAAAATACTGCGTGAAGGGATTACAACGGCTATCGTTGGAAGGCCCAACGTTGGTAAATCTTCATTAATGAACACACTCACACAAGATAATCGGGCAATCGTTACCGACATTCCAGGAACGACCCGAGATGTCATTGAAGAGTTTATTACGATAAATAATATTCCTCTGAAGCTGCTTGATACAGCAGGGATTCGGGAAACGATGGACGTTGTTGAGAAAATCGGGGTAGAGCGTTCCCGCTCGGCTGTTAAAGACGCAGATTTAATTCTGATGGTTGTGAATGCAGCTGAACCACTTCATCAGGACGAGATTGAATTATTGGAACAAATCCGCGGTAGACAATCAATTATCATTATGAATAAAATGGACTTAACCCCACAAATTGATCGCGATGTTCTGCTTCGTTATATTTCAGAAGAGCAACTTGTTCCGATGTCGGTGAAGGATGATCTAGGTGTTGATCGTTTGGAGGAGGCAATCTCCACACTGTTTTTCAGCGGAAAACTAGAATCTGCCAATTTGACCTATGTAAGCAATGTTCGACATATTGCTCTGTTGAAAAAAGCGAAACAATCACTGGTGGATGCTTATGAGGCTGCGGATCAGTTTGTTCCAATTGACATGATTCAGATTGATGTCCGTTTGGCGTGGGAGCACCTTGGAGAGATCGTGGGCGATACGGCACATGATGCATTAATTGATCAGATTTTCTCCCAGTTCTGTCTAGGAAAGTAAATCATTATACTGTACATTCTATAGGAATCATCGTGTATGATGGTAAGGTACAATTTCTGCCCGTTGTCAAAGGATGGAATGATGTTGTTGCCAGGAAGTATTGGTTTGATATAGATATTAAAACGGAACAAGGAGGTAATATACATGGCTTTTGATGGCGGCAGTTATGATATCATCGTCGTTGGAGCAGGACATGCCGGGGTAGAATCGGCTCTTGCAGCAGCCCGGATGGGCTCTAAAACATTGATGATTACAATTAACCTTGATATGGTAGCCTTCATGCCCTGCAACCCATCTATTGGGGGACCAGCAAAAGGACACGTTGTACGGGAGATTGATGCACTAGGCGGAGAAATGGGACGGAATATTGATAAAACCTTTATTCAGATGCGGATGCTGAATACGGGTAAAGGTCCTGCGGTTCATGCCCTCCGTGCGCAGGCTGATAAATTTTCTTATCAACATACGATGAGAGAAACGTTGGAGAAGACACCTAATCTGACCATGCGTCAGGGTATGGTGGATCGTCTGCTTGTTGAAGATGGCCAGTGTGTTGGAGTCGTTACTCAAACAGGTGCAGAGTATCGCGCCAAAGCTGTGGTTCTGACTACAGGCACCTATCTTCGTGGTAAAGTAATTATGGGTGAGTTGATGTATGAGAGTGGACCAAACAATCAGCAACCGTCGCTGAAGTTATCTGAGAATTTGCGTGAGTTGGGGTTCGATCTGGTACGTTTCAAAACAGGTACACCCCCGCGTGTGCATAAGGACACGATTGATTTTAGCAAAACAGAAATTCAGCCCGGTGATGATGAGCCGAAGTTCTTCTCCTATGAAACAAAGTCATCCAATAACGAGCAGCTGCCTTGCTGGCTGACATATACGTCTGTGGAAACACATCAAATTATTAACGATAATCTGCATCGTGCTCCGATGTTCTCTGGAGTGATCGAAGGAACAGGACCTCGTTACTGTCCATCCATTGAGGACAAAATTGTTCGTTTCAGCGATAAGCCGAAGCATCAGGTTTTCCTTGAACCGGAGGGTAAAAATACATCCGAGTATTATGTACAAGGATTGTCTACTAGCATGCCAGAAGACGTACAACTTGCTATTGTACGTTCTGTCCCAGGTTTGGAAAAGGCCGAAATAATGCGTAATGGTTACGCAATTGAATATGATGCGATGGTTCCAACTCAATTGTGGCCATCTCTCGAAACAAAACGTCTGCCAGGACTATTCACGGCTGGTCAGATCAATGGCACATCTGGCTACGAAGAAGCAGCAGCGCAAGGGATCATGGCCGGCATCAACGCAGTACGTAAGGTTCAAGGCAAAGAGGCTATCGTACTTGATCGTTCCCAAGGTTATATCGGTGTATTGATTGACGATCTGGTTACGAAAGGTACGAGCGAGCCTTATCGATTGCTGACATCTCGCGCTGAATATCGTTTGTTGCTCCGTCATGACAATGCGGATATGCGTCTCACAGAGATTGGTCATGAGATCGGATTAATCAAAGAGGAACGTTATGCAGCTTTTCTCGATAAAAAGGCAAAAGTTGAGCAGGAGATCACACGTCTGAAAGAAGCAAAAGTACGCCCAGTTGAGGTCAATGCCAAACTCGAAGAGATTGGTTCAACACCGATCCAGGATGGCAGCACGTTACTCAATCTGATGCGTCGTCCAGAGATCGGCTATGACTGGATTGAGCAGGTTTCTCCTTCCGAGGTAGAGTTGACCGCTGATATGAAGGAGCAAGTTGAGATTCAGATCAAATACGCAGGTTATATTGAGAAACAATTGGTTCACGTGGAACGTTTGCTGAAAATGGAGAAAAAGAAAATTCCAGATACAATTGTATATGATGAGATTCACGGTCTGGCAATGGAAGCTAAGCAGAAGCTCGCCAAAATCCGGCCGATATCGATTGGTCAAGCATCTCGTATTGCCGGAGTCACTCCTGCGGATATCTCCATCTTACTGGTCTACCTGGAGCATTATAATCGCGTTACCGCAGCAAGGGGACAATAATGGACGATATTCAACAGCAGTTGCAGCTGCGCTTGAAAGAGCATGGTTTGGAAGTAGGAGAACTTCAGCTGGAACAGTTCGAAATGTATTATAAAGAACTGGTATCCTGGAACGAAAAAATGAACCTAACTGGCATCACAGAACGTGAGCAAGTATATACGAAACACTTCTATGACTCGGTATCGCTAGCGTTCTATACAGATATGACGAAAGTAAATAAGCTTGCCGATATTGGCTCGGGAGCAGGATTCCCGGGATTACCACTGAAGATCTGCTTTCCCCATCTTCAGCTTACGATCGTTGACTCATTGAATAAACGGATTGGTTTCTTACAACATGTGGTTGATACACTTGGTCTTGAGCAAGTCGAATTGATCCATGGTCGTGCTGAGGAGCTGGGTCGCAAAGAAGGATATCGGGATAGCTATGATCTGGTTACTGCACGTGCGGTAGCTAAACTAGCTGTGCTGAATGAGTTCTGTCTTCCTTTTGTACGTAAAAGTGGTATGTTCGCTGCCATGAAAGGTAGCGACCCAAGGGACGAAATGAAAGAAGCAGAGTTTAGTTTCAATCAGCTCAAAGGACGAGTAAAAGCCGTTCACCCATTCCAGCTGCCGGTGGAGGAGTCAGAGCGTCATATCATACTCATTCAGAAATTTGATAAGACTCCACATAAGTACCCTCGTAAACCGGGAACACCTCTTAAAACTCCACTTGTTTAGACTAGAGAGCGAGTTGCTAGGGTAGATAAGAAAAGTATTAAAGTAATGTCTCAAAAAAGTGTCTAAAAATTAGATGCGAGGAAGAGAGGATGTTTCACGTGAAACATCCTCTTTTTTGTGTCTTTATGTTCTTTCAATGTTCTCTTTATGTTCTTATGTTTATGTATATCGCTTTAGGTATCGATTGAATGATTAATTCACATAAGATACTCGTTAAACATAGTAGATGCATAGTCAATTGACCCGATCTAGCACATATAACCTAATTGCAAGACATAATTGAATCAGTAATCTTGTATAAATTAGAGAGAACTAGAGACTAGGAGAATGTCATGCATGATATATTTTTTCATTTTCTATGACAAAGGCTAAAGAAAAGCAGGAAAATTTACTGGATTTAAAGAATAGGTAAACATAGGATTATGGAGAAAAAGATGATAGAATAGAAGTATCAGACCTTGCGTAAACAGTGGTCAAGATTTACTTATATAAATAGATGGTAAAGCATTTGATGCTTCTTGGAGCAAGTCATGCAAATGGCATAACTTATTTCAAGAACGATGAAGTATGAAGTCTCGCTTACGGAATAAGAAGCACCTGCTGATTACGCGGGAGCTATTACGAAATTAGGTGGTAATCTACGGAATGAAAGAACAATTTTCGAAGTTGTTTGGTTTGGCGGATCGCAATAACGGAGATGAGATCAAACAAGTCCCGGTTAATGAAATTGTGAGTAGCCCATATCAACCCCGTACTATTTTTGATGATGATAAGATTGATGAGTTAATGCAAACGATTAAAACACATGGCGTCATTCAACCGATTGTTGTTCGGGTTCGGAATGGATCATATGAGATTATTGCTGGGGAACGACGCTGGCGTGCAGTTCGCAAACTGGGCCTTGATCATATCCCGGCCATTGTGCGTGAATTCAATGATTCTCAAGCAGCATCCATTGCATTGATTGAAAACTTGCAGCGTGAAGGATTAACTTCGATTGAGGAAGCGGTTGCTTACCAGAAGTTGATTGATCTGCATCAATTGACTCAAGAAAGTCTTGCTCAGAGGCTCGGCAAAAGCCAGTCCACCATTGCTAATAAAATTCGCTTGTTACAGCTTCCTGAAGGTGTGAAAACAGCCTTGATGGAACGGAAGATATCTGAACGCCATGCCAGAGCGTTGTTATCCCTCGATACGGAAGAGTTGCAATTAAAATTGCTCGGCGAGATTATCGACAAAGAATTGAACGTAAAACAGACGGAGGCACGGGTTGCCTTTTATAAGGAAGCTTCCAAGATCAAAAAGTCCAAACGTATATCCTTTACCAAAGATGTGAGGCTGGCACTTAATACCATTCGTCAATCCATTGATATGGTAACAGGTTCAGGTATGGATATTAAAACAAAAGAAGCTGATCATGAAGATCACTACGAGATCGTTATTCATATTCCAAAACGCAAATAGTTGAAGCTTAAGGCGGCAATGGGCCGCTTTTTCTATCTATACAGTCCGTTAGTTATGGAACGTGATGGGAACGAAACGTTTATTGCTAAGGAAACGGTAGTTGTTGTTCTTGTGGACGGTGGCCGCCTGCTTTTTTGTTAACTGTAACTCACAACCTACAAGAAAAGACTCCTATTTATTTGAGGTGAAGGTATTGTCTAAGATTATGGCCGTAGCAAATCAAAAGGGCGGTGTGGGGAAAACAACAACATCGGTTAATTTGGGTGCAGGACTTGCTTCACTCGGAAAGAGAGTACTGCTTGTCGATATTGACCCCCAGGGGAATACAACGAGTGGCGTCGGAATTAATAAAGCAGATGTGGCAAACTGTATATATGATGTCATTATTAATGACGTGCCTCCCCAAGAAGCGATCGTAGAGACTCAGATTGAGGGCCTTCATATCATACCTGCGACGATTCAACTTGCTGGAGCCGAGATTGAATTGGTATCCACCATATCGCGAGAAGTTCGTCTGAAAAAATCACTTGCTCTAGTTAAGAGTAATTATGATTATATTTTAATTGACTGCCCACCATCACTTGGTATGTTGACGATTAACTCGTTAACGGCATCGGATTCAGTGATCATTCCTATTCAGTGTGAATACTATGCCCTGGAAGGATTGAGTCAGCTACTTAATACTGTTCGGTTGGTTCAAAAACATCTGAATACTTCTCTTCAGATTGAAGGCGTATTACTTACAATGTTTGATGCTCGCACAAATCTCGGTATTCAGGTTATAGAAGAAGTGAAGAAGTATTTCCAGCAAAAAGTGTATCAAACGATTATTCCTCGTAATGTACGTCTTAGTGAAGCTCCTTCTCATGGACAATCTATTATTACGTATGATCCTCGTTCTAGAGGAGCGGAAGTGTATTTAGAGCTCGCAAAGGAAGTGATTTCTTATGAGTAAGCGGCTTGGAAAAGGACTGGATGCCCTCATTCCTTCGCTTTCAATTAATGACGACGATAAAGTCGTAGAAATCCCGATTAGCCAACTGCGGGCTAATCCTTATCAACCGCGTAAAGCATTTGATGAGGAAGCCATACATGAACTGGCGGAGTCGATCCGACAACACGGTGTCATTCAACCGATTATCGTTCGTCCTGTCTTGCGAGGATATGAGATCATTGCAGGCGAACGCAGGTTCAGAGCATCACAATATTGTGGAAATGCTACCGTTCCAGCAGTCGTACGTACATTCAACGATCAGCAAGTGATGGAAATTGCGCTGATTGAGAACCTGCAACGGGAAAATCTGAATGCTATGGAAGTGGCTGTAGCCTACCAAGGATTAATGGATCAGTTTTCTATGACTCAGGAAGAATTGTCCGTAAAGGTAGGTAAATCACGTTCACATATTGCTAACTTTCTGCGTTTGCTTGCTTTGCCTGAAGAAGTGAAGGAACATGTTTCACGTGGAACATTATCCATGGGACATGCGAGAGCTATCGTGGGTGTGAAAGATGAGGAACTGGTGAAACAACTCGCTAAACAGTCAATTGATCAGCAATGGAGTGTGCGTGAGTTAGAAGAAGCAGTCCAACAACTGGATCGTTCCAAAACAGGTGAGACAAAAGCGAAAACCAAGTTAAAAAAGAAGGATCCCTTTATTGATACTTTGGAAGAATCACTTCGCGAACGGTTTAAAACGACCGTGAAAATTAAACATGGTCAAAAAGATAAAGGTAAGATAGAGCTCAACTACTACAGCAAGCAGGATCTCGAACGTTTATTGGAATTGTTGCAATAAGCACCCGTTCGATTACTAACAACATGCAGAGCCATTCATGTCATGACATATCGCCTCTGTGTTCTGGAGAATCGATATGTCCTTCTTTGTTTATGCATAATTCTTAGAGTGTTGAAAGCTTATGAGCAGAGGCGGTTGGAGGATGGAGAAAATAATCTATCTTGATCATGCAGCTACATCTTGGCCCAAACCACCTTCTGTTGGTGAGGCGATGTTGAATGCACTCGAGTTTGCTGGGGCTAATCCGGGTAGAGGAAGTCATCGTATGGCTGTGCAAGCAAGTAGGGTATTGTTTGAAACAAGAAAAGGACTCGCTACCTTGTTCGGTATTAAGAACCCAAACGATATTGTATTCGGCTCGAATACAACAGAAGTTCTTAATCTTGCGATTCGAGGTACTCTTCAAGAAGGCGATCATGTCATTGCTACGATGGCAGAGCATAATTCGGTTCGACGTCCACTAGAGTTGCTTCGTAAACAAGGAATAATACAAGTTGATTATGTACCTGTAGATGGATCTGGTTCTATCGATTTAAAAAAGATGGAACATATGTTTCGAGAAAATACCCGTCTGGTTGTATGTACACATAGCTCAAACTTGCTGGGTAGCATCTTGCCCATTAGTGAAATCTCACAGCTATGCCGTAAACATCAGGCTCTGTTACTGGTAGATGCTGCCCAAAGTGCAGGGGCCATGCCTGTGGACGTGGGACAACTGGGCATTGATATGCTAGCTTTCCCAGGACATAAAGGTTTGCTCGGACCGCAAGGAACAGGTGGTTTATATATTGCTCCTGATATTGATGTACAGCCTCTTATTTATGGAGGAACTGGCAGTCAATCAGAAGCATTGGAACAACCAAAAGTACGTCCTGACCGATATGAGGCAGGTACACCTAATACGATAGGAATTGCAGGTTTAGGAGCCGGAGTGAAGCAGGTACTTACGATTTCGCCCTCAGTAATTTACCAGCATGAATGGGAGCTGACACAGCATATAATGGAAGGTATCTCTTCTATTAAAGGTGTTCGTATATTGGGACCGGAAATGGGGCAACCGCGTACAGGGTTAGTATCCTTTATTGTTGAAGGATATGATGCTGCTCAATTGGCATTCCAATTGGATCGGAAATACAGTATTGCTGTGCGTTCGGGATTCCATTGTACGCCACTTGCACATGAGGCAGCCGGAACAACAGATACTGGAGCTGTTCGAGCAAGCGTCGGATATAGCACATCCAAAGATGAAGTGGATGCATTCATTCGGGCAGTAATAGAACTGACCTCTGATAAATAGTAAGATGCACTTTAGTGTGTATTCAATTGGTAATATATGATTAATTTCTTGCTTAACAGGTTGATTTATAATATATGATAAGAACTGCGGACAGACGTGAATCTGATCAATAATATAGAGGGGTAGTTGCACTTACATGACTGAATTAAATGAGCTGATTCTGGAACAGCTGTTGTGGATTATTGGCGGATTAACATTGCTTACGGTGATTTTACTGATCGTAAGCATTGCTCAAGGGGCGAAGTTACGGAAATTTAAACGTAAATATGAAGCCATGATGGCTGGCAGTGGTGTGGAGGACCTGGAATCCTTGTTAGTTAATCTGAAAATTCAGATGGACAACATTGAGGATGAACACAAGTTGCAAACGAATCAGTTGCAGACAGCTTTGCAGAAGCTGGCTCGTATTCAGGGCAAGGTTGGTGTGAAGAGGTACAATGCTTATGGGGAGCGCGGTACTGACCTAAGCTTCTCAATAGCCATGATTAATGAAAGTCAGGATGGCATGATTCTTACCGGATTATTCAATCGTGATGGATCATATGTATATGCGAAACCTCTAAAAGGGGGAGAGTCAACGTATACACTTTCCCCTGAGGAAAAGGAAGCTATTACTCTGGCACTGCAAGCAGAGTAGAACGGGTATGCCACTCTCGAATAGCCGAATATAGACTGCTTGCTATAATTTCAGACATGCGCATCACAAGGCTGAGCCGTGTGTTCTGGAGCACAAAGTATTCCATAAAACCGCCGACGTTAACGATACCTGTCAGATGGATATCGCCGACCGGCGGTAATTCTTTATTCACCCCTGCACCAGGTTTGAGAGGACCGTTAACCACTTGAATGCTACCTACACTGGAGGATTGACCTAGACAGGCATCAATGCCAATCACATATGGATTGTGATGAACACTGTAGATTCTGCTCAGAGTGTCTTGGAGATTGACAGCATGAACAGGTTCATCCAGTGTACCGTATAGATGGAATAAAGGGCTGTCCCATTTTGCAAGAGACGTACCTACAAGCGGACCGAGACAGTCACCAGTAGATCGATCTGTACCGATGCAGACGATCACTACATTTTGTAACGAGTGGGCCTTGTAGAGATGGAACATTAAACGATGCACAATGGCGGAATGTACGCCTGGATCGGTATGAGCAACTTTCAGGCTGGTCATATCTTGTGACGAAAAGGAACGCGAAGTAGGATTCATAGGATCTATCCTTTCCCTTGGAATAGTAGTATCAGTATATGGAAAGATAGAGTATTTTATACTTGACAAGTGTAGGCTTTTTGACTGAGATCCCATGAAGTGTGAAAGGAGCAGGAAATGGACGAATGGCTGGACAATTGGATGTTAATTGCGTTTGACTCCACGCAGCAGGCACTGCGTGCAGAAATGTTGCTGGAATTTGCCGAGATTGAGATTGACCTGTTTCCGACACCTAAGGAGATTACGGCGGGATGTGCTCTGTGTATTCAGTTTCCTAAAGAGGATCTGCTGCGAGTACAGAAAATCATTCGTGATGAGTTTGTGGAGATTCGAGGCCTCTATTTCAAAACCGAAGACAGCTATGATAACATACCGATGTAGAGGAGGGATCGGGCATGAAACGATTTGATTTTTTCACAAAGCTTAATGTAGATCCTGCTAATCAGGTCATGGACAATGCTCTTCATTGGAAAGACAAAGTATGGGCTAAAATTGCGGATACGGATATGTGGCTTAATATCATGTTCAGTTCGATTCGTATCCTCATTATTTTTATGATCACCCGAATTGTCATTAAAGTGGTGTCCCGCATTATTGATCGGTCGATGGCACGGAAGCAGGAAGGTAAAATTCGAGTTAATCCGCGGAGATTCGTAACCATTGGTGAGCTGTTAAAAAATGCAACGTCGATAACATGTAATTTTATTATGATTTTGTTATTGTTATCAGAAATCAACGTTCAGGTGGGGCCGTTGCTTGCTAGTGCGGGGGTTCTTGGGCTTGCAATCGGTTTCGGCGCACAGGGGCTCGTCAAGGATGTCATTACTGGATTCTTTATTATTTTAGAGGATCAGTTCGCTGTAGGAGATGTAATTCAGACAGGTACGTATAAAGGAACGGTTGAGGTCATTGGCTTAAGGACGACGAAACTGGTAAGCTGGCAAGGGGAAGTACATATCATTCCCAACGGTACGATTGCGAGTGTGACCAACTATTCTATGTCTAATTCTTTGGCTGTAGTGGATATTCCGATGAAGGCTGATCTGACGCTGGATGAGTCTGTACATTTGGTAAAACAATCGCTTGTTGGAATCGAGGAACGAGACCTGAATATCGTGAAGGTACCTGATGTGCTAGGTATACAGTCCATGTCGACTTCAGATTATGTTATACGTATTGTAGCTGAATGCATGCCGAATTCTAGAGCTTCGGTAGAACGTCAAATTCAGGGAGACGTAAAGAAAATTCTGGAGTATCATGAACGAAATCAGCAAGCTGCACTCGAACAGGCGGCTACACTGGATAATGATAAGGGAGATGGTGCGAGTGGAGCGTAAAATTTTTCAACTCGGGGATATTGTACAGATGAAAAAGCAGCATCCCTGTGGCAGCAATGAGATGGAAATCATTCGCATGGGTATGGATATTCGGATCAAGTGTGTTGGTTGCAAACACAGTGTGTTGATCCCCAGAGCCAAGTTTGAAAAAAACTTGAAAAAAGTATTGCGTTCGGCAGAAGAGCCAGAGTCGATGTAGGGGCAAAAACTTAATGTGCCGTGATCTGTATCTGATATGTTTCGATGATGAGGATGTCTGTCAAATCACGAAAATAACGTTTACATGCAGACCGCTACAGGTATTGCTTTCCTCATACAAGCATGCTATAATCAATTCTGCTGCGGAAAGGTACCCAAGAGGCCCAAGGGGGCTGACTCGAAATCAGCTAGGCGTGTCACAGCGTGCGTGGGTTCGAATCCCACCCTTTCCGCCACTTCAATCTTTTGGTTGAGTGGTTAAAGTGTACGAGTGAATATAGATCCCTTGAAACGGGATTATGGATAAATAAATGAAACGAAAGAGACTTTCCCATTGGAAAGTCTTTTTTAAATTCGAAAAAGTACATCAGCGCATAAGTGTAAATAAGAACATAAGAACAAAAAATAAAGAGCCCCGAAGGGCTCTCTATCCGGCGGCACATGTTTAGTTAGATCACAATCGGTCGTAACGACAGAAACGCTGGCTGTACTGCTTGCAGCAATACCTGTGTTTCAGACAATGGTCTTACGCACCCACAAGCTTCTTATATTACGTGATGCATCTCCAACAGCGAAAAATCGGCTTCGTTGTCCAACGGAACCACACCTCTCTCGTGTACCGCCTGATTGTATTATGTGCAATCTGGGCTTTTATATACATGATGCTGAAAAAAATAAACTTAGTGGACGCGAGCTTTGGTTAGCTTTTTCCATTTACGATTGTGATTGCTCGTTTCGGGAAAGGCTTCACCTTTTTTCAAGGTTACACGCTTTGGATCATTAATCTCCGTGTGAAAACTTCTCTCTCCAACTTCAGTATACTCTCCATCATTCGGAGCTTTGTCTCCTGGTTCGAACTCGGTTCTTTCACCCATAATCAGCAGCCTCCTCCACATAATGAGATCATTGTTACTTCTATAGTGTGTTTCAGCAGAGGGCGGAACATGTCGGGGATTATGTACCAATATGTACAGGGAACGTTTGCTTGCATTTGATCAGTGTATTTGTTATATTAATATAGTTCGAGTTTGTGCTCGTTCCTTGCTCTCAACCTGGATTGAGGGCCAGAGTCCATAAGGAGGTGAAAATTATGCACAAATATGAAGTCATGTACATTATTCGTCCAGACGTTGAGCAAGAAGTTGTTCAAGCTACAGTCGAAAAATTCCAAGGCATCATCTCCAACGGCGGTGGTGAGATTACTGCTCACGACGTTATGGGTAAACGCCGTCTTGCGTATGAGATCGAAAAATTCCGTGATGGTGTTTATGTTCTGGTAAACTTCACTGCTGAACCAGCAGTAGTTACTGAGCTTGAGCGTCTCATGAAGATTTCTGACGAAGTAATTCGTTATCTCATTACCAACGACGTTAAGTCTGCCTAAGACGACAACTCGTGATTAACGCACCAATACGCTCAGAAGGAGGGGATTACATTGTTGAACCGTGTCATTCTGATCGGCCGGTTAACCCGGGATCCTGAATTGCGTTATACTCCAGCTGGAGTAGCCGTGACACAATTCACTTTGGCCGTAGACAGACCGTTTACAAGCCAAGGAGGAGAGCGGGAAGCAGATTTTATTCCGGTCGTAACCTGGAGACAGCTTGCTGAGACTTGTGCAAACTATTTGCGCAAAGGACGTCTCGCTGCAGTTGAAGGACGCATTCAAGTACGGAACTACGAGAATAACGAAGGAAAACGTGTATACGTGACCGAAGTCATTGCCGATAATGTCCGTTTCTTGGAGTCAGCTAACCGCGAAGGCGGTGGCGGCGGGGGACAACCTATGCGTGAAGAGCCTTCTTATGGAGGCGGCGGCGGACGTGCAAGCAATAATAATAATGCTGCGCGTAGCAACAATCAGGATCCTTTTTCCGATGACGGAAAACCGATTGATATTTCGGATGATGATTTGCCATTTTAACGTGAGCCGATACTCGCTACGAGATATGGGTTACATGATAGGAAAGGACTGAAAAGCATGGGCTTCAAGCAAAGAGAAGGCGGAGACGATAAAAGACCGGCACGTCGTGGTGGTCGTAACAAACGTCGTAAAGTGTGCTTCTTCACAGCGAACAAAATTACTCACATCGATTATAAAGATACGGACTTGCTTCGTAAATTTATCAGCGAACGTGGAAAAATTTTGCCACGCCGTGTAACAGGTACTAGCGCTAAATATCAACGCATGCTGACGATTGCAATCAAACGCTCCCGTCAAATCGCATTGCTGCCATACACAACTGAGTAGTATTACTCAGTTCTCATACAAGAGCAGTCGGCTTATAGCCGGCTGCTTTTTTGTATTCTCAGAGCTTGTTAGCGTATCATGTAAGGATGAAAAATGAGGAAAATGAAAACGTATAATCATGTAATTTTCCAGTAAGAGCTTTTGGAGCTAAGATGAATTATAATAGAGTTTAGCTTATCGAAGTTGTATCAATTCAATACTAATCTATTGAACAAGAATTTATCGATTAGATCAAACTCGGGAGAATATATGAATTCATCACAACGTCAAGGAAAACAGCGAACAAAGAAAAGCTTGAGAAATTGGTTGATCGCAACACTTATTTTGTCCTTAGTGTACCTGTGGCTGCAACAGAAGGGAGATTTGGGGGAGAAATGGTTGGGTGAAACAATCCCAGAGCCGTTGCCCATTTCCGGATTACATCCAGTTGTTGCTGAGAATGAAGGAGTACTCATTCGTATGGCTGCCAGACGAGGTATAGAAGTTGTGATTACACACGGATTCCGTAGTATAGAAGAGCAAAATGCCCTTTTTGCTCAGGGACGATCGGCTTCAGGAAGCATTGTAACGAATGCAAGAGGAGGGGAATCCTATCATAATTATGGACTTGCCATTGATTTTGCCTTGAGAACCCCTGATGGAGATATTGTGTGGGATATGGAACGCGACGATAATGGTAACGGTAAAGCAGACTGGATGGAAGTTGTTGATTTGGCTAAAGGGATGGGGTTTACCTGGGGGGGAGACTGGACAGACTTTCCCGACTATCCTCATTTGCAGATGGATTTTGGTTTGAGTATTCGAGATCTAAAGCGTGGAAAGAGGCCCCCTTTAAGACCATAGATATAGTAATATATATTCATAATACTGCATAATTACCAAAAAAGTCCTGCTACAAGCAGGACTTTTTTCTTTCTTTTGTAAAATAAATGTTCAAAAATTACAATTAGCTCTTTACAGCATCAAATAAATAAAACTATACTAGAATAACTAGATTTTAACTCTGATCTTACAAAACTCGAATAAATGTATTCAAAAAACGATATACATCCGTATATTAGTAAATAGTGTTAACCATAGGATTCCTTAAACATAACATGATAATGACATATTATAATACATTTCAGAGTTTTTAATTAGTTTACACCACCCTATATGTTATAGTCATGTCATATCTATACTTTAAAAGGAAGATGCGACAGATGTCTCTCCTATGTAAGTATGCGCTTTCAATTGATATATTCTAAAATAACCACGCTTTATATGCCTTTTTACTAAAACATTTACCCAAAAGTGCCCCATAAGAAAACAATTATTCCAAAAAAACTCAAAAAGTGATTGACGTCAACTAAAATTACACTTATGATTACAGTAATTATTTGTATAATAATTCCGCTAGGAATTATCAACATTAATTGACCAATGGTTTAATTCGAAGTCTATAATCTGGTTCCTGTCAACGTTAAGGTATTTTGTATACAATTCTGTTCAATTTATAGTAGAACATGGAAATATACAGTGGATGCATTCTTCTACTCACGAATACAGTCTGCGGAAATTACGGGGTTAGGGTGATTGATTTGAATAATGAGCTATTGGAAGTCAGAGATCTTACGACATCATTCAGAATTGAAGATGACTATTACGCAGCAGTTGATCACGTAAACCTTAAAGTCAAGAAAAATGAGGTATTGGCAATTGTAGGTGAGTCGGGCTCAGGTAAGAGTGCGTTTGCATTCTCTCTTATGGGATTGCATAACAAGGCTAGAATTGAAGGCCAGATTCTATACAAAGGAAAGGATATTGCCAACATTCCCCCAAATCAATTGAATAAACTTCGCGGTAAAGAAATGGCGATGATCTTTCAGGACCCTTTATCCGCACTAAATCCCTTAATGATCATAGGTGAACAGATTGAAGAGATCCTTACACTTCATCAACCCAAGCTGTCTTCCAAAGAGAAGCGGGAAAAGGTCATTCACTTATTGAACCAAGTAGGGATTCCACGTCCCGAACAAATATATAAGCAATATCCTCACGAACTATCTGGTGGCATGAGACAACGGATTGTTATTGCGATCGCAATTGCCAATAAACCAGAACTACTGATTGCCGACGAACCAACAACAGCACTTGACGTTACTATTCAGCTACAAATTCTCGAATTAATTAGAGAGTTAAAGAATGAGATTAATGCTGGGATTATTCTTATCACGCATGATCTTGGTGTAGTGGCCGAGATGGCCGATCGAGTAGCCGTCATGTATGCAGGCGAAATTGTTGAAATTGCGGATATCTTCACGTTAATGACTGATGCGAAACATCCGTATACTCGTTCGTTACTGAACTCTATTCCCACCATTACTGAAGAAAAATCAAAATTGCATGTCATACAAGGCATTGTGCCTTCTCTTAAAAATCTTCCAAGGCAGGGGTGCCGATTCAAGGCTCGTATTCCGTGGATCAGCGATTCAGCTCATGAAGAAAACCCGCAGATGCATGAAATTGCACCAGGTCACTTTGTAAGGTGTACCTGTTATCAGCACTTTCATTTTCCTGATCAAGCGGAGGAGGAATAACCTAATGGCATTACTCGAAGTAGAAGGACTCAAAATACACTTTCCGATTCGCGGTGGATTACTCAAACGGGAGATTGGTAATGTAAAAGCAGTTGATGATGTCAGTTTTTCCATTGAAGAAGGACAAACGTATGGTCTTGTAGGGGAGTCAGGTTCAGGGAAGACAACAACAGGCAGGGCAATCATTGGTCTGAATCATGTAACGGCTGGCAAAATTTTATTTAATGGCAAGGACTTGACGAAAGAACGACGCAAAGATCGTCAACTTCAGCGAGATGTACAGATGATTTTCCAAGATCCGTATTCTTCTCTTAATCCTAAAAAGCGGGTTATGGATATTATTGCTGAACCACTTCGTAACTATGAGCGACTGACGGCAACAGAGGAAAAGAGACAGGTCAGTAATTTGTTAGAGAAGGTAGGGCTTAGTCCTGAGTCTATCTACAAGTACCCTCACGAATTTTCAGGGGGACAGCGTCAACGGATCGGAATTGCGCGTGCGATTGCACTCAAGCCAAAGTTGATCATTGCTGATGAGCCTGTATCAGCGTTAGATGTATCCGTACAGGCCCAAGTGCTCAACTTCATGCAGGAGATTCAGAAGGAATTGAATCTGACGTATTTGTTTATTAGCCACGATCTGGGCATTATTCGCCATATGTGCGACCAGATTGGGATTATGTATAAAGGTCGATATGTAGAACAAGGGACAACGGATGATATTTTTGAGAATCCTCAGCATATATATACTAAACGTCTTATCGCAGCGATTCCGGATATGGACCCAACCAAACGTGAGGACATGATAGCTTTCCGACAGCAGATCAAATCCGAGTATGAGAACTCATACCGCAATTTCTTCGATGAGGAAGGGCTTGCTTATTCGCTCCAATCCATCTCAAATACTCACCGGGTAGCTTTACCTCAGAAAGGTTGAAGGCCATATGTGGAAAACGATTGTACGCCGAATATTCATCATGATACCTCAGATCATTTTGCTTAGCATTCTGGTATTCCTGATGGCTAAAGCCATGCCAGGAGACGCATTAACGGGACTGCTTGATCCGAGTGTCGACCCCAAAGCGCTCGAGGAACAGCGTGAACGACTAGGGCTGAACAATCCATGGTATGTGCAGTATTGGGACTGGATCAGCCATGCTGCAGTAGGTGACTTTGGACAATCTTTCCGTTTCAAAATGCCAGTTACCGACCTCATTGGTCAGCGAATTGCGAATACGTTCTGGCTTGCACTAGCCACACTTGTTCTTACGTATCTCATTGCGATCCCGCTCGGCATTATCAGTGGACGTTACAACGATACTTGGTCTGACCGTTTGATTACAGGATATACGTATCTGGGTTTTGCAGCACCACTGTTTATCTTTGCTCTAGTCATGGTCTGGATTTTCGGTTTCCATTTTGGCTGGTTCCCGACCGGGGGGAGTGTGGCACCGGGACTTACCCCAGGGACATTTGAATATGTCATAAGTAAGATTCACCACTTGCTGCTGCCAGCACTATCGATGGCATTAATCTCTACCGTATCAACGGTTCAATATTTACGCAGTGAGATCATTGATATCAAGCACAAAGAGTTTGTACTTACAGCGAGAGCTAAGGGTGCTTCGGAATCTCGGATCTACAACAGACATATCTTGCGAAACTCACTGTTGCCGATAGCTGCATTTTTCGGTTATGAAATAACGGGGCTGATTGGCGGAACCATCTTTATTGAAAGTATATTCAGCTATCCGGGTATGGGACAGTTGTTCCTGAATTCCATCTCATTACGGGATTTCAGCGTAGTGACTGCATTGGTTTTACTATACGGCATTGCAACAATTGTGGGATCGTTGCTGTCTGACATTATTCTGGGATTGGTTGATCCACGCATTCGCATTAAGTAAGAACTTGAAGATTTCGGGGTGAAAACAGATGAGCAGTGCCAATGATGTTGTTGTGTCTTCACAAAAGACGGATAAGAGCCCCTCTAGCTTGAGAATATTGTGGCGTGAGCTGGTCAGGGATAAAGTAGCCCTCATCTCTCTTATATTTTTGGGTCTAATTATCGTACTTGTATACGGGGCGTCCATGATCCTGGATCAGGACGAGATTGTTAAAGTGGATTTGTTTGCACTGTATGAGCCGCCTTCAGCACAGTATTGGCTGGGAACAGATTACGGCGGCCGTGATGTGTTTGGGCAACTGGTTATAGGAACAAGAAACTCATTAACCATAGGTATTTTGGTTACGTTGATGACAGGATTCATTGGTATTCTCGTGGGTGTTCTCTCCGGATACTTCGGTGGGATGATTGATAACATGTTCATGCGTGTGGTGGACTTTTTCATGATCCTTCCATTCCTGATGTTAGTCATCGCTTTTGTCACTGCAGTACCGAAGTATAATATCGTTTCATTCTCACTAATAATGACGGCCTTCCTTTGGATGGGAATTGCGAGGCTCATTCGTTCCAAAGCCCTTCAGGAGGGTGAGCTGGAGTATATTAAAGCGTCTAAAACACTGGGATCTTCTCACTTTAAAATTATTGTATCTCAGCTTCTTCCCAACCTGAGTTCAATCATCATCGTAACGATGACACTGAACTTGGCGGCGAATATTGGCCTTGAATCCGGGTTGTCTTTCTTGGGATTTGGATTCCCGGAAAGTACCCCTAGTCTTGGAACACTCGTAAGTTATGCACGTAATCCGCAGACCTTGGAATACAGATGGTGGATATGGCTACCTGCATCACTACTAATTCTAGTATTGATGTTGAGTATAAATAATGTCGGACAGGCCTTGAAGCGTGCGACGGATGCAAGACAAAGAAGAGGTTAAAAAAGGGAGGAAAGGTTCATGAAAAAGGGATTATTTTCACGAGCACTATTTTTCACGATGATGCTGGTCTTTGTATTGGCGCTTGCGGCGTGCTCCGAGAAAGGGACAGAAGCTCCAGCACCAGGGGCAAAAACAGAAGAAGGAAAGACGGATGAAAAACCCGCAAATGAAGAAGGAGTTTACTCCATTGAAGACTTCAACAATGTGAAAACGAACGAGGGTACTGCTATTGAAGGTGGGTCCATTACATTCGGTCTCGTATCGGATACAGCTTTTGAAGGTACACTCAACTTCAACTTTTACTCCGGCGCTCCGGACGCTGCTGTTCTAAACTGGTTTGACGAAGGTTTGCTGACTTGGGATAAAGACTATGTTTATACGAATGACGGCGCAGCAACATATGAAACTTCTGAAGATGGCAAAACGTTTACACTTACGATTCGTGACAACGTAAACTGGCATGATGGCAAGCCTGTAACGGCAGAAGACCTGCAGTTTGCTTATGAAGTGATTGGAAGCAAAGGCTATGACGGTCCGCGTTATGACTCTAACTTCACAAGTGTAGTAGGTATGGATGAATTCCATGCCGGAAAAGCAAAAACCATCTCCGGTATTAAAGTGCTGAGCGATAAAAAAATCAGCATTACGTATAAAGAAGCGACTCCATCCCTCCTAACAGGCGGTGTATGGACATATCCACTTGCAAAACATATCTTTGGAGATATGGATATAGCGAAAATGTCTTCTTCCAAAGAAGTACGTGAAAAACCTATCGGTTTTGGTCCATTCAAAGTAGAAACGATCACTCCTGGTGAGTCTGTGACTTATGTGAAAAACGAAGACTACTGGCGTGGTGCTCCAAAACTGGATAAAGTGACGCTGAAAGTAATCAACCCGACAACGGTTGTTCAAGAACTGAAATCTGGCGGTGTAGATCTGGTAGACTCCTTCCCGACAGATCAGTATAAAGATAATGCTAATTTGTCTAATGTTGAATTCCTGGGAGCGATTGACCGTGCTTATACGTACATTGGCTTCAAGCTGGGATCATGGGATGCTGAGAATGGTAAAGTTAAAACCAATCCAGATGCTAAAATGGCAGACAAAAATCTGCGTAAAGCAATGTGGATGGCTGTAGACAATGATCAAGTAGGGAAACGATTCTATAATGGTCTTCGTTGGAATGCAACAACGTTGATTCCACCATCTCACCCTGAGTTCCATGATGCCAGCAATCCAGGTGTAAAATATGATCCGGAAGCAGCCAAGAAACTGCTGGATGAAGCTGGTTACAAGATGAATGGTGAATTCCGTACAAAGCCGGATGGATCACCACTCGAAATCAACTTTGCATCGATGACAGGTAGTGATATTGCAGAACCATTGGCACGTTACTATGTTCAATCTTGGGCAGCCATTGGTCTGAAAGTGAACCTGGAAATGGTTGAGTTCAACAGCTTCTACGATCGTGTAGGTAATAATGGTAAAGATGATCCGAACCTTGATGTATATCAAGCTGCTTGGACAGTAGCCATCGATGTAGATCCAGCTGGGCTGTATGGTCGTGATGCGCTGTATAACTTCTCTCGCTTCTCCAGTGAAGAGAATGACAAGCTGCTTGCACGTGGTATCTCTGCTGAGGCATTTGACGTAGAGAAACGTAAAGAGATCTATAATGAGTGGCAGCAGTACATGGTGGAAGAGGTACCTGTCTTCCCGACATTGTACCGTGCAGAAATTGTACCTGTTAATAAACGTGTAATGAACTACGCCATTGGTGATGGAACAGGGGTTTACCTGAATGAGCTGGCAGTTAATGCAGATAAACCAGCTGTTGCTCAGTAATCAATACCTGCTTCCAAAGGATTCGTCTCAAAGTTTTAAAGTGCCATTAAATCATGGAAAAGGTACTTTAAAATCATGATCAAAACATGGATTTCGACACTCTGGCATGGGGTGGAGGAATCCATGTTTTTTTTGTAAAGAAAATGTGAAAAAAATTTAACTCTTTTTCAAAAAAAGTGCATACTAAATACCTCTTCGCTTCGTCTATATAAGTAAGAGGTGATACATAGATGAAAATATGGTGGAAACGAGCAGGAATGTTATTCACTTTACTAATTATAATATATTTGGGGGTAAAGCCGGATCTGCTGGTAGGCAAACCGGGAATCAAAGCTGAATCTGCTGTTCTGATGGATATGAATTCAGAACAGGTGCTAATGGATTATAACGCTTCCGAAGAGATCGCTCCTGCAGGCGTCAGCAAATTAATGACCGAGTTGCTTGTGATGGAGGCCGCAATGAAAGGGGATATCCGCTGGGATGACCCGGTTAATGTAAGCCGATATGCCAGTTCAGTTGGTGGGAATCAGGCTGCACTCAAACAGGGGGAACAATTCACGGTCCAGGAACTGTTCCAGGCTGTGGTGGTATACTCGGCGAATGATGCAGCAGTCGCATTAGCAGAACATATCAGCGGCTCAGAACTTCAGTTTGCTCAAAAGATGAATGAAAAAGCTGCAGAGATTGGCCTATCTGGGGAATCTCGTTTTACTAACTCCACTGGTTTAAGTGAGGCTATGCTTGGTCCACATCGTCCGCAGGAGGTTCGGGGACAGACTTTGATGACAGCAATGGATGCTTGCAAGCTTGCGGGGTATTTGCTTGATCATCATCCTGAGATTCTTAAAGTCTCCAGCCAAATGCAAGTGTCTATGCATCAAAAAGGCATCTATATGAGTAATACAAATTGGATGTTATCCTCCATTGGTGGCTCGTATGCATATGACGGAAACGATGGATTAAAGACCGGTTACGATGAAAATAGTGGGTACCATTTTGTGGCGACAGCTGAACGGGAGGGTAAGCGCCTAATTTCGGTCGTATTTGGGACAGATACGCGTGAAGCCCGATTCACAGAGACGCGCAAGCTGCTGAATTATGGTTTTTCGAGTGCGAAGATAAACTAAACTTTTTACGTTAAGGTGGGTGAAGTGATCGCTACTACCTTCTGGCTAATCATGGTAAAATGAATTATGGATCATTCCATGCAATTCTATATTTTACTTTTAAGGGGGAAAAAGTTTGAACTCGATTAGCAAAAAAGTATATGCACTTACGTTGTCTGTGGCGATGTCCATTGCCCTGATTCAACCGGCTGTTCAGGCAGCTGAAGCTGTCAAACCTACGGCAGCAGTCTCAGAGTCTATTGTTTCCAAGGCAACACAGACACTACAACAGTTGGGATACATAGATAAGATTGATGGAGTAAAAGAAGCAGCAACTCCGATAACACGTGCAGAAGCAGCGGTCATCTTGCAACGTGTGCTCGATCTGGATAATCCGGCAACACTCACAGGTTTTAGTGACGTTCCATCGGATGATCCGGCTGCACCGGCCATTTATGCGCTGAAACAGGGCGGGTTCATTCAAGGTAATGTAAAAGGCTACGCGCCAGACGCACCCCTTACACGGGCTCAGATGGCCTCTTTATTTACTCGCGCGTTCGAGCTGAAGGATAATGGGATACAGGTGGTTTACAGTGATGCTGACCAGATTCCAGCCGTACATGCAGAAGATGCTGTTCGAATGAAACAACATTTTATTATCGAAGGTAGCGCATTCAACGCTAAACAGGCAGTAACGCATGGTGAGTTCGCGAGTGCACTGTACCTTGCCCTGGGACTTGATGTGAAGAAAGAAGGTCTCACAACCATTGAAGACTTCTTCAAACAGCCTGCTCAAGCAGCATTCCAGATGTCTCCAGATGGTAAGCACCTGGCCTACATGGAACCATGGAATAATCGTATGAACATCGTAGTGACAACGATTGGTGAAGATAAGCCAGTTCGTATTACAAGTGAAACCGATCGTAGTATTGCTGGGTTTACATGGGCGTCCAATGACAAGCTTCTATATTATAAGGATGCCGCTGGAGATGAGAACTATCATCTGTACATTACCGATATTGATGGCAAAAACAGCAAAGATCTGACGCCATATCCAAACACTAGAGCAATGGTTATTGATCGTTTGGAGAATATTCCCGATGAAATTATGGTGAGTATGAATAAACGTGATCCGAGGATTTTTGATGTATACCGTATTAATATTAAGACCGGAGAGGCTGTGCTTGCTGCCGAGAACCCTGGCAATATTACGGGTTGGTTGACAGACTATGATGGGAAAATTCGGGTAGCCATATCTACCGACGGTAATGTATCCTCCTTAATGTATCGTGATACCGAGGACCAACCGTTCCAGCCACTGCTTACAACAAAGCTGGGAGAAACATTTGTCCCAGTCATGTTTACAAGTGATAATAAAAACCTGTATGTCGTCTCCAATCTTGAACAAGACAAGATGGCCATTATCGAATACAACCCAGCTACGAAGAAGGTCGTCAAAACTCTTTTTGAAAACAAGGATGTCGATGTCGGCAACATTATTCCTTCCAAAGAAAAAGGAAAAATCCTTGCAGCTGTCTATGAGACAGACAAGGTTAACTATGAGTATTTTGATAATAAGTTCAAGTCATTAATGGAGGATATCCAAGCCAAAGTTCCTGGCAAAGAAGTCAGCATTATAAGTACAAGTGATAGTGGGCAGGTACTATTCCTATCCTACAGTGATAAATCGATGGGAACATACTATTTCTATGATGCCAAAACAGGCAAGGTGGATAAGCTGGCAGACACAGCTCCATGGATTGACGAGTCTAAAATGGCTGAGATGAAACCTATTACGTTCAAATCTCGTGATGGTCTGGACCTTCATGGTTATTTGACGCTGCCTAAGGACGCGAAGGCAACTGATCTTCCACTTGTTGTCGTTCCACATGGTGGACCTTGGGCGCGGGATTCCTGGGGATATAGTCCGGAAGTTCAGTTCTTGGCTAGTCGCGGGTATGCTGTACTTCAAGTTAATTTCCGGGGATCTGCAGGCTTTGGCAAGGAATTCCTGGAGGCAGGCAATAAACAGTGGGGTAAAGCCATGCAGGATGATCTCACAGATGGTGTAAACTGGCTGGTGAAAGAAGGTACAGTTGATCCAAAACGAGTAGCGATCTTCGGTGGTTCATACGGAGGTTATGCTGCCTTAGCTGGACTTACCTTCACCCCTGACGTGTATGCTGCTGGAATCAGCTATGTTGGTCCATCGAACATCTTTACACTCCTTGAATCTCTTCCACCTTACTGGGAATCAGAACGTAACTTGTTCTATGACCGTGTAGGTGACCCTGTGAAGGATAAGGAGCTGCTTACCGAGATCTCACCTCTATTCCACGTAGACCAGATGAAAGCACCGCTATTTGTCGTTCAGGGTGCCAATGATCCGCGAGTGAAACAGGCAGAGTCTGATCAGATTGTTGAAGCATTGCGCAAACGCGGGGTAGATGTGCCTTATATGTTAAAAATGGATGAAGGCCATGGCTTCGCTAACTTTGAGAATCAACTTGATCTCTACCGTGCCGTTGAGAAATTCTTGAACCGTCATCTGATGCAATAGCCACAAGCTGAAGTTGTTCTCTGATTCCCATGGGGGATTGGAGAACAACTTTTTTGATGGGAACAAAGAATATGAGAATTCCAAACAGATTTAAATTCCATCCTGTTATTACCAGCTTAGGACATATTCATCGATTGACATATAGATAACTTTTATTTTAAAATGACCAGTGAGTCAGTATAATTCATTTCGGTTTATATAAACATATTATGACGTGCGGTACAAGGGTGAAATAAAGATCAGATCAAGGAGGTAGCTGGAATGCAAAAAGAAATGAAATGGCCTTTGATTCTCTTTGCTGTAGGTGTATTTATGGCCGCACTGGATAACGGTATTATTACATCCTCGCTGACGACGTTAAATGCTTCATTTGGTGTATCACCAACATGGGGAGCATGGACCATCACCCTGTATACGCTTGGGCTTGCCGTTAGTGTGCCAATAGCAGGCAAGTTATCAGATCGGTATGGACGCAAAAAATTATTTCTAATTGAAGTTGCCTTATTCGGGATTGGTTCGCTCCTTGTGGCATTAAGTACCTCGTTTACATTCTTTCTCATCGCCCGGGTCATTCAAGCGCTCGGTGGCGGCGGGATATTCATCATTGCCAGCTCATATGTACTTAGTAAATTCCCTGCTCAGCGACAGGGTACAGCTCTTGGTCTTCTGGGAGGCATGAATGGCATTGCTGCGATTCTCGGACCTAACGTCGGTGCATTTATCCTTGATATTACCGGGAATTGGCACTGGTTGTTTCTCATCAATGTACCGATCGCAATTCTGCTGTTTATAGCCGGAATTAAGTTCATTCAGGAAGAACAGGAATTGAATCGTGCGGCTGTTGATTGGAGCGGTATCGCTGTTCTGACACTGGGTGTGCTGGGTCTCATGTACAGCTTCAGTAATCTGGATGGTGTGAATTTACTTCAGAGCTTGGGTTCACCAATGTTCTACGGATTCTTTTTGGCTGGTGTAGCCCTGTTAGTAGTGTTTTATTTTATGGAAAAAAGGTTGGAGGGGTCAGACCGTGAACCGGTCGTTTCCACAGAACTGCTGGGCATTGCATCCTTCCGCTGGACACTGCTCATTGCCTTTTTCTCGGGAGCCATTCTGGCCTCTGTCATTTTCATTCCAGGTTTTGTGGAGCAATATCTAGGAGTATCCAGCAGTGCCTCGGGATATTGGTTCACGCCACTTGCTCTGGCTTCAGGCATTGGAGCAGGAGGAGGGGGCTATCTGGTTGACCGCAAAGGTCCAATCTGGACGTTATCTGTCGCCGGTTTGGTCTCTGCAGTGGGCTTCCTGCTCTTCCCGCTGTGGGTCGAGCATATCTGGCAGTTTGTCATAGCGAGTGTCCTGGTTGGAGTTGGTTTCGGTATGATGCTGGGTGCGCCGGTTAATGTGCTGGTAACTGAACAGGCGGGAGAGAACAATAAAGGCATTGCGGTAGCGACGAGCTCCCTGTTTCGTCAGATGGCGATGGCCATTGCACCTACAATCTTTGCTGGGTTTTTGGCGCGTTCGTTCTCTAACCTCGGTGTGAACATCCAATCCGGTTTGGCAGAGCGGGGGATCGAGGTGTCGCCTGCCATGCTGGAACAATATGCTTCTGGAAGCGCAGCGGGAGGTGATATTTCCAGTTTGATTGCCGGATTATCACGAATTCCAGATGTCAATATACGGGAAGCGTTGCTTCAAGCTGTACATCAAACGACAAATCAAGGCTACAGTGGGCTATTCTGGTCAGCCGTTATTTTTAGTGTACTTACGTTGGTCGTGGCTCTTGTTACAGGTCGCCTTCGTCAAAAAGAGAAACAGCAACAGATTCAGGATGGATCTGTGGGTTCAATATAATTCAATAGAATTGAAAGGACAGTGAACTTTTTGTAACCCAGAATAGTGTCACTGTTCTTTTTTATTTAACCCGATTGTAACTTTTCATAATGAATGAATGTTTACAATAGAACGAGCATAAGGGGCACTCTGTTTTAAATATAGAAAAGTTTGGAGAACTGCGTGTCAGCAGACGTTATCAACGTTTAATGGGTAGTAAAGGATTTCAATTTTGATAGTGAAGAAGGAATAGATGGATGAAAAGCAGAACTAAAGAGAAGAAGAAGAAAAGTCGTAAAGGCCTATATATAACACTTGTATCACTTGTCGTATTGATCATTGGCGGTTATATTTTTCGCCAGCAGTTAGCTGTGGCAGCATTTGATTTGTTTCTGGCTGATACGGTTGAAGCACAACTTACGCAATCTTACGTTCCGCAGGAAGGGAATAATACGCCGGATCCGACGGTCTATCGCAAAGAACCATTCTCTGTGCTGCTCCTGGGCTCAGATAAACGTGACTACGAGAATTCCCGCGGACGTTCCGATGCAGTTATCTACGCTGTTGTTCGTCCGAAAGAGTCTCGAGTGCTGCTCGTATCAATCCCGCGTGACACGTATGTGCAGATTGTAGGAAGGGACGCAGACAAGGACGGGACAGATGATTATGACAAAATCGCGCATGCTTATGCCTTTGGCGGGGAAAATATGTCCATCCGTACCGTGGAAAAGTTTCTTGATGCCGACATAGGTTATTATGCAACGATTAATTTTCAGGGGATTAAACAGGTGGTTGATGCCCTCGGGGGGATATCACTACCCATTGATAAGGATATCGTGAACAAAGATCCGAATCATGAGAAGTTCACGATTAAGGGCGGTAAGCCGATCTATGATGGCCAGGAAGCACTTTATTATGTGAGATATCGGGAAGATAGTGACTTTAACCGCACGAATCGGCAGCAAATTTTCCTAAATGCTTTTGCAAACAAGATGTTGAATCTGAATCAGATCGCAAAGATACCTGAACTGTTCCAGATCATGGGGGATAATTTTCAAACGGATATGCAACCTACCTTTATTATTGATCTGGCCAAACAGGTGCTGACACAGAAAAAACCGCAGGTTTCAAGCTTCACCATTTTGAGCGAAGGTATGCGTAAAGATGGTGTTTATTATGGTCAAGCTGACAAAAATGATGTTCAATATGCCAAAGAGCTGATTAAGAACTGGATGGATCAATCAACCCCAGCCGGTGAAGTCATGATTCCTGACCGGAAGAAAATGGAATAGTTAACTCCATACAGATGGGTGTCCTACACAACAATCAGCAGTACGACAATGAGCGGCTGCTGTTTTTTTTCTTTGTACGAGACTTTTTTGTCGTGTAAGGTGCTTATCCTTTTGGAACATCCGCTCTTCTATAACGTATAATATAAGTTAAGCGAATCCATTGAAGTAGTAATACAGAAGGAGGATATACGAGGGTATGAACATCGCATTTTTTTTGCTGCCCAAACAAGAGGTTACATGTGTGACGTCGGACTCTACGCTAAGGCAAACGCTGGAACGGATGGAGTATCACCGGTTTACAGCTGTACCTATTTTGAATAAGGAAGGCAAATACATTGGAACGGTTACAGAAGGCGATCTGTTATGGTATATGAAAAATTCGGAGGGAAAGATAACATTTGAAAACGCTTCAAAGTTTCTTCTCAAAGATGTTCCGTTAAGGCTGGACATGAAGCCCGTATCCATTAATGCCAATATGGAAGACCTGATTAATCTCGCCAAAGTACAGAACTTTGTGCCTGTGGTGGATGATATGGAGCGTTTTATCGGCATTGTTAGACGTAGCCAGATTATCGAATATTGTGAAGGTATTGTTGCCAAGGAGTCTATGAAGGCCAGAAGTTAATTTCTTTTTAAAATAGTTAAGCCATCAGGGATAATCACAGCGATTATTACGAATATATATGAATAAGATGTACGGGGCTCGGATCGTATCTGACATGGAGTTTTAGATAAATTCCCCGCTGTTTGAGGGTAATTTTGCGAGCCCCCTTTTTATGCTATAATCGAGAATAAAGCTTTTTCGGGGGAGAGTGACTTTCGCCAGATGCCTAAAGAACTGGATGTAGCTAAGCGAGCTAAAGTGATTGAATGGCTGAAAACCGAAGTACTTGATCAGGTATCCCGATTATTTAAAGCACTGTGGGAAGGCAGCACGATTCGAATCGGAGATAGTCTTGCCAGTTTAATGATGAGCAGTTACATATTGGGCCGGCGGCTCGGTATCCCATTTAAAGATCTGGATGCGCTGCTTATTGAAAAGTTGAAAAAGCACAAACAGGAAGGTCATCAGCTTGAAGACTGGTATCAGGATATTTCCGCGCTCGAAGATCATATGCGTAAGAGGTGAATTTGTTGAATTTTAGCTTTAAATCAGCTATATGGAGTGCAGTGTTTTTACTTTTGATATTTTCACTGCTCACTCCTTTATCGGTGCTCTCTATATTTTTTATGATGATTCCAGGAGTTATTTTGTATGCTTCACTCCCTGTAACATCATTTGTGTTCCATCTTCTACCCGTTGCTATTATTTTGGTCGTGGTTAACCCGATCTTCCTGTTATTAATGTTGATCTTGATTTTGCCAGCGATCGTTATGGGTAATGCGTATAAGAAACAAAAATCGGCGCTCTTTGCCATCATGACAGGTGCTGGGGCATTGCTGGCAGAGTATTTGTTATTACTTTTGATCGGCAGTCTGATTTTTCAATTCGATCTGTCCACTTATATTAAAGATATGGTCCAGATCGCAACTGAACCGCTTATCAATTCATCGAGTCAGGTATTATATGATTTTGTATGGACGCCTGAGATGACGGAAGATGTTGCTAGACAAACTCAGTTGATGATTCCTTTTGCTTTGGTTGTGATGTCCATGATTATGGCATTCATTACGCATGTTATTGCTCGTCCTATATTGAGCGCTATGGGCCTCAATGTACCTAAGCTACCACCTGCAAGAGAATGGCAGATGCCTCGTTCGTTAATCTGGTATTACTTTTTGGCTCTGATCATTGAAGTGGTCTCCAAACAGAGTGACGGATCATATTGGAAGATGATTGCGATGAACTTGTCACCATTAATTAATCTTGGTTTCATGATTCAAGCCATTGGTTTCTTTTTCTTCCTCTCACATCTGAAAAAGTGGAACCCGGTGCTTCCATTTTTTCTAGGAGCGTTAGTATTCTTTATTAGTCCACTTCGCATTGTCGGAATTATCGATTTGGCGTTCCCGCTCCGTGAGGCAATATCGAAATCAAAACGATAGGGTGATGAGTCATGCCTAAATTTCTAAAGAAACGCTGGCACGGCTATTATACCGTATGGGCGTTCATACTGCTGTTACTGCTCGTGATGTTTGTTACCATCTATAACTGGACGCTCGGTTTGATTAGTCTGATACTGGCTTCAGCGCTGGGAATCGTCATGATCAAGGCAGAGCTCGCATTCCGCCGTGAACTAAATGAATATATTAATGGTCTTACCATTCGTATCAAACGTATGGAGGGTGAGGCCGTTAGTATGCTTCCGTTTGGAATTGTGCTTTACAGTGAGGACCGTACGGTAGAGTGGCACAACCGCTTCGTTGCGGAGATGTTTCATGAGAAAACATTAGTTGGCAGTTCACTGCCCAATCTATTCCCTAGTCTCCCTCAACCGAAGGAGAAGAAGGATAAGGATAAAGAAAAGGATAAAGAAAAGGAAGCTTCAAAAGAGCCTTCTTCCAAAGAATTCCATGATGAATTTCAATTGGATGACCGGTATTATGGCGTAATTCATAACCCGCAAGAGCGATATGTATATGTATATGAGATTACAGAACTCGCTGTTCTACGGGATAAATACGAAAATGAGCGTATTGCACTAGGTATTCTTGTGCTGGATAACCTGGACGAGGCTGCTCAAGGAATGGATGATCAGCAACGCACAGCGTTGATTGCCCGAGTCACCAGTGAGATTACAGCATGGGCTAAGCGGTATGAAGTGTACTTGCGGCGTCTGTCATCCGATCGTTACTTAATGATGCTTAATCATAAGTCCCTGCAAGAACTAGAGCAGAGCCGATTTGTCATTCTGGACGAAGTGCGGGAGATGACAGCCGATTTGAAAGTGCCCATGACGCTGAGTATTGGACTTGCATTTGGGTCAGACAGCATCAGTGAAATGGGAGAGCTGGCACAATCCAGTCTCGACATGGCACTTGGACGTGGCGGGGATCAGGCGGCTGTAAAGTCCGGCCAACGTTTGTCTTTTTACGGTGGGAAGTCCAATGCAGTAGAAAAGCGTACACGTGTCAGAGCGCGAGTGATTGCACATGCATTACGTGACCTCATGCAGGAGAGTGACCGAGTGATTGTCATGGGGCATAAAATGCCGGATATGGATGCGATCGGTGCATCTATCGGAGTGTGGAAGGCTGCAAGTCTGTACAATGTTGAGGCACGTATTGTGCTAGACGGGGTTAATCCCTCCATTGAACGGATGATGGATCAAGTGAACAAGGACGAGAAGTTGTCCAAGGCTTTTGTCTCACCAGATCAGGCTACACAGATGATGACAGAGCATACACTCTTGGTTGTGGTGGATACACACAAGGCTTCAATGACGATGGAACCTAAGCTGGTCCAATCGGCAACCCGTGTGGTTGTGGTGGATCATCATCGCCGCGGCGAGGAATTCATTAACGATGCCGTACTGATCTATCTGGAGCCTTACGCTTCTTCTGCGGCTGAGCTTGTAACCGAGCTTTTACAATATATTCATGAGAAGGTACAGTTCACACCACTAGAAGCAACGGCACTTCTTGCCGGAATAACTTTGGATACGAAGCATTTTGCACTGCATACAGGCTCCAGGACGTTTGAAGCAGCGGGCTTCCTTCGTCGCAGTGGTGCTGATACCATTATGGTCCAGAAGCTGATGAAAGAAGATCTGTCAGAATATATTGCTAAGGCAGAAATCATAAAGCATGCTAAAATGGTATATGGGAACATTGCGCTGGCGGTCACGGACCCTGGCAGCAAGATCTCACAGATGATGATCGCCCAGGTGGCGGACACATTGCTGAATATGACCGATGTGGTAGCCTCATTTGTCATTAGTGAGCGTCCGGATGGAGTGATTGGCATTAGTGCAAGATCACTTGGACGCATGAATGTTCAAGTCGTGATGGAGCGACTTGGTGGCGGCGGCCATTTAACAAACGCAGCTGTGCAGCTTGAAGGAACGCTGCAAGAAGCGGAGAAACAGCTGATGAACGTACTGGCTGAAATCGAAAAGGAAGAGGGGTTATTCGAATGAAAGTCATTTTTATAAAAGATATGAAGGGTCAAGGTAAGAAAGGGCAAGTGAAGGAAGTATCTGAAGGGTATGCTCAGAACTTTCTTCTGCCACGGGGAATTGTACGTGTAGCAACCGAGGGCAACATGAAGACACTGGATAACCAGAATGCTGCGGAAGAAAGACGTAAGCAGGAAGAGAAACAAGAAGCAGAAGCTCTCGCGAAAAAACTTGAAGCGGAAGTGACAGAGCTTAAGGCAAAATCCGGGGAAGGCGGGCGTTTGTTCGGCGCAATTACAAGCAAACAGATCGCAGATGCATTGTCCAAAAAAGGTCTTAAAGTAGACAAGCGTAAAATTGAGCTTGAAGAGCCAATCCGTACGCTTGGTGTAACGCAAGTAACCGTCAAGGTACATCCTGAAGTGAAGGCTACCTTGAAGGTTCAGGTAACGGAGGAGTAAGATGGGCGGCGAAATGTTATTCGACCGGATTCCCCCGCAGAACCTGGAAGCCGAACAGGCTGTGTTGGGTGCAATCCTGTTGCAGGGCGAGGCTCTGATTACAGCGATGGAACGGGTGCAAACCGAGGATTTCTATGACAAGCCCCATCAATTGATATATGAAGCGATGATTCAGCTGGGTGAGGAAAATCAACCGATTGACCTTGTTACGCTGACTTCACGTCTAAAGGATAAAGGCGAACTGGAGGACATTGGTGGCGTCAGCTACCTTGCCAAGCTTGCCCATGGTGTGCCAACGGCAGCCAACGTAGATTATTATGCACAGATTATCGAAGAGAAATCGATGCTTCGCCGTCTGATCCGCACAGCAACACAGATCGTGAGCGAAGGATATACAGGCGGAGAAGATGTGGCAGCCATGCTTGGCGAGGCCGAGCGTCGTATTTTGGAGATATCCAACAGACGCTCTAGCAGCGGCTTTATCGCCATCCAGGATGTACTCATGGAAGTTTTCGATAAAGTGGAGACGTTGCATCAGAACCGGGGAACAACGACCGGAATCCCTTCTGGATTCGTCGATCTGGACAAGATGACAGCTGGATTCCAGCGTAGTGACTTGATCATTGTAGCGGCACGTCCATCGGTAGGTAAAACTGCCTTTGCCTTGAATATCGCTCAGAATGTAGGTATTCGGGCACAAGAAACGGTAGCGATCTTCTCTCTGGAGATGTCCGCAGCACAGCTCGTACAACGGATGATCTGTGCGGAGGCCAATCTGGATGCGGGAGTTCTTCGTACGGGGGAATTCAAAGGCGATGAAGACTGGCAGAAGCTGACCATGGGGATCGCGGCTCTTAATGAGGCCAACATATATATTGATGATACGCCAGGGATTACAGTAGCTGATATTCGTGCGAAATGCCGTCGTCTCAAGAAGGAGAAAGGTCTGGGCATGATCCTGATTGACTACCTCCAGTTGATTAGTGGACGTGGAAAAGCTGGAGAGAACCGTCAACAAGAGGTATCCGAGATTTCACGTACACTGAAGCAAATTGGCCGGGAACTAGAAGTTCCAGTTATTGCCTTGTCTCAGCTTAGCCGGGGTGTAGAGCAGCGTCAGGACAAACGTCCGATGATGAGTGACTTGCGGGAATCGGGTTCGATTGAGCAAGATGCGGACATCGTAGCGTTTCTGTATCGGGATGACTACTACAACCAGGAAACCGAGAAGAAAAATATTATCGAGATCATCATTGCCAAGCAACGTAATGGTCCGGTAGGAACGGTAGAGCTAGTCTTCCTGAAAAACTTTAACAAATTCGTCAATTACGAGAGGGCGCATAATGACGCCTTTGCGATGTAAAGGGTAGACTGTGATTACTCTGAACAGAGATGCACAGGCTATCCGGTACAACCAGTAATAGGGTAAAGATGCGATTCAATATCAGGATTCATACCATATATAGCGTGAATGAATAGCAGAAGTAAAAATACCGGTGAACACAGTCAAAGTAAAGATGACTGAAATCACCGGTTTTTTACTGTGGAATAGTGCCATAATTCCGAACAATAAACAAACATCATTTATAAACGTTCGCCATTTCATTTGACTTTAAAAAAAGGGACTGGTACACTAATATTGCTGCGTTAAAGCAGTATAACCTTCCCTTGAATGTAACGGAAGGGAATCTTTACTGTCCGTTAGCACGCTTCTCAGTCGGTTTATTGCGTATCATGCCTACCGGGATAGAGGACGGACAGACCAATAAAAAGGTGCGCAAGGCACCCACGGAGGTATGTTAACTATGTCAACGGTAGTTGTAGTGGGAACGCAATGGGGAGACGAGGGAAAAGGTAAAATCACAGATTATTTAGCAGAGAGCGCCGATGTAGTGGCTCGTTATCAAGGTGGTAACAATGCGGGTCATACGATTCTGATTGATAACAAAAAATACAAACTAACGATGATTCCATCGGGTATCTTTTACACAGATAAAGCATGTGTGATTGGTAATGGTATGGTGATTAACCCGAAGGCACTTATCGAAGAAATTAATTATATTCATGATAACGGTTTTACAACGAAAAACTTGTCTATTAGTGAGCGCGCGCATATCATTTTGCCGTATCACATGGTTCTAGATGCTTTGGAAGAAGAGAGCAAAGGCCCGAACAAAATTGGTACAACAGGCAAAGGGATCGGTCCGTGTTACATGGACAAATCTGCTCGGATTGGTATCCGCATGGTGGATCTCATGGATGCAGAAGATTTCGAACTGAAGTTGCGCCACTTAGTTAAAGAAAAAAACCGTGTTATTGAGCAGGTGTATAACGGTACACCGGTTGACGTAGAAGAGATTCTGAAGGATTATCTTGGTTACGCAGAAATTCTTCGTCCTTACGTGAAAGATACTTCGGTTGTGTTGAATGATTCCATCGATGATAACAAAAAAGTATTATTTGAAGGTGCACAAGGTGTAATGCTTGACCTTGACCAAGGTACGTATCCATATGTTACTTCATCCAACCCGTCAGCGGGCGGCGTATGTATTGGATCTGGTGTTGGTCCAGCACGCATTCAGCAGGTGATTGGGGTAGCCAAAGCGTACACAACCCGTGTAGGTGATGGTCCATTCCCAACAGAATTGCATGATGCCGTTGGTGACCAGATTCGTGAGACAGGTCATGAATATGGAACGGTAACAGGACGTCCGCGTCGTGTAGGCTGGTTTGACAGCGTAGTTGTTCGTCATGCTCGTCGTGTAAGTGGGATTACAGGGCTGTCTCTCAACTCTTTGGACGTAATGACAGGTCTGGATACTGTGAAAATCTGCACAGGTTACAAGTATCGTGGTGAAGTGATTACTCACTATCCTGCCAGCTTGAAGATGTTGGCTGAATGTGAAGCTGTATATGAAGAAATGCCAGGTTGGAGCGAGGATATCACAGGTGCGAAGAAGCTGGAAGATCTTCCAGTCAATACACAGAACTATGTGAAGCGTGTAAGCGAACTGACAGGCATTCCAATTGCAATCTTCTCTGTAGGCCGTAACCGTGAGCAGACGAATCAGGTTCTACCAATCTATGTATAATAGACACTGATCTAAAATATTCAAACCTCCAGTTGTTGCTACTGTAGCGCAGCTGGAGGTTTTTTTGTGTCTGGTTCGGATATAATCTCCAGATTTCCGTCAATACTGACTAACAGTATATAAGTTGAACTTAAAATCTATTGAATTCAGGGAGTACTTAAACGGAAGGAGAGAAATAGCTATGAAGTTACTGGTGTGGTTTGTTAAAATCGTGCTTATCGTATTGCTGGTCAGTTCACTGACGCTGCTTACGACAGGATTAATCGTACAATCGTATGCCAAGTCATTGCTTGCCAGTTTTAATATACAGTGGGAAGGTCAACCTACCGGCCTGCTGGGTATGTTCCAGGGAGCAATGGGCGGTAAACAGTCGAGTGAGGGAGAAAAGCCTGAGACACCGTCTACCGATCAACCAACCGGAACGGAAGAAGAAAAAGCACCGGAGAATGCAATTTCGGTTATGGGCAATGATTCGAATAATGGAAACGCCGAAGCTGATCCTGGTAAGGAGGATACGCCAGAAGGTACGGACTCCGGAACAGCCGGGGGTTCTGGTAATGGGACGGTGGATGGCAGTGGAACAGCTGCAGGAGCCGGTAAAGCAAGCGGTCAGGGATCGAACAACGATAACAGCGAAGCCAATGATGCTGTGGTCGTCTCACCAGATGATATTACAGATGCCAAAAACAAACTGCCCACGGAGGAAAAAGAACGAATCTTCACTCTGTTGATGAACAAGCTACCTCAGAAGGAAATGCAACAAATCTCGGGAGCAATGGAGGGCGGGCTAACCGAGCAGGAACTGCGCGAGATTGAACAGGTCATCTCTAAATATCTTACTAATGAAGAATATGAGAATTTAATGGAAGTGTTGCAAGCCGAATAAATGTCAACAGGCATAAGAACGTATCAGTCAAAAGTCAATAGCCATAAGAACGTTCAGTCATATGATGGAGTTTCACAGTTTCTAGATATGGGGATCGTAGATCCTGATTCGTAGTTCTGATTGTTGGACTTGCCGTTATATTTCCAAATCCATATAATTGTAATAATGCACAAGACGATAGAATTGCATCCAACAGACACCTTATAGGCGAAGCTGCATTATGAATATATCCGTATGTCTAGGAGGAAAAACAATGAAGATGATCAGCAAAGAGCACGACATATAACAACCTTATAATGTTCTACCGTGGTCTCCCCACCATCAGATTCGTGGTCCTCCATTCATGTCGAAATACTAAATCTATACCGAACGAGGGCATGAATACAGATTACGGGAGGTTCTACCTTATGAATAAGAATACATTTAATGCTACGAAACGAGAGTCAACTTTACAGTCAAACCAGCTTAATACGTTTAGGGATCGATTTGAGCAAGGGCTGAAGGAAGTAGAGCTACCGTTCCAAGGTTGGGACTTTGGTTATATTACGGATAGTGGACGGGTACAGAGCGGTATACTGCCTTGGTCTTACGGTACGATGGCGAAGAAATACATGCATGATGCGAAGCGAATGATGGACATGGGCACGGGAGGGGGAGAATTTCTATCAAGTCTGATTCCTCTTCCTGCATACACCTGTGCAACGGAAGCGTACCCTCCAAACATAGCGATTGCTGAAGATCGATTGCGACCTCTTGGTGTGAAGGTATATTCTATAACAGACGACTCACAACTTCCTTTTACTGATGGGGCATTTGATTTAGTTCTCAATCGACATGAGTCATATGATCCACAGGAAGTCAATCGTGTGCTCTCTGACGGAGGAATCTTCCTGACACAACAGGTAGGCTGGTCTGATTGCCGGGAGATTAATGAGCAGTTAGATATCCCTATGCCAACAGAGTATGCAGATTGGGAGCTTGATTTTGCTGTAGATCAACTGCTAGATAATGGGTTCCACATCAAGGAAAAGCATGAAGCTGCACCTGTGCAGCGCTTTTACGATATCGGGGCATTGGTTTATTATTTGAAAACCATTCCTTGGCAAGTGCCGGACTTTACAGTTGATCGTTATCGTGACTCTTTATGGAAGATTCATCTGGAGATCGAGCAGAATGGATTCTGGGAAGCGAAGCAGAAGCGGTTTATCATCATTGCCATGAAGCAATAATATAGTACATGACAATAGCCGAAAGTAATCGGTAAAGCTAGAGTGTAATAACTCATAGCGTACGAGTAAACGCTACGTTAAAATCCTTCATCAGATTTGATCTGATGGAGGATTTTTTTTGTATATATACGCAAAAAAAATGCAGTTTAGTAGGTATTAGAACCTAGTCTTAAGTTAGCGTAAAAATTACATACTACATCAACAATTGAGGCATAATGGGTCATGGAACACTTGCTCTGAACAATGGATATTTCAGGAAAACCAGACGGGGCGCGGCTTTGCGCTGTGACGATTAGAGTTGAAATGACTGTAAAACCTGTGTTAAAGTATACGGGTGTGATTAAAGGTTAAAATTTTGACATTTTTACAAGCATAGCTAAAGTCCTGTTTTTACAAGATTTTATAACGATTAAACTAATTCGCATAAGACTCACTCTCAGGTGATGTCGGTTAGAAAATGAAGATCAAGAAGTGCTGAAAAGGAGAGAATCATGAAAGGTTTCAGAGGCAAACGCCAACCGGATCAACACCGGGTACACGAACAATCCGGAAAACACCGGAAGGCCGAAGACAAAAACAGCATGAGCATGTCCAACTTCAGTTCAAATAAGAAAAGAATTCTGTCATCGCGTAAATGGATCATGACCACCACATGTGGCATTTTGATTGCCGTATCTATCGGATTCGCAGCTAAGCAATATGTAGCCTCAAACACTGTTCCTTATTATAAGGTTATGGTTAAGGGCACTGAAATTGGCACAATAGCACATGAGGCCCAGCTTCAGGAGTTGTTCGCCAAAAAAACAGAAGAATATCAAAACAAATATCCGGATGCGGAGATGGTGCTGAATACAGACGGTATCACAACGGAGACGGTAAAAGCATATAAACCACAAGTCAACAGTGAGGAAACGTTAGACAAGCTAGGTAACATGTTAACCGCTTACGCCAAAGGCGTAGAACTTAAAGTGAACGGTGAAGTCATCGGCATTGTGAAGGATCAGCAAACAGCAGACGCGGTTCTTCAGCAAGTACAGAGCAAATACATACCGGCATCGGCTATGGGAAGCTCATTGAAGACGAAGTCAGTATCGGCTAATTCCTCCAAAAAGGACAAAGGGCCAAGTTCAACGTTAAAATCCGTAGACATTAAGGAAGATGTAACAACGGATACGGTGAAGGCTGATCCGAATAAAATATGGGAAGTTTCTGAGGCGGTTAAAGCTTTAACCGTCGGTAAAGACGCGCCTGTAACTTATGTAGTTCGTGAAGGAGATACGATCTCTTCCATTGCAGCTAAATATGATATTACACAACGTGAGATTCGCCAGAATAACCCAGGCATCAAAGAGACATCTCTTCAGATCGGAGAAGAGTTGACGCTGACGGTACCTAAGCCGGCGATTACGGTTAAATCGGTTGAGCAAGTGGTGGAGCAGATCGAAGTGAAACCTCAGGTCGAGGTGCGTAAAAGCGCTGAGCTGAAGGCTGGTACAACCAAAGTCGTTCGTCCGGGTCAAAGTGGACTCAAAAACATGCAGTATCGCATCACCAAAGAAAATGGTGAAGTCGTTCGTGAAGAGTGGCTGGGCCAGGAAGTCATCAAAACAGCTGTAACTGAAGTTGTACTCAAGGGAACCAAAGTGGTTGGTGAAGGCACAGGGCAATTTGCATGGCCTGTATCTAATGCTACCATGAGCAGCAGTTATGGTCAGCGTTGGGGGCGTCAGCACAAAGGTATTGATCTGGTCGGTAACCGGGATGTTAAATCCGCGGACGAAGGTGTAGTTACTTTTGCCGGGCAGAAGAGTGGTTATGGGAATGTGATCATTATTAACCATCGCAACGGCTATGAAACACTTTATGGTCACTTGAAAAGCATCAGTGTAGATGTTGGTCAAGTGGTAGAGAAGGGTGATAGCATTGGTGTGATGGGCAATACAGGACGTTCTACGGGGACGCATCTTCACTTTGAGATTTTGAAAAATGGTACAGCAGAAAATCCGATGACATATCTCAATTAATATATAAAACACATGGCATCACATGATGATGTCGATATGATAACAAGGTTGGCTCTAGAGCTAGCCTTGTTTTTTGATGTGAAATATTTTAAGGAAACGGCCTTGAGGGGTTAGATCGGGATGTGACTGTGCCCCAGGTATGTTAAACTGTAAGTATAGAACGTTGACAATAGTCAACACACAACACGAAATGGAATATAGACCAATAGATAGATTTTATAGAGATAACGCCGGTGGCGGATTAAGCACGATATAGGGGTGAATTCAGCCGATGCAGGGTAAGATTTTGGTGGTGGATGACGAGCAGCCCATCGCAGACATATTGAAGTTTAATTTGGAAAAAGAGGGTTACGAGGTCATCTGCGCGTTTGATGGTATTCGTGCGGTAGAACTGGCGTTATCCGAAAAACCGGATCTGATGCTTCTGGATCTGATGCTTCCAGGTAAGGATGGAATGGATGTGTGCCGCGAAGTGCGTGCCCATCTGGAGATTCCGATTATAATGCTGACAGCTAAAGACGGGGAGATCGACAAAGTGCTCGGTCTAGAGCTGGGTGCTGATGACTACGTAACCAAACCGTTCAGTACACGAGAGTTGCTTGCACGGGTGAAGGCACAGATGCGCAGACAGCAAAAGCCTGCAACGATTGTAGAAGCACCGGAGGAAGAAGGGAAGCAGGTACTTCGTCTGTTGGATCTGGCTTTTGATATGGACATGTATACAGCATACAAAGGCGGGGAACCGCTTGATCTGACACATCGGGAATATGAGCTTCTCTATTATATGGCCAAGCATTCGGGCAAGGTTATGACGCGAGAGCATCTGCTGCAGGCTGTATGGGGATACGAATATTTCGGAGACGTGCGTACGGTGGATGTGACAATCCGCAGGCTGCGGGAGAAGATTGAAGAAAATCCGAGTAAGCCAGAAACAATTCTGACTCGCCGGGGGCTTGGCTATCTCGTGCGCAGTGCCAAAAGCGTGGGGATATAATGGGCCGATTCTGGCAATTCTCATTCTTTCGAACCATTCAAGCGAAATTAATTATTATTTACGTACTGTTGATTCTGATTGCGATGCAATTAATCGGCGTTTATTTTGTAAGTGCGATGAAGAATTCACTGACGAGCAACTTTACGGAGGATCTGCAGGCACGGGCAGAGATGCTGTCCGTTCTGGTGGGTGAGACCATGGCTGGCGGAGAATCAGAAGCCGGTGAGGATAAAACAGAGAACCTGCGTGTTCTGGTCAACAATTTGTTCAACATCAACGGTGCCGAGATACAGGTGCTGGATGCCAGTGGCAAAGTGCTAACCACCTCCCTTAGTTCACATTCTGATTATGTCGGGCGTAAAAATACCCAAACGGTAGTCAGCCGCGCGCTGCAGGGTATTCGGGATAATGAGGAATATATTGTAGACGAGGATAATGTTCGCAAAAAAGTTGTGGCCAAGCCGGTATTGTCCGGCGGCAAAATCGTTGGTGCAGTGTACATCGCTGCTTCCATGAACGAGCTGTACGCCACAATGGAGGGCATTAACAAGATCTTTATCTCCGGTATACTGATAGCCTTGGTGTTGACGGCCGTACTTGGTGTCATTTTGTCTCATACCATTACTCAGCCGATCAAGGAAGTGACAAGGCGGGCAACAGCCGTTGCAGAAGGAAACTTCGATCAGCAGACACCGGTATTTGGTACAGATGAGATTGGTCAGCTTAGCCGTGCTTTTAACTATATGACGAGCAGGCTACGAGATGCTCTCTCTCAGAATGAAGAAGAGAAAGAGAAGCTGACGTCCATCCTGACCAATATGAGTGATGGGGTGGTAGCCACCGACGAGTATGGCAAAGTCATTCTGGTTAACCGCCGTGCGAGCAGTATTCTTGGTATGCGTTCATCCGATATTGAAGGCAGGCATTTTGCTGCTCTGCTTGGCATTGATCCGGAAGATGCGGAAGCTCTGGCAAGTGGTTTCACAGGCTCAACCTTACTTCAGATTGCTCCAGCAGGTCAGGAAGAACCGGTGGTAATTCGTATGACGTTCACTCCGGTACATCGGCGTGAATTGGGCATTACCGGTACCATTGCAGTGTTGCAGGATGTAACCGAGCAGGAGGAACTGGAGGCTTCACGGCGTGAATTCGTGGCGAATGTATCTCATGAGTTGCGTACACCACTGACTACGATTAAGAGCTATGCTGAAGCGCTGGATGACGGAGCACTGGAAGATCCGCAGCTTGCGGGACGATTTGTGGGTGTTATTCAGAATGAGACCGAGCGCATGATTCGCTTGGTTACGGATCTGTTGCACCTGTCTAGACTGGATTCAAAGGAGGCTCTGCTTCGTAAGCAGCCTATTGATATTATGGAGATGCTGGAAGAAGTGACGGATCGATTCTCCTTCCAGATGAACCAGAAGGATATTCAGTCCGTGCTCTCTGTAGAAAACGATATTCCACCCGTTCCACTGGACCGGGATCAGATTGATCAGGTGTTGGACAATGTAGTATCCAATGCGCTGAAGTATACGCTGGAGGGCGGTACCATTACGATTGCAGCCCGGCGCAGTAGCGAGCATACAATAGCCATCTCTGTATCGGATACAGGGATGGGTATTCCACAGCGTGATCTGGATCGGATATTTGAACGGTTCTACCGCGTAGATAAGGCACGTTCCCGTAGTATGGGCGGCACAGGATTAGGTTTGTCCATTGCCCGGGAAATTGTAAAGGCTCATGATGGTAGCATCTCTCTGGAATCTGAGGTGGATGTGGGTACAACAGTAACATTCACCCTGCCAATGCGTGATAAAGGGGGTGAGCACCTTGAAGGAACGAATTAAATCTATGGTGCTCGCTTCGCTGGTAGCAGCCAGTCTAATTCAAAGTTACTTCCTGATTTATCGTTTGCCAGGTGGTGGTGATTCTATCGTTACCTCGGAAACCAACTATGTGAAAACTGAGAATATGGGTCAGGAGCGTAATATTGAAGAGCTGATTTTCCCGGAACAGATGATTATTCATCTGGGACAGGACAAACATACGGTGTTTTACCCTGGAAATACATTCTATGAATTGATCTATTCGAGGCTAAAAGGTCGAACGTTTGAAGATTTCCAGCGTCGTAATGTGCAATCGGTGAACTGGGATCAGATTCGTAAGCAGAGCTCTGGCTTTGAGCTGTCTTTTAAGGAAGGCATGCCAGTGACTCTATTACAGCGCGTGATGCGTCTGGGAACAGATTCTCTCTTTCAAGGAGAAACGATCAATCGTATTGCGATATACACGGCCTCAGATGAGACAAAGGTCCATGCGCTGTTTTTCAGTGCCAAGGGCGACGTGGTCTATGAAGCTACTCAGGCAGACCTGACGGTGCAGGATGTGCAGCAGCATGTTGATTTTGGGACGAGCTGGACACCGTACACACTGATGGAAGGCGGATATTATATTCCGGCACAGGCGCTGGACACGATTGAAGCGGATGTGCCGACAGCGCAGTTCACGGTGGAGCAGATGCAGCGTAGTCTTTTCTTTGACCCGAGCATGACCCGGAATATTCGGGAAAAGGATGGGTCAGAGATCTATACAGACAGCAAACGCAGTCTGCAAGTGAAACAGGATCAGCGCTGGATCAGCTATACGGACCCTGCAGCACCGCCTACCGGGCAAAGTGATGCCTCGAAGGATGCGCTGTCTGCGGTTGATTTTGTTAACCAGCATGGTGGCTGGAAAGGGCGCTCGCGCATGATGCTGAGGTCGGCTGACAATAAAACACAGCTGCAATTCCAGCAGTATTATGGCAGTTTTCCAATCATGGATTCGATGCAGTTCCGCTTCGGCAGGATCAACGTGGGGATGCAGCAGGAGACGGTATCAAGTTATGAGCGATCCTTGCAATATCTGAACGAGGGTGCAGAGAGCAAGAGATCAATCAAGTTACCTGGCGGAGATCAGTTGAAAAGTTTGATCCGAAAAGTAGCTGGTGAAAACCGTAAAGTCGTGGACGTATACCCGGCATATCGTACATCAGCACTGGAGGATGGGCTTCGGTTGATCCCGGTCTGGGTGATCCGATTCGGTAATGGTGAAGAAACAACGGTGTCATAGTTGTGTGGAGAAGGCGAAAAGATGAAATGCGCAGCTCTAGTTATAAGCTGAATTAGAAGATATAAATGCCTGGTCAAGCCAGACGAAGCAGATCATCACACGGACGAGGAGGTGAACGTTCTGGATTGGGGACGGGCCAAAAATGTATTAATTTATGCTTTCCTGCTGCTTAATCTGGTGCTCGGTTATCAGATCTGGATGGATGTGCGGGAGACAGCCGGAGCCAATCTGGATTTCACCTCGCTCGCAGACAATACACAGCAGGCGATGGAAGAGAAGGGCATTCAGGTGCTGGCACCCATTCCGAATGAGACGCCGAAATTACCGAAGTTATCTTACGAGTTCATCGAAGAGAACAAGTCAGGTATTCAGGTAGAGCTGGAAGAACCTGTAGACAGCAAGCTGATATTCTCACCAAGTGAGCTGGTGGACGCGCTGCAGGCGGAGATTCCGCAAATCGGCACGTACCGACTGGATCAGCTGATGGCGAAGGATGGGGCTTTTGTGCTCCACCCGCTGGTGGACGGCAAATGGCCACTCTTTAACGTGAGTCTGGAGCTGTTCTACAGCGATCAGAAAATCACGGGTTATCATCAGACTCCTGTGCGGATTACAACCGCCGAGGAGAGTGATCAGCAGGTGCTTCCGGCGCCCAAAGCGCTGGGTACGCTGATCGAAAACTTTTTGCCGAACGATTCAATTGTGAAAGATATTCAGCTGGGCTACTACGGCCAGTTGTTCAATTCAGATATACAAGTAGCGATGCCGGCATGGCGATTCGTGCTGGAAAGTGGCGAAGTGTTGTACGTGCAGGGCATCAGCGGGGATGTATTCAGTCCCAAGTCAGACAAACCAGAGGAGTAATGCGTTATGGGGATATATTTTACGGTGTTATCCAGTGGTTCGACAGGTAATGCCACGGTCATTCAGCATGGGGCAACCTCACTCATGATTGATGCGGGCCTCAGCGCAAAACGGCTGGAGGCATTGTTTCTGGAACGGGAGATTTCGGGGACGGAACTGAACGGAATTCTGGTGACACATGAACATTCAGATCATATTAAAGGACTAGGCGCGATATCTCGGAAATATAATTTACCGATCTATGCAAATACAAATACATGGGCGGCATTAGAAAAATCGGTTGGAGCGATTCCGGAGGAGAACCGTCGGATCTTTGAAACGGGAGAAAAGCATGATTTCGGCTCGCTGCGCGTGGAGTCTTTCGGGATTTCACATGATGCGGCTGAACCGGTAGGTTACACGTTCGATGATGGAAGCGAGAAGCTGTCTGTGGCGACAGACCTCGGTTATATGAGCGACAAGGTTCGTGATGCCATCTCCGATTCAGATGTGCTCGTGCTTGAGGCGAATCATGATGTCGAATTGCTGCGTATGGGGCGATATCCGTGGAACACCAAGCGCCGGATTCTGAGCGATATCGGGCATCTGTCGAACGAGGCAGCCGGTGCGGCGCTTAGTGAACTGATGAACGGACGTATCAAGCGTACGTATCTGGCACATCTCAGTCGAGATCATAATATGATGGATTTGGCTAAAATGTCGGTGCGAGATGCGATGGAAAGCCGGGGCTGTTTTTATCGAGATCATGAATTCAAGCTCTGCGATACGTACTATGATCGGCCTACACCATGGGATAGGGTGGGTGAGCCATAAAGCTGTCTAGCTCGGCAGCCTTACGTTCTACTTCCTCGCGTGTCAGGACACCTTTATCAATAAGCAATTCTATGATTGTGCTGAGAGCCAGTGTGTTGCGGTAATGTTCTTCTTTGAGATCGGCCAGTTTGGCCGCCATATGCACTTCGTCCATAGCTGTGAGTGTTTTTGTGCGTTCCATTGTGGAATCCTCCTTCTTTCTATGAAGCTTTGAATTGATCTTTTACTATTATTGTAGTCAGGCTGGATGGAAAACATTCCTCTTTTTGCCGCTAACATTATCTGGGCAGGATGTGTATGCTGAAACGGTGGCTGTTTTTTCAGGTCATGGGATCAGAAAAGTTCTATGGATTTCAAAGAATAACGCTTAACGCATCTCATTTTGTGGTGATAGAGAGTATGGGCTTTTATATTTAGGTGCTCTATCATGAAAATTTACGTTTATTTACGTCATTATGCAACTTTTTGGGATCTAAAGTGTTTAGTATATAAGGAGCATTGTGATGTGGCTGTTTTGCGTATGAAATGGAATCTCGCAGAATGTGAGAGTATGATTGATAGAGCACACGGTAATGGAGTGCCATTCCGTTAATTATAACGTTTGATCCCGGCCTGGTTCCGGGAGGTAGCGATGTGCAGGACCATTTTGTGAAAATGCAAAAAAGCATGAGGATACAGGGGAGTTTACCGGGTGTCTTCCATGCAATAAATTGGGGCGGCAGTCAGGGTCTTGATGCGTGACAACGAAGGGGAGAGGATCACGATGGGATTGTTTGGAGACGATTTTTATTCAACCAAGGTATCAAGACGCGCCGAACCTGAACAGAAAGGCAAACTTCAGATTATTCGTCCGGGTGGAGGGAGACGCGCACGTGATCGCTGGAGCAATCCGCGCAGATCACGCTCGGAATTCAGTTCGACTGTGAAGGTAGCAGTTATTAGTTCGGTCATCAGCTCTATTGTGACGGTTATGCTGTTTAGCTTCATCAGTCAGCCTTCAACCCAATTGCCTCTTGCGAATGCTGCGGGTCAAGGCGGAGGCCCTACACAGACAGTTCAGGCGGCTGATCCGTATGACCGTATCATTAATGCAGCCGCAGAAGTACGTCCTTCTGTGGTCAGCATCGTGAATCATAAAACAGGCAGCAGCTTGTCCATGGAAGATTCTGCGCTGGGTTCTGGGGTTATTTTCAAGAAGGAAGATGGCAAAGCTTACATTATGACGAATCATCACGTCGTGGAAGGTGCCAGTGATCTGGAGATTATGACGGTGGACGGGGAAACTCATAAAGCGAAGCTGGTGGGCAAGGATCGAGTGAGCGACATTGCAGTACTGTCCGCAGATGATAAAGGACTGGGTGCGGCAGCTGAGATTGGTGATTCGAGCAAGCTGCAACGCGGTCAGACGGTGCTGGCGATCGGTAATCCACTCGGTCTCGGCGGAACGCTGACATCGGGGATTGTAAGTTACACAGATCGGATCTTGCCTGTATCTATTAACCAGGATGGCGTGTACGACTGGGAGCAGAACGTTATTCAGACGGACGCAGCAATTAACGAGGGCAACAGCGGCGGAGCATTGGTTGATCTGGACGGAAAAGTGGTAGGTATCAATACGATGAAAATTTCGGATACCGGCGTTGAGGGCCTCGGCTTCGCGATTCCGATGAACGAAGTGATGAAAACGGTGGACTCACTGTTGCTTCACGGCAAAGTAACCCGTCCTTATCTAGGTGTATATACCGTTGACCTGAGTAATCCATATGCTCCACTGGACGATGAGCAGCGCAAAGACCTCAAACTGCCTTCTCATGTGGACAGTGGTGTGGTCGTGCTGGAAGCTTCCGGTCCAGCATCCGAGGCAGGCTTAAAGCTGAATGATGTCATTACGGAATTCGATGGGCAACCTATTACGTCCACACTGGATCTGCGGAAATTCCTGTATGATAAGAAAAAGATCGGCGATACACTGGAAGTTTCGTTCTACCGGGACGGGAAAGCGGAGAAAGTGTCCGTAAAGCTGTCGGATAAACCGGAGTGAGAATAGAACGTTCATGTCGAAGAAGAGTGATCAGAATTTCTGACCACTCTTTTTATATTCATGTAGCTGGGATTGAATGGGAGGGTGTACGCTCTCTAAAATCCCATGGAGAGACTTGAAACCAAGGCACAGAACCAATTCGTTGTTTAATATGGTAAACTGATGACGGTATGTATACATAGGTCGTTGATGAAAATAACAGCCTGTATATCGTGGGATCAGGCTGTCTAATCTGAACATGGAGGGATTCTTGAGATGAATCTGTTGAAGAATAAGAAGAAGGTGCTGGGAGGAACAAGTCTGGTACTATCGTTGCTGATGTTATCTGCTTGTGGATCGGAGGGCACCCCAGCTTCATCTATAGATACAACTGCAATACAGGACAAGATTGCCAAGTTAGAGAAAAAGCTGACTGAACAGGGAATCAAAAATGATGAGCAGGCGCAGAAAATTACTGAGCTGGAGAAGAAATTGAATGAACTGGGTACAGGCGGATTGGCTGGAGAAGGTGCGAATGTTCAGACACCAGTCACCGCAGGAAACAATGGGTCTGCTGGCAAAGGGGACGGAGTCCTGATTACGTTCGCCCAGTATGAGAAGCTGGAAGTTGGCATGTCTGTAGAAGAGGTCATCGAGATCCTCGGCGGTGAAGGTGAGGCACTGAGTGAAGCAGAGAACATGGTCGTGTATAACTACAAAGGTGCAGCGGGTAACGGCGGCAATGCGGTAATTGCTTTTCAAGGTGGGAAACTGCTCACGAAGGCACAGTCTGGATTGGAGTAAGTCGTATACGAAACGGAGAGCAGGCACTGGCAAGATTTGAATGACAGGCACAAGCAAAGATATTCGTAAGGATATAAATACAAGCATAAGTAAAGATAAGTACAATAGTAAAAGTAAACATGTAGGCGAAGGTATAAGTAAAGATATATATACAATGGTATAAGGCGAAGCAAAGCAAAGGGCATTCTTATGGAGGTACCTAATCGGTATCCTTTAGAAGGATGCTTTTTAATTTTTCTATTAGATGATAAGTGGCATGAAGAATGGGGATTCTAGTTGTGTTTATCAAGCAAGTGTGAACAGACAGAGGTAAAGTGGGATTAGATTGTATTTATGGTATGCGCTAGGGTGTTTTTACACTGAACCGTGATCTAGGGGTTTCTTTTCGGGAGCAGGTGTGATAGAACTGAGAAGTGGCTATCCTATAGGATATGCGGCTCGTGAATCGGGAACATAGCTGGTGACAGAAAGGATGCTTGACGGATGTACGTTGTATGCAAAGATCACGTAGACATTGCCATCGACATGTTTGTGGATGAATATGAGGACGCTCCAGATATTGTGGATCTGAAGGAGACGGAATTTGCCGACTGGGACCCGCCTGCGAAATGCGCTGAGTGCGATCAGCACGCGGAATTTCTTGTCGTTTAGCGTACTGTAGAGCAGGCCGCCGGGGAGCGCTATCCGATGCTGCTATGAGATGTTGTTGTGCATGGCTTAGCAACGGTAGTGCTTCTGGCGTTAGACTTGGTTCGATCCGGTATGAACATCACAGCAAGAAGCAGGAAGAGCGTGTTGAGCGCTCTTTTTGCATTTGTGGGGAATGACGGAACGTGTAATGTATGTAATGGGTCTACAAGGGATGTGAAGCAGGGCTTCTCACGGCTTCTCACGAACCGTACATATTGAACGAAGGAATACAGAGCGTGCTGTGAAGATTTTGAAGTGAATGTGGTGCGGATGAATGAGGTGATGCGATAGAAGCATCTGGATGATAGATAGGTTGTGTGCAAGGACGACGATTCAGGAGGAATGATCATATGTTGATTCAAATTATTGGCGTAGGCAAATTGAAGGAAAAATATTTAACGCTGGGCATTCAGGAATATGCCAAGCGGCTCGCCCCGTACATCAAGTTTCAGATGATCGAGGTCGCAGACGAGAAAGCGCCCGATACCCTGAGCGATGCTGAGGTACGGGCGGTGAAGGAGCGCGAGGGTGAACGCATCCTCGCGCATGTGAAGAGCGAGGCGCACGTCGTCGCGCTCGCTTTGGATGGCCAGCTCTGGAGTTCCGAGGAGCTGGCTGTAGAGATCGACAAGCTCGGCACCTATGGGACGAGTCATGTCGTGTTTGTCATCGGAGGGAGCCATGGGCTCTCCGATGAGGTGCTGCGCCGCGCAAAGCAGCGCTTGAGCTTCGGGCGCATGACCTTGCCGCATCAGCTTATGCGGCTGGTGCTGGTGGAGCAGATTTATCGCGCGGTGAAGATAAATCGGGGTGAACCGTACCACAAGTAGGGCAAGTTTTTTAGGATTAAGGCACAGATAGCTACTGTAAAACATGCTAGAGCTATTATTGCTGAAAACAAATAGCCCCTACAGCGGTTTAACCGCGAAGGGGTTGATGAAAGTCTTTCCTGTAAGTTAAATAAAACCGCCATTGGCGCGAAGTGTTTGCCCCGTCACCCACTGTGATTCTTCGCTTGCAAGAAAGAGGATGACAGCTGCAATGTCTTCGGTTTCCCCGAAACGGCCGAATGCGTTCATCTTGGAAATCTCTTGTCAATAATGCAGGAATTGTCATTACCAAACCTACTGGCGATATTACGGAAGCGGATTTCTAGTCAAGGTTTCTTTGAAGATACAGTAAAATCGATATATCCTATCCTGAATTATTTAATTGAAATATAAACAATTTATGGATAAAATGTTAGAGTGGACTCTAACTACAGGAGGACTTGGATATGTCTACAATTAAAGAAGTTTCGGAGCAAACTGGTATTTCGGCCTATACGCTTCGGTATTACGAGCGGGAAGGTATATTACCGTACGTGAAGCGCGATCAAAGCGGAAATAGGTTGTATGACGAAGAAAGTCTAGAATGGTTGAGTTTTACTATGGCCCTGCGGGCGACGGGCATGCCGCTGGCCCAGATCAAGCGATATGTGGATTTGTACCAAGAAGGCGAGAACACGCTTAAGTTACGAAAACAAATGATGCTCAAGCATAAGGAAAAGGTGGAGAGGGATCTCTCGGAAACCTTTAAATGTTTGGAGCGAATCAATTACAAGTTGGCATTATACGATATGCAGGAAAAAAGATTGACTAAGATGCTGCCCTAGATCGACCGTATGCAGCACTTCTCTCTATGTGATGCGCGCCTCCGGATGGAGGGCGTATTTTTTTTATTTTCTCTGGCTTGACTTAGAGTTAACTTAACTTGATAACCTTGAATCAAGCCAACGATGACTGGCTAAAACCGGAGAAAGGGGAAATACACATGGATAAAGTAGCAATTATCACAGGCGCTAGCAGCGGAATGGGAGCGGCTACTGCCAGACTTCTCGCCAAACACGGTATTAAAATCATGCTCGCCGCTCGTCGGGAAAATCGTTTGCAGCAACTGCAGGAAGAAATTCGTGCTGCTGGAGGCGAAGCCAGCTATAAAGTGACTGATGTCACTTCTCGTACCGACGTGGAAGCATTGGCAGATGAAACCATTAAAACCTACGGACAAATCGACATTATGATCAATAACGCGGGGATTATGCCACTTTCATTCTTTAAGAATTTAAAGGTTGATGAATGGGATCGAATGATAGACGTAAACATTAAAGGCGTCCTCTATGGGATGGCGGCTGTCTACAAGCATATGGAAGAACGCAATGAGGGACACATTATTAATTTCTCGTCCATTGCGGGGCATATCATTTTCCCTACAAGCTCCATTTATAGTGCAACCAAACATGCTGTACGGATTTTAACGGAAGGTATGCGAACCGAACTGGGAGCCAAGCAAAATATTCGGACAACTCTTATCTCCCCAGGCGCCGTGGAAACCGAGTTGTATGATACTATTACTGACAACTCGATTTTCCCGGCATTGGAGAAATTGGGCAGCCAGGAATGGGACCAACTTGACCCTAACGACATTGCGAGAACCATACTGTTTGCAATTCAGCAGCCGGCTAACGTGACGATAAACGAACTTATTGTTCGTCCCACATCGCAAAGCTTGTAAGATCAGATCATTCAGTAGTTGGCGCAAAAAACCATGTCCCAAGGCGTGGATTTTTCAATTCATTTAAGTATCGCCCAGATTCGCTTCTGGCTCGATGTACTGGTAAATTATTAATTTGGGACTGGGAATTCTCCGTCACGGGAAAAGTAAGGATTCAACTAACGGGAAACGATAGTTTAACAAAGCAAAAGGGTCATCCTGGCAAAGGATGGCCCTAAAACTTGCGCAAAGACATTCTAGTTATTGTAGGGATAGCATTCACGAACTTGTTATTTTTGTAATTAACAGAATTGTTATGCGTGCTTGCGTCCTTCTGTCCAGCTTTCCTCCGAACGCCGGGTTAAAGAGCACCAGGAGCATTGCCGCGATAAAGCTTACACAACATAGTCCCTCCTTACCAAGGAACGACTCCATTCCGATCCATAAAAGTACCCGTAGGTCCATTGCAGTCAAGAGTCGCAAGCTTCACAATCACATCTGTACCCTCACTGACGGTTTGGTAGCCGCGATGCCCATTGAGGTCGGTTGCTGTCGGGCCGGGATCGGCGGCATTTATACGGAATTCAGGCAAGGCTTTGGCATATTGCACAGTCAGCATTGTTACTGCCGCTTTGGATGACGAGTAAATCAAATCGTTTATTTGCGATTCAATCTTTTCAGGATTTGTCACGCGGGTAAAGGAACCTAACCCACTGCTGATATTGACGATAACAGGCGTTGCCGATTTGTGCAGAAGAGGAAGAAATGCTTGTGTCACACGAACAATACCGAAGACATTGGTGTCATAAACGGTGCGGAAGTCTTCTGCATCCACATCATTAGCGCCCAGAAGACCGCTTGTTATTCCCGCATTATTGATAAGTACATCCAAATGCCCTTCATTTTGTTTAATTTCGGTAGCTGCTTCATGTATGGACGTAAGATCGGTCACATCAATCCGTACAAACTTTGCGCCAAGCTTATCAGCCGAGTCTTTCCCGCGTTCTACACTGCGAGCACCAATGTACACATTGTGACCCTGTTCGATCAATCGCCGTGCAGTTTCGAAGCCCAGCCCTTTGTTTCCACCTGTAATTAATGTAACTGTCAATTCAAACAGCTCCTCGCCATTAATGTGATATACCTATCACATAATAACATAGCTAATGTAATATTTAGTTAATCATTTCAATAAAGGCCAGGAACTGGATTGTTTTGAATTCGACTTCACCGTGGTGCTTCTCACAGAGAATACGTTTACTCTTCGCAAGGATTTGATTCCGGGCAGCTCGTGCAGTGGTAGCTTTACTTCGCCGGCGCGTATGCTTCATCCAAGAAACCGCGGATGGCTTGAAAAGCTTGAAGTTTGTTTTTCTCCAGTAATACCATGTGCGTCCCTTCACCGATTTCCACCCAGCGGCGATAAGCGGCCCCTGTCAGGGAAGTGAAGAAATTCTGGGCCAATTCAAGAGGGACATCGATATCCCACTCGGCATGGACAAGAAGGACAGGAACCGTGATATCCTTAGGATCATAGAAAGCTTTGCCAGCCGTCCAGTACTCGCGGATATCCAGAATAGGGCCATTGGTCGCCCGGATATGCTCAGGATGATCGGTTAAGCTCCCCGGATCCGAAGCAAGAGTAGCTTTGACCCATTGTTCAAACCAACCGTCCGGAATCAGATCAATGCGTTTATGTTCTGGCGCCGCGCTCAGCCAGCGTTCCTTCGTGCTGCCGACAGCAACAAGGCGATATGAACCGAGTGGGCCTCCGGTATCGATCGGAACCGGTTTGGAGCTTAGCCATTGCGGTGCAACAAGCGTAAGCTTGTTTACTTTCTCGTTGTTTTGGCTGGTATAAACTCCCGCAACCGTTCCGCCCCAAGACATTCCCAGTATGCTGACCTTCGTTAAATTCCGGCGTTTCAAAACGTAGTCCACGGCTGTACCCAAATCCCGGACCCCTGTCTCCGTGCGGACAAGCGGCGGATTAAGGTCGGCAGGCTGCTCCATCTCAGGCGGTCTTGTCGAGCCGCCATAGCCGCGAACGTCCACGGCGTATACGTCATAGCCATGGCCGGCAAGGTAGTCCAGAAAAGAGAAGCCGTCCAGCTCCACATCGTACAGACTGCCAATTGAATAGGTAGCGCCATGAACCATCACGATTGTTTTTTCGTTTGAGAAGGTATTCATGGAAGCGGGACGTTTATTTCGTACATAAAGCTCGATTCCGGGCGTATCGCTCGGGATACGCAGATCCTCGGTCACGATATGGTTTTTTTTAAGAAAATCACTGGTTGTCATAAGCTCAGCGCCTTCCGTATTGGATTTTGTTGTCAGGTTGTATTAAATAAAGTTCCACTTATACTTGCCCTCGCTGCGAGTCACGTACCCCGCCGCGCTTCCGGGGAAATGCGTACTGAAATAAATGACTGGGCGATCCGCTATGAGCTCCAGCACCCTAAGCCGTGTAACACGCGCTTGATCGGTAAATTCGCAGTACATGGAATTCCATTCCGGATTATAGACCTGAAAAGGATGGTGCATCACATCGGCGCCGAATAAAGCTTCTTCCCCGCCAGATTTGAGACGTATGGACATTTGGCCGATGCTGTGGCCGGGTGTCGGAATGAATGTGAATATATCAAGGAAATCTCCGCCCTCAGGGCCAATAGTCTGCGTTAAGCCGGCTTCAACAACAGGCAATACGCTTTCTTCGTAAACATTAAAATTTGCTTCGTTTGCTTTGTTGTGACTGACTTCGCTGGAGTAATATTGCTGTTCTGCGAGGGGAAATACGTATTTGGCATTGGGGAAGGTCGGTACCCATTTTCCGTCCACAAGCTTTGTATTCCAGCCGACATGGTCCACATGCAAATGCGTTAGCAGAACGTGGTCTACTTCCTCCGGTGTAACCCCTGCCTCCTTCAGCCGCTGAAGATAGGGGAGCTGGAGATTGGCGAGATCGGGATTTAAAGGCAGGTTTTTATCGTTTCCTGTAGCCGTATCAATAAGGATCGTATGCTTCGGAGTTTTCACCACCCACGTTCCAATGCTGACGATAAGCTGAGAATTTCCATCGATCAGGCCGGCCGGAAGAGAGTTCCGATTCTCCTCCAGGAACAGGGGGTTCCACGATCCCGGAAAATATACTTCTGGCGGAATACCGTCCAGCATCATCTCCGTGACACGCATCACGGTAACATCACCGACTCGATAGACTTTGGGAATTTTAGCAGTCATTCTTTTAACTCCTTTCGTCCTTCTAATTTATTTTCTTTGATCCGGATAACAAGGAGGGCATATTGAATCAATGTGATTCGTTTCTCATTATTCATGGGAATTTCGCTGCAAATGAAAATAATTCTGTTGAAACGAACGATCGCCAGGAAAATCGGGTAAGATTCGTTCACCAACCTTGGTTAAATGGTAGCCCAATAATTGGGCTATATCAACGTTTTTACACCGTAATTTCGCTCTAGTGAAAGGGCTTGATATAGCTCATGTTTTACACCTAATATGAATATATAAATTTCGCCAACAGCGAAATTACATCGAAATTCAGGAGGTTTGCACATGAATTCAATCGGCGAAGCCATTCGAAGCACGCGAAAAAAACAGAAATTAACGCTCAAGAAGGTAGCTCAAGCAGCCTCTGTATCCGTATCTTTTCTCAGTGAAATTGAACGCGATAAGGCGAATCCGTCCATCAGTGTTCTGAAGCGTGTAGCTAATGCATTAAACGTGAATTTTACCGATTTGTTCGGCGAGGAGAAACGAAGCATTGTCGTTAGAAAAAACGAACGCAAACCTTTGGTACATTCCGAAGGTTCACGTATTACCTGGTACGCGCTCAGTCAAGGAAGCAACAACCGAATGGGACCGATATGGGGAGCGTTGGAAGAAGGAGCGGCTTATGGCGACATCGGTGTCGGCCATAGCGATGGCGAGGAATTTCTATTTGTCCACTCCGGACGTTTGGAGTTTATGCTGGGCAATGAACGTTACACGCTCGAAGATGGGGACAGCATCTATTATGATGCCAGAATCCCCCATAGTTATAAGAATATCTGGAATGGCGAAACGCTGCTAATAGCGGTTGCTACCCCGCCTACTTTTTGACCGAACGGAATTGGAGGTGACAAGCAAGGTCATTAGGGTTATCTAAAAATAGGATAAAAATGGTTGACCTAGAAGAACTTCTCGTGATATATTGTGAATGCACAACATACACAATTTGATGAGGAGGCACGGCATGCTGGCATTGGACATTCGCAATTTAAATAAAAAGTACAACAACTTTCAGCTAAAAGACGTATCGTTTCAATTGGAGAAGGGTTATATTATGGGGTTTATCGGTGCCAATGGCGCAGGAAAAACAACCACGATCAAATCGATCATGAACATGATTCAGGTCGATAGCGGCGAGGTATGCATTTTTGGCAAGAACATCGTCGAACACGAGATCGAATTGAAGCAGGAAATCGGATGCGCATTCGGCGATATCGATTTCTATACACGAAGCAAGATCAAAACGCTGACCAATATCACAAGGAAGTTCTATAACAATTGGAATGACGAAACCTACTATAAATACCTAAAAGTATTCAAATTGGATGAACACAAAAAAATTGCCGAATTGTCTACAGGAATGAAAGTAAAGTACAGCTTGGCGCTTGCTTTATCCCATGGCGCGAAGCTTCTCGTCCTGGATGAACCGACAAGCGGACTCGATCCTGTATCAAGAGACGAACTGTTAGATATTTTTCAAGAGCTCATCGTTGGCGGCGAGATCAGCATTCTTTTCTCTACGCACATTACATCTGACTTGGAAAAATGTGCAGATTTTATAACCTTCATTGATCAGGGGCAAATCATCGCCAGTTCCGAGAAACACGATTTTATGGAGTCCTATCGTTTAATCAGTGGCAGTGAGGGCCAATTGCGCCAAGTAAAGGAGCAGTTAATTTCCTACAAAATCAACTCTTTCGGCTTTACCGGATTGATTCATACCAAAGACTTGGACCCATCCTCCAACTTAAAGGCAACTACGCCGAGTCTTGAGGAGATCATGATTTATTTCGCGAAAAAGGAGGATGTGTATGTATAATTTAGTGATGAAAGATTTGAAATTAGGGGTAAATCCCTGGTTCTTCATATTACCCTTATTTACGGGTGCATTAATGCTGATCCCCGGTTGGATTTATTTTCTCGTCCCGCTCTATTTTTGTTTGATCACGGTACCGAACATTTTTGGTGGATTTAAAAGTCAGAATGATTTAATGTTTAGTACGATGATGCCGGTGACCAAAAAAGACATCGTGAAGGCTAGGATAACTGTTATTATCATCCTGGAACTCCTACATCTTTCTGTTGCAATGATCTTTAGCATCTTTACGCTTCGTCTATACCCGCAACTGACTTACTATTTCTTCGAGCCACACCTGGGTTTTTGGGGATTGTGCTTTATGATGTTCGCGATCTTCAACATTGTACTTCTATCTATGTATTACAAGACGGCGTATAAGTATGGCGCGGCAACGACCGCATCGATTACAGTCGCTACACTTTTTGCAGGAGTTGCCCAATGGATCGGAATCCAGAGTCCGTGGATGAACGACATTTTCTATGGCTCCGGGGCAGATAATACGGTGCGGCAACTATTTATTCTGATCCTAGGCATTGTGATTTTTATTGTATTTACCCTAATTACCTATCGGATTGCAGTGAGGCGATTCTTGAAAGTAGAGATGTTATGAACGTAACGATTTCGAATAAATCAGAGAAACCAATTTATGAACAGCTTTATGAACAAATAAGCGCCCAAATTCTGAAGGGAGAGCTAGTAAGCGGCTATTGTCTGCCACCCATTCGACAAGCTGCCTTGGAGCTTGGGGTTAGTGTTATCACCGTAAAGAAGGCTTGGGAAGGACTAGAACGAAGCGGACTGATTTATACAGTAACAGGGAAGGGGTGCTTTGTAACCGAATTTACATCAGATGAGATGCTACGAATACGCAATGAAACGATCCTGAAGCAACTGGAAAACGACACATTATACTACAAATCCTTCGGCGTCACACTAGATGAAATTATAGAGCTGCTGAAGAGGGTTTATTAGCAGGCGCTGAAATGGGCGCCTTTTTTTCATTCTACATATTTTACGGAGAACCGTACCACAAGTAAGGCGAAATGTTGATTAGTCAAAAAAACAGTGTAATTCTCTCAACATAAATCTATAGTATCAAAAATAGATTTTCTGCTTTGAAATGATTTTCTGAGAGAATATAAAATTATTATCTTACGTTTGCATTATTTTGTCTTTTTGCGGCGAAAGGGTAATCTTGTTCAATGAAAATACTCTATCGAAAAGGGGACTTGTGAGGCATGGGTTTCGATTAGTGAAAAGTCGCATTATAACTAATCTACATTGCAATAAAAAAATCCCTATATGGTTACATTAAAAAAAGTAACCACCATAGGGATTTTATTTTAAATTATAGACACTTCATACACTTCATACTTATTATAAATAATTAAATGGTATCTTTTCCACCATCAACAATGTAAGTTTGACCAGTCACATAAGATGCTTCATCTGATGCTAAGAAACAAGCGACATTTGCAAGCTCAGAAGGTTGACCGATTCTTCCCATCGGAATGGCTTCTGAGTATACTTTTAACATGTCTTCGTCTACATCTTTTAAGATACCTGTATTAACTACACCTGGAGAGATACCGTTGACACGAATGTTATCACGAGCATAATCATAACCAGCTTGACGAGTTAACATTAGAACTGCACCTTTTGAAGTAACATAAGCGGGTGATCCTGGAGTAGCATGTTGAGAAGAAATGGAAACGGTATTTACAATTGAACCGCCGCCATTTTTTTTCATATAAGGAACTGCATGTTTGATACCAAAGAATGGGCCATTAATATTGATACTAATGACTTTATTCCATTGCTCTTCAGTATATTCATCAATATTTGCGTAAGCTCCAATAATACCTGCATTGTTACATAAGATATCTAGCTTGCCAAAAGTATTTACTGCTGTTTCAATAAGATTTTTTACATCTGCTTCTTTTGAAACATCTACTTTTACAGCTTTTACATTTTCGCCAAACGTTTTTTCAAGGTCAAAGATATTGTCTGTGATATCCCCCACAACAACCTTTGCGCCTTCTTTAACAAACTTTTCTGCGATTGCATAACCAATACCCGAAGCAGCGCCAGTTACAACAGCTATTTTGTTTTCTAATTTCATTTTTGTAACCCTCCTTGTATTCACATAATATTCACAACTTCAACTTAACACTTGTTATGTATAATGAGGTAATCAAATCCCCTTCAAATGAAGCTTAATCAACAATTTTGGTGAAATTGTTTGGTATCTCTGTAATAGGATGTGACGTATGGAACTTAAAATAGACCGAAGAGTTAAAAAGACTAAACTTTCTTTGAAGCGTGCTTATCTTGAATTAATTGAGCAGTACTCGGAACAAGAAATTACAGTATCCATGATTGCACAATATGCAGATTTAAATAGAGCTACCTTTTACGCCCACTATTCGAATAAGGAAGAGTTTTTAGAAGAGGCTTTGTGCGAATTGTTGGAGGGGTTAAGAGAGGCGGTCTTATCTCCCTTTGAAGATAATAATAGGATTAATGTAAATACTTTAGCACCTACAACCGTTCAAATATTTGAATATATTGAATATAATAAAAGAATATTTTATGCACTGTATAATAGTCATTCAGATTTTGAAAAGCGTTTAGAGGAATTGTTTTATTATATTTTCTCAAAAGATATTTTAATTGAGATGAAGTCTACAATGGGTAAGATCAATTATGATATGTTTTTACATTATCAATCGAAAGCCACCCTAGGATTAATCTTCTATTGGATTCAAGGGAATTTCCAATATCCTGCTAAGTTCATGATGGATCAGCTTACTATTTTTTCTAATACTCAAGTAATCAATTTAAAGAAAATATGAAATACTTGACTATCTTATCTTTAGTTAGATTATGGATGAGACTTCGAGTAATAATCATGCCGTCTCCTGGTACGTGTAAGTGGTTGCCTTCGCGGCCTATACACAAAATGAAGTTTTATTAGCTTTTTGTCGTCAACAATGTGTGGATGTGTTGCTCTCAAACCAGATGGCACGAAATGGCGGGTTTCCATCCTTCGGCGTCACCCTAGATGAAATTATAGAGTTGCTGAAGAGAGTTTATTAGCAGGCGCTGAAATAAGCGCCTTTTTTCGTTCCACATATGTTACGGAGAATCGTATCATAAGTAAGTGCGGTTTTTTTATATGTTGGTAAGTATTCTTTCGAAGTAAACTGTATTTTCGTTTATGGGTTATTTAAAAGGAAAGAGCAGCCCGATGGTTTTCGGTCGACATCAAAAAGTAATTCAAGAGTACGTATGATACCTGCAGTTCAAACATCCATTTTCAAGTGTTCTAACTACAGCTACCATTTTACAGGGTTCAATTAGGCAGTTCATTTTTTATTGCCACTACTTTTCAATTTGAATTGTCATATGATGCACGTTAAATTCATCATGAATTAATGTTTGAATTTTACGCAATACGACCTGTTCATCTACATCTTGTCCAACGCTTACGTGACATGTTAATGATGGAAAATCAGATGTAATAGACCAAATATGAAGGTCCGTTACTTTTATTACTTCTTTTACAGATAATATTTTTTCTACAATTTTGTCTGTATTTAAATGTTCTGGAGCCCCTTCCATTAAAATATGAAAAGAGTCGCGCGTTACGCGATATCCACTAAAAATAATTAAAATAGCCACAATGATACTAGCAATTGGATCGGCTATATTCCATTGGAAAAATAAAATAAGTAATGCAGCTGTAATCGCGCCAATAGAGCCAAGAATATCACCAATAACATGTAAAAATGCACTTTTTACATTTAAATTTTCATTATCGCCATGATTTAAAATAAATGCTGCCGCAATATTTACCACTAGACCGAGAACAGCTACTATTAGCATGCCTGTACTCGCAACAGTTGGAGGTGCTGAAAAACGTTTTACAGCTTCATAAAAAATATAGATAGAAATTGCAATTAACGTTAAACCGTTTATAAACGCTGCAAATATTTCAAAGCGTCGGTATCCAAATGTTTTTTGCCCTGATACAGCACGTTGACCAATAATAAGTGCTACATAGCTAAGCCCTAATGCCGCAGAATCACTCAGCATATGCCCTGCATCTGATAAAAGTGCCAGGCTATTTGTCATAAACCCGCCGATAACTTCTACAATCATAAATGATGTAATAAGTAAAAACGTCCACATGATTACTTTTCGATTGTTATTTTCGCTTTGTTGTTGCCCATGATTATTATAATGCTCCATAATTTGAATCCCCCTTCCGTGTTCTATTATATCCATTTCAAATGATTTCATTTATAAATCCTTTATTTCAGGCGCTGTGCATATCACTGATTAGTATTCAAGTGTTGAAAATCCATTAGCTTACGACAATGCTTTAGATAACGCGCATACAACAGGGGATTATGAAGACTGTATTTTACTAGCTGCAAAGGAACGTTGGTTTTATCTTGAAGTGCTTTATAAAAAACCTCCATTAGCCATGTTACGGTGAACCGTATCACAAGTTATGGTAAAGCAGAGCTTTGGAATAATTCTAGATAGTAGATAGTTCATTATTAAATTTACTCCAAGTATAAAACGGCAGAAACACTACCGTTTTAATTATTTCTCAGTATCTTGTTTAATTCCATTCTGCTTTTGCAAGATAAAATGTATATTCTTGACCTTGCTTCTTTTGTGCTATTACTAAAAATTCAATAACTTCGCCAAGATTGAATAGACCATTTAGTTAAAAAATAATCACACCCTAAATGTAATATATATATTGAATTATGTAATTTATATATTACAATTTGTTTAGGGAGGTTACAACACTTGGAGAATAAAGTAAAGATTGCTCGTACTCAAGTAAGTTTGACACAACAACAACTGGCAGAAAAAATAGGAGTCACTCGCCAAACTATTAGCTTAATTGAGAAGGGAAAATATAACCCAACCTTAAAGTTGTGTCTGGATATTTGTTATGTAGTAAATAAAACATTAGATGAAGTATTTTGGATAGAAAAGGAGGATAAATGAAAAGTGAAAAAAATTACAGATGAACGATTAATTTTACTAAATTTAAAGAACATCCGCATTGCATTTATTATTCAAACCATTGGTGTGCTAGGGATTTTAGGGTATGACTTAGTTACAAAAGGGTTAGATGGAATGAAAGAAAATCCTCTATGGCTTGTATTTATAACAACCGCAGCTATTTCTGCATACTTATCAATGAGTATTAGTGCAGACCATGAGAATAATAAAATTAACCCACAAAAAAGGTTTAGTATTTCACTGGTTATACTAATTTTAATTTCAACTATTATCGTTTTTTTTGTATCACGTACTGATGGTTCTAATATTATTGATGGTGCAATGATCGGTGGAATATTATTTATTTGTGGTCTTATTCCAACAGTCTATATTTATAATTTAAGAACAAAACGGCAAGATGAAGATCACGAAGAATAAAGGACTAATTTTTTCACCTTGTTCCATTGCAATCTTTTCATCAACAGTGTAAATATGTTCAATCTCATACTCTCGTAACGAAGCAGAAGATAAGTAATCCTTTAAATAGACTTCTAAATCACGCTTATGTTGCGCATATGCAAAACGTAATACAGATACCGAATCAAATTCCAGCAGAATTGAGGCTTTACCCGTAAAAAAGGGTCCAATCACCTAAGTGACTGGACCCTCAATAACAAACTAAATTTCAAACTCAACACTACCATTTCCGGTTAATTCAAACGGACCAGGCGTCACATCTGCATCAGGTCTCTTTGTTCCGAAAAAGTCGGAGTCAAGATGATATGGAGTGCTGTCGGGTTCCTCATACTTCATATCGGCGTGATACGTCTTTCCAAGTAGATCTGTAGTAATCACCATGGCAGAGGTGCACCGAAGCAATTCGGGCTCATTAATCTGCACCAGCACCTTACCCAGCCCAGGATCAATCTCAACGTTTATACCCTTCTGTGCATACATCTTCGTATCGGATTCATGAGTACTTGGAACTGCATGGTTAAGATATAAATTGCCACCCATAGCTACCGGAAGAACTGCGTTTCCTATAAAAAAATCCTTCGCGGCATCGCCAAGCTCCATAAGCTCCTCTTTAGTGTATTCCCACCACTTCTTATCTTTGACATCCAGATGTTGATCGTAGCCGCCAAGTCCCACAGCATGAAGATAACAAATGGAATTGTCCGGTACACCATCCATGACTGTCTTCCCGTCCTCTCCAACAGCATCCCTTGGTTTCAGGGGAAGATGCTCAAAAAAGGTGATCGGAACAGGCTCCTTATTCGCGTCGTTATCACCCAAAAAGATATTGTTGTAGTACCTGTCATCGCCTCCCGTGATGTTAGAGTATCCCGCCATGGCTGTCTCGTGAGGGAAGTGATATGGCGTAATCCGCGTGATCTCGGAACGAACGACAAATCGGCCTGCAAATAAATTATGAGCAAATGCGCCGCCCTGGGCCATATTTCTGAAATTCATGGCTGAGAGAAAAAGATTATGATCGACCATATATGGACCATGGCACACCTCAACGAAGAGGTCTTCTGAAATGTTGTCAAAAAATACGTTACGGCTGATGCGAGTGCCCTGTGCCTGCCAGTCAAGCCAAAGCGCGCGGTAACAGCTATACATTATATTTTCGTTAATTTGAGTATCTAGTGCAGCATGCAGTTTAATTCCCGCGACTTCGGCACCGTGTCGGAGTCGTTTGTGGTGAATATTATAAATACGGTTCTTATAAATGTGGCTGAAGGCTGCTCCCATATGACCGACAATACCGGCCTGCTCACAATCATGAATTACATTACCTCGAACGATGTGACTGCCGACTCGATCTTTATGCCAGCCGGAGCGTAATGCGCGTAAAATAACCTCCTGCTCCCGCTGAGTCCCGCCTTTACTATGCTTCTCCAAAGACATGCTGTGACCTGTACCCATTTCGGTACCCAGGCTAATACCAACGCATTTGGATTCACTGATTATATTGTTTTCAATAATCCAGCCCTTGCTCCAGTGAGGTCCGATTAAACCCTCCTGGTAGTCCGTAGGTGGGGCCCATTGAGGCGAAGCTTGACGAAGTGTGAAGCCACTTACGGTTATGTAGTTCAATCCAGGCTTCTCAGGCCAGAAGCAAAAAGGGCGCACATTAATCTCTACATTTTCCTTACGAGGATCTTTTCCGCCAAAGTGAGCCCAGATTTTTGTTGTTGTAGAACCAACTTCAGCATACCATTTCAACAGTGAATCCTTGGGATACTTGGCTTCGGGCCAAACCTCCGGATTGTGAACGCTTTCAACACTTTCGCATTCATACAAGGATTTGCCATCCAAATAGACATCACCGAGATGAACCGGGAAGGGCCCGTCAAATAACCAGTCTCCACTGAGTTCCACCTCAAAGGGATTACGAACCGAAAAGATGGTATTGAGCACTTCGGTGCTCCAAACATCGTCTCCTTCAGACTTCCAGTTGGTAATCCGCTCAGCTCCTGTAATCACGACTTCCCCATCTCCTGCGGATCGATAGACGATTCGATGCTCGGCTGTTCCTCCATTAACCGGGTTAACCCATTCCCTGTATACTCCCGCATGAACAATAACTGTATCACCAGCCATGGCATGAGCCGCAGCGCGTGATATGGTACGGAGGGGTTGATCTGCCGTTCCTTTTCCTTGATCACTCCCATGTATGGATACATGATATTCCATAACAACTCTCCTTCTATTTTAAAATTATGGTTGTATGCCATTATTATACTAGAAAATAAAGGTAATGGGAGAGATAGGAAGATGGGAGTTCTATGAACAAGCGTTCGGTGACGTTTATCTGATGGAGGTGACTCTGAAGAAATAAAGAAGCCACTCCAACCTTTGGAGTGGCTTTTTACTTGGTTATTATTTTACACTCGGATATCATACAATGCTCGACGGTTATCTTCTACCTAGCGTCTCCCAAATTCCATAGAGCCAGGAGTCGAACTCAGCATCTTTGTCGCCCTCATAAGTATCATAAATATCCAGACGTGTCTTTTGCAGTTTTTCCTTAAATTGCTCGAATGTGTGACCTTCAGGAAGGCTTTTTTTAATCCGCAGCAAAATTTTGTTAGTACCTTTAAACAGCTCGCCTTTGTTTTTGGCAGGCATCTGTACTTCATCCAACTGTTTAAGCTTGAGATACGCGGCTTCGCGCACTTGAAACACTTGATCATTTTTCAAGACATTCTGCAGCAACTTAATGGTAGGTTCTGTATCCCATTTTCCCAATTCGTTCACCGCATTCAGTCTGTCTCTCCAGCTTGACGTCCGATTAGCCGCCCGTTTGAGCTCTTCAATGTTTTCCGGTAGTTCGTTAACTGCTCCAATATCATGGTTGTTCGTCAAAGTTCAATCTCCTTAATCATCGCCATCTCGGCAGAATGATGAATGTTAATCAAGTAAACACTATTATAACACGAACCTAGCTAAACTACTCCTATGAAGCCGATTGGTTAGCCTAAAATCACAATCACCAATTTATAAAGATGTACGAACCAATCTATTCTCCTTGCCAAAGACTGAACGTAACGTATCTCGATATGTATTTGATTTATTTTGCCGGTCTCATTATGTGGATAGAGGAAATGGAACAAACTCGCCGTTTTGGACACGGGAAAAAGATACTTCGTAAGCCCGAAAGGTCATCCGAAAAAGGATAATGATATATGCGATGGAGAGATTCTTACCCGCATAGTGGCACACAGATCCCTCAACAAGATGTTGTTTCTTTGGTTCAATGCGTAGTCTAACATAGCCGAACTTTGGTTTGGGCCTAGATATACAAATCAATTGTACTCGCCCCCAATCAATGTTACGCTGAGAATCGAAACCTCACATTTACGTTTTGCAACACCTCCGAACCATAATAACCATTTCAGATACCAAGGAAGGTAACACCATGATCAAAGTTGAAAATCTATCTTTTTCTTTCCCGCAAAAAGAACTCTACAATAATATTTCATTTACGCTCGAAGAAGGCCAACACTGTGCCTTTATCGGCACAAGTGGTAGTGGTAAAAGTACGCTGATCGAGATCCTGATGGACCCGGAAAGACATTTGTTCGAGGGGAAGCTGGAGATCGATCCGGATTGCACAATCGGGTATATGAGTCAGTTCTCACAGGTAGACCCAACGACAGAAATGACGGTTTTTGAATATATCGGAGAAGAGTTTATCAAGCTTCAGGATGAGATCACAGCGATGTATGCAGAAATGGCCAACACATCGGATATGGATTTGCTGATGGAAAAAGTGCAATCGGCTTTGGACGCACTGGAGGCGATGGGCGGAGATGATTATGAAAATACGATTCATAAACAGTTGAATCTGGCCAACCTCATGAAGCTAAGGGATGCAAGTATATCCTCTTTAAGCGGTGGGGAATTCAAGCTTATTCAAGTGATGAAGGAAATGCTCCGTAGTCCGGATCTGATGATTATGGACGAACCGGATGTATTTTTAGATTTTGAAAACCTCAATGCACTTAAAAAATTGATCAATTCCCACAAAGGAATGCTGCTAGTCGTTACGCATAATCGCTATTTGTTGAATCATTGTTTCAACAAAATTATCCACCTCGAAAACACGGAACTCCAGGAGTTCGACGGACAATATATTGAGTATAATTTCTCCTTACTTCAGACGAAGATTGAGCTGCAAGAGATCGCGGTTGCTGAAGCGGAAGAGATCGAGAGATACGATGGTGTTATCGAAAATCTTAGAGCGATCGCAACGATTAATTCGGAAGCTTCCAGAGGAAGAGCATTAAAGGCGAGAGTGAAATTTCAAGAACGATTAGAAGCGAGAAGAATTAAAGCACCATTTGTTGATATTAAACAGCCAAATATTCGATTTGATCTCGATCATAAAGTTGAAGACAGCATCGCAATCAAGGTCAATAACTATAGCGTTTCCTTTGACGAGCTGCTGTTGGAAAACGTGAACTTCGAAGTCAAATCGACAGATAAAGTGGCCATTATCGGCCCCAATGGTACCGGGAAAACGACGTTACTTCGTGATATCTTCAAAAACAATCAGGATTCCATTGAAATCAATGAGGATCTCAAAGTAGCTTATCTATCACAGCTTCAAGGCGAAACGCTCAAAGATTCGAATACGATTCTGCATGAATTCATCGATGCCGGATTCAAAACTTATGACGAGGTCAGAGCGTATCTGGCGAACTACGGCTTTGAAGGAGAGATCCTAGAGCAGAAGATCGAATCGTTGTCCGGTGGAGAAAAAAACATGCTCCAATTGGCTAAAGTTGCGGCCAGTCAAGCCAACCTGCTGCTGCTTGACGAACCGACGAGCCATTTGGACATCTATACACAGATCGCGCTGGAAAAAGCCATCATTGACTATAAAGGTGCGATTGTTATGGTTTCGCATGATTTCTATTCCGTCGTAAACGGGATGGATTATGTGCTGATCGTTGACAATAAGACCATTCGAAAAATGAGTATGCGAAAATTCAGACAGATGGTCTACGCCAGCCATTTCGATAAAGACTATTTAGAAATGGAGCAAAAGAAAAAGTCGGTCGAAATGCAAATTGAATCAGCCTTGAAAGATACGAATTTTGAACTTGCCAAAGGGTTGGTCGACGAGCTGGAAGGATGGATCAAGAAGCTGTCTGCGCTCTAGCATGCGCCAGAGACTTAGACGCTACGGGAATAACAGCCGAATATTCAAAAGAGAGGAGATACGCTTCAAGCGGAGCTCCTCTCTTTTGAATATTTTACATGGGCCACAGTCTGAACATCGCCTGCTCATACCAAATTGCCCGAAGCAAATTTCGTTGAGAACTCCGATGAAAGTATGATAATAGATCGTTTTATGAATCACGTAATCTTTGATAAGCTGAGTTCTAGAAGCTGAATAGCAGCGAGCAGGAAAAAGCGGGATAGCCGCCTCACAAGAAGGAGGATTGTAAAATGCCTTTGGACAATAAAATGAAAGTGTTAGTTGAGCGAACAAACAGTATCCTTTATTATGCCGAAGCCAACCTAGCGAAAGATCAGGGAGCAGGCTGGATCGGTGGTAATGCACCCGGCTTTTTTGATGATCAAGATGACTTTATCCATGAAGGTACCCAGAGATATGTCTTTTACTTGACCATCATCCATCCCTTTAAACCGGAGAACATGATATCGATCTTCATCCCTGAGGATTATGAGGAGTACTTGAAAAACAATATATATCCTAATTGCTCGATCAAGGTAATTGAGCACCCGATTTCAACTGAAAGCACCAAACAGAGGTTTACTAACCCAGGTCTAATAAAACACATCATTTCAGATGGGGTACTAAGTAATGACGAGAAATCGATGGATCAGTCTTTTTTAATCAAAGTAGGTGGAAATCCGAGACTGATTCAAGATGAAGACTATTATTATACGAAGCTGAGGGAGGAGTCATTTTCCTTTTTATTGCAAGTAGATGAAGATGGTTACCCCGAAACGTTAATTAAACAAGATTACAATTATCTTTTTGGTTTTGGATCACTCTATATCTTCGCTATATTAGGCACCACCGAGATACAACGCCCCGTAGCAGGTTTTTGGCAATCTTCATGATCTCACTCTATAGATATTACGATAAGCCGTATCACAACTGATGCGAGTTTTTTGCTAAAAAATGATGAAGAGTAGAAAAGAATGTCCTCGGTGGAGCAGATTCTGCTTCCTTATCCAAATCACTGAATAGCCAGAGACGCCGACTGATGTCGGTGTCTTTTTTGTGTTCTAATCTTTAGCATTCTTATTAAGAAATACAGGCCAAACTCCGATAACTATTAAGCAGTTACATGACCCTCTTAGGGCTGCTATCCTAATTAGCATTCTCGGAAGAGGGACTAGGAGAACTTATATAAAACGTAGAAAGGGTAGGGTACTGGGGTAGTCTCAGGATTTTTGTGTTAGTACTATCCAATCATTAAACCCATATTTCTATGTTAAGTTAGTTCTTTAGGCCTAAATTTCCAATTGAGAATTCAACTATAATAAAAGGATGCTTGACATAAATCAACATTGTTCAACAATTTCTTAGAAAAGGTGATTCCATATATGTTTTCTCCGTTCCAAAAGAAGAAGAGTAGTAGGCTTGAACAGCCTCAGCCGAAAGAGAACCCTGACGTAAGAAGAGATTTGGAAGAACCACAGCAGGAACTGCTGACAACTTCAACGAATCTCGAAGTGAATGAAGAGTCCTCTGGCTCTATTTTAAACAATAAGGGCCATATGGATAAGAGTTCGCTTGATCTATTATTTGCCGTGGAGCAGATGATCAAGGACAAGCAGCATGTCGAAATAAGTAATAATGATTTGCAGGATCGCTTAAGTCATGCGAACGGACAAAATGACCGTTTGAACAAAGATCTAAAGAACTTGGGTAAGGTCATTGAAGAACGTGAGAAAAGTATTATGGAGCTGGAGCGAAAGCTGGTCGATAAGAACTTGAAAGTCGATCAAATGATGGAGGATTATCGTGAGCTTCATTCCAATCTATCCGGTCAAAACGAGGAGCTTAAGGGTGTAATTGAACTCGAACGCCAGAACTATGCTGGCTTGCTTCAGAAGCACAATGAGATGATAACCGATAAGAATAAGAAAGTCAGTGATCTTGAGGAAAAGAATATAAGGCTTGAAGCCGAGCTCTCTCAAATGAAGCAGAAATCTGATGCTCTCCGCCAAGAGAAGACACATCTCCTTAATATTGTGAATGACTTTACTAACCGACTGACATCTCCGTTTGCATCAAACGTAGGAAAAAATGATGAATCTTCAGTCGATTAAAGTCATGTCTGATCGGAAGAGAGGACGAAGATAGGATGGAACCATATGTTACGCAGGTAATAGAGTTGTTGTCTTTTGGAAAGACCCCGGATGGTGTGAACCAGATTGAGGTCCTTGTCATCCAAGAGGATACACAAAGCACATACAAAGTGGATATCGATGAGTTTACGTATCATGGATTTGAAGCATTGAAGCCGTTAGATGGAGAAAGAATCCGACTTTCACTCTATTCCAAGTGGGATCCTTACCGGAAAAGTTATTATAGTTCTATAACTAGAACCACGGGTGTTTCTCGTGATGTGCATTATTTTCCATGTAGCGAAGCATATATAAATGAGTTAAATAGAATCAGGAACCTTCCTCCTGTTGTGGTGGAAAATCGAGGGCAGAAGGTCGAAATAGAGGAACCTGCCCAGGAACACACACAATTGCTTAAGCAACTCTCGACACACTTACCTAAGATATGCGTTTTATTTCTGACAACGGTTAGTCTGTTGATAGTTCTATCCATCACTTCAAAAGGTGAAAACGATTCCGTACATACTTTTGGAGAATCAATTGGGGTGGCGCTGGCTGAAGAGGAAGCGGTCGATTTGAAAGAACGGATTGTTCCTACATCATCAAGTGCATCCTACAAGATGGGAATCTCTGATCCAGCTAGCAAAATAGAACAAGCGAACCTGTCTCTAATATCGAATCAGCCTAATCAGAATCAAACATACCATAAAATCATCGATATCGATGAAGAGAAGCCTCTCTACGGGTTGCCGGGGGGATATGTTGCTTTAACTTTCGATGATGGACCTTCCCCATTCACGAAGCAATTCGTGGATATTCTAACAGAAAAGAAGGTGGCAGCGACCTTTTTATTTGTTGGAAAGAAAGTAAAGGGCAATCCAGATGCTGTTATCTATGCAATTGAAAATGGCATGGCAATTGGGAATCATTCTTGGGATCATAGTGTCATTCCAAAATCTACTCCTGAGAATCAGCGTAAGAATTTGTTGAAGACAAATAGTGTTCTGGAATCTCTGACGGATACTGCCGTTACTTTGTTTCGTCCACCCTACGGTGCGGTTAACAATGAACTTCTCTCCGAGGTACAAAAGTTGAATATGAAAACTCTCCTGTGGAATCGAGACCCGGAGGACTGGCATGCGAAGAAACCAGAAGACATTATGCGATACTTTCATCAAGTTGAAGCTGCTGGAGGAATATACGTACTGCACGAGAACAAGAACACACTAGAGGCACTTCCAGATATCATAAACTACTTACAAGAAAAGAACTTAACATTCGTTACATTTCAATAACGTAAATTAGCTGAAACTTTTCAAATTCACCTAGAACCGTGTATGAGAATTGCTGAACTAAATGGAATGATAAGAGGGGCTTGCCACGCGGCTAGCTCCTCTTTTGTATTAAAAGTAACTAGCAGCTTCTTAAATGTAGTGACAGGCTTACATAAGTATTTCGAAGTTTTATGTCGAACCGCGAAACACTTGAATATCCCTCGTCTGTGGTAGGTCATACATACGAGCAGATTCCTTGCTGAACTGAGACGGGCTTTCGTAGCCGACACGGAATGCCGCATCAGAGGCATGAAGAGATTCCATCAGCATTAACCGCGGCGAGCTTCTTGTAGGAGAAATGCATGAAGGTTGCACGACCGTTTTTTTGTTATTAGCGTCTTCTAGCTATTGTTAAAAGCTATGACCAGCCATGCCTTTTTCATATAACAAGCATTCCTTTCAATCATGCTATACTCATTAGAATAAAGATTTAGAAGGAGATATGTAATATGATACCATTTCGAAATGATCATGTAGGTAGCTATCTACGTCCTGCGAATCTAAGTCAGGCACGTGAACAATATAAAGCAGGCAACATTACATATGATGAATTAAGAGCTGTGGAAGATAAAGAGATTATTCGAATTATTGAAAAGCAGATGGAGAATGGTGTACCCGCAGTAACTGATGGTGAATTCCGCAGAAGCTGGTGGCATTTTGATTTTCTGGGCGGCTTGGATGGCGTAGAGCTGTATGAGGAGATTGATGGACCTCAATTTCATAACATGAAGACTCGCAAGGGCGGGATTCGGGTTGTGGGTAAAGTGGATTTCTCTACACATCCCTTTGTTGAGCATTTTGAATTTTTGAAAAAGCATGCGGGTGAAGCAGTAGCGAAACAGACCATTCCAAGTCCAAATATGCTTATTTATCGATTGGAGAACGGTGCCAATAGCTATACGGATCGGGAGCAGTTCCTTCAGGACACGATTGAGGCATATCAAAAAGCCATTCAAGCCTTCTATGATGCGGGATGTCGATACCTGCAATTAGATGATACTGCTTGGGCAGACCTATTCTCAGAAGCGGGTCACGATAAGCTGCGTGCTAAAGGTCTCGAACCAGCGGAAGAACTGAAAACGATGCAGCGCATGATCAACGAAACATTATCTCATAAACCGGCAGACCTAGTTGTGACGATGCACATTTGTCGTGGTAACTATAAATCCAACTATTTCTCAACGGGTGGTTATGATTATGCTTCTGAAGTTATCTTTGGAGGCCTGAACGTAGATGGATTATTTTTAGAGTTTGATGATGAGCGCTCCGGTAGTTTCGAGCCATTAAAATATGTAAATCGAAAAGATTTGAAAATCGTTCTTGGCTTAATCACATCGAAAACAGGTGAGTTAGAGGATAAAGAACAGATTAAAGCACGGATTGCAGAAGCGGCAACCTATGTTCCCCTTGAGCAACTTTGCTTGAGCCCACAATGCGGCTTCTCTTCCACAGAAGAAGGCAATATTCTAACGGAAGAACAACAATGGCGTAAACTTCGTTATGTTAAGGAAATTGCAGAAGAAGTTTGGAATTAATGAGTTTTTATAAGTTGAATTCATTTACACATTAACGGAGAGGACAGAAAAAACCTGAAAAAGCGGAGCGGTCGCCTTTATTCCCGGATTTTCCCTATGGAAAAGGGAATTGGAAAACAATCTGGGGATAACAGCGATTGGAAGGTTATTCTGTCATCGGAGTGGATTGTGTGAAATCTTTAGTTCAACTTATCTTGATAACGGAGGGGATGTAAAATGACAATTCAAGCAGATCGAGAAACAATTACAGTTGAAGCGTTCATTAATGGTCAACATGTAAAGTCCCTTTCGCAGTCAGCAAAAGAGAATCCGACAAATCCAACGGAGATCGTAGGCTACTTCCCTGACACTACGAAAGAGCAAGCAGTCGAAGCTATTGAAGCGGCAGCAGGAGCTTTTAAGACATGGAAAAAGACCTCCATTGATGAACGCATTATTATGATGCGCAAGGCGATCGAGAAGATTAGAGCAGCTGAGAATGAAATTGTTCATTTACTGTCCAGAGAGCATGGCAAGCCCTTGTATGATGCACACGGTGAAATTTATGTTTCGTTAATGTGGATGGAGTTTGCTTGTAATGAGGCTAAATCGGCTCTACAGGAAGAGATCAAAGAGCATGAGAATGGTAAAACTATTCTTTCCTATGATCCAATTGGTGTGGTGGCAGCGATTAGCCCATGGAACTATCCCATTGCTTTATCCACGATTAAGATCGCTCCTGCCTTACTTGCGGGCAACACGATTGTGCTTAAACCAAGTCCGTTTGCACCGCTGGCGGCAGCAAAGGTAGCAGAGATTATTGCGAGTGAGTTCCCGGCTGGTGTAATCAATGTTGTTCATGGTGATACCGATGTGGGCGTTGAACTGACTAGTAATCCCCTTGTTACTAAAATCGCCTTTACAGGTGGAACCGCAACAGCCAAACATATTATCAAAGCTGCATCGGAAACAATTAAGGATATGACGCTTGAGCTTGGTGGTAATGATGCTGCTATCTTCCTGGAAAGCTTTGATGTTCATGATGAGCGAGCCATGCGCCGGATTGTCATTTCTAATTTCTTGACAACAGGCCAAATCTGTATGATCGCCAAACGTGTGTATGTACACCGTTCTATTTATGATGAGTTTGTGGAAAAATATATAGAGGCGGCAAATCGCTGGATTCGAATTGGTGATCCATTTGATTCAAATACGACGGTAGGTCCGGTTAATAACCTGAAGCAGAAGAATTACGTTCTTGGTTTGGTTGAAGATGCGCAAAAGCGCGGGGCTAAGATCATCCCTCTCGGCCAAATTCTTGATCAAAAGCTGTTTGACCAAGGTTACTACCTACAACCTACGCTTGTTTTGGGTTGCGATTACCAAGATCCAATAGTGGTAGAGGAACAGTTTGGTCCTACGGTTCCGATTCTGCCATTCGACGATGAAGAGCAGGTTATTCATCTACACAATGAAAGCATATATGGATTGACGAGTTCTGTGTGGGGGAAAGAAGAGAATGCCATCTCCGTCGCACGTCAGCTCGAAGCTGGAACGACCATGATCAATACAGCTGCTGTGCAGGGTCTCGATGTTCGGTTCCCTTTCGGTGGCTTCAAACAATCTGGTATTGGCCGTGAATACGGCGCGGAAGGTATCCGCACTTATACAGAAAAGCATGTCATCAACGTTCCGAAGACACTGGATCTGCCTTATATACCTGAATAAATCTCATAGCATAACTTCGACATCGTACAGGGAATGTACATGTGGAATTGAATGTAGGCTCTAACTTTGCGCTTTGTCTACTGATCTTTAAGAATCAGTAGACAGGGCGTTTTTTCTTAGAGAGTCTACCATGTACACCCAACCAATCACTCCACATAAGACAAAACCAAACGCATGCAGAGATCCGTAAATAGGAATGAAATCGAGTATGGTTAAGGTATACATGTTTCTCAGTAATGGATAGAAAATGGAAATGACAACAACCGTGTAAAAGGCTAGACAAGATAGGCCTAAAAAGAAGGTTGCCTTTTTATCCAACGAGTTTTTCCTCAAGTAAGCAAAGAGATAAGCGGTGTAGACTACAATATTACAGGCGAACAAAGTGACACCGATGTATTCAACTGGTTTGGAGAAAATCATACCAATCGCAATCAATATGGGTCCGATGATATCGATGGCAACGACCCAGGGATACCAGCTTTTCTTCGTCATGATGCGTCCCAGTGCACCAATAAAAATCGGAACGATAGCAGACGAAAAATGAAAGTGGAGCGAGCTTAACGCGTGCGTTGCCGGATTAGCTTGGAAGAGGTTGAGTTGATATTGATATAAGGTAAACCAAATCCCCCCGATAAAAAAATAAACGAGCCCCGCGCCAATTGCTATTTCCGTTGCTTTTCCTCTAGAAATCATAATAGTGTTCAAGCCATAGATGCCAAGTAGTAGTGTGAACAGTAGCCACCCAAGAGAGAGAACCCCTGGTATTGCCGTGCTTGCAAATCCCCACATCTTACTGCTCATTATGGAAGTTAGGGTAAGAAGCGCTGCGGGATATTGAAGCCATTTCATTGCGGTATAAACCATTTGTTGATGTTTATTTTTGTCGTCATAGTTCAAAAGTAAAATGACAAGAGGTACAATGACGAAAGCCGCAAACAGTAGAAATTGTTCAACAAGCTCAAATTGAAAGTAATCAAAATAAAATATCAGAAAGGTTATGATCCCACCGGGAAACGCTGGTGCTAATAATGATTTCATTAGTTGCTTCAAGGAACTATTCATGGGTTTTCCTTTCTAACTACGTTTATCGTAATAACTGCCTGCATCCAGTTGTGTACCGTTCTTTAGTATAGATCGGCAATTCTTCTTATAGTAGTCTAACACATTTATTTATCATTATATGAAAATAAGCTTATCTTACTGCGAGACCATACAATGATCACTAAAATAACGGATCTACCTTGTGATGCAAGACGGAGAAACCGTTATTTGGCATTGATATAACAGAGTTTATTTTGACCTATATTGGTCATATTTTCATATATTAATGTTATCATTAAGAAAATTATCTTATACATAGAGCCATCTTGTAGATTGGGGTCGATTACATTATGAGGGGTATTTTCCGATTCGGTTCTCGTACGATCTGGCTTTATATAGCTGCTGCCATTGTTGTTGGTTTGGTTACAAGCTATGTTGTCCTCTCTGTACCGGACTCCCCTAAGATCCAAAGTGAAAAAGGCATGCTAGATTTAACGAAGGTTCATGTCAGTGAGAATCCGCTAAAGTTAGCAGGGGAGTGGGAGTTCTACTGGCAGGAGCTGCTGTCGCCTGAGGATCTACAGATTCGTTCGACAAGGGACGGAGTTCTTAACCACTGGATCAGCATCCCGAACTCTTGGCTAGACTATCAGCTAGATGGTCAGGAGCTAAACGGTACAGGCTATGCCACTTTTCGAGTGGTCATAGAGCTTAGCGAGCAGGATCGGAACGAACGACTTGCTCTGCGGCTGCCAACTATTTTCCATTCGTATAAATTGTGGGTGAATGGCGAGCAGCTAGCGGAAGTCGGTATGGTTGGCCGGGACAAGGGTAAAACGATCCCCCATCTGGCAACGAAGCTGGTATTCTTCCAGCCTGAGAATGACACCGTAGAACTGGTTATGCAAGTCGCCAACTTCCATCATCATCGAGGCGGCATCACTAAGTATATCGAGCTGGGTGGAAGTGATGCGTTAACGATAAGGACCAATCTGAGAATCGCTGCTGAAATGTTCGTCACTGCAAGCCTACTGGTCATTGGCTTGTATCATTTGCTGTTGTTCTCCCTGCGACGCAAAGACAGAGCAACCTTGTTTTTTGGTCTGTTCACCCTAATGTTCGGTATCCGCTCGTTGCTGGTTGGCGAGCTATTACTCACCAAATTGTGGCCGTCTTTTCCGTGGGAATTGCAGTTCAAGATCGAGTACCTGATTCTGTGCAGCGGTGGGTACATCATCACGATGTACTCAGATCGCATCTTTCCCAATTATATATCGCGGTGGTTCCGGCGTGGCACGGGGATTGTAACTGGCGCATTCTGCATCGTTGTTATCTTGACTCCTGCCATTATCTATACAGAAATGTTACCGCTGATCGGTGTGATGGTTGTTCTGCAGATGGTTTATCTGATGATCGGGCTGGCTCAGGCAGCTGTGCGACGTATGGAGGGAGCGCTGGTCTTCCTGCTGGTATCGGTGGTTGCTTTAGTTACCGTTATCAACGACTTTTTATATTACAACGAATGGTCACGAATCGGAAATACCTCTCCGCTTGGTCTATTGGTGTTTACAATCGCACAGATGATGCTGCTTTCTTCAAGATTTACGAGGGCTGCGGCCAATGAGGAGAGGATTGCAAGCGAGCTGCAGGACGCTAACAACAAGCTGATCGAAATGAATATGAATTTGGAGCGGACCGTACAGGAGCGCACACAGGCATTATCCGCAGCTCATGATGATATTCGCACTTCGTATGACCGGTTGCTTCTTTCCGAGCAAGGGAGGAAAAAGCTTCTTGCCTATATAACGCATGATCTGCGTATGCCGTTGTCCAGCATGCTTGGTTATGTTGAGGCTGTGCAGGACAAGGTCAAGCCGGAACGTAATGAACAGTATCTGAAGTATATTCAGGAGAACACGATAAGGATTAACCGCATGATTGAAGAGCTATCCTTCTTGTCGCATCTAGAGACGGGACAAGTCTCGTACCGAATGGAGCCGGTTCACGTGGTTCACTTCTTGCGCCGATTCTATGAACAATATGAGCTCGTTGTGCGTGACGCAGGGTTGGACTTTATGCTGGATATCGAAGATGCAGAAGACCAAGGATCGAACTTGCCTGTTGTCGAGATGGATGCGCAAAGATTAGAGCAGGCGTTGTTCAATCTTGTGTCGAACGCGATGAAGTTCACCTCTAGGGGTGGAGAGGTACGTATTGCACTAACTATGGACGAGGAGAATCATACCCGCTATGCAACCATTAGCGTACAAGATTCTGGGATGGGTATTCCCCCAGATCAGCTCGAACAGATCTTTGATCGCAATTACAGGTATGATCGACCGGGCGCGGAGACAGGGGTCGAGGGCAGCGGACTTGGGCTAGCCATTTGCAGAGAAATCGTACAGGCACATGGCGGCAGAGTTCGAGCGGAGAGCGACGGCAAGATGGGGGCGAGCTTCTATGTATCACTTCCTTGTATTGTAGGATTACCAGAGGAGGTTCAGTGAGTTCATTCATTTAGCAACCAAGTAAACTAGTAAAAAATCCTGCTTGATTCGACTTGAAGTGCACCTCCGTAGAATAGACATTGGAAAAAGCCCCTGGGTATCCGATGGATATCAAGGGGTGCATTTTTTATGGAAAAGAATTGGCATGCTTCATCTCGAACGCGAACTTAAAGATTCCTTTGAGTTACGTCCATGAACTAATCATGCATGATAAGATACAAGGAGGAAAATCGCTATAATTTAACATAAATTAGGGGGAGACGAGGCAATGGTACCCCCAATCGTGGAAGGAAGGTGACGATGTGGTGGACGCTTATAGAATCATGATCGTCGATGATGATCCCCATATCTGCGAGATTGTTCAGGTGTATTGCGAGCGTGAGGGCTTCATATCCTCCTACAGTCATAACGGAACAGAGGCCATGAAACAGCTAGCATCGTTCAAGCCGGATTTGATTGTACTGGATGTCATGCTGGCTAATGAGAACGGCATTGATTGGTGCAGGAATGCACGCAGCTTTACGAATGCACCGATCGTGTTTCTGAGCAGCCGCGAGGAAGATGATGTGAAAATCAGCGCATTATCCGATGGTGGCGATGATTACGTAACTAAGCCGTTCAGTCCCAGTGTACTCATGGCCAAGATCAAGGCTCATCTTCGCAGAGTGTCGACAGGCAGAAGAGAACAACTGCTGGAGTTACCCGGATTGACGCTGGATTACTACGCACAGTCCGTAATCATGGGTAGTGAAACGATCTTTCTATCGAAAAAAGAGTTCGGTCTGTTGTCTTATATGGCACAACACGTGAATCGTGTCGTCAGCGCTGATGCGTTGTTTCAGCTCATCTGGGGAACGGAGAGTGTGGAAGATACGAGAACGGTCGCTGTACATATCAGTAATTTACGCAGGAAAATCGAAGCTGACCCTGCACATCCGGAGAGAATTGTTACGATTCGGGGGGCCGGATATATGCTGGTTGCCAGAAGTGCGTAATAAGTGGGGGCATCTATCCAAAATATGCTCATGCCGGGCAACTGAAGCTACGCACTGACAGAATGGGCTACTTACAGCGATATGATTCTAATCTACATGATCAGGCAATGAACTCTCGATGGGACGCCAACCGTATGAGGGCGTATTGCAGCATCGTAGCATCGTAGCGAAGTGGGAACGAACTATTACAATACATTCACGGATCATACCATTAAAAAACTTCAATCATCTTATATTAAAATGGTTACTTGAAGAAATGAATCTTCAAGTAACCATTTTTTATGAATTGCTTCAATTATTAATGACTAATTCGCCATGTGTGAAATGTTACACCTGCCGTCGCTATGAGCGCGAAGATGCATTAGTACTGATGCTTACTTGGAATCAGTAAGTCGGCCCACAAGCAACAGATACATCAACAGTGCGAACAAGGTGATGATTGACAGGATCAATAGCACCATTCCAAAAGATACTACATCCATAAGAGATGCGGTATAGGTGATGCCTATGGAAACGGCTACATTTAACACCAGGTTATAGAATCCAATAGCTGTTCCTGATTTTTCTGCAGGGATGGAGCGTACACAGGAATCAAGCAAAGGCGCGTACATGAATGCGAATGACCCTGAGAACAGCACCATGGAGATCACATATACAGGAATGGAGCTTCCAATAATGCCGGGCAAAGCCAAGCTGCATACGATTGTGGCCATAGCAATGGAGACGGCCTGCTTATTGGTCAATACTTTTGCTGTTTTTCCAGACAGCGATCCGATTATGATCGCCGTTACATAACCTGGTATGAGTAGCAGTGAGATTGTGTCGAGCTGAAGATTATACATCTTTTGAAGCATGAATGGGAAAATAAAGATGTAACCTAGTTGAACGGAATAAATAACAAAGGCTATAGCAAGAACCGATGCAAAACGTTTATTTTGAAAAAAGGAAATCCCGATGAATGCCTTCTTGCTCTTACTGATATAGCCAAGAAAAAGTGCCGTTGCGACTACAAAGATCATAATAAAGATCCAGTTGAAATTCGTTAAATACATCAGCACTGAAGTAGTAATAGCGGATACGAGAATCAGACCGATGAGATCAACGTGACTTTTCTGAGACTGTTCCTTCGGCAAATATTTAAGAATGAATGGAAGCAGAATTAAGGACAGCAGCGGAATTAAGAATAATGTTGACCAATTTAAATAGGTAGACACGTATCCCCCAGTAATGGAACCGATAACAAGAGAAAGTGAATAGCTGCTTGTGCTGAGACCCAGGAATTTTTTCTGTTCATCTTTGGGTAGGTGTTTCATTACATAGATAACATATAAAGTTTCAGCGGCCGCCAGACCTGCAGTCTGGATCATACGAGCAATAACAATGATTAGATAAGAGTCTCGGAAAATGTACCCAATAATCGAACCAATGCAGATTAGGATAACCCCTGCAACCAGCAGCTTTCTGATACTGATCGAATCGGCCAAAGAGGCATAGATGACAGCACCGATTCCAATCACAAGTCCCGCTAATGAAGCTTGTAAGCTAACCATAGTTGCTGAGATTCCCAGATCATCGCCTATGGCTACTGAAACCAGCTTAAATGAGTTATCGATGATCAAGGCAAAGACGAAAAAGAGCAGAATGACAGGGACTGCCCTTTTCGCTTGAAAGGACGAGGTAGTTGTTGGTGCTTGTTCAGTTATTGTAGCCATTCGCCACATTCCTTTCCGGAATTAGATGTTAAGCAAGTTCGAGTGCAATTTCCATCATTCTAGTAAAAGCGGTCTGTCTCTCTTCAGAGGTCGTGGCTTCATGTCTGAAAATATGATCGCTAATCGTCAAGATACACAGAGCATTAACGCCTGCATGGGCTGCATTCATATACAGGCCTGCAGATTCCATCTCGGCACACAGAATTCCCATTTCGCTCCATTTCTTCAGCGCCGTTGGGTCCGCATTATAAAAGATGTCACTGGAAAGCACATTGCCTACATGAACCTTCTGTCCCTGCGCATCGGCTATTTTCTTGGCTTTTTCCAACAGTTCGAATGATGCCGTAATAGAATAGTGACCTGGTAGATTGTACTGATGTCCATAATTGGAATCGGTTGCAGAACCCATCGCGAAAACAATGTCATACAGGTTCAAATGATCTTGAATCGCGCCTGCGGAACCAATACGAATGAGATTTTTCACACCGAATACATGAATTAGCTCCCATGAGTACAGACTCATGCTTGGCGTTCCCATTCCAGTTCCCATCACTGAGATTTTTCTACCCTTGAAAGTCCCCGTATAGCCCAACATACCGCGGACATTATTGAACTGGACGACATTATCCAAATAGTTGTCTGCAATAAACTTTGCTCTTAAGGGATCGCCCGGCAATAGAATCGTCTCGGCAATCTCTACTCCTCCAGGTTGAATATGCGGCGTTTCTTTATGGGATGTGCTCATTTCAATTCTCCTCTTCTTCGTGGATTGGTATAGTTGTATAACAAGTTGTCTAACTGGTATGAAATTAAAATACCACACGTCGCATTCCCTATCAACTAATTTTTTCTGGATAATTTCTCTATCTTTCCCGCTAGTCGTTCTGGTATGCAAAAGGGCAGTGACTTCTCCTATATGGAGAAGTCACTGCCCTGCAATGATAATAAGTGCTATTGTTTCGAAGCGTTAATTACAATCTGGCTAAATTCTTTAGGAATATAATATTTATTGTATACAATAGGGTACTGTTCATTTACATATAGACTTTCCAGCAACAAGTCGCACCCCTCGCCGGTATCCAGTTTATATTTTTGAGATAAGGTATTCATCACCGTAGAATGTTTGACCTCTACCGTTGCAGAGTTAGCCAGCTCATATACCTTATTCTCAAGCATGTCCAGCAGTTGCTCTTCATTTTGAAGATCCAGGTTCAATTCTGTTACAGCCTCAATGGCCATAAAGGTAAATCCATAAGCTACTGCCTGTCCTTTACTCATATACCAACGCTCAATAGCTACTACCGCTGTGGCTTTTCTTTTGAGAATCTCTCTCGTGTAGTCACTCTCGAGGTCCAGTCTAAAATGGATGTCGACATGATCAATGTCCTCGGTATGGCACTTATAAATAGGATTACCGATTTTCTCCAACCCATCTTTCTTCTGCACCATTCGAGATCGGGTCACAAAGTTCCCTTTACCATGAATACTCGTCACCAGGCCGTCATCTTGCAATAGCGCTAGTGCTTGTCTTAACGTCATTCTGCTTACGTCGAACATTTTGGCAAGTTCAGGTTCAGCAGGCAATTGACTATTGGAAGGGAACACACCACTCATGATCTTTTTGAAAAGTTCATTGTATACGGTAAGGTATAGCGGTTTTTTTTCTTTGGGCAGATGTCCCGGCTTTATTTCCATCGGTTCACACACCTATTCTCTTAATTCATCAGTTAGAGCATATTATAGCATACCTGTGAAAAGAGTTACTCAAACGTATTATTTCGAATTTGATTAACCTTATCATCTAGAGAACAAAAAAAGAATCCATTAATCTGGCTAACAGGTTATCCGGATAACCTTCTGAATTTCTTATTCCAAAATGAAGATGGTAGCAGTGAAGGGCGTTCGATCAGGCACGTTTTCCGCCTCTAAAAAATGAATAAAAATTCGAAATATTGGATGATCTATTGTTCTGATGGATACGCCTGCGACTTACATAAATTTCTTGACGCTATCAAGAGTTTCCTATATGTTAAGAGGGGGTCGTTTTATGTCGAAATTTGAATAAAAATAGATAATAATGATCTTTAAATGTATTATTTTGTAGTCTTTTGTAGAACAAAATACATAATATGTATGAAAGCGGTTACAAAATTATGGGCAAGTTATAAAAATTATATGCACAATTAAATGTTTTTTCTTGAACAATAAGTATGAAAATCTATATTCAAAAATGTTCAAAAAAATATAAAAAGGGTGACTAAAATGCGTAACAATCTATTTTCCATTAACAAATCCCTCAAGCTCAAACTGATGTTTATTTTGCTAGCGATATCGCTAATTCCACTCGTTGCTTCGTCATACATATTAGTCATCCAATCCAATGCTGCCATAAATGCCACATCTAATAATGCTTTTGAAGAGGCGACCAATCTTAATGCGAAATATATTAACGATTGGATATCGCAAAAAATTGAATCAATGCAAGCAGTTGTGAAAAATCATCCGGAATTTTTCGATGATGACCCTGAGCAAGCTATTCCAGTTCTTAAGATATTGGCACAAAGTGATCCTGACGTACAAGTATTTGCGTATGTGGACACTAAGGGGTATGTCTACGAAACGAGTGACCAAAGTTACGATGGAAGTGAATTTCAAAATGTGAAGAACGCGATGAGTACCAAAAAAATTGCAATCTCCGACATACTCAAAGCTGTAAATGAAGATCTCGACATTATTATCATCGATATTCCACTTATCAATGATAAAGGTGAGTATAGAGGGATTATTCAATCGATGCTTGATGTATCCAAAATCTCTAAAGTTGTTAAAGATATCAAAGTCGCTACAACAGGAAAAGGGTACTTACTATCAAGCAGTGGAGTATTTCTGATTCACCCAGATACGACGAAAATTGGCAAGAATATAAAAGAAACGGAAAATAAAAATGCCGTTGATCTGTTAAACGAGAATGTTTTGGCTAACAAAAGTGGCATGATAAATTATCAAGATGGCAGTGGTCAAAGCATCGTTGCCTCTTATAAGGAAATCGATCGAACGGGTTGGCGGCTAGTTTTGAATGCTCCTGCTCAAGAAATGAATGTGCAAGCTAAGAAATCAAAACAAGTTGCCATTACGATTATTGTTATCTCTTTGATCAGTGTGGCTATCATTGCAGTTTTGCTGGCAAGAGTGGTAGTTCGCCCGATTTACAAGGTTATAGAGCATTCGAAGAACATGGCTGAAGGTGATTTCACATCAAAAATTGAAGTTGAAGGTAAGGATGAAATCGCTAAACTTTCTATTGCCTATAATTCTATGATTGATAATCTAAGGAATCTAATAAGCAAAGTCATCATTGCTGCAAAAACGGTAGATTCTAAAACACGTGAAATGAATAGCATGGCTGATCGATCTGGCAAAATTTCAACAGAAATACTTGCTACAATAGATGGTTTTGCGAAAGGTGCAACTGACCAAGCTGAGTCCGTACAACATGGATCATCGATGGTAAAAAGTATAACAAATGATATTCAAGAGATCACAACTAATGTTGAAAATTCAGCAGATATGATCAAATTAGTTGATGCAGCTGTTGATGAGGGGGTCACGGCTGTTGTCCTTCAGTTGAATCTTATGGAGGAGAGTAAGAAAACTACGGATAACGTAGAAATGACAATTAATATGCTTGCTGAAAAATCAGAAAAGATTAGTGAAATAGTAGATGTTATTGGAGCCATAGCTAGCCAAACCAACCTTCTTGCACTTAATGCAGCAATAGAAGCAGCCCGTGCAGGAGAGCAAGGGAATGGCTTTGCAGTTGTTGCAAATGAGGTCAGAAAACTTGCTGAAGAATCAGCGAATTCAAGCAATGAGATTATTGCGCTTATTAAAGAAATACAGGCAAGAACATCTGAAAGTGTGGATGAGGTTAATCTAGTAAAAGAAGTCGTATTAAAGCAAGAAATTGCAGTAAATGATACCAAGAAAAATTTCGACCAAATCAGGGCTTCTGTACAAAATATTGTTACACAAATAAACCAAGCAGCATCTTCGGCACATGAAGTAAATAAAAAGTCTTATGAAATATCTGGAGTTATAGAGACGATAGCAGCTGTTGCTGAGGAAAATGCAGCAGCCACAGAAGAGTTTCTATCCGTTACTCAAGAGCAAGCTCACGGAATACAAAAAGTAAGGGCTGATTCGGAAGATGTTGTGACTGAGGCTAATCACCTTCTTGAGGCAGTTAAGAATTTCAAAATTTAGAGACTAAACTTAGGGTCCGATCAAGCCTTAAGCAGGATTTGTTTGCTAATGCTATGAAGCAGATCCAGTTGTAGTTGTTTATTGGGCCATCCGCAAAGGATGGCCTTAAAACTTGCCGTTACAGAAAGAGATATCACCCTCTCATAAATGACGTGATTTTTTTGTAGAAGGTGATGAAGAGTAATAGACAAGCTAAGGCTTACATGGTCGGACATGAAGAGAGGGCTGTGACAGGCTGGGAGCAAGTTGCCTGTCACAGCCTTTCTTAGGATTGAAGCGCGGCGCAAGCAAGAATGTCCTCGGTTGAGCGGATTCTGCCGATCCGCGGGAAGATGAACTTAATAACGTGATCATGTTCCTCCTCGCTGAAGCCAGTCATGGCATCTGTCGCAAAAATGACTTGATATCCATGGGCGAAGGCTTCGCGCGCGGTGGTATCTACACCGATACCAGAAGCAATGCCACAAAGTACGATCGTCGTGATGCCTCGCCGGCGCAACTGCAGATCCAGGTCCGTTCCGTGAAATGCTCCCCATTGGCGCTTGGTAATGACATGATCGTTCTCAGTTACTCCGATCTCGGGTACAATTTCATCCCATCCAGGCACCAGATTTAAGGTTGGAGGGGGCTGATCTAGCAACGGACGAGGCATATCCTTGAAGTCTTTCGTAGATACACGAACAAGCCCAACGAATGCGTCTGCCTCACGGAATGCTTGAACCATAGTAGCAGCTCGAGTGACCACTTGCTCTGCCGTGTGAGGGGCATACTGAGTTCCAAGCCAATTTTGCAAGTCGATTACGATTATTGCCGTCTTAGGAAATTGAAACAAAAGTTCGTCCAAGATCAATCACACTCCAACTAAGAAATCGAGTTTGCTGCCCTCCATGACTTGCAGTTCTATATTTTGAAATGGGGGTCAATTGACTCTATGTTCAACATTTTGTACTCTAAGTTTAAAGTTGTCAAGTAGGAGGTGCCTAAGATGAGTGTAACCAAACAGGATATCATTCGTTCGGCTTCGAAGATGTTTAAAGAAAAAGGGTTTCTGGCGACCTCAATTCAGGAAATTGCTCAGGACTGTTCCATTGCGAAGGGCTCGGTGTACAAACATTTCCCGTCCAAAGAGGACTTATTGTGCGCGGTTTTTGACGAGTGTCAGACGGTTTATTTTGATCGGGCTGAGCAACTGAAACAAACCGAAACGGGCACTCCTAAGGAGCAGCTCGTCAATCAAATCATATTTCGCTTTCAGTATTTTATTGAATACAGTCACATTATGGTTGACTTCGTAGATCTTCCTATTACACAGTACGCAACGTTCCGTTCATTAAGGAATCATGTTCGCGCCCGTATGATGGAGTGGCACAGGTCCTGGCTACTTGAAGTTTATGGTGAGAGAATCGAGCCGTTTCTCTGGGATCTGATTTTTATATATCGTGCGATTCTGAAGGATTATCTGCAGCGAATCATCTTCGAAGTGAAGTTGCTGTCGATCGAGGATACAGCTTGGTTCATCATCGATAAAATAGATGCGTTAGTCGAACATATGTCTAATTCAGGTTCGAAGGGGCTACTTGGACCAAGCGCCTTCACAACATTTATTCATTCGGATTCAAAGGACTGGAATAACGAAAAAGAAAGAATTATTGAAGAATTGTTCGGCAGAGTGACTGCACTGGTTGAGACTTGGTCCGGCGGGATTGCTCGGCGTGGGGAGCTGCAAGAGATTGTTCAATTATTGGGGATGGAGATCTCTCAGATTCAGCCCAAGAGATCACTCATTCAGGCACTCTGTGCCTACTTGGAACAAGAACAGGAGCTGAGAAGTCCGGTCATTCAATTGAAGCAAATTGTCCTGGCAGAGTGAGAAAGCCTTATATTTACGTCGAACCGCGAAACTCTTCAATATCCCGCGTCGGTGGTTGACCATACATACGTGCATATTCACGGCTGAATTGGGACGGGCTTTCGTAGCCGACACGGAACGCCGCATCAGAGGCATGAAGTGATTCCATCAGCATTAACCGCCGAGCTTCTTGTAAACGTATCGTTTTCTGGTATTGCAAGGGACTCATTGCAGTGACGCGCTTGAAATGTTTATGAAACGCGGATTCGCTCATATTGACGGATTTTGCAAGATGGCTGATCGGCAGCTGGCGGTCATAATGCTGGTTGATGAATCGGATGGCTTGAGCGATGTTATAGGCATGGCTACTGCTTGTCGCAAACTGAGAAAGGAGCGCACCTTGTTCACTCTGAAGTATTCGATATAGAACTTCCTGGATGACAAGCGGCGCAAGAACAGGAATATCCTCAGGTGTGCCTAGCAGCTGCATGAGCCGGATGATGACTTCGAGTAAGGCAGGAGACGTCTGGTTCACCGTTATGCCTCGGCCGGTTTCCGATCCCTCGGAAGCCGGCCAATTCATTTTTTCCACAACCTTCAGGATCGAGGCTGTATCAAAGCTCAGTTTTAAACTTAAGTAAGGAATCTCAGCGGATGCCTCAACTATTCTGCCTATAATCGGCAATTCGACGGAAGTGACTAAGTATGTCGATGAATCATAACGATAGGTTTCCCCAGCCAGCGTCGCCGTCTTAGCGCCCTGCGCCACAACGCAAATGGATGGTTGGTAGACGGATTCCAGTGGTTCTGACAATTGGGTGGCATGCATCACAGATAAATTAGAAATTGCCATCTGATAGGTTCCGGTATTAGGCGCATGGCGACGTATTAAAGTAGCCAATTGCTGCAAGGCATGTTCCATGCTAAGCATTTCGTCCATATTTTATGTAGACCTTCCTTTCTAGAAAGGTTTAATTTCACTTTTATTATAAGGAGACGGAAGAGAATTAGGCAAGCATCGAACAGGAATGGTATAACGGCCTACTAAGGCTAGATCCTATAATGAAATTGCAAGACTTTACAAATAGTGGATCTGATTAGAGGTTGATAAAGGAGATGAATGGAATGAATTTGAATGGAAAAGTCGCGATTGTCACCGGAGCGTCGCGGGGCATCGGTCGCCAAGTGGCCATCCAATTAGCACAATCTGGAGCCAAAGTGGCAGTCAATTATTCCGCTAGTCGAGGCAAAGCAGACGAGGTTGTCCATCAGATTGAACAATTTGGTGGACATGCGGTGGCCATTCAAGCCGACGCGAGCAAGGTGAATGAAATAGAAATGTTGTTTTCGGAAACGCTAGAACGCTTCGGGCGTGTGGACATATTGGTCAATAATGCTGGCGTTATGGAAAACCATACGATTGATGACATGACGGAGGAGATTTTTGATCGGCATTTCGCGCTTAATGTGAAAGGGACTTATTTTGCTTGCCAACAAGCGATGAAGCATATGATGCAAGGCGGAACCATCATTAACTTTTCAACGTCCGTCTCTGGTGCTATGCTCCCGACATATAGCGTATATGCTGCAACGAAAGGGGCGATTGAGCAGTTAACACGTCAATTGGCTAAGGAGTTCGGTCCTAAGGACATTGTCATCAATTGCATCGCTCCCGGGCAAGTGGCGACCGACATGTTCCTGGAAGGGAAATCACCGGAGCTGGTCGATTCGTTCCGCCAGATGAACGCGTTCAGACGGCTCGGCGAACCAGAGGATATTGCGAATGTTCTTGAGCTGCTTGTCAGCGACAAAGCCCGTTGGATCACAGGACAAACGATTCGCGTAAACGGCGGATTCAATTGAATAGCCTATGATCTGAAAATGTAAAGAAGGAGCGAGAGAAAACATGCGCTCCTTCTTTACAATTCATCAAATTTCAGTTTAGTTTCGTGAGTTATTCTTTGTTTTTTGGAGGTTTCCGTGCAGCAAGGATCAGCATCGGAATGGCAATCACAATGCCTAGGATCACCGTAACAATAGAGCCCTCCAGGCCGAAGTCTCCACCCGTGAGCCAAGCTGAGCCGTTTGTCTTCACAGTAAACAACCCAGCCGCTGGGAGTCCGGACACAGGAATACCAAGTGCCCCTTCGAGTGCATTCCAAGCAAAGTGCAATCCGATGACGAACCATAAATTACGCCGCCACAAGAATGCAGCTCCGAGCAGAACACCTGCTTCTAGAGTAATGGCAAATGCACTCCATAATGTTGCTCCCGGATTGCCAAGATGGAATGCTCCAAACGTAAGTGAGGTTATCGCGAGTGCAATCCAGCGTCCCCCTAATTTCTGTATAGCTTGAAGCATTAATCCACGAAACAACAGTTCCTCGAAGACCGCTGCGATCAACGCTGTTTCCAAGGACCTCAAGAGTATTGAAGCGGGATCTGCAGCAGCTGCCCATTGAAAAGAGTATCCACCGAGCATAACAATAGTAAGCGTGGACACCGCGATAAAAAATGCTCCCGTGATTACACCCCTGACGGCTTCCATCCATGCATGCTGGCGAGAAAGCTCAGGAATGGGCCTTTGAGCCACGTATTTCATAATAATTTTATATAACAGGATGGCTGCTATGCAAAGCAGGAGTGTGAAGAATAGGGACACGGCTCCTTCCACACGCTCCATCAGCACAAGCAATAACCCCTGAACCAGAATAAGGACGATCCCGCCTATAAGCATCCAGGTTATTGGAAAGCGAAGTAGCTTCTCTATGTTGTTGGACTTTGTCTTCTTCATGTCTTTCATCAGCTCCTATAACTTTTTGGTAGTTATGAGTGTATGCTGAAAAAGTCATAAAGGCACAGTGCGCTTTGGTCATAACATGCTTACATGGTTAATTGTGATTGTGATCCAACAGTCCCGAATCTCGAGCTATACGGGCAGCTTCTCGCCTTCCTTTAACATGAAGCTTCGAGTAGATCGTTGAGATATAATTTTTAACCGTACCTTCACTAAGAAAAAGTGCTTCAGCAATATCTTGATTGCGCAGGCCGGAAGCCAGCTTATGCAGCACTTCCAGTTCACGGGCACTGAGCCCGTATTCATTACTTTTTACGGTGGAGGCATGGCTCATGCTCATGCTTTTGATCATTTTTCCCGCCATCTCTTGTGTGATCAAGGTGCCTCCCGCATGAACTACGCGTAAACCGGCAGCCAGATCTTTGGGATGGATGGCCTTGAGTAGATAACCTTCTGCGCCATGGCTTAACGCCGCAAGCACATACTCCACTTCCTTATAAGAGGTCAGCATAATAATCTTAATGTCAGGTAATCGCTTTTTGATCAGGGCCGTTGCAGCCACACCATCCATGACAGGCATATTGATATCCATAAGTACCATGTCGGGCTGGAACTCCTCGCAGCCATGGATGGCTTCCTCCCCGTTTCTTGCCAATGCAACGACTTCGATATCATCCTCCAGTGACAGCACGATATGTAAGCTCTCCAAGATTAACTCTTGATCATCAGCAATCAGCACTTTAATGTTCGGCATGTAGCAGCACTCCCTTCAGTGGGATTTTACATCTAACTTCGGTCATTGCCTCAGCTTCCTCCTTAGAATTCACGGACAAGTTTCCTCCCAACCGCTCGATTCGATGTTTCATCGTGGTCAAGCCGAAGCCATAATCCATTTTTTGAATCGGTATGCCATTGTTTCGGACAATTAATTGCAGCGTGTTCACGGCAAACTCCAGCTCCAAGTACAATCGAGATGCTTTTCCATGCTTCAGCGCATTCGTAAAAGCTTCCTGAATGACACGGATGACCGCTTGCCGCACTTCAAAATGAACTCTAGGCTCTGTGCCCAGCAGATTGACAGTTAGTACCGTTCCCGTGTGCTCCTGGAAACGGAGAACAAGGTTCTCCACCTGCTGTGTAAGACTTGCTCCTTCATCTTCTGCCATCTCATGAACAATGTTTCGCATGTCGTCCAAATTCTGTTCAGCAAGTGCCCTTAGACGGATCAAACGGTCTTTGACTTCTTCTGGCTTCCGGTCCAGAAGGGCAATCGAAGCATCAAGGCTCATAATAAGTGCGATAAAGGAGTGTCCCAATGTATCATGAAGCTCCTTCGACATACGGTTACGCTCTTCCTGAAGTGTCATGGTTTCGATTTCTGCAGTGTAGAGGGTTAGCAGCTTATTTTGTCGCTCTACTTCTAGTGCTAGTGCAGTCTTCTCTTCATATGCTTTGGCTACGGAGCTCGCCCATATGCCGATAAAGCAGAATAGCAAATTATCTGATGCGAAGATAAACGCCTGCTCCCAAGGCAAGTGCAAGTAAGTCTGCGATAAAAAAGGAATGAATGCCACCACAGGAATTACCCAAATGGTCTTCCTCGTCATTAAGTATCCCATGATAAGACTGAGCAGTAGATAGTCCGCCCTTGAAGTAAGATCTGGGTGGATTGCAGAATTCACATAATAAGAACCGCCGATCAGCAGCTCAGATATACAGAACCAAGTCTTGTTATTTCTACGCCCGGGGAACCAGAACAGCATGGGGACGACAGACGCTAGAATCAGCCAAATGATATTCACCACGGTTAGGATCGAAAATTCACTTTCTTCCAATAGACGGGACGCTAACAAAATATAATGATAAAAACGAAGAGCGAGCAGGCCCCAATCCATGAAAGCTAATATTCTTTTCATATCGTCTTCCCACTTTTCCTGTAATAATATAATTCAGCACTAGTGCATCCGGTGTACCAATTATAAGGGAAAATATGTTAAGTAGCACTTTCCGTTTGCTATTGCATAATGAATAGTTGACCTTGGAGTTTACTCCAATGTTATGATTTTAGTGGAAAGGGGGCCAATAATATGAAGATCAAGGATTTTGCGCACAAATATCAGATTCAACCCGATACTATTCGTTATTATGAGAAAGAGGGATTATTGAATCCCATAAGACGAGAAAATGGGTATCGGGAATTCGATGAAGAATGTGAGAAACAAGTGCAACTGATCATCGTATTAAAGCAATTAGGTTTTACAATAAAGGAAATCCAGCAATTATCTCTAATACGAGACGACAAAACAATATCAACGGAATGCAGGGATATAACACTTACGGTACTGGATCAGAAAATGATAAACATTGAGGAAAGGATCCAGTTTTATCAGCGGGCACTGAAAGTTGTACAGACCATTAAAGAACTTGCAAGTGAAGTGAAGTATCTGGAGAATATAGATGCTATTGAACAACAAGTGCTTGGGTTATTTGAAAATGATGTATTAGGAGAGATATGATGACGAATAAACAAATCGTTCATGTTGAATATGCCTTTGCCTTTGCACTTTCCTTTTTTATTTACATGCAGCTACACTTCCCCCTCTGGTTGTTCGCTGTTCTTTTATTCGTACCTGATCTTACCATGCTCGGGTACGCAATGAATAAGAAAATAGGTGCGATCATTTACAACTTGGGACACACCTTTATTTTCCCCCTACTATTTTTACTAGGCTACCTATATTCTTCGAATGATTATCTATTATTAGGATCGATCATCTGGATCGCTCATATATGTATGGATAGAGCCATAGGGGCTGGATTGAAATATCAAGACTCTTCATTTACGAATACACATATACAACGGCTTTAACGTAACAAATTGGACAGAGGGCTCTAGGATCTGCCTTATACAGTTTTTTAACAACATTTTTCCGCTAGTAGATGTGAAGGACGTCCAAGTAGGATGTCCTTTTTGCTATATCGATGTTACGGTGGACTGCACCACATAGTTGGGGCAATTTACCATTAAGGGAGCCGGCAGCACTTGGGGCACATTATCAGTAATCGGTTTAAGATAACTCATACATGGGGAGCGTAAACGCACAACTTATGATCATATAGCCACGGATGTGCTTGCTTCTCTAAATCTGATTACTTGTCTGAAAAGAACACGAGATGTATACTTTTTTTAAAGAGAGGTTATGTTTTTCAACTAACATCGGAATTGGAGTACAGGATAATGAATGAAAATAATCGGTCAAATATGAAAGCGACAAGATATGCTATAGCATACAACAAAATTTTAAAAATGATAAAGGATGGTTTATATCCGGAAGGAAGTAAGTTACCTACTGAGCCTTTGTTAGCAGAGCAATTAGGTATAAGTAGATCTACTTTGAGACAAGCATTAGCATTGTTACAGGAAGATGGTATTCTGGAAGCTAGAAAAGGAATAGGGAACTTTGTGCGTAAAACGCTCAATGTAGATAATGTTGGAATTGAGAGAATGGAAAATCCATTCTATAAAAGTTGTATAGATCCTATTGATAACGTTGGGATAAAGATGGGAATTGAAGTAACCTCCGAGCATACGGAACGGATATTTAATCGAAAAATTCCAGTTGTATTAGCTATATATCGGTACTATAAAGAAAAGGATCTTATTAAAGGTTCTTGCTTCTCACATGTAGCTACTGATTTTGATCATATTCATTCAATAGACCTAAATAATCAGAATGAAGTTTTAGACTTCCTCGAAAATAAGATTTATGATTTCGGACTTTCTTCCATGCTTGAAATTAAAATAGTACCAACTACTGAAAATATTAAGGAAGCAAACCAAGGAAATCCTTCAAAGTATTATCAAATGATTATTGAAAGTATTAGTGATAATCGTGGAAATGTGATCGCTTATAATAAATATTACATTCCCTTTGAACGAGCAATTTTTAAAGTTTTTAGAAAGAACTAAATAAAACCAATTTAAGAACTTCCTAATTATGAAATATTAATTGGGAAGTTTTTCATTGTTGACAACGCTTACAGAAAGTTTTATTATTTGGTGTATAAAACATACAACAACTCATACAACTATACAACTGTTTATGTTTTGCTTTGATTTTACATTTATTTAGGGTGGTGGTGTTAGAGTGAAGAAGATTGTCGTTTTGGGAAGCTTAAACATGGATATGGTTTTGACTACCGATCGATTACCAGTCATTGGAGAAACTATTCACGGTGAATATATACATTATATGATGGGCGGAAAAGGAGCGAACCAGGCTGTTGCAGCCTCTCGTTTGGGTATTTCAACTTCATTAATTGGTTGTGTAGGTAATGATACATTTGGTGAGAAGATTCTGAAACACTTATCAGAAGAAAAGCTAGATGTCTCATCTGTAAGAAAGGAAGATAACATCTTTACAGGCATAGCAACCGTTTTTAAAACAAACCGAGATAATGCCATTGTCGTCATACCTGGTGCGAATGATTGCTGTGACCGACGAGTAGTAGATGAAAATATCGATAAGATTAAACAAGCTGACGTATTGCTTACTCAATTAGAAGTCCCGATGGAAACAGTTAAATATGCATTAAAGAAAGCCAAGGAATTTGGTGTGCAAACCATATTAAACCCAGCTCCTTATAAAGATTTGCCGACAGAATTGCTTGAATATGTTGATTTCTTAACGCCAAACGAGACTGAATTTGAGAGTATGGTAGGTAGCAAATTTGAGAATTCAGAAGAACTTGAAAAGGAAATGCTTCAATGGAGCAAGAGAAACCAGCTGAATTTAATCGTTACAAGAGGGTCAAGAGGTTCATCCTATATAGAGGATGGGAAAGTCCTTACTTTGCCTTGCATTAAAGTGGATGTCGTAGATACTACAGGCGCTGGTGATACCTTCAATGGAATATTGGCTTACGCTATGGCAGAGAAAATGGAATTACGAGAAGCGGTAACTATGGCAGGTATAGGTGCCTCTCTATCGATAACAGCTCTAGGAGCACAAACTGGCATGCCTTCAATACAAAAATTAAAACAATATTTATAAAAGGAGAGAATGGGAATGATTAAAGTACTTTTGGATCTAGATACTGGGATTGATGATGCAATGGCTCTAGCGTATGCACTTGGAAGTAAAGAGATTGATCTTATTGGAATTACGGGTACATTTGGGAATGTTTATACTGAGGAAGGCGTGCAGAATGTATTAAATATCCTGAACATGTGTAACGCAAACGAAATTCCAGTTTATGCTGGAGAAACCCATGCTATCACGAAAGATCATTTTACAAGATTAGAAGTTAGTGCACGTATCCATGGGGAAAATGGTGTAGGCCAAGTTGAAATCGAGACGTCGCCTAAGAAGAAAGAAACACAAAGCGGTGTTGATTTTATAATTAAATCTGTAAAAAAATACAGAGAAGAATTAGTCATTGTTACGACTGGTCCGATTACAAACCTGGCTTTGGCGCTTCAGAAGGCTCCAGAAATTAAAGATATGGTAGGTAAAGTGGTAATTATGGGCGGCGCGTTAACTGTACCGGGTAATTGCAATGCATATACGGAAGCTAATATTTCACAAGATCCAGAGGCCGCTAAATACGTATTTGAAAGCGGTTTAGATGTAACTATGGTTGGCTTAGATGTAACACAACGTTCTATTCTAACGAATGCGGATACACAGCGCTGGAGAGAGACAGGGAGCGTAGCTGGAAGAACCTATGCTGATATGGTCGATTATTATATTTCGCAACATGATGTAGCAATTAAAGGTTGTTATCTCCACGATCCATCAGCAGTTATTCATGCGGTCCATCCTGAATACTTTGTAATGCTGGCTATGCATATGACTGTGACTACAGAGGGAGAAGCGGAAGGCAGAACGATTGGGGATCCGAGTAAATTAAGAGATCCGAACCCGAATGTCAAAGTTTGTATTGGAGTAGATTCACAAACACTTGTCAATGATTTAAATGAAGTATTATTGACTCTATTCAAACAAAATTAAGTAAGAGTATTTCGTTGAATTCAATTCGTTATCATGTATTTGTAACCGCTTCACTAACAGTTCTAGCATCATATATTTATAAAAAGAGGGGTTTTTCATCATGGGACAAGCAGCATCTCCTAAACAACAGCAGAATGAAAAACAATTAACATATCGTGGTGGCCGCCTTATAAGCTTAGTAGCTACACTTATATTGTGTGTGGTAGCTTTTCAATTGAATGCAAGTATGCTTACCCCTGCACTTCCTAATATCGCAGCATCCATGAATGTCAGTGTGGATCTTATGTCGAATGTGTCGTCCTTATTCTTCCTAGCCAGTTCGATTGGCGGCGTTATACTAAGCCGTTGGGGTGACTTTATTGGTCGACGTCGTGCCTTAATCATTGTTCTTGCTACGCTTGCCGTAGGTACTATCCTATGTATTCTTGCTACAAATCTTACTATGCTGCTTATTGGCCGTGTCCTTCAAGGTGCTTCGGGTGCTACATTCCAAATCGCTTACGTATTTTTAAGAGAGAAACTTGACGCTAAAACGTTCGGTATAGCGCTTGGTATTCTCACCGCTGTAAATGGAGGGGTAGGGGGCTTTGACGGCTACCTTGGTGGTCTTCTCAGTGACAAGTATGGTTTCAAGTCCATCTTCATGGTTATCTTGGCAGTTATCATTCTAACTATAATTTGTGTTCTACGTTTTCTACCGAAGGAAAAAAGTGCTGTTACATCTGGAAAAATGGACTGGTGGGGTTCAGCCGCACTATCCATTGGGTTAATACTGTTAACCTACTTCGTTAATCAGGGCTTTTCGGCTGGTTGGTTTGCACCAATCACGTTGATCTATCTCTTAGGTATGATGATTGCATTTGTTGCCTTCTGGTATATTGAGAAGAAGAGCGAAAGCCCGATGATTGCGGTTCAACATCTTCGTTCACGTCAGGTGTGGCCAGTGGTTACTACTACCTTGCTGTCTCTGACTGGGATCTTCGCGGTGATTAATTTTACAGTTGTTTTGCTTAGTCAGGATCAAAACGTCGGATTTGGACTAGACGCGGCTATGTCAGGGTTACTGTTTTTAACGCCTGCAGCGTTAATCGGAATATTCGCTGCCCCATTATCTGGCTGGATTGCGGGTAAATTTGGATGGATCAGTATGTTACGTATTGGCATCATCATTTCTGCTGTATCGTTAATCGGTATCTTATTATTTACAGAAAGCAAGTGGATCGTGTTCGCTGCTGTTGCGTTGTTGGGTGTTTCCTACAATGGTTTGCTACTCACCACCATTAATGGGCTGGGAGTTATTCAATCACCGGATGATGCACCCTCAGCATTGCCGGGAATTAACGGGGCTGGATTCGGTATAGGTGCATCTTTAGGTATTGGGTTTGTTGCTCCATTCGTCTCCCAAGGAACGTTAGGCGGTTATACCACAGCAATGTGGATATCTATTATCATCACAGCACTTGCCTTTGTTTCGAGCTTGTTTATCGCTCCAAAGAAGGATCAAACAGTCTAATAAAATAACCTTGTTTATTTGGTTCGTTGAACTAATTAAATAGGGCTAATGATAAAGACAGGTCATCATGAATGATGACCTGTCTTTAGTTTTTTTTGGCACTTATTGGTCGCCTGTTTTTTAAGGAGAATCCGTTTAAAAATAAACAAAAAGTAAATAATTAAACGTACATCCGAAATCATGCAACAAAGTTGGGCTTGTGCTTTACTGAACATGAAAGGTTAAGGGGGATTAAGTTGAACGATCTGTTGACTGATTTTCAAATATCATTTCAGCATATTAAGTTACTAGTTCCTAGGAATAATAAAGGGATTCAAATTGTCTTTGTTATAAGTGGAGAATTGAAAATTGAATCATCAGATCGGTTTTATCATTTGTATGAAAACGATTTTCTTGTCATTAATCGTAATCAACTATATCAGGTGCAGGGAAATGATGACAATAAGGTCATGATTTTGTCTATTACCGACCGCTTCATGGAAGAACACTATGCCGAGTATCACAGTCAGCGTTTTGAATGTTATTCACGAGAAATGGATCTTGGCAGAGAAGATATAACGGTTGCGATTCGAAAATTGTTAGCAAATGTGATGATAAGTTATTACAGACAAGATGAGTGTTATCACATTGAAGTGACCGGATATATTTGTCAATTGCTCCTCATTTTAATTCGGAGTTTTAAACGAGAAGGTAGTGTTATTCAGAAAATAGATACTGCTAACCGCCGCTTACTGCAAATTATCGACTATATGGAAAAAAATTATGAGCATATGATTACGTTAGAAGAGGTGGCAAAGAAATATTATCTGTCCACAAGCTATTTATCTCGCTATTTTAAGCAGAAAATGGGGATGGGTTTTAGTCGGTACTTACTCCATATTCGGCTAAAACACTGTATGAAAGATTTGCTTTACACCAATGAATCCATTTCCCAAATTGCAATGAACAATGGATTTCCAAATACAAAATCCTTTTCTGCATTTTTTAAAGAAACTTATCATATGACCCCGCATGAATATCGGAAAACTCATGAAGTGCCCAAGGAGGATTCTGTTCAGAGCTACAGTAAGAATGACTCCGTAAGTCTTATTGAATCATCAGAAATTATTGTGAAATTAAGCAATATGAATTTCGATGATCAAAAGTTATATCACTCTACCGAGACCAAGTATGAAAAGCTACGAATTACCTTAACGGGTTCAGAACCGAAGGCTGTGCATAATCCTGATCATCTTTTGATTATTGGGGAGATATTTGAACTATTAAAAGAAGATGTTCGATCTCAAATATTAGATGTGAAGAGGGATTTACAATTAAAATTTATTGGCGTACGTCAACTTATAAGTAATGCAGTGATTCCGCCAGAGGTCGAGACGGATGAAGAAATTCCAACAACATCACCTTATTTTAATATTGACAGTGCTTTGTCATTTATGAAAAGGCAGGATCTCTCCTTGTTTATAAGGGCTGAATATAACGAAATTTCTAGAAATGAAGAGCAATACTTTTTAAAACTGACTCAATTTATGAAACATTCCTTACAGATGTACGGCCAATCGTTCGTGAAAGAGTGGCATGTGATGTTTTATGAGCCATTCGATAGCAGGGTAGAACAAAGTGAGCTTCAGCGGATTTATTTAAGGTTGCATGAAGTATTAAAAGGATTACTCCCTTCGATTCAAATAGGGGTATATATGCCTTTTTCCCTCCGAAAAGAGGCAACGAGTAAAACGCATCAATGGCAGTTAAATCATGGAGAATATATTGATTTTATTGGCTATAATGCTAACCAAAATGAGGTCATTAATTTTAAAGAAATTGAAGAAACGAAATATGATTTAGCAAAAGATTATATAAAAGAAAAGACAAATAAGTTAAAGCTTTACTTAAAAAGAAATCAATTAGAAAAACCATTGCATCTTGTTTCATGGAATACATTATCAGGCAATACTCGGTATACGAATGGTACTTTTTTTCGTGGCGCATTAATTCTAAAAAATTTACTGGATATTTCTAACAAGGTTCAGACCATTGGTCTTTGGATTAACACAAGTACGCATGAGGAAGCAGAAAAAATCAGTCGTTTTCGAATGGATGGTTTAGAGCTGTTTCATTATTTGAGAGGGAAACGCCCCGCTTATTTTGCGTTAATGTTTCTTAATCGTTTGTATGGTGAAATTGTGGCGCAGGATGAGAACTATGTATTGACAGTCAATGAACGGGGCTATCAGTTGATCGTCATGAATTTGAATATGATTAACCCATATTTGTCTATTGAAGAAACATTTTTGCAGAAGCTTAATAAAGAAATTCATGTAAAAATCTGCGGGATGAAGAAGGGAGAATATCAAATACGTAAACATGTATTTGATAAAAATAACGGTGCATTATATACAAAGTGGTGGGATTTGAACAGTAAGTATGGCATGGATGCTGAAATTGTTGATTATATTATCCAAACAAGCAGACCTTCTTTAGAAATATTTGATGAACATATTGAAGATGAATGGTCATTTTATACTTATTTAACCAGTAACGCTATTCATTATTTTGATATTCGAGAAGTTTACTAATCATAACACATGACAATAAATGCCCTGCTTATTTTCACCACATAAATGATGAGCTAATTATTATGACTGATTTCGGATTATATTGAGTAAAAAACGACTCTCTAAACTTTTTTTGATTTTCTATAATCGAGATACAAGTACGATGAAGTGACAATAAAATAATGGAGGTTTCACCATGAAAACAACTTATAAAGGTACCAATAAGATGATTATTGGTATTGTATTTGGTGTAATTACGTTCTGGTTATTTGCTCAAGCCATTGTGAACGTTGTACCAACTGTTCAAGCGGATCTAGGTGTTACTACTGGAACGTTGAATATTGCGATCAGTTTATCTGCTCTATTCTCTGGCATGTTCATTGTCGCAGCCGGTGGTTTAGCAGACAAAATTGGTCGCAAAAAAATTGCATTGATTGGTTTTCTATTGAGTATTATCGGTTCTCTATGCCTGGTGTTTGCTCAAGGATCTGTTTTACTTATAGCCGGACGTATTATTCAAGGTTTATCTGCAGCTTTCATCATGCCTTCAACCATTGCTTTAATGAAAGCTTATTTTGAAGGTGCAGAACGTCAACGTGCTCTAAGTTTCTGGTCTATTGGGTCTTGGGGAGGATCAGGGGTAGCTTCCTTCGCAGGCGGGGCCATTGCCTCCTCATTAGGTTGGAGATGGATCTTTATCATATCCATTATTTTCGCAGTTGTTGGTATGTATTTACTCAAAGACACGCCTGAAAGCAAACAGGAATCGACAGGTAAATTCACATTTGACTATTTGGGTTTAGCTATTTTTGCAGTAACCATGGTTGCGTTAAACGTTGTCATTAACTTCGGATCTGATCTAGGCTGGACAAGCCCCATAATCTTAGGTCTGTCCGTATTAACGATTGTTGGGTTAATCGTATTTATCAAGGTGGAGAAGAGCAAAAAGGTCGTATTAATTGACTTTGCCGTATTCAAAAACAAACCGTATACAGGTGCCACCATCTCTAACTTCTTGCTAAACGCAATTGCAGGAACTTTAGTCGTTGCTAATACCTATGTTCAAGTTGGGCGCGGATTTACCTCACTCCAATCAGGAATGTTATCGTTAGGTTATTTAGTTGCAGTACTTGCGATGATCCGTGTCGGGGAGAAGATTCTGCAACGAATTGGAGCGAAGAAACCTATGATATGGGGCGGTCTGATTACAACGATTGGCGTTGCGATTATGGGTCTAACATTCTTGGGGGATGTCGCTTATACCATCGTTGTATTCGTAGGTTATGCATTATTCGGTCTGGGGTTGGGAATTTATGCAACACCTTCAACAGATACGTCTGTATCTAATGCGCCTGCTGATAAAGTAGGTGAAGCGGCTGGCGTATACAAAATGGCTTCTTCCTTAGGAAGTGCTTTTGGGGTCGCTATTTCAGCAACAGCATACGGTTCAGTAGCTGATAATGGGAACATCGAGATGGCTGCAACGGTTGGTATTATTGTAAATGTGATTTTTGGCATATTATCCGTACTGTCAGTGATGTACCTAGTCCCGAAAAATGCGGGAAAAACGTCAAAATAAATGACTCTGCTTAAAGTGATAATAAAATCAAATATGGAGGACATTCGCTATGAAAAAGAAATTAATGCAAATGTTAGAAGATCGCAAAGATGAGATCATTGCCATACGGAGACATTTACACGAGAACCCGGAAATATCATTCAAGGAAGAAAAAACAGCCCAGTACATTCTTGATTTTTATAAAGGCAAAGACGTTGAAGTTCAGTCGAATGTAGGAAACGGCCACGGAATTGTTGTAACAATCCAAGGTGGACAACCTGGTAAGAAAATTGGTTTACGTGCCGACTTTGATGCGCTTCCTATTCAGGAAGAGGCAGATGTACCTTTTAAATCGAAAAATGATGGTGTGATGCATGCTTGTGGTCATGACGGTCATACAGCTTATTTGTTAGTATTGGCAGATTGTTTAATTCAGTTGAAGGATCAGATTCCAGGTACAATTAAAATTGTTCACCAACATGCAGAAGAAGTACCACCAGGAGGAGCAAAAAGCATAGTCGAATCAGGGACTTTAGATGATCTAGACAATATGTTCGGTATTCATCTATTACCTATGGGGCCAGCTGGATTGGTGGGGTATCATGCAGGGTATTCCTTTAATGGCCGCGCATATATGAAGTTGAAAATTCAAGGTCGGGGCGGGCACGGCTCATCACCTCATTTAGCCAATGATGCCATTGTTGCAGGTGCGCATTTTGTAACGGGTGCCCAATCCATTATAAGTCGTCGGCTCAATCCATTTGATGTTGGGGTGATAACGATCGGCTCATTCGACGGGAAAGGTACGTTCAATGTAATTAAAGACAGTGTTGAACTTGAAGGAGACATCCGTTACATGACTAATGAGACTAAGGAGATCATTGAACGTGAGGTGCGACATTTGTGCAGAGGGATCGAAGAGCAGTTCGGTGTAACCTGTGAGTTGAATTATGAGAATGACTATCCGCCCGTGTATAACGATCCTGAGTTGACAGCTCAAGTTGCGAATTTCTTAAGGGCTGCGGATGATAAGGATATTACAGAAGTGAAGGAATTCCCTGCGTTGTCACCATCTGAAGATTTTGCTTACTATGCTGAGAAGTTCCCATCATGTTTCTTCTATATCGCGTGTACGCCAAAAGGTGTGGACAAACCATTCTTCAATCATCACCCGAAATTTGATATCGATGAAGATGCACTGCTTGTAGCTGCCAAGGCTGTTGGACAAGTCGTATGTGGTTATTATTCTCTGGACTGATAAGAAAGTCAAAAGAGCGTTACCGAATCCGGTAACGCTCTTGTTTGGAGAGACTTGTCACCAGTGGAGTAACAAAACTCAGTTTGAAAGCTTCAGGTGTCTTAATTTAAAAGTATAAATCCCTTCAAGCCCCCCCATTGAATTAAATGCTATAAAGGCTCGCTTTGTCCGTTGCTTTTACGTTTATAATTTTGTTTAACTACAAATTGGAAACCCCAATCTCCGGTGAGTAGTTCTCGCTGAGCGGAGTCATTAGACAGGATTAACTCATGTACGTTGACTTTCAACAGGAACTGTTCTGGAGGTGGAGTCCCAGTAAAACGAAAATTGAGGGTGCCGTTTTTGTCCAATACGACCCCTTTATCCGTGACAATGTTGGGAACCTCCTTGATCGTTGAGGAATCCAATGTAAAAGTTGGCTTCACCGACTGCTTCAGCCAGTTTGATTCCGAGATCTGATTCGTACGTTTCATGGAATATTGAATAATTAGGCTGTGTCCATCAAAAAAGTATTCATTAATGAGAAGGGTGTAACCTTTGTCTGTTATACCAGTAGTTATAGCCATCTCGTTATTCCCACTGGTCGAAAAAAATGCTGAATCACTATCTTCAGAAGAGATGGAATTCGACTTCTCAAAGAGACCAGAGGTCAATGAATTGTTAACGGTGAAGAGTATCAACGCACAGACGAGTAACAAAATCATGGGTATAGCAGCTAATCTAGAGTGAGATAGGCGTCGAAGTCTGGGAGATAATCTTTGCTTAGGCTGAAGGCTCCGTTCCCTGAGCTCGGCCGATGTCTGTTTGATATCATTTCGGATTTCTTCCGTAACAGCCTCATGATTTTGATGGGGCCCCAAAATGGAGAACCGTGTTTCAAACCAGGTTGCTGTATTGGTACTGTGTGCAGTGATTGTCCCTCCGTGTACCTCAATAATACTTTTAGTAATGGCCAGACCTAGACCTGTACCCCCGGTCTGTTTCGATCTGCTACTTTCTACTCGGTAGAAACGATCAAAAATAAAAGGTAAATCCCGCTCAGGGATAGGGACACCATAATTTTGGATTCGAACAACGAGCATATCTCGATCTTGTGAAATATCAATATCGATATATTTTCCCGCACGTCCATACTGGATGGCATTGGCGAGTAAATTCTCGTAAGCACGCACTAACAGTGAGCCGTCCGCTTGGATATTGAAATCTCCTTCCTGGACATTCAGTCTAATTATCATGCCAGCTGCCTCGGTAATTGGCACGAATTCTTCGACAAGCTGACCAACTAAGCCGGTGATATTGAGCTCATTCAGTTCCAGAGGCAGGCCGTTATTGACTCGAGTGTATTCAAATAATTCGTCGATCAACCGTTTAAGCGATAAAGATTTCTCATATGCGATGTTGACATAATAACGCATTTCCACCTCATTCTGATACCGATCTTTTTCGATTACTTCGAGAAAGCCGAGAATCGAAGTCAGCGGAGTGCGCAGGTCATGGGATACACCAGTAATCAGATCATTTTTTGTCTTTTCCGCCCTGCGTTCTTCTGCGATAGAATGCTTCAGTTGCATGCTCATTCGATTGATGCTGAGCCCCACCTCTCCCAGTTGGTGATCGGGAATTTCGGGGATTTGATAGTCAAAATGTCCGTTCGCAATCTCCTCCAGACCGCGTGTAATTTCCACAAGGTATTGATCCCATTCACTGCTCAGTTGATTCATACTCTCAGCGATCTTGCTTAACTCATCCTTACCTTTGACCTTTACAACACGCCCGAATTGACCAACCGATATCTCTTGCAGGCCTATATTGATTTCTCGCATATCTCGAACCAAACCCAGGCTAGTAAGAAAGAATGTGATGGGAAACAGAATGATACCCGTTATGATCATCATCCGAACAGACCCCACATTCTCAATGATCCAATTGATCGGGGCAGCTGTATATTTGAAATTTTGCAATGGTCCCGAAATGACATATCCCAAAAAAATAGCTATGCCTGTTAAAGCCAGACTTGCGACCATGATCAACATTAATCTCCAACGAATCGTATATAGAAACTGAGGTTGGATTCTACTCACCCCTTGTTTTTGAATCGTTTTCGATTTTGTAACCAATACCCCAGACCGTTTTAATGATTTGTGGTTCACGCGGATTCGTTTCTATCTTCTCACGAAGTTTGCGGATATGAACCATTACACTATTTTTGGACTCCATAAAGGGTTCGTTCCACACCTCTTCGTAGATGCGGTCCATACTTAGAACGACCCCTCGATTGACCGCTAGCATGTGAAGAAGCGCGAACTGGCGAGGAGTCAATTTGATCTCTTGTTCATCGACCGTTACCACATGTGATGCAATATTGATCACAACGTTTTCGATATGTATTTCGTTCGGATTGGTCGTGACCGAGTTGAACTGGTTCAATCTTCGCAGCTGCGATTTGATGCGTGCAATCAACTCGAGCGGATTGAACGGTTTGGTTACGTAGTCGTCGGCACCGATACTGAGCCCTGCTATTTTATCGATATCTTGCCCTTTTGCCGAAAGCATGATGATGGGTATAGAATTGGTTTCTCTTATATTCATGCATGCCTGCATCCCATCCATCTTAGGCATCATCAGATCAAGTACAATTAAATCAATATGGTGGGATTGCAGAATCTTTAACGCCTCCAGGCCATTCGATGCATGCAGAAGCTTATAACCTTCATTATTAAAATAAATATTCATTAGTTGGATGATTTCAGCTTCGTCATCCACCATCAAAATTGTACTTTCTGCCATAGATCCTCCTCTGGGTTCAGTATCTTCTTTTACATTGAATAGCATCACAATAATTATAAGCGATATATCCTATGCGTTGAGTAACGTCTTCAATATTTAAGAAAATGATAAGATTATTGGTCGCTGGATGATAAGTTTTACCAACTATACTTGATTCAACACAAGCGAATAATCGTTTGAAACAACAATCGAGTGGAGGTTTTATTTTGAAACGCAATGTATTACGGAAGGCCTTGCATTTAAGTCTTAGTGTGATGTTAATCGGAATGTCAGTAACTTTAAGCACAGGTAAGCATGTTTCCGCCGAAAGTTCGGACAGCGAGGCAGATTCGACAGGTACTTTAAAAGTACTGTACTGGAATGAAGAAGATTTCAATAGGACGTATGGAGATTTATTTAGTCAGAAGTATCCGAATATAAAAATCGAAGTCGTTTCGCCTCCAGGTATGGAAGCGATCAGGGATTACAACGGGGCTATCAATAAGTATTCTCCCGATCTTGTTATGCTGCCTCCATACCAATATCAACAAATGTCTAAAGACAAAAAGCTGATTGATTTAGAACCTTTAATCAAGCGAGACGCCTATGATACGAAAACAATATACCCTGGCTTGCTTGACGAACTAAAGAAGCAAGGTGGAGGCAAATTATATGGTTTAAGTCCCAAAGCAGATTCGTATGCTCTTCTGTATAACGTAGATTTATTTAAAAAGTATAATGTTAAATTACCAAGTGATGGGATGACATGGGGAGAAATTTTGAATCTTGCCAAAAAATTTCCTACAAAGGGAGATAAGGACTCCCGAATTTGGGGCCTGAGTGCATCAGGATCAAGTAATTTAGTCATGGATATTGCAAGAACAGAAGGACTAACCTACGTGGATCCCAATACTCTAAAGGCTACTGCGAATACAACGGATTGGAAAAATGCTTATCGTTTGTCGAGTGAAGCAACGAAGTCCGGAGTACTTGACGAAAGGATCAGTCTATCGAGCAAAAGTTACTTGGAGAGCAACTCATTTATTATGGGACGGTCAGCGATGAAAGTAGCCTCCATTAGTCATTTGCAGTCTCTGCAAGCAGCCAAAAGTGGTGTGAAGAATTATAAACCATTCACGCTTGGTATTGCTGCCGGCCCTGCTGCTAAGGACGGAAAGTCAACGGGAAACATTTATATTCAAGAGATATTTGCAATTCCAGCAGATGCATCTCATGTTGACGCTGCTTGGGATTTTATCAAATATTTCAATGGGGATGACTTCGCTGATGAATACTACAAATCTAAAAACTCAAATAATAGTATTGGTGCTCCTCTATCTCGCATGGTTAAAGAGTACTCTGGTTACAAGTTGGATGCGTTCTATAAATTGAAACCTAATTTGAATTCATCCATAACAAATTATATTCTTATGATCAAGTCAGCGAATCTTGAATTAAGATTTTGGTCCATTATATCGAAAGAACTGAATGAGGTAGTAAAAGGGAAGAAAACATTAGATAAGGCAACAGCTGCTATTCAATCCAACACTCAATCAGCTGCTGATAAATTGAAAAAGAATCAGGCGGCAGAGAAATAGAATATTTAGAGTGACTATAGAGTAGGAGATGAGTGGGACTGAAAAGACTATTCAATCAACCTATAACCCCGATATATGGATTCCCCTCCAGGCTTCCAATACAGATGAGCAATAGAATCAAAATGAAGAGCCGCATACGCGGCTTTTTTTATGGCTTCAGCAAGGTATGAGGTTAGTTAAGGCATGTTGTGAACCATCTCTATTATTCTCGCAAATTTTTACATCAATTTAATATAATCTTCCACTTTTGTGATTCAGGATATGGTAAAATATTTCAGGATCTGAAATAGGAGAGGGGTTTGTTCACGCATGACTTGGAAAAACGTTTTGGGGAAAAGCACCATTCGAGTGGCTGCAACTGCATTATTACTTACACAGCTGTTCGGGGCTGCAGGTTCGGTCTCAGCTGCAGGCAAGGATGTAGAAGTGCATTTGATTGGGATCAATGACTTTCACGGCCAGCTGGATACCACATCAATGGTTAGTGATAAAAAAGCAGGATCGGCTCCCATTCTCGCAACCTATCTAAAAGAAGCTCAAGCCAAATACGAGCACTCCCTGCTATTCCATAACGGGGACTCGGTTGGTGCGTCTGCTCCAGTCTCGTCCCTTGATCGGGATGAGCCTACGATGGAATGGATGAATATGATGGGCTTTGATGTGGGTTCCCTGGGGAACCATGAATTTGACCAAGGGATTGCGGCGTTAAAAGCGCAAATATTCGGCGGTCTTGATCCAAAAGAGGGAAAAGTAACTCATGCTGGGGCTAAATTTGACTATGTGAATGCAAACGTCATTGAAACGTCCACTGGCAAACCCCTGATTAAACCGTATGTAATTAAAGAAGTAGGCGGCGTTAAAATCGGATTCATCGGATTAGTGACCAAATCGACACCAAACAAAGTATCTCCAGCAGGTACGGCAGGTGTACGTTTCTTGAGTGCTGAAGAAGAGGTTGAAGCCGTTAATAAATATGCAAAAGAATTGCAAGACCAAGGTGTAGAAACGATTATCGTGCTGGCGCATGATCCTGCATCCACCAAAGAAGGCGTAACGACTGGGGAAGCAGCTGATCTGGCCAAAGCTCTGCCGGCTGACTCTCCTGTGGATGTTATTGTCGCGGGGGATAACCATGCTCTGGCGAATGGTGAAGTGAATGGAAAACTAATCGTTCAAGCATATTCTTATGGTACGGCATTTGAAGATATTAAGCTGATGATTGATCCTGCTACTGGGGATGTAACTGAAAAATCGGCTACGGTGACAACGACATTCCAAGAAGGTGTAAAAGAAGACCCGGAAACTCTTGCAATCATTAAAAAATCATTGGACAAGCACCCGGAGTTGACCAAACCTGTAGGTACCACAGACGGTTCTATCTTACGTACAGATGCTTACAATAACGAAGCTCCTCTAGGCAACTTGATCGCAGATGCGATGCGTCAAGCAGACTTTGGCGATAAAGCCAGCAAAGCAGACTTTGCATTTATGAATCCAGGTGGTATCCGTGCAGACTTGCCAAAAGGAGATGTAACGTTCGCTGATCTTGCGAAAATTCAACCATTCGGCATTACGCTAGTGAAACTGGAGCTGACAGGTGAACAGGTGAAAACATTGTTGCAACAACAATGGGGAACGAATGCGGACGGTACACCTAATACGAAAACACTGCAAATCTCTGGGTTGAAGTATACCGCAGATCTTAATAAACCCGTTGCAGAGCGTGTTACAAGCTTGAGCCTGGAAGATGGCACACCGATTGATCCACAAAAAACCTATACGGCTGTAGTGAATAACTTCATGGCCGCAGGTGGAGATAACTATAAAGTTCTGCTCGATGCGAAATCATCCTTGGCTGGCCCAATCGATCTGGATGTATTCTACCAGTACATCACAGATACAGCTAAAGGCGGTAGCATTGTTGCTAAAAATGAAGGTCGTATTACAAACTTAGCCGCAGCTACAGAAACACCAGAAGTACCAGAGGCACCTGTATCCAATGAATCAATTACTCGTGCTGAATTCGTAACTGCGCTAGTAGATATGTTGAAGCTGAACGAAGTAACGACAGCTCCAAAGTTCAAAGATGTAGCAGCCGATGCAGCCTACGCTGATGCCATTGCTGAAGCCACACATGCTGGATTCATTCAAGGCTATGGCGGTAACTTCAATCCAGATCGTGATATCACGCGTGAAGAAGCGGCAACCATTCTTGCTAAGTTGTTAAAGGATCAAGCTACAGATAAAAATGCAGCTACGGTCATTGCAGGTTTTGAGGATGGTCAAACCGTATCCAAATATGCTATTGATTCGATGGCTAAACTGATTAACAAAGGTGTTTTGGGTACAGAAGATAGCAAGTTGCTGCAACCGAAGCAAGGACTTTCTACGAATGATGCAAAAGCGTTAATCGAAAAAGCAGTTGCAGCTAAAGCTTCATAATCCAGAACAGAATCATATCGTCGTGTAAAACAGGAGAATACATCTGTCTGTAGTGGATATAAGCACCCTTCTATATGTAAACCTCTCGTTAATGGTGTCATGAAAGGTTTATTTAGAAGAGTGCTTTTTCCTATATAAAATGTTTTTTTAATTTATTTTGATACTGTTGTCACAAAATGATCTGCTCTGGTGTAGTAAGAGTGTAGGCAGGAGGAGGTAAGACTTTTGGATAAAGACTACGTAGCATCCAAATCAAACTCAGAAGAAATTGAAATGTTAGTTGAACGAACTAAACATGGGGATAAGGAAGCTTTTGCTTCAATTATAAGAACCTTTGAAAAACCAATGTATATCTATTGTTACCATATACTCAAAAACAAGGAAGAGGCCGAGGATGCAGCACAAGAGATATTTATTAGAGTGTATGAACAGATACATAAGTATCGGCCGAATATGTCATTTTCGGCATGGCTGTACAAAATTGCCTACAATTACAGTCTGAATCAAATTCGCAGCAAAAAAAGATGGTTCCAATTCATAGATCGTTATAAATATGACCAATCTGAGGCATCGACTGAAGAAGTAGAGAGCCAAACCACACTAAAGGAATTTCTAAATTTACTGACTACCGAAGAGAGAAATATATTAGTTCTGCGGGCCATTCAACATTATCACTTTAATGAGATCGGTGAAATCATGAATATGAAGCCGGCAACCGTTCGCAAAAAATATGAACGCCTTCGCAGAAAGCTACAATCAAAGGATGTTCTTGAAGGAGGAAAAGTGAATGCGTCAATTACCAGATCGATCTAAACGATTAAGTATTCACGAAGTGGAACAAATGATTCGGGATACAGAGACGCCTGAGCACAGCATGAGTGATCAGGTTGTAAGAAGGCTTAACTCCAAAAGTGTACGATCACAACGGCCATTCTTCACAAGAAGAGTGGGAGTCATCACAGCAGCATTGGTTGCTTTCTGTGTATCGCTGACGCCTGTCGTAGCTCAAACCATAGAGCGGCTATCCTTGGAAGAATATATCAATCCTTTTGTTAAAGAAATGAAAGAAAATCCTAAAGATAAGACAGATATAGTGCTTGTGGAAGGTTTAAGTTTGGATGGGGATAAGATTAAGAATTTCCATTCGGGAATGATTAGCTTCGATGACATTGAGGATCAGGAGTTTAAGGGCCAGTTGCAAAGGGTTTGGGATGAGATTTTCCCTCAAGGAGGAAAAATTAATGATGTAGTTATGTATCAATATATGCCTGACCAATATAAGATCGAGGCGATGAACGAAAATAGATCTATTATATTCGACCAGGGGAAATGGGCTTATGCCTCACAACCGATTCAAGAGAATCAGGTTCCAGATGCCACAAAAGATGCTGCAGATCAATTGTTCAATAAACTGGGTGATTTTAAACAAACTAAGCGGTCAGTGAGTCGAATAGTCCTAAGGCCTGATCAAAACCCGGTGTATAAGTTCGTGTACGAGACAAACAAGGGAAGCGTCCTCATTGATATACAAAAAAATACGAACCAGATCACAAAGCTAGTAGCCTTCCCGTTATCCGATCACCTTGGAAAATTGAAAGATAAAAATAAATATAATGAATTAGTCGAGCAAACCAGATCAATTGAACTGGATAAAGTTCGTGAGGAAACTGTGAAACAAGCTAAAGCATGGATGAATTTGGACTTAGCTGATTATAGCGTATCCAAAAAAGAATTCCGGTTTGATACATTAGAATTCACCAAATCGGGTTCTCCAGACGTGACTGCGGTGTACACCTCTAAAGGGAAGATCTACTATATTGAGATTGAGCTATAGGGGATTGCAGGAATTAGGCTGGATTAGATCATAAGCTGCAAGCTGAATTAAGCTGAATTGCCTGACAAACTGAACGGGGTACTGCTCGGTTTAAGGCAGGGAGAGGGGGTGGCAAATCCTGTTTTTTGTAAGACTCATATCAACATGATGGAAACATTTGAATAAAAATGCGAGTAAGCAAAATAAAAAAACAAAACAAAGGAGTTTATAACAATGAACAAAAAAATAATGATCCCCATCGTCGGAGCAGCCTTACTATCAGGGAGTCTGCTTGGATATAATACAACGACTCAAGCAAATTCATCTAACAACGTTAATTCAAGTGTGGAACAAGGTGCCAAATCAGAGCAAACACTTATGCAAAAGGCTCAGGCTAAGGTTAAAGAATTGACCGGAAATACGTATACGTTAATTCAAGGAACGACTACGAAAGATTCGATCCATTTTAATAGAGAGAATTTCAGTGATATCATTGCGTATAAAGCGAATGGAGAGCTCGAACATATCAGCATTAAGATCAATTATGAAGATCTAAAAGGTGGAAAATATCAAACCAAACTGAAGGAAACATGGGATGCTCTGTTTCCAGGGGAAGAGCCAAAGTTCGTGAATATTTCAGAGTCCGCCTTCTATACGGGAACATTCTCATCGAATGCAATGCAAAACAAGCAAATTTTCATGAAAGAGAATGTCCATGTTTATGGTGTAGATTATGCTCCTGACGATGCCCCGACAAGTGTGCAGAAAAAGGCTGACGAGGTATTCTCCAAGTTTACCGATGGAAAGGTCAAGCAGGGCGCCAAGTTGGATCGTGTGTATGTTAGCGATGGCCAACCGAATGTGTATCAATATAAGTATAAATCCAAAGCAGTGGATGTAACCTTTGCTATTGAAGAACAAACAATGGAAGTGCTCCAAGCATACGTGCATCATTCTGACGGTACAAGTGTAAACAATTATGAGGAATTTCAGGCAAGAGAAAAAGAAAAAAGCGCGACAATTAAGAAGTTGACGTTGGACACATTGATGAAAAACGCAATGAGAGACGCCAAATATATGCTGAATCTGGATTTGAAAGGATATAAGGGAGAAAGAGGAACAAACCCATGGGATGAGGATTCTATGACGTTCACGAAAGAAGGTGCTCCTTCCGTCACTGCGAGCTTCAATAAAGATGGATCGTTTAGAAGCTTTGTCGTTGATAAGTATGGTCAGGATATGAATTTCTACGGCAATACCATCGTAGGTCCTGCCAATGAAGAACTCAAATTGTTAATTGATTAATAGGTATTCAAAAGTAGCTTAGACTTGAACTTATATTTAGAAAATCATAAGTATTGCAAAAGAAAGGAATCTATAACTATGAACAAGAAGAGAATTCTCCCTATCATCGGGGTAACTTTATTATCGGCAAGTTTGCTAGGATGCCAGACACCTGTTCAGGCTGATTCATCGAATCCGGTAAATATCAAAGCTTCACAGGATGTTAAGCCTGATCAGAAGCTTATGCAGCAGGCTCAGAATAAACTGAAAGAGCTAACGGGAAATACGTATACGTTAACTAAAGGAACGGGTATGAAAGGTTTTGTGAATTTTCAAAGAGAGGGCTTCAAGAGCGATATTATTTCTTATAAAGAAGCGAATGGAAAGCTCGAAACTCTCAGTATTAATATCAATTATGAAGATCTAAATGGAGGAAAATATCAGACCAAACTGAAGGAAACGTGGGAAGCGTTGTTCCCAGGGGAAGAACCCAAATTCGTGAGTATCTCAGAGTCCATCTACAAGGTGGGTACAACTTCATCAAACGCCAAACAAAATAAACAAGTATTTATGGAGGATAACGGTAAGGTCTATGGCGTAAATTATGCTCCTGACAAAGCCCCGGCAAGCGTACAGAAGAAAGCTACTCAGGTCATCTCCAATCTTACCAATGGAAAGATCAAGAAGGGGGAGAAGTTAGATCGTGTGTTTGTGGTCGATGGCAAACCAAACGTATACAAATACCAGTATAAATCTAAAGCGATGACTGTGACCTTTGCAATTGAGGATGGAACACTTGAACTGCTCCACACAGGTGCATTTAATAGTAGTGGTAAGAGCGTAGATAGTTACGAGGAATTCCAAAAGAAAGAAAAATCTAAAGATGAAAAGATCAAGAAACTGACATTGGATACGCTAACCAAGAATGCAACAAGAGATGCGAAAAAGATGCTAGATCTCGATCTGAAAGGGTATAAGGGAACAAGAGGCACAAATGCATGGGATAATAACATACTGACGTTCACCAAAAAAGGTGCTCCGACAGTTACTGCCACAGTAGATACTAGTGGTTCGTTCACTGACTTTACCATAGAGAAGTATGGTCTGCAATTCAGTTATGGCGGGATCGTGATCGTAGGGGCTCCAAATGAGGAACCAAAATTATTAATCAACTAATTCTCGATGAGTAAATAGAATATCCTAACAAGAAGCGACTCTCCTAGTTCAGTCTGTGGGGAGTCGTCTCTTTTTTATATCATAGTCAGTAACGTTAATCCTTTGAATATTTAAGTGTTGGGTATCAGTATCTTTTGCAGAAGCAGCTCGTCCCTAATGGGGATACCTTGATCTGAAACGAGAGGGATGCTTGGTTTCACAGCTCTTGCTTTGGCTACTGCATCGGGATACACACGGATGATCTGGTACCCCCTTTTTTGATAAAAATGCAGGGCATGAAGATTATCATTTGTGGTGATCACCTGAATGTTTGTCTGATTTGCTTGTCGTGCAGTGTCCTCTACTCTTCTCAAGAGAGCCGAACCGATTCCCTTATTTTCGTCTAGACTGTCCAAAGAGATCACTTCGCATCGAGATTCATCCATAACGTATGTAATATATCCTCTAATTTCTCCATATTCATTCAGTGCTGCGTAACCTTCCAGCATATCAACGGAATAGACGCCAGTTGAGATGACCATCTCCGAACTTCCCCAATGCTCATTCCAAAAATCATTTCGTTGCGCAATCGGAATGAGCTGGCTTTCAATGATTTTCATATGCAACTCTCCTTCAATTCTAATTGAAACTTGCTTCCTAATATAAATCACCATTTGTTCAAAAAGAATAGGCTTGTTTACTAAAGTGCTAGTTCTTTAATATTATTTTTTTACCATTAGATTACTAAATTGTTCGTTTACGACCTACCTTTTCGGTGGTATACTCTCCTATATTCAAGGAAGATAATACGCTAGTTTGCAACAAATTTTTCAAGAAAATATGTCGAATTGGGGCTCATTTCGGATGATTATAGCAAAAGCAAAGGGAGAAACGATCATCCTCATTCCTTCCCTGGAACCAGATGGTAGACTTTTATCCTATGTACGTCAGTTGCGAGAATACGGTTTTACGAAGTTGGTCATTGTAGATGATGGTTCTGGAGAAACATACCATCATATTTTTGAAGAATTAGAAGATAATGGATGCATATTGTTGCGACACGCCGTGAATCAGGGAAAAGGTGAGGCGCTAAAGACAGGATTTCGTTACATAGCACAGCATTACGGGCAGGGTCATTACGTCGTTACTGCGGACTCTGATGGTCAACATGCTGCTGAGGATGTGTATCGTATTGCCCAGGAAGCCAAGCGTCGTCCAAGTGAATTATTGCTCGGTGTGAGGGATTTCAGCGAGGGTGGTATTCCGCCGAAGTCTTTGTTTGGCAATCGCATGACATCATTTATTTTCGCCATGTTATATGGAAAGAAATTATCCGATACTCAGACAGGACTGCGTGCTTTCGGCACAGAGTTATTGTCGTTTATGCTGGCCGTCCGCGGCAAGCGTTTTGAATACGAGCTACAGATGTTAATCTCCTGTATCCAATCAGGTATTGGCATACACACGGTACCTATTCAAGTCATCTATGAAAATGGCAATGCAGGCACGCATTTCAAAGCCTTTCAGGATAGTGCCCGAGTTATGGGAGTACTATTCTCGAATTTCTTTCGTTTTATTTCATCATCGGTTGCAAGCTCTGTGGTGGATTTGGGCATTGCCTGGTTTTTAATTGATTTCCTGCGCCCAATGATGGGGGATCAACATTATTTGAGAATTTTGCTCGCTACTGTGATTGCCCGAGTCATCTCTATCGTCGTTAATTATGCACTGAACAGAAATTTTGTGTTTCAAAAGGAAGACAGCCGGGGCAGCTTGTGGCGTTACTTAACGCTGTGTGGTCTGATTATTTTGCTGTCGAGTACAGGTGTCTATATATTCCATACCCTATTCATGGTGAACGAGAAGGCGGCGAAGTTTGTATGTGATGTCTTGTTGTTCTTGCTCAGCTTTCGGTTGCAGCGTAGATGGGTATTTGCAGCAAGGAGGAAGCAGTCGTAGTGCAAAACGAGAAAAGGCAAAATATATTTTTTATCATCACCATGATCCTCATGACGATCTATCTGATCTGGCGTACGTTCTTTACGCTGCCATGGGGAGAAGGTGTGTTGAATGTCATTTTTGGCATGCTGCTGATCATAGCCGAGACAGTCACTGTACTGACAACCTTTGAGTTATTCTTTCAAAAGATGCAGAAGAAACGGGCACAGCTTGATCTACCTGTGATCCCGGATGAATATTATCCGCATGTCGATGTGTTTATTGCTACACATAATGAACCGGTTGACCTTTTATATAAAACGGTGAATGCTTGTACGTTTATGGATTACCCGGACAAATCGAAGGTACATATCTATCTATGTGATGATGGCGCAAGACCTGAAGTGGAGGATCTGGCTAATCAGTTCGGGATAGGGTATCTGGGATTCCCCGGTAACAAGGATGCCAAGTCCGGCAACCTGAACAATGCGCTTAGCAAGACGACTTCTCCACTAATCGCCACCTTTGACGCAGATATGATTCCGCAGCATACATTTCTAATGAAAACCGTTCCTTACTTCCTTCTCTCTACCTTTATTGAAGAAAATGGACAATGGCGGCTTCGCCGTGAGGAAGAGATCGACCCAAGCTTCAAGCTGGGGCTGGTACAAACCCCGCAGAGCTTCTACAACCCAGATCTATTCCAGTTCAATCTCTATGCGGAGCAAGGTATTCCGAATGAACAGGACTTCTTTTCCCGTGAGGTGAACATTCTACGCAATGCATCCAATGCGGTCGCGTATACGGGCAGTAATACGGTGATTTCCCGGCAAGGTATGGTGGATATTGGCGGATTCCCGCTGAACACCATCACGGAGGATTTTGAGACGAGCATCCGCTTGCAGCAGGAAGGGTACATCACGTATGCCACGCAGGAGGTTCAGGCTGCAGGGCAGACCACAACTACAATTCCGAGCATGATCAAACAGCGGATTCGCTGGGCAAGGGGGATTATCCAGAGTTTACAAAATACACGTGCACCAATCTCCAGAAAATTACCCTTCTGGACAAGGGTGACCTATGTGAGCAGCTTTTTGTACTGGTGGTCTTTTTTCAACAGACTTATCTTTATCATGTCACCGATTTTGTTTGCTTTGTTTGATTTTCAGATCGTGAATACGACCTTCTGGCAGATCCTGATCTTCTGGTTGCCTTCGTATTTCTTCTACAGCCTGTCCATGAGGTATCTGTCCAGTAATATACGGAATCAGCGCTGGAGTCAGGTTATTGATACGATCTTCATGCCTTACCTGATCTGGCCCGTCATTCTGGAAACGGTGGGAATTCGTGAGCGTAAGTTCAAAGTGACCAACAAAAGTCGTTCTACGGGACGTGAATGGATTGCTTCAATGAAATATGCGCTGCCCCATATTTTCCTACTCATCCTGTCGCTTGCCGCGATTATAAGGTACGTGAATGGCAAGTATGGTATCGCTCTGTTCTTCAGCAGCATTATCATCTTCTGGCTGGTTTACAATATGATTGCCTTGTTCTATGCCCTCTTCTTCATGATTGGGCGCCGGGCATACCGAGAGAATGAACGAATTCGTGCGCAGGAAGATGTCATCATCCGTTATCCAGACAACACGCTGAGTTACGAGGCCAAAACGGTAGATCTTTCAGAGAATGGTATTGCGTTTTACGTTCCGGTTCCGATTTATTTGCCAGAGCATAAGACCATCTCTTTAGTGGTGAAATCGAGTCGATATGAAGCGAAACTTGATGCTGTTATCGTTTATGTCAAAGCCGATGGCGAAGGCTGGCGTTATTCAGCGACAGTTCAACCGCTTAGTGAGACGGACAATCGTCAGTATATGCAACTCATCTATGACCGGAAGCACTCGCTGCCAGAGCAGATGAATCTATGGGATACCGCATACGATGACATGCTGCGCAATGTGAAGAAACGGATGGTTCAGCCCAAATCAGATCAGCGAAAGATGCCAAGGCTATCCCTAAATCTTCCCGTGACGTTCACGAACCATGCCAGCTGCACGCTGCTCAGCTTCAATTATCGCTTTTTCTCCGCGACCGATCTGCGAGGTAACATTGCAGAGGGAGCAGAAATAACCTTTTATACCGAAAGCAATATTGAAGTGGTCTTGAAGCATACCGGAAAAACAACGGCGAACAGACATGAAGTGCTTCTCTCCGTAGAGAATATCGATGAGATCTTGGGGCGTGGTTTGATCGATCAATTGCTGAGTGATTTGATCCATCCACAAGCTAAGCTGTTCACCAAAGAAGGTTAGGAGAGATAGACATGCTGTTTTTGCTTCAACTTGTGATGGGCATTTTACTCATCCTATCGATGGTTGGTTATATGCAGTTTGTTCGTAGAGTTCTGGCCATCCGGTGGGAGTTCATTCCGATATTTGTGTTCTCGGCAATCGCCTGTATCATCTATTTTGCTGGACTCGCAGGGCAACTCTTTATCGGCAGCATGGTTGTGCTAGTTGCAGGCTTACTGCTATTAAGAGGAAGAGTGGTACAAGCCCTGTATCAGAGCAAACGTGGTCCATGGTTCTTTCCATTCTCGCTATTTCAATGGAGCTTTCTGGGTGGAGTTTTCGTATTTCTGCTGATTCTGTTCCAGACGGAGCTAACGCACTACGATAATTTCTCACACTGGGCGATTGTCGTAAAGGAAATGCTTAGCACCAATGCATTCCCAACACCGAATTCCGATCTGATTGAGTTTAAAAATTATCCACTCGGCACATCGTCGTTCATCTATTATATCTGCCGTTTTATGGGACATGCCCAACCGACGATGCTACTGGCACAGGGGCTACTGATCTTTTCTTGCTTTTATGCCATGTTCGGTATCGTGTCTGAGAAAAAGCGGTTTCTGCTGTATGCGTTTCTTGGGTTTGGCTTATCCACCCTGTCGTTCTTCAACTTGACGATTCGCATCACTAACCTGCTGGTAGACTTCCTGCTTCCAATCTACGCGTTAGCGATGGTGGCAGCGATATATCAGTATCGACAAGACCTTAAACGAGCGTGCATCATTATTCTCCCGCTGGCTGGCCTGCTGACGATAATCAAAAGCACGGGGATTATATTTGCAGCAATCGGGCTAATCTTTCTCGTATACATTTGGCTTACGAACAAGCAACGTGCCAACTGGAAGATCGGACTGGCTGTGGTCGGTACGATTACAGGCGCACTGCTTCCCTATTTTAGCTGGAGCTGGCGTATGGCAACAGTATTCGATGGTGTGGACAACAAGTTCGAGGGAGCTGCGGCGGCGCTGAAGGCGGGTAAAACTGCAGAGCAGAAGTGGGAGATCCTGGAGCTGTTTCTGAAATCAAGCATAGATATTACAACTAGACCTGTGCTAGGAATTGTGGTTTTCCAGATTGCCGCTATTGCAGCTTCCATTGTTGCTTATGTGGTGCTGAAGAAGAAGTGGAACCTCTGGAAAGTGCTGATTGCACTTAATGTAGTGGTCCTACTGTACTATGTTGGTATTCTGGCTCTCTATCTGTACTCCATGCCGGTGGATGAGGCGATAAGGCTGGCAGGGTTTGAGCGTTATGCATCAAGTATCGTGGTGCTGTTCGCTGGTGGACTGGTGCTCTGTGCAGCCGTTGACATTGAACGTACGTTCCATTATCGGATTGGGGAAGTTCCTGATTACCAGGCTTTCAAAACGGTGCAAACCAAAAGGCACTATCAACAGGGGATCATCGCCTGTATAGCGCTCGCAGTGACAATCCTATTATCCGAGTATAACGGCATGTTGTCTATCAATAGCAGTTACAACGAGACGCTTCCCTACGAAGTCTATTCCGTCACAGGCGATCGGTGGTATACGGGTGGTCAGGAGGATACGAATAAGTATCTGTTCTATGGGTCTGACCGAGATCAACAGGTCACAAGCTATTATATGCAATATATAGGCAGGTATTTTCTATATGCTCCCCATGTAGATGCCATCGTACTGTTTTATGAAGATAATATGGACAATCTGCTTAGTAACTACGATTACCTTGTGGTAATCGAGACAGATCCCAATGCTCAGTGGTTATTGAAAAAACACTACGGTATTGATGTGCAAGAAGGGATCTACAAAATTAATCGTTCCGGGGATCAGATTGTACTTACTTTGACATGATCCCTCAATCGACAAAAGGTTGTTTCTATGATAGGCTTAAAGCATCCCAAGGGCATTCTACTCTTCCGAGTAGAGTGCCTTACTGTATATTATGGGGAACTAACATTAAATGTATTTAAGTACGATGCAATGTGGAGGTGGTGATGCTATGTTTCCCTCTTTAGCCCCCGCAGGGGAAAGTTGGATGGTCGGGAATATACAAAAATTCATTGAATGCAGAGGAGCGAACATAGCATGACTACTCAATTACTAGCGGAAACCCGCATTAAATTAAATACTTCCAAACTTCGTAACTTACGCCAATCTGGCCGCCTGCCAGGAATTGTTTTTGGCAAAAACACGGAGAATGAGATGATTCATATACCAACGATTCCATTTCAAAAATGGCTGAAACAAGGAACTTCCGGCTTTATTGAACTGCAGTTTGAAGGGAAGCCTTCACTTACCGTGTTGCTAGAGGATCTGCAACGTGATCCGGTGACACATGATTTGATTCATGTCGATTTTCAACAGGTACAGAGCGGCGAGGTGCTGCGCACTAAAATTCCTGTCAAGTTCAACGGAACACCTGTAGGTACTAAAACCGGTGGTGTTGTTCAAGTTCAGTTAGCTGCTATTGAAGTGGAGGCTCTACCTCGTCATTTGCCAACTGTGGTAGAGTTTGATATCAGCGCAATGGAGATTGGAGAAACCTTGCATGTTGAGGATGCCAAGTTTGCACCGGAAGTAACAGTTATTTCCGAAGGTAATGAGTCACTTATGTCCGTTATCAAACCTTAAGTGTACTTCCTGATAATTAATAAGCTGCATGGACTACATGTCCATGCAGCCTATTTAGGTAGGTGTAGAAATAAATATTCCTCATCCATAGAAGGTGAGGCGGGAAATGAGATACAATACTATATATGAAATTCCCGAACAAAGGTGATGAATGTATGAAGGAACTGCACAGTCCTGTCAATCGAAAGACCTATAACATATCTATGTGCTTAATGATTATTTTAATGGCAGCTGGATTAGTCGTCTCTACCACAGAGCTTCAAACCGTGACTATGGGTTATCTAATCCATTTATTATGTGTTGTAATTATATCGGCCTGTTTACTAGTTTATCCCCGCTATGAAACGTTTGTGTTTCGGCTCAGCATCATCTTGCTAGGCTTTGTCTATTTCTACACGCTTGCTCTGATCTATCCTCAGACGTGGACAACTTATATTATGATCTGTCTACTTCCTGCACTCGCCATTCTGTTCTATGATTTCAAATTATTTTATATCTCGATCAGTCTGAATGTGATTCTACTGGTCATCGTGACGAGCTACATGCATAAGCAAGAGACGGAGTACACCTATATACATGCAGATCTGACAGGTAATCTGATTAATATTGTTGCCAGTCAGCTACTGTTGTTCCTTATTTTTTATCTGACTTTTGATCGTATACGCAAGCAGGAATTATATATGGAACAGGTGCAGCAATCCGAACGCCTCAAAATGGTATCACATCTAACGGCAGCCGTTGCTCATGAAATTCGTAATCCAGTCACGGTGGTGCGGGGGTTTCTACAGTTGTATCAAGAAAATTCTAACTTTAACACTTCCGATAGATCGAAGTTTGCGCTAATGATTGATGAGCTGAACACGGTGGAGCAGGTAACCTCTCAGTTTTTATCCATGGCCAAGCCAAGTAGAGAGATGGTAGTTGAAAAAGTAGATGTTAACGAGGTGCTTGAAGGAGTAGCCAGTCTGCTCGGCTCTTACGCGATGCTATCCAATAAACATATAGATATCCAGGTTGGAGAAGGATGCATCATACTTATCAATCCCGTTGAATTCAAGCAAGTGATCATTAATCTGATTAAAAATGCTCTTGAAGCCTCGGATACGGGAGAGACGGTTCATGTAACGGCAAAGGTTGTGAAAGATACGGTTGAAATCAAGATTGTGGATCAAGGCTGCGGAATGGCAGAAGAGGAAATAAAAGCTCTGGGGACACCGTTTTACTCTCTTAAAACGAATGGAACCGGGCTAGGTCTGATGATCTGTTTCAACATCGTGGAGAAGGTTGGCGGAACGATCAAGTATCAGAGTGAGAAGGGCGAGGGAACAATGGTGACCTTGACGTTTCAGGTAGCAGACCGGAGCTAAACGAGCAAGTGAGGTGACTAGCATTGCAACCTCTGCTCTGCGTAATCCGGGTGTATGACGCTGCTCGTGGGGCTTGGCGAGCCCGGCCTATTCCGGCTGAAGCCTCGCCCGTTGTGATTTTAATTAGCCCTCTAACGTTTTGACGCACGTTCTTCAAGTCTGCTGGAGACGAATGTGGTGATTGCGTTTGGCTGTTTTCTGTCCAATATAACCAGTTCACTCCCTAAACCTCCCCAGCTCACTACTGGCCCGCAGAGCTGCAACTGCTTACTTGCCCAATACATGGTAGGGCTTATTCTACTTCCATCTCTTTGATGGTCTCACCTTCTACGAGTTCAGGTTGATAGTAGGTTTCCTGAGGAAGGTCTTTCTTGCCTTGTAGCTTGCGGATGACCCAATCGGCAGCGTCATGGCCCATCTGCTCTTGGGGATGGGTGAGTGTAGTGAGCCTGATATTGGCATTTTTCGCCATGTATGAATTGTCCTGACCGATAATGGACAGTTCATCCGGGATCGAGATGCCGAGTTGCCGGCAGGCATGCACTACCTCCAGCCCAACCTCATCGTTATAACAAACGATTGCGGTAAGTGCGTCCCTATTTTCCTTCAGATAAGAAGTCACATTCACAGACAGTTCAGGCTTCGATGCAGTATCAAACGAGAGTACATGTTCCGGATTGAACCTCAGTTTCGCTTCCCCTAGTGCCTTGATGAACCCCTTCATCCGGTACTTGCCTTGCAGATCGTCCATTTTAGCAATAATACCAATCTGGGTATGGCCTTTGGAGATTAACTCTTGTGCGGCGAGATAACTGGACTGCACATCATCCAGACAGAAAAAAGGCACCTCTAACTCCTCATAGTACGCATTAATCATCGCAAAGGGCACATCCTGCTCCTTAAATGACAGGTAGTACGCAATATTGGGATTATACAGATTGCTCTTCGTCGGTTCGACAATCAGACCATCCACACCATACGACAGCATCATTTCTAGCGCCTTCTTCTCTTGTGCTACATCGTTATTCGTACTGGCCAGTAGCAGCGAATAGTTGTCCTCATTCAGACGACGCTCGATACCGCGGATAATAGAAGGGAAAATATAGTCCGAGATATAGGTGGTAATGACACCAATCGTCTTTTTGGAAGGGCCGCCACCGGTCCGTGACCTGTAGTGATGAGTGACATAGGTGCCCGACCCTTTTTCGCTGCGTAAAAATCCTTCGTTAGACAACTCCAGAATGGCCTTGCGAACGGTCTGGCGGCTCACTTGGTAACTGTCTTGCAAGGCGGATTCCGTAGGAATCTGCTCACCAATGCTATATGTCCCCGACAGAATATGGCTCTTTATATCATCAATAATGACTTGGTATTTCGGTTTCACATCATCCACTTCTTTCGTTGTATCTTCTATATATACTGAGCCAAATATAGGATTACTCGTGTAATTCCAATGACAGAACAAGCTTTTACTTCCTTTTACGCCCAGGTGTTCTCTGTCTTCTTCGTTAATAGGTAAATACGATATCAATATATAGTTTTATGACTTATGCTCGTTCTATACTCGTTATTCAAGTTGTACGTACATATTCTAGCATGATTCATCCCACTTGCAAGCAAAATGGTACATTTCTCAGAATGATACGTACAACTAAGTTTGATTTTATCAAAATGAACCTTACAATTTTACTGATCTAAAGGACGAAATGATGTTGATCAGGCTTGTAATTCAGCAAATGTAGTTCTTTGTTGGTATAACTTTTATATTTCGTTGACAAATGTACGTACAAAAAATATACTTAGGCTGTCAGAACAGGAAAGCGCATTCTTGGGAAAAGGTAGACCGGAACTCACTCCTGCCGGAGGGTAATCTGAGGGAGAAAACATGGTTCCGATATGAATGCTGAAATAGATTATCGCCATACACGGAAGTGGGGCTGCACTTTATTATACGTGCACTTGAATAGAAGCCATTCCTCGAACGTAGATGGTGACCAGAGAGGGGAGATGCGGAAGTGACGAGTCATGTGAATGTGAAAGAAGCTATTGCCCAGGGCGCAACTTCACTTGGGATAGAACTTGGATCAACGCGCATTAAAGCGGTACTGATTGATGAGCGTTTTGAGACGATTGCCTCCGGTAGTTATGAGTGGGAGAACCTGCTGAAAGACGGCTATTGGACATACAATCAGGAGGATATTATCACCGGTATGCAGACAGCGTACCGCGAGATGAAGCAGGATGTACAGCAGAAGTACGGTGTTACGCTGACGACTGTAGGTTCAATTGGATTCTCGGCGATGATGCATGGATATATCGCACTGGATCAGACAGGGGAAATGCTCGTACCGTTCCGTACTTGGCGTAACTCTACCACAGCAGTGGCGGCACGAGAGCTGACGGAGTTACTCCAGTTCAATATTCCAGAGCGCTGGAGTATTGCTCATCTGTATCAGGCGATTCTGAACGAGGAACAGCATGTGCCTCAGATTGATTACCTGACCACACTCGCGGGTTACATCCACTGGCTACTAACGGGCAATAAGGCGATTGGTATCGGTGATGCATCGGGCATGTTCCCGATTGATGAGGCCACGCATAATTACCATCCGGCGATGATTGAGCAGTTTAATGAGCATATTGCTGGTAAAGGTTACCCTTGGAAGGTGGAGGATCTACTACCTAAGGTGTACCTCGCAGGAGAACAGGCAGGGGCATTAACGGAAGCTGGGGCGAAGCTGCTTGATCCATCAGGAGAGCTGGCATCGGGCATTCCGCTGTGTGCACCGGAAGGTGATGCAGGAACCGGTATGGTCGCCACAAACAGTGTTCGTAAACGGACAGGTAATATTTCGGTGGGTACGTCGGTGTTTGCCATGATCGTATTGGAGAAGGAATTGTCCCGAGTATATCCCGAGATTGATATGGTGACGACACCAGATGGCAGTCCAGTCGGCATGGTACATGCCAACAACTGCTCCAGTGATCTGAATGCATGGATCGGATTATTCCGCGAGTTCGCTCAAGCGATGGGTATGGAGGCTGATTCGGGCAAGCTGTTCAGTGTGTTGTTTAACAAGGCGCTTGAGGCTGACCCGGATGGTGGCGGATTGCTCAGCTACGGATATTACTCCGGAGAAAATATTACAGGGTTAGAACATGGACGTCCGTTGTTCGTCCGTTCACCGGAAAGCAAGTTTACCTTGGCGAATTTCATGCGTACGCATCTGTTCAGTGCCTTCGGCGCGCTCAAAATCGGCATGGATATCCTGACCGAGAAGGAGCAAGTAGCCATTGACAGCATCTTGGCACATGGAGGTCTGTTTAAGACACCAGTAGTGGGTCAGCGAATTGTGGCCGCGGCCATGAATGTTCCAGTATCCGTGATGTCTACCGCTGGTGAAGGCGGAGCATGGGGTATGGCACTGCTGGCTTCGTACCTGAAGGACAAGGGCGAGCAAGAAACGCTGGACGTTTTCCTGGAGCAGAAGGTGTTCAAGGATGTTGAAGGAGTGGAAGTGGCACCGGAAGCCGCGGATGTGAAAGGGTTTGAAGCTTTTATCGAACGCTACCGGAACGGACTTGCCATTGAGCACGCTGCTGTAGAGCACTTGGTTGAGAACGGAGGGAACTAAACATGTTGGAGCAACTGAAAGAAGAGGTATTCCAGGCCAATCTGGACCTGCCAAAGCATGGACTGGTGAAGTTCACTTGGGGCAATGTGAGCGCGATTGATCGAGAAAGCGGCCTGTTCGTCATTAAACCAAGCGGAGTCGATTATGAAAAAATGAAAGCTAGCGACATGGTTGTCGTCGATCTGGACGGTAACGTGGTTGAAGGGGAGATGAGACCCTCTTCGGATACAGCAACGCATGCCGTTTTATATAAACACTTCAAGGAGATTGGCGGTATCGTACACACGCACTCTACCTGGGCAACCATCTGGGCACAAGCAGGTCTGGACGTTCCCGTCATGGGGACAACACACGCCGATACGTTCTACGGTGCCGTACCTTGTGCACGCTTCCTGAACCAGGATGAGATTGACCGTGGATACGAAGCGGAGACAGGCCGCGTGATTATTGAAACGTTTGAACAACGCGGACTGGATGTGATGGCGATTCCAGCAGTGCTGCTGCATGGTCATGCACCGTTCACATGGGGCAAAGATGCCAAGTCGGCTGTGGTCAACAGTGTAGTGCTGGAAGAAGTGTGCAAAATGAACCTGTATGCACGTCAGCTGAATAACTTTGCCAAAGAGCTGCCGCAAGGCATTCTGGATAAACACTACCTGCGCAAGCACGGCAAAGATGCGTATTACGGCCAGAAGTAATTCTTAATCTTAACGACGAAAGATGGGTACTGCAATCGCAGTGACCCCGTGTTAGCTACCTTGCTCAACCCGAAGCTGTATAACCTTTTTTACACCAATTAACGGAGAGTGCAGAACCAATCTGAAGAAGCGAAGAGCTCGCGTTTATCATCGGATTTCTCCCTTTAAGAGGGGAATGAAAAGAAATCCGAGGGTAACCAGCGATCGGAAGATGGTACTGCAATCGGAGTGACCCGGTGTAAACCCATCTTATACAACTATAAAACCAACGAAATGAGGATGATTACATGTCAGTAACAGCAGCGAAAGAGTTTTGGTTTGTTGTCGGTTCACAGCATCTGTACGGAGAGGAAGCGCTCGGTGAGGTAAAAGCAAACGCACAGAAAATTACGGATGCTCTCAACGCTAGTGGCGTACTTCCTTACCCGCTCGTATTGCAAGACTTGGCTGTAAGCGCAGACAAAATCACCAGCATCATGAAAGAAGTGAACTACCGTGACGAAGTTGCAGGTGTGATCACGTGGATGCATACGTTCTCTCCAGCGAAAATGTGGATTCGCGGTACGAAGTTGCTGCAAAAGCCGCTTCTTCACCTCGCAACCCAATATAACGAGAGCATTCCATGGGCAACCATCGACATGGACTTCATGAACCTGAACCAAGCAGCGCATGGTGACCGTGAATATGGTTTCATTAATGCTCGTTTGAGAAAGCAAAATAAGATCGTTGTTGGCTACTGGGAACGCCCGGAAGTGCAGCAGCAGGTTGCAGACTGGATGGATGTAGCGGTTGCATACAACGAGAGCTTTAACATCAAAGTTGCTCGTTTTGGCGATAACATGCGTAACGTAGGGGTAACGGAAGGTGATAAAGTAGAGGCTCAAATCCAGTTTGGCTGGACGGTAGACTACTACGGAATCGGTGATCTCGTAGAATACGTGAATGCGGTAACGGAGCAAGAAATCGATGAGTTGATCTCGCAATATGCCGATCTGTACGAATTCGATTATGGCACAAACAGCAAAGAAGCGTGGGAGGCCAGTGTTCGTGTGCAAGCAAGCTATGAAATTGCCATCAAACGTTTCCTGGATAACGGTGGTTACACGGCTTTCACAACGAACTTTGAAGACTTGCATGGCATGAAGCAGCTTCCGGGTCTGGCGGTACAACGCTTGATGGCTCAAGGCTACGGATTTGCCGGTGAAGGGGACTGGAAAACAGCCGCGCTAGATCGTTTATTGAAAATTATGGCTCATAACGAAAACACGGGCTTCATGGAAGATTACACGTATGAAATGGCATCTGGTCAAGAGGCGATCCTGCAATCGCACATGCTTGAGGTCGATCCGACCCTAGCCAGCACCAAACCAAGAATCATCGTTTCTCCACTGGGTATTGGTGATCGTGAAGACCCAGCTCGTCTCGTATTCGACGGTAAAGCGGGAGAGGGCGTTGTAGTATCCATGGCGGACTTCGGTACACACTACAAACTGTTGATCAACGAAGTATCTGCCTTCGAACCAACTGTACCAGCACCAAATCTACCAGTTGCACGTGTACTGTGGACGGTAAAACCGAACTTCCAGGACGGAGTTAAAGCTTGGATTGAAAACGGCGGTGGACACCACACTGTAGTATCCCTGAACCTGACCACAGATCAGATCATCACGTATGCGAAGCTGGTGAATCTGGAGTACGTTGTGATTAAATAAGGTAAGCAAACATGAAATCATTATTCATTAATATAATTCAACTTGCAGCTAGTGAATTCAGGTTGTAATCCATGGATGTCTGAAGTATGATCAGATTACAAGATCAGGATTGCAAGTTATAATCAATTTCGTGCAAGCACCTGCTCGCCGTATACAAGTGTATATTCAGAGACCGAGAGATAATCTCGGTCCTTTGTTTTATTATTCGACACATCATTTTATGCTCAGGGAGGTTATTTCAATGAAACATACATATGACAGTCTAATCGCTCAGCTAGAGGCATTGGGTATAGATCGCCACGGCACATTGCTGATGCATTCTTCCATGAAGAGTATGGGGGAAGTGGAAGGCGGGGCTGATACCGTGCTGGATGCACTGAGTGATTATATGAAAGATGGATTGCTCGTTCTGCCCACACATACATGGTCTACGATTAACAAAAGCAACCCATTGTTCCACGTGGAAACGTCACCTTGCTGTGTGGGGATTCTGCCTGAACTTTTCCGTAAACGTGATAACGTAATCCGCTCCTGGCATCCTACACACTCTGTAGCAGCGTTAGGTAAAGACGCGCGGGCGTTCACGCAGGACGATCATCTTTTCGATACGCCATGTGCACGAGGATCTGCATGGGGTAAGCTGCTTGATCGCAAAGCAACCATTTTGCTCGTAGGCGTCGATCTGAAACGGAATACGTTTATTCATGGCATTGAGGAATGGGTAGACATTCCAGGCCGGATGACCGATGATCATGAGATGCTGTATACCGTTTTGCCGGATGGAACTAAGATTTCGGTGCCTTCCCGCAGACATTGCGGATTATCATGGTCGGAGCACTTCTGGAAGGTCGATGATGTACTGGTTCAAGAAGGGGCGATGCACAAAGGAAGCTTCGGCGATGCTGTCGCAAGTGTGTGTGATGCTGCGCGAACAACTGAGGTGCTTACGGAGATGTTGAAAGAGAATCCAGATCTGTTCTCGGACAATGAGCCATTGGTAGAAGTAAAATGAAGCGGGGATATTCAGGTGCGAAAAGGGAGTCTCGGGCGAGACACGAGCTTCAACTTAGTTTAATCGTAGCGGAGAAGCAGATTGCTGCTAAAGAACCTTTGATGGATCATAAGCAAGTCATGGACAGATTAAAAAGAAAAATAGAAGTAGCACGGCAGTAAGAGAGTCACCGGTGTAAAGAGATTTCTTTAAAGTAGATCCCATATCCCGTTGCGGGCTGGAGACGCCCAGTTGAACTGGGCGTTTTTTGGCATACAATCTTCAAAAACTTTCAGAGAAGTGCTAAATAGATCATGATTCAATCAAGGGTTGGTCAGACTTCCGGTGAATAGGCTACTCAGCGTATCAGGAGAATGAAATAGAGTGTTGTCTCCTAAAAAAGGGATTCACCTGGAACGAGCATACCATGGAGAGAGATTCGAGTTGTTGATTAGAGATATTTTTATGGCAGATTCGAATGTTAGATGGGTTAAAAGAGTAGGGAGTGGCGCGTAAACAGATGGTGGAAGAGATCTGGAGGCGGAGATGATTTTTAAAAAGTGAATACTGATTGAATTAATGAACCTTACGAATTAAAGAAAATTTTAGTGAATAGTGTGTGAGTTCAAAAATTAATAATTAGGGGTTGTTTAAATGATTCAGACGAAGTTAAACTCTAATAGTTTATATGATGCTAAGGATGTTCAAAGAATTAAAGAACTACCTGCTCGCTCCGGGCATCCTGTCAGAGACGATTTTGAGAGAGATTACAGTAGAATAGTTCATTCAGCCGCTTTTCGCAGGTTGCAATCAAAGACACAAGTAATAGGTGTTGGTGAGGGAGACTTCCATCGTACACGGTTAACGCACTCTATGGAGGTAGCTCAAATAGCAAGGGGGATTGTTTTATCTCTAAATCTTAAATCAAATCATTTAAATAAAGAGTACAAACAGATCGATACATCGCTGATAGAAGCTGCAGCTCTTGCACATGATTTTGGACATCCTCCATTCGGCCACCAAGGAGAACGGGCATTGAATGAGATGATGTACAAAAAGGCTAGATCCGGTTTTGAGGGGAATGCACAGACACTTAGAATTTTGACTCGGCTTGAAAGAGGAGTCGGATTGAATCTGACACGTGCAACATTGCTAGCAATATTGAAATACCCAATTAAATTTGATGAAGCAGTTGATGAAAGTAGATACATAGATTTATCACAATTCAGTCCGCCTAAATCGAATATATATCCAGAAGATTCTGAAATATTTAATTGGCTTTTATCGCCTTTTAATGATAAAGAAAAAGATTTCTATCTTACTTTGGAAGCTAAACTTGCTAATGAACATAAACAAACTTGTTATAAAACCTTTGAATGTTCAATTATTGAGTTAGCAGATGATATTGCTTATGCAACACATGATCTTGAAGATGCAATGAGACTGGATTTTATTAAGGTAGAAGAAGTTATTGAATTGTTGAAAAATAATAATCAAATAAATGGAGTATCGGCAGTAATTGAAAAGTTTGAAAAGGAAGTTAAAGGGCATTTATCTGAACAAATCAAAGATGCAACAGCTGATTTAATATCTATATTTATTTCTAGCGTTAAAATTAAAGTTCGAGATGAATTAAAACACTCCAGATTGAGGTATTATGCTTATCATGATAAAGAAATTAGAGATCTCATTAAATCATTTAAGAATTTAGTTTATAGTAATGTAATTAGATTACCAAGAGTACAAACTATTGAATGGAAAGGTGGGCATATAATAAGAGAAATGTTCAATGCCTTCTTTGATGAAACTAAGTTACTACCGTTAGAAGACCAGGAATTAATAAAGAATGGGCACGATAAGGCACGAGTAGTATGTGATTATATAGCTGGTATGACCGATTCTTATGCATTAAAAATGTTTTCTAGATTATATGAGGCTAGAGAAAGCAGGTTATTTGATATTTAATATGATGTGTATAAAAGGCCCTCAAGGGCCTTTTATACTTGTATAGAGATAAATCTAATGGAAAGCTAATTTAACTGTATTCAGAATTTCTCTTAAAGTTTTAACTTGAGCAGAGTCAAGTTCACTTATAATTCCAATATATTCTACGATAGCATCTTTACGAGAAGTATCTTCGTTGTTTAAAGTAGTTAAATCTCCGAATGATATATTTAAACCTACAATAATTTTTTCTAAAGTATCAATCGAGAAGTTCCTTTCTCCTCGCTCTACTGATCCTATATATGCATCATCCAAGCCGGACAATTCTGCTAGTTGCTGCTGTGTTAAACCCTTGGCTTTCCGTATTGCTCTTATTTGTTCTCCAACCGAATTGCGTAATTTTGTCATAATAACCACCTCTCCTAAAGGTTAGGAGAGTATCGATGTATTTAGCAGAGACTTAAAAGCGGTAAAATATATTGAAAATACTGCGAATAAGTACTATATTTGATTTATTGTACTACTTTTTTGGAGTTTCTGAAAGTGAATAAATGAAGGCTATATCTTAAAAGCATAATTACCTTTGTTTAACTATCTAATATTCATATTATAAGGAGGCTTTCTTTTTTGCGATCATCTATCCTGAAATCCCTCAAACCGGACATTATTGTTGAAATGCTGGATATGGCTGTGGCTTTTGAAAATTGGAATAAGGTGCTGGAGACAGCAGATGTGTTGTACCAGTGCGTGCAGTGTATATATGAAGAACGGGTGGAGTGTCAGGAGGAAGTGAGGGCTAAACTTCATATTCGTAGGGAACGTCCATTAGTTTATTACCTGGGCTACAGTCAGATGATGCAAGGTATGGCTTATCAGAAGATGGGGCAGATCGATCAGGCGCGAGCTTGTATCCGTCAGTATGCAGCACTGGGGTGTATGGAAGGACTGGATGAAGCAGAGCTACAAATTGTACAGGAGTTCAAACGGAAAGCCGAAATCCATCGGTATGCACTTGAGATTGCAGCAGGGCAGGTTGAACTTCTGGAAGGCTATGTGAACCTTTTGCTGGAGTATCCGGAGGAACGTTTGTCAGGGTTGAAGGTGATCACAGAGGCGGCGGTGCGGCATGGGTGGCGGATTGATTTTATCATACAGATGCTTGAAGAGAAGATTGAACGGTCAGGTGTAGGGGTGGATTCGTCAAACAACGAAAATTTGTACCATTGTTTTTATCAAAGGGCTTTATATGAACAGTGGATGGGAAGGCCGCAGGAGGGTGTGGAGTTTATTTTGAAGGCGATGTGTGTAGCGGACAGACTGGGGATGGAGCGACATATGATCAGATGCACAGCAGTATTGGAGTCGTTGAGAGAAAGGGCGACGGAGGAGCAGATTGAGCGGTATCGGGTGTTTTTGGAGGGAATAAGGTAGGGAGCGGTCATTATATTTACTGAAAATGGTAAGATGTGCTTGGATGTGGGTATATGCATATAGGACTATAGCACCGATGAGTGTTGTGTTAGATGTCGGGTTATGGGTCAAATCAGGATGTTAGCCGGATGGTTTCATACATTGGACTTCTGCTAACATAGGATAATCCTATTTCATATGAGCGGAGAAAGCGTATGAGTACAATCAAAGTTACCCCTGAACAATTACATCATGTATCGAATCAAGTGGATCAGGCGAGACAACAACTGGAGGTTATGCAACAGGACCTCACAAAACATATCATGTTCCTTCAGACCATGTGGCTGGGGGTGACACAGGAGAACTTTTATAGACAATTCACACAGTCGCGTCCTCTACTGCAGAAAGCACTGGAGAGCATGACGTATACCTCTCAGGACTTAAATGATATTGCTACCCGTTTTGAGAATGCAGATGCGGAGACAGGCAGTATAGGTGGTGTTCTCGGTGTTGCTGTAGGCGCAGCAACGATGATGAAGAGCTCGGGGACTTATGCGGGTTCGGAAGATAAGGGCTATCGGATGGCCCAAGTCAATATCTATGGTAGGTATGTATGGTTACCCGTGAACGAGGATGGTGTTACCGATCAGGCAGCCTTACAGGCCTATAAGAAAGATCATGGACATGTGGATTTTAATCGGATGCAAGCTGAAGCTGTGAAGCCCGAAGAGCCGGAAGAAGATATATATGCCTTACAAATAAAAGCTTTTGAAAATCGAACCCATCCCTTCACAGGAGAGCCTGTATCGGATAGGTATGCTAAGATGATGATTACTTCCCTGAAGTATAGTCAGCTTCTTATGGCGTTTCAAATGGTTCGCGGAAGTATACCGGGTCGCAAAGGGCCGTTTCACTTCTCTGCTTCTGATCCAGCCGTGGCAAAGATTAAGAGGAATATAGAGGAGGCTAAGGCGAGGAAAGAGGGGGGACAAAAAGATACTTCAATAAAGGGAATTAAGCCTGAACACATGGAGGTACCTTCTTCAACTCAACCTTCTGGAAAAAAAGGAGGCTTACCAGAAGGTAATTATGCTACAGGTAAAGATAGAGGATGGACTAAACAAAATGAATCAGCAAATACCTTCGCAAAAGAGGGCTACCATGTCAAAATGTTGGATGAAATCGAAGGTGGAAATGGACACGGTATCAAAGAGGGAAGCAATCCTGATTTCCTAATTGAAGGAAAAGTTTTTGACCACTACGCACCTATTAGTACTAAAAGTGCCAATGGAATAGCTGAAGAGATTAAGCGTAAAACAAAGAATCAGGCAGATAGAATTGTTTTGAATTTAGATGGTTTTACTGAAGCTAGAGTAGCAGAAGTTAGTCAGAAAATTATCGGTAAAACTAATCAAAATGGTGATTTAAGAAGATTGCAGGAATTGTTCATTATTCGAGAAGGGAAAATAGAGCATCTTTTTTGGAGGGAATGAATATGGAATTGGCATTGTATGTTTTCAATAAACAGGATACAAAACAACTAGCAACACGATTAATGAGTGCTATACAGTTATTTTCGCAAGAGACTCGTATGATATCCAAGGATAATTACTACACATTAATGAATGCCAACTTTTCTTGTATTGTACAGGACGATGATGAACTAGTGAGTTTTGCAAGGGAAGAGTTAAGTCTGAATATTAATTATTGTATCGGTATTACGATTTTCTCACATTCATCAGAAGAAGCACTGCAGGTTATTTTTCAAGCGATTAATAGATTAATAGCACAACTGGATAAGGATATAGCACTGACAGATAGTGCATCTGGAGTGATCTTTTTAAGGTCTAACGGTCAGCTGATCATTAACTCGCATTGTCGAGAGAATCCGGACATTTATGACTGGCCCTATAATTTACTGGAAGGCGATTTTATTGAAAAGGACATGGCGGGATTGCTTTGAGAAGGAGTGTTTAGTTTTGCCAAGATGCTTAGAAGAAAAATAGGTGCTTATGTGTAGGGCTGGTGATGCAGTATATCTGCTAACGTATTGGAGAACTCTGGTGATCCCTGTACAAGATATTAGCGATATTTCCTTGGATCTCATAGATCGTGATGGACTGGAGGAGTAATCATGTCAGTGGGGTTGTACAGATACAGCGGTGATATATATGACCGGGACTCAGAGTTAACTCTTAGTGAGAACATCTCCACTCAGGAGTTTTATGATGAGCACTGGGAGAGAGCTATTCATGAGCTAGGTATTTCTATTGTGCAAGATAGCTCAGAGATTGTTTTCCATCAACTTGAGGATGCTCTGGATGAATTGGATCGATTAAGAGAGTGGGTTATCCAGGAGTTGGATGGAGCCAATTTGGAGTATATGCAAGGCAGAGTCGAGCAATTACAGCGGATTTTGCCGAATGCTTTTGAAAGTGAAGGAGATGTCTTGTACATATTCTAGCTAAAGATGTAACGCTTCCCCGATCGAGGAGATGTAGAACGGTTTTGCATAGGCGTTTGAGAAGCTTATACAAAATGGCTAAGCCTCGTCAGTTTAACCTAATAAAGTTGTTTGTAATTCCTAAATATAAAAGAATACCTGCGGATATCAAAGTGACTGCAAGGAACAATCCACCCAAAACAATAATTTTATCAAACCTATTCCACTTTTTAACCATTGTCATCTACTCCTTTTCTTCAATTTTCAGGAATTTATAGGAGTAAATCATAACACATGTCATGCTTTTGTTCTTAATTATATGGTTAAGTTTAAAAATTATGGTGATTTTCTAATTCTGAATCCATTAATAAACTTCTAAAAAACATCACTTGGATTCTGTGAACGGGATGGAAAGAGAGCTGGTGTGACCATGAATCGGCTCATGACAGGTTGGGCAAATCCCGAGTATATGTCCAGGCTCCAATAGATATAAGTCATAATGAGCTGAGAGCAGGGTACAGGGATAAACGTCCTACAATATATTATTAGGAAAAAAGGTTACTACTGTAGAAATAATAGAATATAAAAATGCTTACAAACTATATAAAACAAAAAACATGCCCAATCCGCTCTCATTCGAGAGACGGATTTTTTTGCGTCCTTCAACTAAAATATTCTTGTCAAAACGTAATCATTACGATAAGATAATGTTCGTCGCTTAAATAGTAACTGTTACGATTAAACTTAAGACTGATAATAATAACAATATGAATAGAGAGGGGCATGACCTTGTTTACGAAAAAGAAGCCTTTGCTGGCGCTAATCTCCTTGGTTCTGAGCGCAGTTTTGTTACTCACTGCTTGCGGAGCATCCACATCTAGTCCGGCGGCGCAAAACAATACTAATACCCAAGCGAATAAGAATGTTCATTTCCTATATAACTTCTCTACCAGTTCTCTTGATCCCCATGTGGATTCAAGCTATGTACCGCTGCGTGCGGGTATTACGGAAACATTGGTGCGTCTGGATGAGGATAATCTGACGGTTGCGCCGTGGCTTGCGGAGAGTTGGGAGAGTAAAGATGGGCAACACTGGACGATTAATCTGCGCGATAAGGTAACATTCCAGAACGGCAAACCGATGACAGGGGATGCGGTTAAAGCATCGCTGGAGCGGGCATTGAAAGAGAACGTGGCCATCCAGAATACGCTGAAGATTGATATGATCAAGGCTGAGGGTAACAAGCTGGAGATCACAACGACCCAGCCGTTCCCGGAGTTTGCCTCGGAACTGGTTAACCCGAATACGGCGATTATTGACGTCAGTGCGCCGGACATCGTGAACAAACCTGTCGGTACAGGACCGTTCAAGCTGACATCTTTTACACCAGGCAGCAAGCTGGAGCTGGAACGATACGATACATACTGGGACGGGGCTTCGCCGCTGGATGCGGTGACGTTTTCGTTTAATGAAGATGCTAACGCGCGTTCGCTGGCACTAAAATCTGGACAGGTCGACATAGTCTATCGCCCGGAAGTGGAAAGTCTGGAATCGCTCAAAGCCATCGACGGGTTGAAAGTCGAGTCCACCTCCACTTTCCGCGTGCATCAGTTGACGATGAATATGCAGCGGGAGAGCATCCAAGACGTGAATGTCCGCCGTGCACTGGATGCGCTGATTGATCGCAAAGGCATTGTCGATACGATCCTGCTTGGATACGGTGAGCCAGCCATTGGCCCGTTCCTGCCATCGCTTCCTTTTGCGCCTAAATACACACATACCACAACAGACACCGGCCCCGATGCAGCTGTAAAATATCTTAGCGAAGCTGGCTACACTCAGCAAAACGGCGTGATGACCAAAGACGGTGAGCCACTCAAGCTGACATTGCTCACCTATTCGTCACGTGCTGATCTGCCGCTGATTGCACAGGTGTTCCAATCGGACGCGAAGAAGATCGGGATCGATGTACAGATTCGTCAGATTGATGCACCGGAAGAATATATGGCCTCTAACCGGGACTGGGATATTGCCACGTACAGCAACCTGACCGCTCCACGTGGAGATGCTGGGTACTATCTGAATGCAACATACCACCCGAAGGGTGCACTGAACTTCAGCGGATCGGAAGACACGGCACTGACCAAGATCATTGACGGACTCAACCTCACCGTTGAACCGCAGAAACGGGCGGAACTGGCAGAGAAAGCAGCCAATTATGTACATGATAACGTGCTGAACTCTTTTGTACTGCATCCAGCAACCATTGTGGCCTACAACGGCAAAAAGGTGAAAAATTGGGTCACCACGCGCAGTGAATATTACATGATGACAAACAAGCTGGATGTGTTGTAATGTTCCGTATTTTGCTTCGCAAGTTTCTGGAGGTATTTGTATTCCTACTCTTCATTATGTTTGTGAGCTTTCTATTCATCCGGCTTGCTCCCGGCGATCCGGTGCTGACCATCCTGAACGTAGAGGAATTATCGGTCAGCAAGGAGCAAGTCGAGGCATTGCGGGAGGAGATGGGCTTCAATGACTCTCTTCCAGTGCAGTTTGGCCGATGGCTACTTGATTTTGTGCGAATGGATTTTGGTGTGTCCTACTCGACAGGCCAGCCGGTGATGCAGACGCTGATGCGTGCACTTCCGACAACAGCCGAGCTGACACTAGGTTCACTACTGGTCATGCTGATCGTTGCTATCCCGCTTGGCTCCCTGTCGGCACTCTATCGGGGTAGCTGGATCGACCAAGGTAGCCGTATGCTGTCGATTCTGGGTGCAGCCGTCCCCAGCTTCTGGCTGGGGCTCATTCTGATTGATCTGTTCGGTGTGCGATTCGGCAGTCTGCCAACGATGGGACGAGATGGATTCAGCTCACTGATTCTGCCGTCACTAACGCTGGGACTTGCCATCTCCAGCGTTTATGTACGCCTTTTGCGCTCCAGCCTATTGGACTCGCTGAGTCAGGAGTTTGTGCGTTCTGCCCGGGCCAGAGGACTTTCGGAGGCACGTATCTTCTTCCTGCATGCGTTCAGGCATAGTCTGCCCCCGGTGATCACCGTATTTGGGGTTAGTCTGGGCAGCCTGATTGGCGGTGTGGTGGTCATTGAAGTGTTATTCGCTTATCCGGGCATCGGTAAGCTGGTTGTGGATGCCATTCGCCAGCGTGACTATCCATTAATCCAAGGATACATTCTGATTATGGCGATTGTTGTATTCCTGGTGAATACTGCGGTCGATCTGTCATACCGCTATTTGAATCCCGAGATGAAACTGAAGGAAAGGAGGCCCTCTGATGAAAACCATGCCCTTGCGTATGCCATCTGCCAAAACCAAAAAGCACAGCTGGCAAGCCATGATCGGCATGCTGTTTGCACTGCTGGCCATCGCGGCCTCCTTGTATGCCTTCTTGTACCTTAAACATGACCACACCCTCACCGACCTGCGTGGTAGGTTGCAGGGAATGAGTGCGCTTCATCCGCTTGGCACCGACCACTTGGGCCGTGATGTGCTGACACGTCTGCTCCTCGGCGGCGGTCAGACGCTCGGTTACAGCATGCTTGCACTCGGCACGGCACTGCTCATCGGCATACCGTGTGGCCTGATTGCAGGCTACAAACGCGGCTGGATCGACAAGCTCTTCATGAGTATTGCAGATGCGTTTCTGGCTTTTCCGGATACTATCGTGGCGATTGTGCTGAGCGGTCTGCTTGGTGCGGGCATCGGCAACCTGGTGCTGGCGATTGTCATTGTAAAATGGGTGAGCTACGCACGTCTGGTTCGAAGCACCGTTCTATCCGAATCGCAGAAGGATTATATCCGTGTGGCGCGGACGAACGGTCTGTCCGATGCACGAATCATGACCAAACATCTGCTGCCGCATATTGCAGGTCATGTGTTGGTGCTGGCGAGTCTGGATCTCGGCAAAATCATTCTGCTGATCTCATCCTTGTCTTACATCGGACTTGGCGCACAGCCACCGACACCGGAATGGGGAGCGATGCTGAATGACTCGCGTCCCTACTTCCAATCCAGACCTGAGCTAATGGTTTTCCCGGGCCTCGCCATCGTATCGGTTGTGCTGCTGGCGAACATGCTGGGCGACTACTTGAGAGATCGGTTTGATGTGAAAAAGGAGGTGCGGTCATGATCCTCTCCATCGAGGAGCTGAGCATCTTCAGCCGGGAGCGGACGATTGTGGACAGCGTATCCCTTGGCGTCCGCGAAGGGGAATTCATGGCGCTTGTTGGGCAGAGTGGCAGCGGTAAAAGCCTGCTCTCGCAGGCCATAGGGCAACTGCTGCCGCCGAATCTTCACGCGTCTGGACGCGTTCTGTTCGAAGGCAGCAATCTGCTTGATCGGAAACCGAAGGAGATGCGCGCACTGCGCGGACGTGATATCTCGTATATTTTTCAGGACTATCAGGGAGCGTTCACACCTTTTCGCAGCATTGGCGCGCACTTTGATGAATATCAGAAGGTGCACGGAGAGAAATCAGCTACGACCCGTAAAAGGCGTGCCGCAGAAGCGCTGGAGTCTGTTGGACTCCACCCGGAGCTGCTTCACCGTTATCCGTTTCAGTTGAGTGGTGGTCAGCTGCAGAGAGTATCCATCGCGACATCGCTGATGCTCTCGCCGCGGCTGCTCATCGCCGACGAAGCAACGACAGCGCTGGACAGCATGTCCGCACATCGCGTGCTTGAACTGCTCGCACGCAAGCAGACCGAAACGGGCTGTGCCATCCTGTTCATCACGCATGATTGGCGGCATGTGCGGAGCTATGCGAACCGTCTGGCTGTTATGAAGGAGGGGCAGATCGTAGAATCGGGCGGCAAACACCGCATTCTAGATCATCCTCAGCATGAATATACACGTCAATTGATTGAAGCTGCTCCTGTGCTGAGTAGCACGTTGAAGTCTGGTTTGAAGGAGGCAGGTGCGGAATGAGTGGTACAGTAAATGACAAGGATAAGCTATTAAGACCATCAAATCCATTAGATCCATTGCATCCGTTCGAGACGACTGACATGCTGGTTGAAACGACGAATCAAGCAGATACAGCAACAGATACAGCAACAGATACGAGTATCAATCCATCTAGAGATGAACAAGACCACCAAGTCGTGTTACGTGTCCAAAATCTCACCCGCACCTATGCTGGCACAGATCGTCCAGCCATCCAGGATATCTCGTTCCGCCTCAGCCGCGGTGAATGCCTCGGTCTTGTCGGCGAGAGCGGTTGTGGCAAAAGCACACTGGCCCGCTGTCTGCTACGCATTGAAGACGCCGATCAGGGTACAATCCAGCTTGGCGGTCAGGACATTGCCCGGCTGGAAGGACGCCATTTACGTCCCCATCGTCGCAAGATTCAGATCGTTTTTCAGAATCCCTCCGCCGCATTGAACCCGAAGCTTACAATCGGTGCATCCTTAATCGACCCCTATGAGCAGCTAGGCCGGGATTCTAAACTCGCACACTTCACCTATACATCGAAGGAAAACTATATTCGCCAGTTACTGGAGGCAGTGGAGCTTCCAAGTGAACTGGCGAACCGATATCCACATGAGCTGAGCGGAGGACAGCGGCAGCGTGTGACCATAGCGCGAGCCATTGGCATTGAACCGGATGTTGTTGTGCTGGATGAGCCGACCGCCAGTCTGGACGTTATTTCACAGGGAGCCATCCTTCAGCTGCTCACCGATCTGCGAACATCGCTTGGCTTGTCCTATATGTTCATCTCGCATGATCTGGCGGCGGTTCACCGGATGAGCCAGCGTATTATGGTGATGCAATCGGGTCAGATCGTAGACCGCTTTGGCTCTGAGGCGTTGTTCGCCGAGGAACGGAACCCGTATACCAAGGAACTGATCTCTATATTCTGAGGCACAGTGCAGATGAGCCTGTGGGCAGACTTCTTTATATAATAAGAGCCGTTATGCGAAAGTTGTTATGCATGCGGCTCTTTATGCACCCTTTTTCCCAGAGAAATATAGGCTAATGAACAGGCTATTTTGCAGGCATATGTGCGAGTTCCTTTTTTTGTCTTGAACAAATATATCTTTCAGGCCTATAACCGGGCTAACGATTCGCGGCAAACTATCGTATACTGAGGGAATAGCAAATATCTTGAAATTGCATATTTAAATTAATCCATATTATTGATACACTAGTTCAAGGTTATATTCATTCAGAGAAGGCGTGAACCCGTGAAGAGTGGGAGTGCAGCCAATGCCAAATCGATAACGCTTACATCCTTTTGGCAAATATAGGATATAAGGACGGTAAACATGAGCCAGGGACAAACGAGTACAGATGTAATCTTGATTGGTGCCGGAATTATGAGCGCAACTTTGGGAACTCTGCTGAAAGAATTGGCACCAGACTGGAATATTAAGGTTTTTGAGAAGCTTGCCACTGCAGGAGAAGAAAGCTCGAACGAGTGGAACAATGCCGGAACGGGGCATGCTGCGTTGTGCGAACTTAACTATACTGTTGAACGACCTGACAAAACCGTAGATATTAGCAAAGCCATTAAGGTAAATGAGCAGTTCCAGGTTTCCAAGCAATTTTGGTCCTATCTGGTGAACAGTCGTCTGATTCGGAATCCGAGGGACTTTATTATGCCGATTCCTCACCTTAGTTACGTGCATGGCGAGAGCAATGTGCAGTTTCTGAAGAGACGATATGACACGTTATCGAACCATCCGCTGTTCGCAGGCATGGATTACTCGGACAACCGGGAGGTACTGGCGAAGTGGATGCCGCTGATGATGAAAGACCGTACAAGCAGCGAACCGATTGCGGCAACCAAGATTGACTCCGGTACGGATGTTAACTTTGGTGCTTTAACGCGCATGCTGCTGAAACATCTACAACAACAAAAGGTGGAAGTCCACTATAAACATAGCGTGAAGAATATCAAGCGCAAGAGCGATAAATCATGGGAATTGACCGTGAAAAATCTGACAAGCGGAGCCGTTGAACGCCATCAGGCGAAGTTTGTCTTTATTGGCGCGGGCGGTGGAAGTCTGCATCTGCTCCAGAAGTCGGGCATTCCGGAAGGTAAACATATTGGGGGATTCCCGGTAAGTGGCATCTTCATGGTGTGCAAAAATCCAAAAGTCGTGGAACAGCATCATGCCAAGGTATATGGCAAAGCTTCAGTAGGGGCTCCCCCAATGTCGGTGCCTCACTTGGACACACGTTACATTGATAACCAAAAGTCACTGCTGTTCGGGCCATTCGCCGGTTTCTCACCGAAGTTCCTGAAGACCGGATCGAATGCAGACCTTATTGCATCTGTGAAGCTGCATAACCTCTTAACGATGCTTGCAGCAGGCGTGAAGGAAATCTCGCTCACCAAATATCTCATTCAACAGCTTATGTTGACGAAAGAACAACGCATGAAAGAACTGCGTGATTTCGTACCGAGTGCGAAGAGTGAAGATTGGGACATGGTGCTGGCAGGTCAGCGTGTGCAGGTGATCAAGGACACGGTGCATGGCGGCAAAGGTACACTGCAATTCGGAACCGAAGTCGTGACTGCGGCTGATGGCTCTATTGCAGCATTACTCGGTGCATCCCCAGGTGCTTCAACAGCGGTTCAAGTTATGCTTGAGATTTTGGAGCGTTGCTTCCCGCAGAATATGAAGGCATGGGAGCCGAAGATCAAAGAGATGATTCCTTCTTACGGCATCTCACTATCGGAGAACGTGGAGCTGCTGCGTGAGGTGAACCAGTCTACAGCGAAGGCGCTGGGATTGTCCGATGAGAAGCAGGCGCTACAAGTGTAGCGTTATTCTAATAAGGCGAAGAGCCAGTCTGGAGATATCCAGACTGGCTCTTTGTTATGGTTTACCATTCTTTTATGGGAAGCTGTCTTAATATTAGAGTGTACGAGAATACTCCATGACTTGGTCGATATCTCCTTGGTATCTTCCATTCATAATTCGCTCGCTCACATGCTATAAATACCACTGCATAGCCTTTTCGTTAAAGAACCGAGTAACCTCCGGGTACTGGGCAAGATCGATTTGCTGCTGCCTCATCATCTTCTGAAGGAAGATGGTGTCTGTGAACATTTTGCTGAGGATCAGGCTGCATTTCTCCGGGGTATCTTGGAAGGCATCTAGAAGTACCCTAATCTCGTTAAAATCAAAGAACAGAATATATGAAGCGTAGTTTTGTAGTAGCACTGTAAAACAGTGATCACGGTATGATCTGGATTCCTCCAAAGTGTCCCCGGCAGCAACTCGAAGTGGATCCGCATTGGCAGAGAGATCACCATCAGTAACAGTATTCGTACCAGCCATTGCTTCAATAGTCACATCGCTAGTTATATCGCCGAGCAAATCTCTAATAATTTGGAAAAAGGCTGAGGGTGAATCTGCATACATCTTCAGCATTCCATCCACGTCGTTGATGAGTTCGATGGCTGGCTTCAAACTTGTTGTAGAAGGCATGATTAACTTGCTGGAACGGCCCTCGATGACATGTAACAGCGATAGAGTTAACTTCTTACAGGCTTGAATCTCCTCTGCTGAGATCACAATCTGTTCCGTGTAGTTGTCTCGATGTGAGGTGTAGTGATCGTAATAAGCAGCGAAGTAATCTTCAAGTGAGATACCCGTCTGTGTATGAATCAATCGTTGTTGATGGAAGGAGCAGGCGTATAATGTTTCCTCATTGACGGGATGGGCGTAAAGGTAGAAAAAGAAGAAAAAGTCGCGCAGCTGCTGTTTCTGATCATCGTTTAAACGAGATATGTCATGCAGATGAGACAGTTGCAGGAAGCTATACTTTTTCATCAGATCATTCATGTCGCTGTAGGTATTATATGTATTAATGGACAGCGTGCTATTTAAGGTAAACAGCAGATAGTACAGAATCATTTCATCATAAACATCAAGTTTCTCAAAGTTCTCAGCTAAAGTGGGCTTCCAGTCCGGCTTTGATCCATAGTAGGGGTCTTTCGGGCGTAGTTCGGCCATCCAGCCTGAGAACGTCTCCTCCGGGTGAGCAGTGAAAAACAAATCTGCACTGCCATCCTCATATCGACCATATGCCATCAGATCACCGTGCGCAGGTTGCAAGGGGAGATTGAATTGAAAACGAATGTAATCATTATATAAAGTTTGGAGTTTCATTTTTTCGGTAACCTCATTTCAAAAATACGTCTTGATTTCCTTCACTTCTGCCTCAAGATTCATTTTACTCTCGGATTTTACTTTCTAGTTTTATTCTACACCTGTTTGAGCGTTCCCTCTGTATAAAATCATGTCGTAATACTTTCACCCTGCTCAAGGATTCCAAAATCTGAGAAGATGAGTTCACCAAAGGTTCGAGTGACGAACCTCGGAACTTCGAACTTTTGGCCTTCAGGCTATGGCGATCCTTCCTTCTACACATCATTGGAGATTCTAGGGTCGCCGCTCTCCTGAAGATTTCTAATTCAGAGAGGAGGCGTCCAGGCTATCATATTCCTTCCTTCTAAACCTAACCACTTAATGTTATATAGGGATATGGCTCTCCTGGACTCTTTGATCATGAACAATAACCAAGTGAAGAATTACAGCATTATGAAAATGAATAGCATCTACGTGCGTAGAGCCCATAAACTGATGATTCAACCGAACGAACAACGACAGCAGCAGTTATCCAAAAAAGTTCTGGCAACAGCGCTCAAAAATATAGAGTCCCTCGGGTTTACCTTCTCCAATGAATTAGTGCAAGCCATACGAACACTGTCTGAGGAGCAATTCGAAGAGTTGATGCAACAATTGGTGAAAGACCTGCAAGTCATGGTCGGTGCCCATGTGCAGTACAAACCGATGTACGCCGGATTCCCGGAACAGGTGATGGAAGAGGACGAAGCAGAGCTGTACTTGAACGCTATTTTCCACTATCTGACGAATCTAACACTAGACGATTTCGATCCTTCGGCTATGGCTGCTGGCGTGCGCTCTCCTATGCTAGAGGGGACGAAGTTGAAGGTCATTGACTTGGGCAACAAGTTAGCGTTCCAGAAGCTGATTCGTCAGTTAATGGAGGCGAAAGGCTCCATATCCGATACGGACAAGAAAGATATTCAATATGTACTGAAGCATGCAGATCCGAGTGATCTTGAGGTGATGCTGCCTGAGGAAATTCCGTTTAAGGAGAATGTAGGCTTTGTCGTGGCGGTGTTACTGAAATATGAACTGGCAAGCATGGAGCGAATCGGGTCTTATTTTAAAACGGCAAGCGATGTGCTCCGTCTGGCAGTATCCTGGTCGGAGGGAGACGTCAGTCTGGCAGCGGCCTCGCCTTTTCGTAAGTTCAAACGCCGTGAGCGCCGCCTGCTCCTCAGCTTGCTGGAACAATGCGGCTCCATCACAGAGGATATGCTCCGCTACAAGGATCGCTGGATTCGGCTGGGGGAGATTCTGCACCCATCCGAATACAAGCTTCGTTATCCGCGGAGTCAGGCAGCCTTTGATATTTTACGTAACAACAAGCCGTTCACGACCTTTAACGGCAGCGTGGAACTGGCATTCCAGTATCGCAATATCTGGAGCCTGATTGACCTGTTATCCCAGCGTCCAGGTGAGTTTGCGCGGAAGCTGGATCATATGCTGCGTATTACAGAGGATGAAGAATACGTGCTATTAGCCTTCGGTGAGGTAGCTGCACAGGTATCCACGCCGGTGTTATTACAGGTAAGACAGCATTTTGCACAGCGGAATGAAGCATCGGATTTACGTGTCTTTTTCCCGAAAGGCAATGTGGCGAAGGCTTATGGCATTCCGAATGAGCTACCGGAGCTTAGCGAAGCGGTCTGCCAGGAAGTGGTGCAGTTGTGTGAGCAGGCTTTAATTACACGATTCTCCGAGTTTCCTGCGCTTGGAAAGACGTATGTGGATGAGCGGCTACAGCATTATCTGGTTCCTTTTTCACAACGATCTGCGAGCAAGGCCTTGCGAACCATTGTACGGGGAAGCCGTATCCCGATGGGGGAAGGAGACACGATTCGTTTCTTCAGTTGGTGGAAAGAAGGAGAAGTGAACGGGACAACTACGGGACGTGTAGATATTGACCTGTCTGCGGTGATGTATGACGAGAAGTGGAATTACGTTGAACATATCTCGTACACGAATCTGCGTTCTGTTAAATATAAGGCTGTCCATAGTGGGGATATTGTGACTGCACCCTATGGTGCAAGTGAGTTTATTGATCTGCATATGCCTTCCATTGTGAATTATGGCGGGCGTTATGTGGTCACAACACTGCACTCCTTCACCAGTCATCCATACTGTAACTTGCCGGAGTGTTTTGCGGGTTGGATGATGCGGAAGAAGCCCGGATCAGGTGAAATCTATGAGCCATCCACAGTAGAGAACAAGATCGATATTACGGCAGATACGCAGATTGCTATTCCCGTCATTCTGGATCTGGTCGAGCGTACGATCATCTGGACGGATCTCGCACTGACGAGATATCCGGATTACTACAATAACGTAGAAGGTAATCAGAAAGGGATGGTGTTGATGGGGAAAGCGATGACCTCATTACGCAAACCTGATCTGTATGACCTGTTCATGCTGCACGCGAAGGCGAGAGGTGAACTGGTGGATACGAAGGACGAGGCTGATACCATCTATGCGGTCGATGAAGGCGTAACACCTTATGATATGGAGCAAATTATGGCGGAGTACCTGGCCTGAGTCCAAGCAGATATGAATAGGGTTGAGGACAGAGAAGAGCAGCATAGCTGCTCTTTTTTGCGGACCAATCTGGAGGTAACAGTGACTTCTTTATTTTTAGCCTTGCTTTCACCATGCTGCCGGAGAATAGAGATACAGAAAGAAGACAATATTAATCGGTATGGAAGAAATGGGAATGTAGAGGCGTACTTGAATAGAGTCAGCGCTTATGATAATATTTAGACATCTAAATATTATATATCTAAATATTTAGTTTCTTTATGAAAGGAGCTTGGGTGTCATGTTAAGAATGAAAGACAAAGTAGCTCTTGTTACTGGTGGCGCTTCTGGCATAGGATTGTCCGCAGCTCAATTGATGGCTCGTGAAGGAGCTAAAGTCGTTATTGCTGATTTTAATGTTGAAGGGGCAAAAGAAGCTGCGGCAAATATTCAAGCTCAAGGCGGAGACGCAACGGGTATATTTCTTGATGCTGGAGATGAAACTTCCATTAAGGAAGCTGTGGAATCTACAGTGCAACAATATGGCAAGCTCACGAGCCTGTTCAACAACGTCGGCCTGACCGATCTGAAGAAGGATCTCGATGTGCTTCACGTGGATCTGGATGAGTGGGATCGGCTTATGAACGTGAATTTAAAAAGTGTTTTATTAGGCTGTAGATTCGCTATCCCTCATATGATTGAAGTGGGTCAAGGCTCAATCATTAATACAGCTTCCATGGCTGGTTATATGGGTGATGCGGTTCGCGTTGCTTACGGCGCTTCAAAAGCAGGAGTAGTGAATCTGACAAGGTATATTGCTACCCAATATGGCAAGCATAACATTCGTTGTAATTCTGTCGCACCCGGTCTGATCCTGACTCCGGCAGCCCAGAATAATATGCCTCCGGATGTTTTGGATATGTTTGCGAAATATAATGCTTTACCTTATCACGGGGAACCAGATGACATCGGACATACGGTCTTGTTCCTAGCTTCAGATGAGTCCAAATTCATCACCGGACAGACCATTCAGGTTGAAGGTGGTCATTATATCGCCAACCCAACCGTCCCGGATTTTGAGCAGTTTATGAAAGGACAACACGCATAACAATGGAATCAGATTCATCCAAATCAAATGACGATAGGAGCAATCTCATATGGGTAAATTAGAGAATAAAGTAGCTATTATTACTGGGGGAGCCTCGGGAATTGGCGAAGGCATGGTGGATCTTTTTGTACAGGAAGGTGCCATCGTTATTGCTGCAGACATTAATGAGAAAGCACTGGAGAAAGCAAGCCAGAAAGAGAATGTGCACGGAATGAAGCTGGATGTTTCGTCGGATGAGGATTGGATGAAGTTGGCGAAGGAGGTCAGCGAACGTTTTGGTAAAATAGACATCCTGGTCAACAATGCAGGCATATCTTCAGAGAAGCCTTTTGAGGAAATCAATGCGCAGGATTGGCAGAAGATGCTGTCCATTAACGGCTTCGGCCCATTCGCTGGCATGAAACATGTTGCACCTTATATGGCAGCGCAGAAGAAAGGTTCGATCGTCAACATCTCTTCATACACCGCTTTGATTGGACAAGGTTTTAACCATTACTCTGCATCCAAGGGCGCAGTACGCGCAATATCCAAAGCAGCTGCCACTACCTTTGGACGTCAAGGTATTCGGGTGAATGCTCTTTTCCCAGGGATCATCGAAACGCCAATGACTCAATCCCTAAGCACATCCAAGGAACTGCTTGAACGATTAATTCAGGCAACGCCACTGCAGCGTCTGGGTCAGGCTACCGATATTGCCCAAGCCGCGCTGTTCCTAGCTTCGGATGATTCATCGTACATTACAGGAGCTGAATTGGTTATCGATGGTGGTTACTCAGCCCAATAGGATGTAAAATGATAACAGCCCTTAAGTTAAATAAGGGCTGTTGTTTATTTTTACGAGGAGGATCTTATGGAAGAACAGAACATTTTTGAGCTCATACACAACATGGATAATTTCACGAATAAATTGATTATACAATGGAACAAATCATTCAATGAGGACCTCGGTATCTCTCATGTCCTTGTACTCAGCCATCTCCACCAAAATGGAAAAAGCCGACCTTCGGATATTGCAAAGATCTTGGGATTATCTCCTCCTACGCTCAGTTATTTAGCTGACAAGATGGTAGCCAAGGAGTTAGTCGTTAGAACGGTAGATGAAGTTGACCGACGTATAATTTATTTGAACATTACCGATAAAGGGACTGAAATCCTCAAAAGAGCTATAGTGGAGGGCCAGAAGCTACGTAAGAATTTATTCCAGAAATTAAATGAAGAGGATCGTTCCCAATTACTACGTATTTTTGAGAAGATGAGTCAGGAAGACTGAGAAATAATAGCCTGCCATGCATTTTAAAAATGCATAGAAAGAAAGGAGCAGCCGCAAGGTTGTTCCTTTTTTGGCTGTGAAGATACATAGGGCAGATCACTTATTGATCATATTTGACGGTTGCCAAGAAGGGCGGCTATTTAACCGATAGACATAGCCCGTTTTAAAGTTTCGGAGAGCGGTTAACGATAACAGGTGTAACTAATAATTGCATTTGGCTACCTTGGTCAATATTAATTTCTATTAAGAGGTTTTATTACATTATTCAGCGTTATATTTATAGTGCTTTGTTCTTAAATTGCTTCTCGTTTTATATAGGTAAAATTAGGATATTAGGATCGTGATTTATATTTCTCCTTTTGATACAGTGTTAAATGTCGTTTTAAAAACAGGTGGGAAATTATTTTCATAAAAGGCTTGCTGTAAATGACCTTGAATTCACGTTTTCTAAAAAGCCTTCAGTTTCTATAGGCGTAGAATATAATTATGATGAAGCAAGACCCGCTTCGTATACATGGACATGGACACAGTCCGATTTTCTAAAATGAGAGGATTTGGAATATGACAGTCACACCTTTGATTCTAACTATAGTTGCTGTATTTAGTTATTTATTTATTCATTTTTTCTCGAAAGTTATTAATCCTCAGGCTTCTGCAAAAAATATAATTTGGGCTAGTATCAGTTTTGCAATTATTGTAGTTCTGTTATTTTGGATGAAAATACTGCTTCGAACATAACAGAATTTAAGCTATCAATATTGATTCGTATGTTTAAGATGTAACAAGCCTGTGACGCGCTATTTGCGCGTTTTTTGGCATTTCGGCAGTAATAGTATTACTGTGGAATGTTTTAATTTTGACTGTGCTACTGCTTCCACGCATTTGCTTCCTTCACCACTTCTGAACCGCCTGCGGACATGAACTCCTGTACGAACTCATCGAACTCACGGAGTGGTCGCTCGCCTGTAATAAAGGCAATATAGGCTTTGTTTTTTAACCGGATCAACGAATCACCGTATTTGGCCAAAGCAGGAGTGGCAACCTCCAGTGCATTATAGATGCCATCTTGATCGAGGTGAAGTGTGGCTGCCCACAACTCTCGCTCTCCCGTCTGTTTCAATGGAACCGTCATGCCGATATTGGCACCAATCATATTCTGGTACCCAAACAGGGTGTCATATGGCGGCATGATGGCGATATTCCGGGGCTCCGTTGGTGTCCACATCCAGTGTTTATTTTGCATACCGTAGGTCATACTTGCTGCCTTCTCTGGATCAGGGCTGGCACTGACCTCGTCCATAATACGCAGGATCATCTCCAGCTTGCCAGGTTCTTTGACCGCATCGGCTCCGATCGCAGTGAAGCTCATTAACATATCATTGCCTTTGGAGCCACGTTGTCCGTGAGGTCCCATGAAGGGTCTACCTAATGTGACCTGAGCGTCGGGGAATTTGGCTGTTAATTCTTTAACAATAAATGTTGCTTGGACAGGACTCTTCACCACGTTTCCGTCACGTTCAACACGCCAATCCTCATAATCACCATCCTGAATCCAGTGGTAGTAGTTGCCCATCGAGGTCATGCCGATTTTACCGTTGATGAACGCATGGGACAGATGTTTATAGCCGCCTTTATTCTCACCCGTCACAAACTCAGGATCAATTACTCCATCCTTATACCATTTCCGTAGATAGGTCAGTGCCTCCTTCATCTCAGGTTCCAGCGCACCGATAACCTTCTTCTCATCCTTTGTACCAAAGTATAGCTGATCTGCAAAAACAATCTGACCGAAGGCTCCGAATACGACATTCATGCCTTCACTGGACAAACCATACGTATCCTGAATGCCGTTGCCATCCGGATCATTGAAGGTAAACGCATAGATCACTTTCTCGAATTCCGCCAGTGTCTGCGGAACGGACAAACCCAGCTTGTCCAGCCAATCCTGGCGATATACCACCGGTGTACGGTAGATGTTCGTAGGATTGATGACAGGGATGCCGTAATACTTGCCGTCTATAACTCCTGTATTTTCATAAGCAGGGGCTTGTTCATGGATGATCCGCATCAGATTCGGGGCATATTGATTCAGTGTCTCTACCGGAATCTCGGCAAGCACCCCTTGCTGCTGATACTTCAACAGATCCTGGGGCTGTCGGATACGAAACAGGTCAGGAATGTTACCTTGAGCCAGCTTCATGTCGAGAAGTGACTCGTATTTATTGTTTTCCATATTCCAGACGTCCAGATCTACACCAAAACGTTGTTCGACTTGTTCCAACATCTCGGCATTCTGGGGAACAGGCAGATTCTGATGCATCGTCCACGAGATGTTGAACTCGGGTGTCTCGATATGAGGGGATACTGCGTTCTCTTCCTGTGATTCGACCATGGCACTAGGTGCACTCAACAGATTGCAGCCAGCAAGAATAACGCCCATCATCGTCAGCAGAGCTGTGGTGAGGAACATCCGATAGTGGTAAGGGGACTTCGTTCCCAGCTTCCATTCCTTCATCTTCATCCGGTTCATCCTCCTTATCCTCCTCATCCTTATGATCGGGCCTCTGTCATGGCTGCCGAAGACAGACTGCGTACATAATTGCCTGGCGTGCAGCCGTACATTTCCTTGAATCGTTTAATAAAATAAGCTGTTGTGCCGTAACCCACCGAGCTTGCCACTCGGTCAATGGTCATGTTGTTGTTTTCAATTAATACTTTGGCCTGCTCCATCCGGCGGGAGGTTACATAATCGGTGTAGGTTACCCCCATCTCTTCCTTAAAGAGCTTACTCAAATACTTGGGACTGAGAAATACTTTGGCTCCAACCGCTTCGAGCGAGAGGTCTTCCGATAGATTAGCTTCAATATATTGCTTCGCCAGTTCAATGGTTGATACAGCTCGTTCACTGTTGCGATTCTCGGTTTCTTCCATAAAAGTACTGATCGATGCTGTTAGCCAGTTGCGATATGCCACAATATCACGCTGATGCGTATATTCGTGATACAGGTCGGGGTGTCCGAACTGCAACGGGTGTTTGTAACGCACGTTTTTGGCTGCATCCGAGTAGTTAAATACCATATTCGATAGAATAAAATGACAATAATCCGCAGGGTACTGTCCTTCCCGCATATGTTCAACCACCTGTTCGATAGTACCTACAGCTTCAGCCAGCTGTCTGCTCTGAAGTTTGTCTCTGAACTTGCCGAGCAGGTTCTGCGGAATTTCATCCAGGCTGTGCTCTCGCTGAAGCAGAGCAGAATCGTTCAGAATGGGCAGCTCTGGCAAAAAATAAGCATATTTCATCAATACCTGGGCTTCATAGAAGCTTTTATGAATATCTCTTAGATCACTGACCCAGCAGCCTGTAGACAGCTGAATATCGGGTTGCAGCTGCTGACGTGTCTCGGCGAGCAGCAGTTCGGCGAACTTGTTCAACAATGCTTCTGAAGCTACATCCGTACATAGAATGACGGCAAGTCTCTTATCCGGCAGTTCTTCTGCAATGAGTCGGCTGTCTTGCAGGGACAAGCATTCAAGTCCATGCATTAGTCTGGCAATCACCTCAGGTTGTGTTGCCGCGTCATAGTCAGCGAGTGTAACCCCGGCTCCGGTATTCATCAGCATACAGCAATATTCCTTGTATTGCTTGGCGATCCCGAGTGCAGCACGTTCCTCTTGCCAAGGCTTATGTTCTGGATTACCTTGCAAAAGGTTGAGTACCGCTTTATGCCGTACGGCTGCACTATTTGCATGTACAGTCTCTTCGAGATGGCTCACTTTTTCTTTGAGGTGAAGAAAAGCATTGTCTATCAGGCGAAATTCATTAGTTACCTGAGTCGGCGAAGTGCCTGACCAATCCTTAATACGGCCTACCAGACGTTTGATCGGACTATAGTTAGCATGGAGAAGCACGGCTGATAAGATCAGTCCGATTAACAGTGCGATCAGACAGATCCCGAGAATCAGCTTCTGGATCATGATGGATTGTTCATAATAATAGCTGGATGGCGTTGCACTATATATTTTCCATTGGGTAGATGGCAGTGTCTGATAGGAGACGACATGAGGTGCATCTCCAATGTTCTCGTCGAAGCTGCCCTTTACCTGGCCCAGTGCAAGAACTTTCTTCAGGCTGGATGTGTACACATCCAATTGCCCGGAGCTATGCTCTTGCAGACGACTCACTGCATCGCCGGCAGCGTTGATAACCACGGTGTGTTGATACTGGGAAGGCATCATATTCTCGATGATGGTATTCACGGCTTCTTCTTTTACATCTATGGCAATGATGACTTCACTGGTTTCCCCGGTTGAACGAAATGGATAGCTGTGTGCATATGTAAACAAGCCATGGGTATCCCCGTTCGTCTCGGAAGAGAAAATATCCTTCGGAATATGGCGTGTCGGTGTCCAGAGACTGCTATGCTTGCTGATACGCATCTCCTGAAGCCAGTCCGCATAATACCCAGATCCTTCGCTCTGGTCCGCGTTATAGCGCAGTCCGTAGAGCGAAGAGAGCATCATATTACGTGCAGGATAATAGAGATGAATGCCTTGAACGATATCGGTATTGGCGGCAACCTTGGCTTTGAGCAGTTCTTGCAGGTCTACCACCTGATTTAATCCGTTCTGATCTTCCTGATCAGCAAAGAGACGAAGGTTAGCTGATTTATCGAGCGCTAGATCGACATACATCTGCTGCACTCGCTTGAGTACCGTCCCTTCAATGGTACGTGCTGTATTTTCAAGAATCAGCTGATTCTTGTTTCTTAATTCTTCATTGTAACTGCGCGAGAAATAGATATAGAAAAATGAACAGATCAACAGCACAATGATGACCACGATTGAACCATAGGAAAGGGCTAGTCCGGCCCATGCAGATCTCCATTTTTTCATCAAACATTCCTCCCGGCCACATTATACACTACTCGATTTCTGCAAGGTTCACGATTTATATTAACTTCATGTAAAATGTTGAAGATTTATGATTTTGCGTCAAAAGTAATACAAAGACGAAATTGTTTTATTGCTGGTTTTGCGGCCCGAATGCTACATTGAGACCGAAACGAGACCAACTATTAAACGATGGGAGTCGACAAATTTGAAAACGAAAGTGATCAAAAGCAACAAGAAGAGATTGTTCGCCGCAGCGATGGGAGTCGTTCTTTTATCCAATACCTTTGCCGCAAGCAACGTGCTCGCTGCATCGGATGAGACGACCATTCCCTTACCGACTCAACCAGCATGGGGATATTTTGTAGACACGTACAAAAATAACACGGGAACAGGCATGACGATCGATGGTAATCCGGCAATAGGTACTCTCTCGGAGTTTCTGAAACTATGGACACCAGGGCCATCCTGGGATAACGGGACCAAGCTGAATGAACAGGTGCTGGACTATAACATTGATTATGTAGAAGAGCGTTCGAAAACGCGCACTGCAAAAGATGAAGAAGATGCATACTATACAGATCGCAGAAATCAGACGTACGGAGCAGTAGAAGGCTTGGGTGCTCTGACAGATGTATATCGTGATATGTCCAAAACAGTTACTTCGATTACGTATATTCCGCAAGAAGCACTGACGACCAAGTTTACAGACACGAATAATTCCAACAAAGGGGGAGACTCGAGCTCTGAGCTTGGAAAAATGGTAGATTTGGTTGGTAAAGTACGGGGTGACTATGCCTCAACACAACAGGCGAAGAAATTTTACCAATATATGAGACCATTCCGTTGGAAGAATGATTTATCCATTATTGTACCTACACTTAAAGAGGTGAGAAGCAGCACTCCAGAATCCGACGGTGGATTCCCAAGTGGACACACGAATGCTTCTTATCTTGCAGCAATAGCGTTGGCCTATTCCGTTCCTGAGCGTTTTCAAGAGCTGCTGACACGTGCATCTGAAATGGGAGATGACCGGATTGTAGCTGGTATGCACTCACCGCTGGATGTAATGGGAGGTCGTGTACTGGCGACAGCATTCGCAGCTTCCGCTTTGAATGATCCAGACAATCAACAGTTGAAAGAGGATGCATACAAGCAAGCACATGATATCCTGTTGCAGCAGAATGGAACTGCAGAAGATCGTTTCACGGATTATCAAAAGAATAAAGAAGAATACACACAACGTTTAACGTATGGATTCCCGCAGATCGATTCAACGAGCAAACCGGTTGTTGTACCTAAAGGCGCAGAAGTACTGCTTGAGACGAGACAGCCTTACCTGTCTAATGAGCAACGCCGTGCCGTACTGGCAACAACAGCCATTGCATCTGGTTATCCGGCACTGGATGATCCAGAAGGTTGGGGACGTCTTAACTTGTTTGCTGCTGCAGATGGATATGGTGCATTCAATCATGATGTGAAAATCACGATGGACGCGGCCAAAGGCGGATTCCATGCTCAAGATATCTGGAGAAATGATATTTCTGGCACGGGTAAACTGACGAAAGAGGGCAGCGGTACCCTGAAATTAAGAGGGAATAACACGTATTCCGGTGGTACGGAAGTGAACGGAGGAACATTGGAAGGAGATACCGCGTCTGCGTTTGGGACAGGCAATGTTACAAACAACAGCGGTACAGTTACTGAAAGTGTATACGGCACATGGAACATTGAAGGAAACTTTACTCAAGGATCAACAGGGGTGCTGGAACTGAATGTAGCAACAGCATCAGATGTACTTGATGTAAAAGGTGCGGTTCAAGTTGCCGGGGCATTGCATGTGAACTTCGGTAATGGGTACGTACCGGGTACGGGCACGTTCTCACTGGTAACTCATGATGCTAATCAACGAAGTGGTCAGTTTGCTTCCGTTAATGTCGAAGGGTTACCAGCGAAATACAGCACACGAGTTGTATATGAAAACAACCGCATTGCTCTAGTAATTACAGATCCAACGGATTCAGGCACTACGCCTACAACACCAGGAACAGGTGGCGGCGGTTCTTCAACTGCACCATCGACGCCTGCAACACCATCCGTACCTTCCACAGGAACACCGGGTACAGAAACGCCATCAACAAGTCAACCAACTACACCGCCAGCAACGGTGACGGATTCATTCAAATCAGGTGTTGTTAGCAAGGAAGATGTATTGAAGATGATTAATGAGGCGATTGCTGCAACGAAAAATCAACAATTCCCTATCCGTGATATCACGAGTCACTGGGCTAATGAACATATTAACATTGCTCTGAAGCTGCGTGTCGTGAACGGCTATGAGAACGGCTCGTTCAAGCCGAATGCTCCTGTAACACGGGCTGAATTTATAGCGATGATTGCTCGTGCTTTCGGAATGAATGAGAATAAAGCAGCACACAGCTTCAAAGATGTAGATTCTAACTGGGCTGCAGGGTATATTGGTGCTCTGGCGGATAAAGGCGTGATTAATGGTTACGCAGACGGTTCGTTCAAGCCGAATGCAACCATCACTCGTGCAGAGATGATCGCTATCATTGCTCGTGTCCTTGATCTGAATGCGCTGGCAATCGATGCTCCAACGAAATTCAGCGATGTGAAATCCGGTAACTGGGCCGCTGAAGCGATTGAACTGGCATCGTCCGCAAAATTAGTGAATGGATTAACGGCTTCCAAGTTCGCTCCTAACGGCAAATCTACTCGCGCTGAAGCGGTAACGATCATTATCCGAGCATTGGAAAGCGATAGTGAGATCAAGTCATTGATTGCAGGGCTGTAATTGTAGTTTTCATCGGATTTGTAGATATACTTTCATAACGTCTCTATTTAACTTGATCTGATCTCATAATTACCGGAACGGTTCGCATATGCGAGCCGTTTCGGTTTTTTTAATAACATAGAGCAGCACGCGAAAAAATAATAAACTAGATGCAATCATTGTAATAATATGTAATTTAATAGTATTATATTGATGTAATTGTAAGTAGAGAACCAATCAACGATTAAAACGTATGGGGAAAAGGGGGCTGTAGCAGATCGCTATATCAAATTAGCTTCATAAAAAAGTGTACGCATATTACATAACGATTTTGATTAGGAGAGATATTGACGTGACTAGACATTGGGCTAAAAAGGGATTGAGTATGCTGCTGCTGATCGTCATGGCAGCTTCTGTTTTTGCTTTTACTACTTCTACTAGCAATGCTGCGGCCATTCAGGTCACTGACAGTGGCTCCAGAATTGAAGTAAATACTGGATCTGGACTTGTGTATATCGTGAATAAAGCTAATGGAGACATCATATCGGCCAAGCTGAACGGAACCGAGCTGAATAGCAGCAGGGGGTCCCATATTAGCTCGGGATTGGGTTCATCGGCCAATGTGACATGGAGCAAATCTTCCTCTGGTTCAACGGTGTTAATCACGGTCTCTACGAGTACATTGACTCATTACTACGCTTCGCGTAGCGGTGAGAACATGATTTATATGGCGACTCACATTACAGCACAGCCATCTATTGGAGAACTTCGATACATATTTCGTGGCAATGGGAGTGTGCTTACAGGCGTACCTGTGAACTCTAACCTTCGTGGTAATACAGGATTCATCGAGAGCGAGGATGTATTCGGGTTTGCCAATGGGCAGTCAGCTTCCAAATATTATGGGAATGATCAGGCGAAAGATCTGTCTGTTCGAGGTGTAACCGGCAACGGAGTAGGTGTATTCATGGCATATGGTAACCGTGAGAAAAGCTCGGGCGGGCCTTTCTTCCGCGATATTCAATTTCAAAGCGGATCTGAAACAGAAGTCTACAATTATATGAACTCAAGGCATGCCCAAACGGAGAATTGGCGTCTGGGTCTGCATGGGCCGTACGCACTTATTTTTACAACAGGTGGAACGCCACCAGTGCCTGATTTCGGCTGGATGTCAGAATTAAATCTGAAAGGATGGGTTGCTAGTCGAGGCAATGTGGTATTGAATGGACTTTCGGGAATGGAGACAGGGTTTGAATATACCATTGGGTTCGCGAATAGTAACGCCCAGTATTGGGTTAATGCATCTTCCAGCGGTGCAGCCACCAAGAACGATATGATTCCGGGAACATACACCATGACCGTATATAAAGGTGAACTTGCTGTATATACGGAAAATGTGAATGTTAATGCGGCACAGACAACAACCGTGAACACCCGCGCCATTACCAATGATCCAGGCAAAGCCTCCAGCATCTGGCGAATCGGCAACTGGGATGGGACACCGCGAGAGTTCCTGAACGGGCAGACGATTCCTGTTCGACACCCTTCGGATAGCCGCAATCCAAGCTGGGGGCCGGTCACATATGTCCCAGGCAGTGCGACGAACCGTTTTCCCGCCATTCAGTTCCGTGGTGAGAACTCACCTACGACCGTGAATTTCAACCTGAATGCAACACAGTCAGCCTCCTCGCACGTACTGAACATTGGTATTACGGCTGCTTACAATAATGGTAGACCAAGTGTAGCGATTAATGGGCGTACACTAAGCAATCCGGCGCCTTCTTCGCAGCCCGATTCACGCAGCTTCACAATCGGTACGTACCGCGGAAATAATACCACCTTTAGTTGGAATATTCCCGCATCTTATTTTGTTAACGGACCCAACACCATTACGATCACGCCAATCAGTGGCTCCAGTGATCTGGGGAACTGGTTAAGTGCAGGCTGGGTATATGATTGCGTGGAGCTGTTGAATTAACCAAGAACTATTGAACGAAGCTATCAATAGAGTGGCCTGACTGAATGGATGACATGAGGTTGGGCCACTTTTATATGTTGTTCAGTTTACCTCCGTTATGTGCCTTGCTTGGTTGAGTGAAATTATGATACTTCTTCAATATTAATAAGTGAATAGGATAACGATCGTTGTTCTCTATGCTGGAGAAGCGGCTCTGTATAGTGGTATAATTTTCAATACATAATGATGAGATGAAGGAACGGAGGCAGGACAGATGAGAGAAGAGCTGTTGGAAAGACTGGAAACGTGGCACGAGCAAGATGAGTATGAGAACATCGTGAATACTGTGCAGGAGATTCCTGTAGAGGAGAGAGATTATGAACTGGTGAATCACCTGGGCCGTGCGCTGAACAATCTGGAACGATACGAAGAAGCAGTGGAACAATTCCTGACCGTAGCCCAAGAAGGTGCGGATGACCCACTCTGGCATTACCGGATTGGACTAGCCTACTATTATTTGGAGCAATACGACAAGGCAGACCAAGCATTCGAGCGATCTGATGAGCTGGAGCCAGGGGATGAAGATACACTGGAATTTCTCGAGTGGATTCGAAACAGGGATGATGAAGAATATGATGAGGATGTAGCTGATGAAGGGCATGAGGACAGCGAATCGGAAAAGGCAGCAGCCGAAGAAGCATCAGCATTGATCACTTCTGTACCTGTAGTGCATGTTGATCCGCCAGTACCTGTATCTGGTGAGTTCTGGAATGACAGTGAGCTGGCTCTGGAGCAGTATGTGTCCGATCAACCAAGTGATGGCTTAATCGAATCGGTGGAGGAACAGCTGGTATTCCGCTTGCCTGCCTCTTACATTGAGATGATGAAGGAACATAATGGTGGCATTCCATATAATCGTTTTTTCCCTGTAACGAACGCAGAGTCGGGAGAAACCGGCTATGTCGAGATTGAGGGGATATTAGGCATCGGCCGCGATAAGAGCAAATCCCTGTGCGGTGCTGAAGGGAGCTGGGCCATCATTGAGCGTGATGGTTATCCCGAGATTGGTGTGGCCATTGCAACAACGCCTTCGAGGGCGGGGATTGTCATGCTGGACTACCGTTCCTTCGGTAATGATGGGGAGCCTGAGGTAGTTTACGTAGATAAGGGAGATCGGAAGATTACACCGCTCGCACCAAACTTTGAAGCTTTTGTTCAAGGGTTAATGCGACCAGAAGTTTAAGATCATACTATAATTTCGTGATGAGTCATCGTGTCACTTCGCTCGACTTGCTGAGAACGAAAGAGCAGGCATGATCAGATATGATGTAAAACAACTAACCAACAACAAGCCGCAGGAGCAGACCCTTGCGGCTTGTTGTTATCAGTTCGAGTGCGCCATGTACGTGTTGCTTTTGTGCTTAAGACATTATCCCATTGCTGATGTCTTCTACTATCCAGCTTCAATCTTCAGCCCGCAGCCTCGGGCGGAGATCATTCCGTCCGTTATTATGCAGGATATCCGCCACCAGGTGGCGGCCATGCGCCATAGAAACGGCGGAGCAGCACAATCTCACCTAGATGGTACGAGTTGTGTGAAGCAATATTACGAAGTAATCCCCCTATAGTTTCCCCGGGGAAATAGAGCAGTGGATCATGTAACGGAGCAGTTTCTGCAATGGATATGGCCCGATCAATATCACTCAAAAAGGCCTGAATATCCTGTTGCCAAGAAGCTTCATCCTTAGGCCCTGTCTCTACGGGCCAGCTGTCGCTCACATGAGCTGGCATCTGTGGCTTACGTCCTTCCACGTGATCCAGCATGAACTGCTGCCAATAGTGCATATGTTTCACCAATTGATAGATGGTGTAGGGCATAGCTTCATGCGTGCGTCCCGCAAGTTCCAGATCAATATCCGGAAGAGCTTTGGCGATAGGAATATGACCACGCTCTCCTACCAGGGATTTTACTAGAGTTTGTGCAAAGCTTTGGTTTACATCTGGCATGTGGAATCGTCCTCTCTTTGGAAACAGTTCTTAGCCTGTCATCTTCTCCAGTATACAATCACCATTATACAATTAAATTGTTGGAAATTAAAAATGAGGATCGCTAGATGTCTTCTTCTTTCTCAAAGCAGCGTGTATGGGTGCTGGATATACTGGATCATTAAGAGGGGATCTTTCACGTATGATCCCATGGGTGGACGGATAACCTGAGGATATAAAATGCCGTGGATAAAGGTAGGTAACGAAGCCATCTGCTATCCTTTTTCAGGCTGTCTGGCATACAAGAAAGTCTACTCTTTCGATATTCATTATTTCTAATGTTAATCGCATATGTTAGTATATTTAACATTATAAGCACAAGTGCTGACTGATCATGGAACGTGTAAACGTTGTTATAGTAGGTGGAATGAGATGCGTAATTGGGTCAAAAACGAGAATGTACAAATGGTAGCTGTGGCCCTGGCTACGGCTGTAGGAGCACAGTTCAAGATTAATCCCTTTCGGGAGGACTATTTTCGGATTGGACTTGGGGTCAGCATTTTTTTATTTTTGCTGATGATTATGCCTCATTTGTCATATTTGAAAACAGGGATTCTGACGGGACTTGCGAGCTTTGCGTTCCAGTCCACTGATCTGATTTATCATGTACATAGCTTGTCTGTGCTGGAGAGCATGCGGGATAACCTTGGAGCGGGCTTGTACTACGTGGTGTTTGCCTATGGACTAAGCAAGATAAAACATCGTTTTCACGAAATACCTCCGCTCCTGCTCGGCGGCATTATTACGGGTATTGATTTTTCCTCCAATCTGGTGGAGTTGCTGGTACGAGGTTTGCTCATTGGAACTAACATCTTTTATATGCGTGAATGGTTGTATCTGTTTGTTGCGGGAGGTCTGCGCAGTTATTTTGTGATTGGACTGTATAACAGTTTTGCAGTCAGGCAAATCCGGCTCTTGCATGCAGAACAGGAAAAGCGGATGGAGCAAATGTTAAATGTGAATTCGGGACTGTATGGTGAAGTCTTTTATCTCAAGAAAGCCATGAATACGATTGAAGGCATTACGGCCAATAGTTATGAATTGTACCGCGATCTGCGCGAGCAGGACATGAACGAATACAGTCAGCGAACGCTGGGTATTGCTCAGCAGATTCATGAAGTGAAGAAAGATTCCCAGCGTATTCTGGCGGGATTGTTGAAGCTGTATGACAATGAGGATACCGTTAACATGAGCTTGTCCGAAGTGGTGCATTTTGCAGGGAAAACGAATCGGAAATACAGTGAGATGCTACACAAACAGGTCAGGATCGAGGTCGAACGGCAGTATGAGGGAGAGTCGCCATACTACATTCCGCTGCTGACCGTCTTGAATAACTTGCTGGCTAATGCGGTGGAGGCGATTGAGCAGGAGGGCGTAATTGAGGTGAGGGTGTATGAGCAGGATGCCCATGTACATTTTGTCGTGACAGATTCGGGAAAAGGTGTACCTGATGCGAAGCGCGGAGTGATCTTCGAGCCCGGTTATACAACCAAGTTCGACGAAGTCGGCATTGCTGCCACAGGTATTGGTCTGTCACATGTACGTGATATTGTTCGGTCGCTGGAAGGGCAGATTCAGGTAGAAGCGGCTCCATCAGGGCAGGGGGCTGTATTTCGTGTCATGATTCCCAAGATCAATCTGATGAAGAAAACTGCTGCGGATGACACGATTGATCGTGATCTCGGATGATAAGGTTAGCCGCAGCATACTGCAGATGATATCGTTATATCCCGTTGATCCCGTATTGAATTCACCCAAAAACTGGACAGTTTAATGGATTCAAGGGATAATTTATAGTAATTAGGATATATAAGGGGGATTTATCATGCGGAAGTTAGGCTTCATCATCGTTGTGCTGATCTTGTCGATCCTCATGATTAGCTGCACTTCAACCGAAACAGCCGATCCGTCCAAACCAACCACTCCGCTGGCAACGGAGAAATTGAATGAAGCAGTCAAGGACGAAGCTGGAGAAGAGGATCAGCGGCAGGCACTCGAAATGTCGCTTGATTTCAAGACCATAGATTTCACGGTCGATAGCAAAGATTACGAAGCCACACTGACACCAGAAGGGTTGTCAGCTATAAGAGAAGAGACGAAGCCTTTTCTGACCTCCAGTTATTATGAGGTATACTTCATCGATCGTTATATGACTTTGCCAATTCAGGTTGCACATATTGAAAAAGCGAAGCTGCATCCCGAAAATATACAGGCCAAAATCAGAGATCACAAAAGTGATTGGATTGTGGTAGAGTATACACTCGATCTGAAATTCACAGATCAGGGTGGCAAAGAGTATAAATCCATTCCGCTTTGGGGCGATATCACCTTCCTTCAAAAGGATGGGGAATGGCGCATTCAGGATGATACGTACGATATGAAGCCATTCACTGAGATCATAAATAATGCATCATAATTCAAGCTGTAAGCCTCTAATCTGGTCAATAAGACCGGGTTGGAGGCTTTTTACAATGGTCTATTTTATCCGAATAAGAGAGCAAGATTCTGTAATTCATCTCATGATATAACTGTCCTGTAGCTTATAACAAGGGACTTAGTATCCGTAAAAGGGAGATGGCAGAATGAACATGACAAGCCGAAGACTGGAAGGACAATTAGCGTTAGTCACCGGAGCGAGCAGGGGGATTGGTCGCAGCATTGCAATTCGTCTGGCTAAGGAGGGAGCATATGTCCTGGTGCACTATGGACAGCGGCAGGAGGAAGCGGATCAAGTTGTACAGTATATTACGAGTCATGGCGGGCAAGCACAGGCTATCCGAGCTGATCTGAGCACGCTCGATGGGATTCATGTCCTGTTTGCCAAAGTGGATGAGATTGTGCAGGAGTATGGGCGAGAAGGCAGGTTAGATATTTTAGTTAATAATGCCGGCATTGGGCAGATTCTCGGCCTGGAAGAGATGACAGAAGAATCCTTCGAGGAAGTGATGAGTATTAATGTGAAGGCTCCGCTATTTGTGACGCAACAGGCCGTTCCACGGCTTCGGGACGGAGGGTGTATCATTAATATTTCATCGTTTGTCACAAGAGTAGCTTCCCCTGGGGTGTTTGCCTATAGCATGACCAAGGGGGCTATGGATACCTTCACGAAGATGCTAGCCAAAGAGCTGGGAAGCCGCCAGATCAGAGTGAACGCAATACAACCAGGGATCATTCATACCGAAATGAACGCAGGGACTCTCTCCAACCCGCAAGGTCAGGCTTATGCAGCAGGCCTGTCCGTCTTCAATCGCTGGGGAGAGCCAGAGGATGTGGCGGACATCGCTGCATTTCTGGCTTCATCCGATAGCCGCTGGGTCACAGGACAATGTCTGGATGCCAGCGGTGGCTCGCATTTGTAAAGCAGGAACGTGTATCCATCAGTTGAAGGGGCATTTGGACATGTTACAGCGCAAAAAAATGGGATAGCTCCGGCTACTCAGGAGTGAGATCTGAATGTGGGGCAAGTGAAATCTGGAATGGATAGTTCATGGGGATGCGGTATTACTCGCATACTACAACAAATAAACCAGGGGCAGACTTTCAACAAGTCTCTGTCCCTGGTTTTGCTTATGGTCTAAGTGTGGCCGGGTTCAATCCGATTCAATCCGGTTCAACGTGCAACATAAACGTGAATTAACTTCTTTCGTCACTCTGTTGTTAACTTTTACGGCCCTTACGCACTTTGAGCTGTTTGCCCTTCACCGTTGTATGTTGCATCACTTCCAGAACGAGTGGGCCTTTACCATTCAGAATCTCTACATCGGTGACGTTATCCAGTATCGTAATAATCCCGATATCATCTGCGTTAACGCCTTCAATCTTCGCAATGGTTCCTACAAAATCGACTGCGCGAAGCTTCTTCTTCTTACCTCCGTTGAAGTTCAGCTTCATAATCTGCTGGTTCAACTGTTCACGCTTGTCCTTTTTGCGTTCTGGCACGATCTTGAGTCGCTTCTCAAAAGCTTCCCGGCAGCGATCTACCTCTTCCTCGGAAGGAGCTTTCACAACAGGGATTTCGAATCCAATATAGGATTCGATCTCCGCAAGGCGCCTGCCATCCTTTGGTGTCACCAAAGTGAAGGCCCTGCCTGTTAGACCAGCACGGCCCGTACGGCCTGTGCGGTGTACATAGCTTTCTTTTTCAAGAGGGATATCATAGTTGAATACATGTGTAATATTGGTGATATCAATCCCGCGCGCTGCAACGTCCGTGGCGATTAGATAGCGGAATTGTCCGCGCCGGAAGGCGTTCATCACTTCAATGCGTTCATCCTGCTCCATGCCCCCATGAATGCGATCTGCTGGATAATCCAGGTCAGCCAACACTCGGAAGAGCTTATCTACATTCTCCTGCGTGCGGCAAAATACAATACAACTGTCCGGGTTCTCGGTAATAAACAAGTCCTGTAGCACTGCAGTTTTGTTCACTTCCGAAGTGTGAATTACTGCATGTTCAATGGTAGCTGTAGTCAGCCCACTGGCCTTGATCTCAATCTCTACAGGGCTGTTCATGTATTGCTGCGAGAGCTTCGCGACATCTTCAGGATACGTTGCGGAGAACAGCATCGTTGTCCGGTTCTGCGGCAGCGCCTGAATAATCGCTTGTACTGTCTCGATAAAGCCCATGTTCAGCATCTCATCCGCTTCGTCAATGACAAGATATGCGATTCGATCCAGCGGAAGTGTACCCCGCTCAATATGATCCAGGACCCGGCCTGGTGTACCTACTGCGACGTGAGTTCGTTGTTTCAGTTCTGCTTTTTGAATGTGAAAAGGAGACTGTCCGTACAGTGCGGTTGCTTTGATACGCTTAAAACGGCCAATGTTCGTGATGTCTTCGTTGACTTGCAAGGCCAGTTCTCGGGTAGGTGTCAGAATCAGAGCCTGTGGTTTATTTTCATTCCAATCGACCAGCTCACAGATCGGAATGCCATATGCAGCCGTTTTGCCGCTACCAGTCTGGGATTTGACCACCAGATCCTGATTTTCCAGTGCAACAGGGATGACACGGGTCTGAACTTCGGTGGGGTTTTCGTATCCCAGGCTGTTCAGTGCTCTGACGATCTCTTCCCCTAGGCCATAATCTTTAAAGTGTTGCTTATTCATCGTTTACCTCTTTTACGTTTTAGTTTGGATTGTATTGTATTGTGCTCACATGATGTGGGTTTGTGCAATTGCAACAGGCCCATGATCTTACTTATAAGCATTACACCGTACTTGCATCATATACTTGTCCTATTATACTCGATGTCTGAGAGGGGAGTGAGGGTAAATAAATAAGCATCCAATCGTATCAATGAGCGAGCGGACATACAGCTTAACGTTCCACGTGAAACGATATGTAGCAAGACACCAGATAAGGAAAGATGATCAAACGAGTGATCGGATTAAAAAAGGCAATACCTCCATCATTACATGGGGCATCGCCTTGATATACATTGATTATTTCATCATACTTACGTACTTGCCGTACACAAACGCTGTCCGTCCATTCAGCTTTATTTTCACCCAGCCATAGGCACGGTCCGTGCTGATCACTTCAAGCATCGTACCTTGCGGTACGGAAGTAATCACTTTAGCTTTGGAGGAAGCACCTGCACGCACATTCAGGTAAGTAGCAGTAACCTTAACTTGTTTGCCTGAGGTCTTGTCCTCTGGCTTACTTGGTTTCGTGGTATCCGGCTTGGCTGTTTCTGGTGTAGGTGTAGGTGCTGGCTTCGGCGTCGATGGGGTTATTGGTTTGTCCGGTGCAGTAGTTGCTGCATCGTCTTTACCATCTTTGCCATCTTTGCTGCCTTTACTGTCCTTATCCGATAAGGCTTTACGGGCTTTGTTCAGCTGCTGATAGAATGCACCTTTCGATTTTACACTTTTGAACTGCGCTGGATCGACTCCGACTTTGGAAGACAAGACTTCAATCTCGTCCGCAGTTACAGCGTCCAAAATATTAATGGAGGCAACATTGGTGTATTTACCGTCTTCCGATGCCGGCACAGTCAGAATGCCAGCTTTAATGAGTTCTACCACGTCGGCACGCTCAGGTGCAGTCAGGTCTACGCCAGTGATTTTCCAGTTATGCTGAATCTTCGGTTCGTAGACACCTTTCATCACGTCTTTCAGATATGCAATGGATAGGTTGCGAATAGTGCCTTGAATCTCACCGAAAGCCGAAGCATCCTTGGAAGACCAGAGTTGCTCGAACTTGCGTCCTTCAAGCGGCCCACCCTTGGCAATCAATGCTTCCATCCGATAGGCGTTCATACCGAGTTTAAGTGTATCGTTGGTCTGAACCACTTTCCCATTGCTGTACTGCAGATTGGTGATGCGGCTGCCATATGGCTTGGTAAGGTCGATCTCATAGGTTACACCACCGAAGAAATCATTCGTGCTGTACTTGGAAGCACGACGCTTTGGATCGAAGCTGATGGTGATATCCCCAGGACGGGAAGAATTAAAGTAGCCTGCGGCCCATTCCATGTAATCTTTCAGATCACGTCCGGTTACTTCGTATACGGTCACTTCACCGAATGTGTACTGATAGTTGAACGCTATATCCTTTTTCTTGATTGGACCGACGTCCAGCTTGGCCTTGTCATTATCGATCTGATGAGCTACAACGTCAGCATCACTGTAATGAAGCATGACCTCGGTGAAGAAATCAGATAACGGCGTTTCCTGAATCTGTACAGCAGGGATGCCTTGGATCTCATCGGCAGGAACCATGTTCGTTCCTTTCAGCTCGGCTACCTCAATGTTGGCATCAGCACGCGCGAACTCGTGGAATGGATGCAGTGTTTTTTCCAAGGAAGGGTCAGACACTTCATATGTGCCGTCTGCTTTTTTGACAGCGAGTGCCTTGGCTTCCTTGCTCTTCAGCACCACCTTGCCATCCTCTTTGGCGAACGTCAGGTCAATGCGTGACAGGTGTGTACCATATTTGTTCGGCTCGGAGATCAGCACGCCGTTAACCGTCTGGGATTCAATCAGTTGATGCATGTGTCCAGCAAAAATAGCAGCCAGCTCCGGGTTGGCATTCGCAATGTCCGTTACTCCGGTTCCCGGCTTACCGTTCTCGTTATCCAGCCCCATATGCATGAGACCAACCATCACATCGACTCTGCCATTCAGCTCGGCAATAGCTTTGCGAGTCTCTTCCACAGGGTCTTTGACAATGACACCATCCAGGTGATCTGTTCCTTTTTCAAATTCCGTAATCATCGGGGTATTCATCCCAATCACGCCCACTTTGATACCGTCCCGCTCAATGATGGTATATGCAGGCATGTACCGGTCGCCGTTCTCTTTGAAAATGTTTCCGACAAGTGCCTGACCTTTGAATTGCGAGGATATTTTTTCCAGAACGTCCAGTCCGAAATTAAACTCATGATTCCCCATAACCCAGGCATCATAGTTCATCTCGTTCATCGCCACCATCATCGGAGACTGGGGTTGATCATTAAACAGCTCGGCAGAATTGTCCTGAATCATATCTCCTGCATCGAGCAGGATGGTGTTGGGATTCTCAGCGCGAACCTTCTTCACCATAGTATACAGCTGAGTCATGCTTCCGGCCGGGTTCGGACCGTCCAGTGCGTAGTCCCATGGCATAAATCGACCATGAATATCAGACGTGCCGAGTAAGGTGATTATCGTTTCTTTTTCAGTCTCAGCAGCTTGAGCAGTGTTTGAAGTGAGTGAGACGAGTAGTAGAGAAGTACATAAGACGATGGATAAAGACCAACTGGCGAAACGTTTCAGACTCTGTGTGCGCATGTGTAATCTCCCTTATGTTCTGGTATGTGTAATATTATGTATCATTCCATACTAGAGAAACATGAACGGAATGTAAACGCTGATGTAATATATATGTTCGATATTAATGAAGTAATAGGAAAAGCGTAAATCCATAAGAAGTATACTTTTCAAAGGAAATAGTATGTTTTATATGTGTATAAAACCAAAATTATCCATTATGATATCTTATGTAAGCGCTTAATAAAATAACCTAACCAAGGAGGAATATTATGTTGAAGTCCAAATGGTTTAAGACGGTAGGTACACTTGCTCTGGCAGGTGTGCTGGCTGCGTCAGTCGCGGTGGGCAGTGTTAGTGCCGGATTGGCTAAAGGCAGTAAATTCTTGGGGAATATTATAGCTGGCCAGGTACCAAACAATTTCAGTCCCTACTGGGATCAGGTAACGCCAGAGAACTCCACCAAATGGGGAGCTGTAGAAGGTACGCGTAATGTGATGAACTGGGGCCAGGCAGATATGGCTTACAACTATGCGAAAAACAATAAAATGCCTTTCAAATTCCACACCCTTGTTTGGGGAAGTCAGGCACCTAACTGGATTAATGGCCTTTCTGCAACAGATCAGAGAAACGAAGTGCTTCAATGGATCAGAGCTGCAGGACAGCGTTATTCCCAAGCGGAGTATGTCGACGTAGTCAATGAGCCGTTGCATGCGAAGCCAGCCTTCCGCAATGCTATTGGTGGAGATGGACAGACCGGCTGGGATTGGGTCATCTGGTCATTCGAGCAAGCGAGACAAGCCTTCCCGAATTCCAAATTGCTCATCAATGAATATGGTATTATCGGTGATCCTGCCAAAGCAGATCAATATATCCAAATCATCAACCTTCTGAAAAGCAGAGGGCTAGTCGATGGCATCGGTATTCAAGCGCACCACTTCAATATGGACAATGTATCTGTGAACACGATGAACACCGTTCTGAACAAATTGCAAGCAACAGGTCTTCCAGTGTATGTATCCGAGCTGGATATGACTGGCGATGACAATACCCAGTTGCAACGTTATCAACAAAAATTCCCGGTACTCTGGAAACACCCGGCTGTTAAAGGTGTTACGCTGTGGGGTTACAATGAAAACCAAACTTGGGTTAGTGGCTCTCATCTGGTAAGAAGCAATGGTACAGAGCGTCCTGCTATGCAATGGTTGAAAAGCTACATGGCAAACAATCCTTAAACCTTGAATCACAAGGATACCAATTCAAATCAGTTAACTTATCCCCAAAAGAGCCTGTCCCGTTTATATACGGGACAGGCTCTTTTTATCTTGCACAAATATAGACGTGAACGATGGATTACATGCCGCTCTAATTGGCTGTAATCACCATACTGTTGAATGAATCGGCTTCCAGCTGTACATGAACCGTTTGTCCTTCTGAGACAGTCAGGTATAGGTCACGGGCGTCCGGGAACGGATTGTTAACGATAATAACGAGGCTATTGTCCGGATTACGGAAAGCAACTGCTTTGCCACTCCAAGCTCCAGAGAGACCCAGCCGGCGAGCGCCATTCACCACATGATGAGCAAAATGCTTCATTACATAGTATTCAGGATTGCGAGTTACATCCTTGCTTGCAGGATCAATGGTGATCATGGAGTTTTGCTCCCAGCCCCATGTACTGCGCCCTTTAGGCTCCAACACCATATTCCAGTAGATATAGGCATTGACACCGTTGCTGAAATAATGCTGATAGAGATTATACACATGTTTGGCATAATTCCAGGAGTTGTTACCGTCACCGCATTCATTCTCCGTTTGCATATAACGCAGTTCTGGGTAACTTGCGACGGTACGCTGAATGGCATGTTTGCCTGCCCATTGATACCCGACACCCTTAATATAAGAGTAGGCTTTGGGGTCACTGAGCACCAGTCCAGCGTATTCGTCAAAGCCGGTTGTTTTCTTTTTCATGAGCTCTTCCCAAGGATCAGGGGCATTAATCGTTCCGAGCCAAATCTCTGTGTCCAGACCATGTTTATCGAAGGCAGGTCCCAGGTAATCGGCGATAAATTCGCGTAGCTGCTCACCTGTCCACATGCAGGAAGGGAATTTCTGATCTGCAATCACTTCATTTTGAACATGTACCTGATGAATCGTAATGCCTGCCTCGCGGTAGGCCTCAACAAACTTCACAAAATATAGCGCGTAAGCCTCCAGAATTTCTTTCTCCCAAAGCAGTGTTCCGTAGTTGTACGCTTTGGGTGACTTCATCCAGGTCGGTGGACTCCACGGTGATGCAAATAATTTCAGTTCCGGGTTATACGTTAAGGCTTCCTTGATGTAAGGAATCAGATATTTGAAATCTCGTTCAATGGAAAAATGGTCCATGGACACATCGCCATCAACCTCGTTGTGGCTATACCACTGCTCTGCATAATCACTTGCCCCAATGGGCAGGCGGCAGATCGTAAACCGATGTTCTCCCTGCGGATGGAAAAGGGAATGAAATACTTCGTGTCGTTGCTCTTCACTCAAATGAGCCAGAGCCAGATATCCAAGCTCGTTGAAGCAGCCGCCGAATCCTTCGACAAGCTGATGTTGCTCACCTGTCAGTTTCAAGTTAGCGCTTTCATTTGTTGGTGAAGCAGTGATCGTATTCCATGGCTCTGTAGGTGTAGTAGAAAATCCATTAAACGTAAATGACATATGATGTCCTCCTCGACGGTTCCTGAGTTAATCCGGTTAGTACGTCCAGTATACCAACATCGCTGACAAAAACAGATATGCTAATCCGTGTATTATTTACCCTAATCCAAGATGCCCTATCGTAGTGGGAAAGAAAATCCCCGCTGAAGATTCAGACGGGGATGTCGTTACGTATTTCTATAATTATGGGGACGGAATCGTAAACTTCTCATATTGCGGTTTATTCTCAAAGATCAGGATCGTTTTACTACGTGCTATATATCCAACTGTTGCATGAAGCTGCTCTGAGATGAACCGAATCGGGACATAGGCAATCCCTTCTCTCATCAACAGCGGAGCATCATTCATCGTGATTTCACCGTTAACCGTTACTTGTTTGTTACCCACATCCCACTGAATCGTTTTGCCTTCTTGTGTAATGGTAGCTTCCTGCGTGTCGTTGTCCCAATTCACACGAGCATTCAATTGCTCGGAGACAAAACGTAGAGGCACATATGTCCGGCCTTCATCAATAAAAGGAACCGAATCAAGTACGTAGGCTCGATCACCTACATATGCCGTGCTAGAGCCTTCGATCAGGCGCTGAAAACGGCCCTGAGGTGTGCGTTTCTGCTCTCTCACATTCATCTGGTTGAGCAGATGCATCGTATGACTGCCGTTCGACACATCCAGGTAGTTATTGTGTACGGTAAGTCCAGCGGGTTCTGTGTCCGTTACATTCTCTTGCACACCTGTTGCCAAGGTAGTGGATGCAGAGATGTTGTCTGGGCCCAATCCATTGCCGAGGGTGAACGATAGGTCGGAGATCGGGGTTAGATCCCATATCCGGTTATTGGACAGTTTTAAGCTGTTCAGTTGGGTTAACTCACGCAGAGGCTCCAGATCGTATATATGATTGGATTCTACATTCAATTCGGTCAAATCCGTCAGTGCCGCCAGGCCACTAAGCTGTTGAATGTGATTGCTTGAGATATCCAGCGTGCGGAGTTGTGTCATGTGGCTCAAAGGTGTAATGCTGGAGATCTGATTACCTGCCACATTCAGCTCTCGCAGTGAGTTTGGCAGATCCGTGAGCACATCGAGGGCAGAAATCTGATTATTCGCTACATTGAGCTGCTCCAGTTGTGTGTGTTCCGCAAGGGGAGTAAGATCCTTAATCTCGTTATTGGCGAGTTCGAGCCATTTCAGTGAACGGAGCTCCTCCAATGCCTCAAGATTTGAAATCTGGTTGCCGCTCGCATGCAATGTATGTAGTCTGTGGAATTCTTGAACTGCATCAATAGATTGGATTGAATTGTTACTGATATACAGGCGACCCAGTTGATGCAATGCAGCAAGAGGCTGGATCGAGGTCACATAATTGTTTCGAACGTCAATTTCACGAAGCTCAGTCAAGTGTTCTAAAGGAGTAAGGTCCGTAATTTCGTTGCCATACAGTCGCAAATGAGTCAAGTTAACAGCGTGTTCCAGTCCGGACAGATTCTGAATGCCTGCATTGCTCAGATCCACCACACGAAGAGGCTTCAAGTCAGCTGAAGTCAGGGATTGATCGACAGGGATGTTCAAAATCAGCTTCAGTCCTTCTTCCAGTGCCGGATCCTTGATGAGGTGTTCTTCCGTGTCGGTAGTCATATGGGCCATCGCTTGCCCCGCAGTGCCTAGACTTAGAATACATATCAATAAAATAAGCGTGATTCTCTTCATTACATGCCTTCCCTCCAGATCACAAATGATTAATATAAGATCATACCTCTAACCCGGTAACCTCCGAGTTCAATTGGAAATAGTCATTTTTTCATGCAGAGCACAATGCACTTCTAGTTATTAACCCATCTTGGAAAAAAAGGAACAATGATTTGGTAACGTATCTATGTATACTTTTATTCTATACGATATTAGCCCCGTCTTGTACATTTTCAATATATCATTTTGTCCAAATTCAGGCTATTTCTAGTTCGGCCTATTCAATCCCTGTAGGAAAGGGTTAAAGATGGAGAGATGCTATTTGTGGAGGAGATGTGCCGATGAGGAAAGCAATGATCATTAGCAACCCGTCGTCAGGCAAGGAGAAAGCGAAGCAGTACGTATCAGAAGTTCAGGCTATTCTCGAATCCAAGCCATACGAGGTGGTCGTTAATGAAACGGTTGGAGAAGGAGATGCTGCCAATTATGGTCTGAGTGCCTGCCAGGATGGATGTGATCTGGTAGTCTCCATTGGTGGAGATGGTACGTTGCATGAAACGATCAACGGTATGCTGGATCAGGAACAACGGCCCCTTCTGGGTATCGTTCCCCTGGGAACGGTGAATGATTTTGCGAGGGCCTTACATATCTCTCTTGATCCTGATGAAGCGATCGAACAGCTTCGTTCGGAACAGACCCGATGGGTTGACCTCGGTGCGGTGAATGGACAGCTCTTTGCCAATGTAGTGGCTGCTGGTTCGCTGGCAGAAGCGCTGTTCTCGGTATCTTCAGAGGAAAAGTCGAAGCTTGGGGCATTCGCGTATATGAAGGAAGGGTTGAAGGATCTTGTGAGTACACCCGACAATATGCTGAGAATTGAATATGATGGACAGTTATGGGAAGGAGAATCTCCCCTTTTCCTGGCGGCACTCACTAACTCGGTCGGAGGATTCGAGAAACTGTCACCGGATGCGGAGGTCGACGACGGGCTGATTCACTGCTTTGTGATCCGGAACATTGGTGTCCTCAACAGCTTGACCCTAGGTGCTTCACTGTTCTTTGGCAATTTGAAAGAGCATAAGGACGTGGACTATTTTACAGCCAAAGAAGTGCATGTTCACTCGGATGAACCCATTCGCACGAATGTAGATGGAGAGGAAGGGCCTGCTCTGCCCATTGATATTCGTGTTCTTCCTGGCTATATGAAGGTTATCGTACCAGAAAAATCCTAGCTGATTCTGCTATTGCAGGTCCCCTGGATCAAAAACGGATCATTTCTCCATATAAATCTGGGGAAAGTCTATTGAAACCGATTGCAGGTATGTGTCACAATCATAGACGAAAGGCAGGCATGGACATACTGGTGTGTATGTGCTAGAGTACAAGCCAATTCACTTTATTTTTGATTATGGAGGGGAAACTTCTTGAGAACCATTAAACTGGGCAGCAGTGCACTCGATGTGCCTGTAGTTGCTGTAGGTTGTATGCGAATCAATTCATTGGACAGTAAGGATGCGGAGCATTTCGTGCGTTCTGCTATGGAAGTGGGAGCGAATTTCTTCGATCACGCCGATATTTACGGCACAGGAGCATGTGAGGAGATTTTTGCCGATGCTGTGCAGATGAATCCCCAAGTCCGTGAAAATTTGATTCTTCAATCCAAATGCGGTATACGCAAAGGGATGTTTGATTTCTCAAAAGAACATATCCTGAATTCTGTCGATGGCATTCTGCAACGGTTGAGAACAGAATATTTGGATGTGTTGCTCCTGCACCGTCCGGATGCGCTTGTTGAGCCGGAGGAAGTAGCTGAAGCTTTCGATCAATTGGAACGTGAGGGTAAAGTGCGTCACTTCGGCGTATCGAACCAGAATCCGAATCAGATTGAACTATTAAAAAAATACGTCAAACAGCCGCTGGTAGCCAATCAGCTGCAGATGAGTATTACGAATACAACGATGATCGATAGCGGCATCAACGTGAATATGGAGAATGATGCTGCGGTGAATAGAGATGGCAGCATCTTGGACTATTGCCGTCTGCATGACATGACCATTCAGCCGTGGTCTCCATTCCAATACGGATTCTTCGAAGGTGTCTTCCTAGACAATGAGAAGTTTCCGGAATTGAATGCTAAGATCGATGAGATCGCTGCAAAGTATGATGTGAGCAATACCACGATTGCGATAGCATGGTTACTTCGTCACCCTGCTAAGATGCAACCTGTGACAGGCACCATGAATATTGATCGTCTCAGAGATTGTGTGAAAGCAAGTGATGTTCACCTGACTCGCCTAGAATGGTATGAGATTTACCGTGCAGCAGGTAATGTTCTGCCATAAATCAGGCACATAGATATGAATCTCTCTAAGTGTAGTGATCTTGTAGTTGCTACTGAGGGATGGATCATCAACACGAGCCGGACAGGCTCGTGTTTGATTTGTTCACATTTAGACTTGGAAGATCGACACATTTCGATATAAAATATAGGTACATACTTTCTTGATTCGAAAGGATTAAAATGTAATTAATACAAATTTGTTGAAGTTATTTTTATTGAAAAGCACGTATATATTACATATAATTACTTTTACATACACGTTGCATCTTAACAATCTTGTTTTTGGTTTTTTATTTTGGAGGGTGGTGTTCCCTTGGAGCCGACAACCACGATACGCGATCATTTAGAACGTTATCTGAAGAGTGAACAGATGTCGATTAGTCTTTTTTCGGAGTTGTCAGGCATTAATTCTGGCACACTTAGTAATATTTTGAATAAAAATCGACCTATCTCCATGCAGCAGTTGGACCGTATTACATCAGCCATGAAGCTTGTACCGGGCCATTTCTACGAGTTGTATATTGATGAGTGCTTCGTGCACGCTACCCCGGACTGGCGAAGGTTAGGGCCCTTCCTGCATCGATGTGCCGAATTAGATAAACTCGACTGCATCGAACAGGTTGTTCGTCTGATGATGGATAATTTGTCGTATATCCCGTTGTTATTCGAGGTGGCCGAAGAGTTTTACCATGCTGGCAAATGGAAACCAGCAACCCTTCTATATGAAACGATCGCCGAAAGCGAGAAGATGCAGCATTCCGAGCGGCTTGCTCTCTGTCAGTACCGTCTTTTCAAGTTGGGGTTGACGAATGATCAGCAGCGTAATGTGATTATTGCAGCACAGTTTGAATACTACGTGGACCGGCTGGATGAGCGGTATCAACTGGATGCACTGAATGAACTAATTAATGCATTTGGAGCTTTGCATAGATGGAATAAAGTACAGGAGTTGTCCGAGAAATTAAAAATTAAAGCGACAGTCCATTATGAACTGAATGGCAGAAGGAAGCAGGAAGAGACCAAAAGACCGATCATTTTTTATATCCTGTATTCTTATCTTGCTTCGGGAAGCGCATATTATCATCAGAAGGATTATCATAAAGCACTTGAGTATGTTGCTCTATATGCAGATCATAGCTGGGTTAGAGATCCTAATGAAGAAGAAAGAGTAGTCATGAACCAGTTTCAGGAATGGGCTGTAGCTAACCGATATATTTATCAATTAATGGCTGGACAGTTTGAGGTGTTACCTGATTATTTGGACTATATATCAACCAAAGAGAATGAAATTTTCCCGGCACTATGTGATATCGTGAAGGCAGCTCTTCAATATCATCAGAATATTGATCATGTTCTGCGGGATTACCAATCTTATTTTGTATATCAAGAGCAAAGCAATCGAATTGGTAAAGTTAGCAGACAGGTGACGGATGATCGATATTTACGACTATTATTGGACTTGGGCGCATATTATTTAAGGAAAAATGATTATCATTTAGGTATCAGATTTGTGTTAGATAGTTTAAAATTTGCTATTGAAATTAGCAGTGGACGAGGTATGCTAAGAGGAGTCGGACTGTTTGAGCAATACAGGGAATTCGCACCAGAGACGGCGAAACAGGAATACAAAATGATCATTAGTGAGGTGCAGAAACTCAATGAAGAGAAAGTTGACTTTGTTGATAGCTACATGTAGTATCGTTGTATCCATCACGGCCCCTATTGCGCAACCTGTCCCAGACACCCAGAATCCCACCCCTGAAATTATGAAACCTAATGATCACGGATTTGGAACGTAAATGCGATACGAAATAAGGTTCAGGGGCATAAGCCTGAACCCCAGAACGCTTCTGATTGACTCAGAAGCGTTCTTTTTTTGCAATAAAATACATCTGTCGTATCTTCGCTCAACTATCGATTGGCATAATCAGCTAAAATATGACAAAAGGAGGGGGAGTCATGGATCGTATGGAACTGAGAACACAGATTGAGGACGCGAGACAGCAGCTGCACCAGGTACAGCTACAATACGGTAGTCTGCTTCATCCTGAAGTGATCCGACATTCTGTAGCACTAGATGACCTCCTGAATCAATATAACCGGACACAAGTGAAGAAATGGATGAATTAAAATAGTCTATTTACAATGACGTTTTTGTGTATTATAGTTAGTTACATGAGTAACTAACCAATTAACCAACTAACTGGCCGTCGAATAATTCAAACGAACTCACGTGAATTCAAAAGCATATCCATTATCATTATGTAAGAAAGTTGGAAACAGATGAAATCGACTTTAGATGAATCGCAACCTATTTTTCATCAGATCGCCATGATGATCATGGATGATATTGTGGAAGGTAGATTGAGGGTGGAGGAACAGGTACCCTCAACGAATGAGTTGTCTCGCTTTTATAATATTAATCCGGCTACGGCACGAAAGGGGCTACAGGAGTTGGTGGACAAAGGCATTATCTATAAACAGCGAGGTGTAGGCATGTTTGTTGCCAAAGGAGCCAGAGAAGCACTGCTCGTTGAACGGAGACAGCATTTTTACGAAGAATATATCAAGCCTCTACTTGAAGAAGCCAGACGCATTCGTATGGACGAGGATATGATTATTGATCTAATCCGAGGCAAGAAAGATAAGGAGAGTGAACTATGATTCGTATGGAGCACGTAAGTTACAGTTATCAGAAGAATTCCCCAGCTATACTCAACGAGATCAGTCTGCATGAGAGTGAACCTGTGATCGGGGCTATCTGGGGAAGGAATGGTGCTGGAAAAACGACAATGATGAGTCTGCTCGCAGGACATAACCGACCTGATCGTGGAACCGTTCAGATTATGGGTCAGAACCCGTACAATAATCTGTCCGCTCAGGGACATCTGTGCTATATCCAGGAGAATCATCCACTTGGTAGAAACTGGACGATTCAAGATCTGGTTACCATCGGTTCATATTTCCATTCAAAATGGGATCAGCAGCTTGCCAAGCGACTCATAGACCTGTTCGAACTACCCTCCAAAAATAAAATCAGCAAATACTCCAAAGGGATGAAGACAGCCGCCCAGATTATTTTGGGTCTATGCAGTAACGCAAGTGTAACGATTATGGATGAACCCACGAACGGACTGGATGCTGAGAAAAGAAAACTGTTCTACGAATCCTTACTCGAAACGTATGAAAATAATCCACGTTTGATGCTGATATCCACGCATCATATTGAAGAAGTACAGCCTTTGTGTGAAACGCTGATCGTAGTTCATCAAGGGAAGTTGTTATACCATCACCCTATGGATGAAATGCGCGAACGGGGAATTCTTCTAACAGGGGATGATCGAGATGTTGAGCAAGCTTCACAAGGTGCCCGTATTATCGATACTACTCGTATAGGCACGACCAGCAAAGTGTTGATAGATGACGTGTATTCACAGGAATGGACGGCTAAGGCGAAGGATCACGGGCTTTCTATTGACAGAGCATCGCTACAGGATTATCTGGTGAATGTCACTCGGAAGCAAGAGGAGGTGAGTGTATGAATGCAGTAAAAGGAACGAATCGACTGATGCTAGATGACATGCGTCTATATCTGACCATCTTTACTTCTATTGCTCTTGGACTGACAGCGATATATATCGCCATTGGCCTATTATTTCATGTTAGTTATTCCTCGCAGTTATTAGGACCCATGTATGGAGGGATATGTGCTTTTGCTGTTGCAGGTCTGATCACACTCTACCCGGTAGCCATTGGGTTGGGCAGTACTCGAATTCAGTTCATGAAATCATTCTACATGATGGGGGCCTTCATGGTGGCTGGTACCATGGTCATTCTGCATATCATCTATCTGATCGTTCATCTGCTGAACACAAGAGGAGGGTTAGGGGTTACATTGTTTCAACCCGGGATGCTATATTCCTCCCAATATCGTATATTTTCTTACTTGTGGATTGATCTGATGCTTGGTTTTTTGGTTCTCGGTCTGTCCGTTTTCTTAACCGTTTGCTGGATTCGACTGGGGATGCGTAACTTCCTGATCCTATTGTTTGCCTTTGGTCTGGTTATATCGCTGGTGACAGTATTCACTGATCTAATTGAATTATTGGGGTGGATCACTAAGGTAGATATGCTGCTCCTGTTTACCGTTCTAGGCTTGATCGGTGGAGCACTGCTTCTGTCAACCTATCCCATGATGAAACATGCACCGCTTGCACGAAAAAGCAGCAAAGGCTAAGCATAATCCAGTTAAGGTTCTTTCATAAAAAATGCAAAGTGGTCAGATCGTGATAAGGAAAGCATATTCAGTGGTGAAAAAAACACGAGGGAGATATACTCGCCTCGTGTTTTGGTATTGTTGTGTTATGCCTGAGCCTGCGGTCTGAAACCTTCCTCTTGAAGATATTCACCAGCTTCGCCTCGTGATTCAAAAGCCATCTCCAGATCCTGACCGGCATAGACACACCACATGTCATTATCATATTTTAATGTGAGCGTGTGTCCCTCGTCATTGATCCACACTCCGCCGCCTGAGGAAAGTGTAATGGGAACAGATTTCTTCTCGGCTGGAACTTGTTCAACCGCATCAGCTGCGTCTGGGTTGTGGGACATGGCTTCAATCGTTGCATCCAGCAATGTGCGTAGATCGGCCTCAGAATAATCACGGATGTTAACGAACCCTTTGGCGTCCGTCTCGTAGTTCGGCAAGAGTCCTGCATAGATATAACCGTTACCGTTCGGATGAATATGGAGTGCCACAATCTTTTTCTCATAGGCACTGTCCTCGTAGTGGAAATTCACACGCCCCAGAGAAACATTTTTGCGTTGTAGCTGAGGGTAAGATTCCAGAATTTCAAGCTTTTGTTCAACGTTAAGCATATGTGCCTCCTGTTACTAGTTAGGTAGTGGGATTATACCACAGGTGAAGTCTGGAAACATCCTGTCCATGAAGGTAGCGTGGTACGAACGCACCTCTTTATCATGACCCTTATGATCCTGTGAATAAACGTTGGCTTCACGGGCAGCGGATATCAGGCATTTGTTCTGTTACTCCATACCAGATCATCCCCCGGAGGAAGCTGATCCTCAATATGGATGCTAAGCTCTAATCTCTATAATACGGGATACATTTCTCTTCACTTCTGACACAGACCTGCCATGCCCTCCCTCTATATCGACGGTTACAGGCAAATTCACACTCCTGATAATACGTTCCAGGTTCCTTTATAAAATAAAATGACGCTGATGCTGTCAATCTTACTGTAAAGAAACTTGTCTCTCATGCTGAAGTAGCCAATTTTTACGTGTTAATCCGCCTCCATAACCGCCTAATTCACCACTTGCATTAATTACACGATGACATGGGATGACAATGGCCAGTTGATTGGCTCCGTTCGCTTGTGCTACTGCTCGGCAAGCAGACGGTTTTCCAACAGTGCTCGCTATCTCTTGATAGGATCTCGTTTCTCCAGCTGGAATGGCTAATAATGCTTCCCAGACCTGTTTTTGAAATGGTGTTCCTAAACAGAACAACGCTGTGTCGAACGCTGTCCTTTTGCCGTCGAAATATTCAGTTAACTCCCGTTCAATGGATTGGATCGGTGGTGTTATACCAGGTACAATCGCAGATTTGGTCCTCTTACGCAAGCGCTCCACTTCGCGTTCCAGCCCTCTGCGGTCAATGAATTCAAGTAAATATAAGGCCTTCTCATCGGCAACAGCCATCATGGGGCCAAGGCGGGTATCGATCCAGGCTGCCTTCAGTATTCGTTCCTCATCTATCTGTGTAGGTGCAGCTCCCATAATCCGCGAAAATGCATCTCGAAACCCACTGCTGGATTCATATCCGGTCGAGAGCTGGCTATCAATGACAGTGCGTCCTGAACGAATATGTTTTAGAGCCAGTCCCATTCGCCGAGCCCGTGCGTACTCGACAAAGGTCATGCCAAATCTTTTTTTGAACTGACGACGAGCCGTAGATTCATCAATAGATAATGCCCGAAAATCCTGCCCTTTCCAGCGTTTTTCTGGCTCCTTCTCGACAGCCTCCACCAGCATGCGAACCACATCCGAAACATGATTGGGATGAGATAAAGGCCGGCATCGTTGACACGGGCGGAATGAGGCAAGCAGGGCTTGCTGAGCGGTTTGGTAAAACTCGCAGTTCTCAAATTTGGGTTTTCGCGCCGGGCAGGTAGGACGGCAGAATACTCCAGTTGTTTTGACCCCTACATAAAATAAACCTTCGTATTCTGAATCTTTGGCTACCAGCGCCTGATAATATTTTTCTTTTAGATCCTGAGAGATCATAAGTCGCACGTCCTTACTTCAGTAGAGTCATTATCTTACTTTCTATTATAGGTCAGGATTACACATTCCATCGCCGAAATTCAGGCATCGATTCTGATTATGAAGGGATCGGAATAACAGTTACATTCTGAATTCTTGAACTAATTTACATATTATGGAGGTTCGTGAGGGAGAATATAGTGTAGTGATGAATAAGGCTTACTTCGAAGTCATTAAGAGAAGAGGGCAAGAAGATTGAAGGGAGAAGATACCGTATGAATCAAATGAACATCAAGAAATCTGTATTGTATACAGCTGTGTTGTGTATGATCCTTGTCATTAGCGCCTGTGGCGCCAAAAATAATAAAGAGTCTGTTCAGGAGCATGCATACCCGCAGTCCAAGCAACCCATCGAGGAAGCTGGACAAGACTCTGTGCCTAATGCGGAGGCTAAGAACAACAATGATCAAAATAACGCAAAAGATGAGGAAGGCAAAATGGAGACGCAGTCTAGTACTGCGGCATCGTCCAAGGAGATTGACATTGTTATTGATCAATCGGATAAACCGATCAAGGGCAACAGTTTTGATTTTGCGATCAAAAGTGTACCTGAGGGGTATACATTAACGGAAATGCACTGGACATCAAACACAGTGACAATCGTGAATTCCTTACAGGAAGCGATTGAGCATGGAAAGAACGGAGAAGATGGTTTTTATTTTAGCGGCAATGGACAGTTCTCAGGCTTTATCTATTCGGACGAGATGAAGGGTGAGCGCGGGAAAGCCACATTTGTATTCACCAATGATGAGGGTAACATGCTCATGTCCGAGAAGGAAATTAAGTTGAAGTAAACATGGTGCTCCTCAGGAGACGGAGATCCACATACACCACCTTTGTACGGTTGAAAATACAGTTGAGAAAAAAGTTGAAAATAAAACGGGAAAAGCAGCCTTTTGGGCTGCTTTTTAGGTATGCTTCTGCACCATTACTTCTGTGGAAGGTAATTTGGCCATGATAACGGATCTGTTGCTTTTACATAAATTCAAAGAAATAACGAACCACGTGGAACATGACTGGCGAGGTGTAGGTTAGACTATCCACCCGACTGAGATAACTCTCTTTAAGTTCATCCGACTTGTTGTCATCCCCGATTAATAGATCACGTTTCAGCACGGACACGGTGAGGCTGCCGAAGAATCCGGCCAGGCTGATCAATGCCCCGATGAACAACGAGAATGGCCAATCAAAAGGCGTTAAGTAAGGATGAATGGAATAGGAGGCTGCCGTCGTGACAAGGAATGCACACACAAATCCTTCCCATGTGAGAAAAGGATTCGCTGTAGGCACCACCTTTCGGTTGCCCCAATACAGAGATATCAGATAGTGCACCACATCATTAAGCTGCGTTAACACGACGAGAAAGAGTACCAGCTTCGCTCCGTACTCCGGCGTGGCAAATGGGAAATAAGCCAGATGGCTAAGTCCAAATACCATCAGCATAAGACCCCACTGTGTGGAGCTGACACTGCGCAGGAAACCGATAGTTCCTTTGTTAATCAGTCGCGGCATGGGCAAGAACAGAAATACATAGAGTGGAATAAAGACGATAAACATGCCATACCATCCAATGTAAATCCAGTAAAATTGCACTGGAATCGCAAGATATGCCCATAGAAACAGACGGCGGTCGGCCTTGCGTGTGTTGCGGATCATGGAGAAATACTCTTTCAGTGAGAAAAAAGCAAGAACCATGAGTGAAATGAGGGAAACAATAGGGTTAAACAAGGTAGCGAGGCAAAAGATAACCAGCATGCCCCACCAGGTTTTGATTTTGGTTCCGATGCCCGAATAATCCTTATCTGGTTGCAGTCTAGCAATTACTTTATACACAATATGAATAACAAGTAAGGCTGCAAAGATCAGGGTTAGTGTGAATAGGGAACTGCTCATGTATGAGATCACCTGCTTATTCATTGTGACATTCCATTATAGGATACTATGTTATTATGAAGGAATAGTGACAACTTGATAAGGGGAAATATGAGGATGACTGATAAACGATCCATTTATATTTTGCTGACGAATACAGGGACGTTGTTCACGAGAGTGATCCAGAGCTACACCAGAGCGCCGTATAACCACGCCTCCATCTCGTTTGACCGGGAATTAACGGAATTGTACAGCTTTGGACGCAAACATCCGAGCAATCCGCTGAATGGCGGGTTTGTGAAGGAAGATATCCAGACCGGTACTTACAGTAAGTATCCCAATACGACATGTGTCATCTATGAGCTTCAGGTTACAGAGCGTGAAGTGGAAAAAATGAAGCGTGTGCTGCACATCTTCATTCGCAGCCGTCAGAAATATATGTACAATCTTCTAGGTGTGATTGGAATTACGCTTAAGGAGCCGGTGGAGTTCAGCAACTCCTATTTTTGCTCCCAGTTCGTAGCCGAGATTCTGCAACGCTCAGGGATCAAGCTGTGGGACAAGCTACCTGCACTGGTAACCCCGGACGATTTTCGCCAATGTGAGCAGCTGAAGCTGGTATATGAGGGGATGCTCCGAAATTACAAACTTGAACAGAATGGTGAAGATTCGAGCTTTAACCGGTATTGATGCGTCCAGACTTTAATAATCCTCGGTGTTATACGTCAAAAACCTTTAGTCCTCGGCACATAGAAGGTTCACTTCTGACCCAGACCTATCAGTAATATAATTTAGCGGAGGAGGTTCTTTTTATTAAAATAGTTTTTCAAGAACACCTCCCAATTTGTAACCTAGACCGTAAGAACCCTCAACTATAGATGAAAGGCTCTTTATACAAATCTCGACCGCTTTAAAGATGATAATTCCTATTACAGGAATTATTATAGGCAGAGAGAATTTGGCTAACCTGTCCCAATTCATATGTCATTACCTCCTTTTCTTCTTAAACTTTAATAAGACTACATAAGTATAGTCGAGTTTATTGAAAAAGCTTAATTGTATTATAGAAAAACATCACATTTTAACATCACATAAATGCGCCTTTTTGGGTAAAGTTGTAAATAGGTATACCGACGTTTTATACTCAAATAGATACACATAGTCCATGGTTCGTTCATTATATGAACATATCTATTCACTTTTTTCACGGAGAGGATGTAGAAGCGGCATGAGAGAACTTCAGGTTCAAACGAAATATGGTAAGGTTCAAGGCGAGCTTTTACACGGTGCAAGCGTATGGAAAGGCATTCCGTATGCGAAGCCGCCTGTAGGAGAGCTGCGTTTCCGCGCTCCGGTGCAGCCCGAGTCATGGGATGGGATCAGACAGGCGACCGCATTTGGTCCTGAAAATATACAACCGCGCCATGATTCAGAATGGATGGGCGGGCACAAGCCGCCAGAGTCGGAAGACAGTCTATATCTAAACATCTGGGCACCGGAAAAAGAAAGCAGCCGCTCCCTTCCCGTCATGGTGTGGATCCACGGGGGTTCATTCGTTACGGGATCAGGCAGCCTACCGGTATATGACGGTACACAGTTAGCCGTTCGCGGTGATGTCATTGTCGTTACTATTAATTATCGTCTTGGACCACTTGGGTTCCTTCATATGGCTCCGCTTGGCAATTCGTATGTGTCCAATGCAGGACTGCTGGATCAGGTGGCGGCTCTGCAGTGGGTGAAGGATAACATTGCAGCCTTCGGCGGTGATCCAGAGCAGGTTACCGTGTTTGGTGAATCAGCAGGTAGTATGAGTATAGCGGCATTGATGGCTATGCCATCGGCTAAAGGGCTCTTCCAGCGTGCCATTATGGAGAGTGGTGCTTCACAATTTATGCCGGAAGAACAAGCTAACGCTTTACGAGAAGGCATGTTGAGTGTTCTTGGTGTAGATCGGGACAAACTGGAGAAGTTGAACAGTATTCCAGTGGAACAGATCATGGCGGCGGCAGAAACAGTGAGACAACAGAGCGGAGCAGGTATGGCTTTATTGTTCCAGCCTGTACTGGATGGTGGGACACTTCCTCAAATACCGCTGCAAGCTGTAAGTGAAGGCTCCGCAGAGGGCATCCCAGTACTCATCGGCACAACGCTTCATGAGGGAGCGCTATTTATTCAGCCGAATGTGCCATTTTCGAACGAAATTGATATGGTGCAGGGCGTTGATTTTATGGCGCCGGATCTGGAGAATCGCGTTGCTATCGCGGATAGTTATCCCAAAACCGCAGATGGACAAGCCCAGGTCATGACAGATATGTTCTTCTGGCGGTCAGCGCTGCAGTATGCAACTGCACAGCAGAAGCATGCTCCAGTATGGATGTACCGTTTTGACTGGGTAATGCCAGATCATCCGCTTCTAAGCAGAGCCATTCACAGCATTGAGATGTTCTTTGTATTTAATAACCTGGATGCGCTGAAATTCATGAATGCCGAGCCGGATGAAGCGGCTAGAGCTCTTGCTCTTAAGGTGCAGGATGCCTGGATTGCTTTTGCCAAGCATGGTAAACCGCAGACGGCAGGAATGGAATGGCCTGAATATAGCGAGGATCGGGCAACGCTGATCTTCAACCATGAGATTGAGGTTGTGCATGATCCGGAGGCGTCTAAACGCGAACTGCTGGGTGTTCAGTAGGGTAGGTATCCTTCATTTCACAAGCAGAGGACATGCGGAGAACTCAGAATCTCAACTCCTAGAAAATAAAAGGGCGGCCTCATGAGTAGCATGAGAGGCCGCCTTTTTCGGTTATGTGATCATCCTGTAGGAAGGATACACTCTTTATTTCCTATTTACGCGAGGCACGTATACGGGCGGCTTCGTCAAAGTAAAAGGAACGTTTTCCACCTGAGAACAGCACAACCAGTACATGAATCAACAGTGTGATATAGACAAGAAAGTACATAGTGCTGACACCTAGAGAGATCCAGATAAGATAAGGCTGAATGACATCATCCTGATAGTTGGGGTACGCATACTTGCTTATCAGCTGAATAAGGGTTAACAGAACCCACGGAGTATAGATGGCGATAAACCGTTTCAATAGTGCTGGAAGTGAAGGCGTACCACTTTGACGATCGATATAACGAAACCTTAGAACGGCAGAGCCTGGTGTGATGCCGCTTCGGATCCAAGGGATAAAGAACAGAACAAGGACCATTGCAGTGGATGTATTCAAGATATCCTGGATATCATTAGATAAGGTGAAGATTGACATGATATTAGTGATAAGCACCACAACGATGCCGTCGATAAGAAGGGCGAGCAGTTGGGGAATCGGATAGACACGGTTTTGCTCCACAATTAGCTCACTCTTGGCCTGAATGCTCGCGCGTGATGGGAACAAGGACAGCAGCAGTGGGGCTACGAAGAATCCAATCACAGCACCGGAGGTGTTCAGTATCAGATCGTCCACATCAAACAGTCGGTAAGGGCAATTGTAATATCCATATAAACCGGTAAGTTGGGTAACCTCGAAAAACAAGGAAAGCCCAAAACCTGCCACAAAGGCGTGTTTCCAGAACGCTCTCTTTTGCCAGAAGTATCGGATATATATTCCCAAGGGCATGAGTAGCATAACATTGAACAGCACCTGCAGAAATGCGCGGCCCTTTATCATGTTGATCCAGGTCGAGGGCTGTGATCCGATAATAGGTGTTTCCTTCATGATGTCATTGATGAACATCAACGGAGTTAGATTATAATAGATTGCTTTCGCTGCTGGCCCTGTACAGTTGTTTCGAGTCGCGGGTAGTGGCAGGGTTACAAGACAGTAAGCAGCCATTAGGAAGAAAATAAAAGAAAAGCTGACGGCAAACCGGGACCAACTGAAGAAGCCGTCTTTGCGATAACCGTAGATTAACCACGGCACGAGCAGAAACATGGATGCAATGACAAAGATGATAAACGCGGTTTGAATAGGGAAAACATAGGATGACATAAGCCGAAACTCCTTTGGCATGAGAGATTGATTTATAGAATGGTTATCTTTTTGAAAAATAGGGTCATAATTAGAGATGTAAAAATTCCCTTAAAATAGTATTATGATGTGTTACTTTTTTTATCATAAGAGGTTTACCTTAAAGTGAAGGTCATTTTTCCTTTAAATTTTGTTTAAAAATAAGTCTAATGAAGAATGCAGTGAGCCATTGCATGGAACATCTTGTTGAAATCCCGTATACTTGCAAGATAGCGAAAATGCAGAATGGAGAGTTTGATACATATGTCTACTTTACCTAATTGTCCGAAATGTAATTCGGAGTACACGTACGAGGATGGTCTGTTGTTCATTTGCCCGGAGTGTGCGCATGAATGGTCTGTGGAAGCAGATCAAGGGGATGCTGAGGAATCCAAAGTGGTGCGTGATGCCAATGGAAATGTATTGAATGATGGTGATACCGTTACGGTTATTAAAGACCTCAAGGTGAAAGGCAGCTCACTTGTTGTAAAACAAGGAACCAAGGTCAAGAACATTCGCCTGATTGAGGGAGACCATGATATTGATTGCAAGATCGATAGCTTCGGTGCGATGAAGTTGAAATCCGAATTTGTGAAAAAAATCTAAGCTGGATTCCAAACGCTATACTTAGGCTCGTCAGCGATTGTAATCTGATAAAGAGAACGCTCATTTCTGCATGTCGTGGAAGTGAACGTTCTTTTTTGGGTTGGGCCTAATGGAAGAATGAACCTGAAAAGCATCTGCTTTGTCTATAGATTTGAAAAGACGATCTAGAGAAAGGGGGAAAAGATGTTGAACGAAAGGGAACTGTTCGAATTGTACAACAAGGACGTGTATCGGACCTGTTACTACATGCTCCATCATGCTCAAGATGCAGAAGATGTCTGCCACGACGTTTTTGTTACGGTGTTCCGTCAGGACTGGCAGAAGGTGGAGTACAAGAAAACGTGGCTGATGAAAATTACGGTGAACCACTGTCTCAATTTTCTGAAAAGAGAACAAAAATCAAAGCTGAGGGAAAAAAAGCAGTTTTTGCTCACGCCGCGGCGAACGGCAGATCCGGTGGATATACAGATTGCACATGTAGAGGAATCTGCACTGTGGGCGCAATGGGTTCAGGAGCTGCCAGAGAAAATGCGTTCAGCCATACTGCTGCGTTATATGAATGATTTAAGCTTGGCCGAGATTGCAGAGATTCTTGAAATTCCGACGGGCACCGTGAAGTCAAGGATCTATAAGGCTATTCGTATGTTGAGGAAAAAATGGGATCAAGCTGGTAAGTCGTATCAGAAAGGAGAGGTATACAGTGAACCATACGGAAAAAAAGTTGTCTCATCATCTGAAAAATGATGCAGATATTTCTTATCCTGATTTTAATGCCATGTGGGATCAGATCGTACAGGATCAGGAGCGTTACCCAGAACTTCATAGTTCAGCAGGGAATGGGAAGGTACCGCGGCGTTTGAAATGGAAAAAGACTGTGCTGATCGGAACAGCTGCAGTCATTCTTATGGCGACACCTGTGTATGCAGCAGTGCATTACAATTGGCTTGACCTTTTGGATCATCGGAGCGGTATTCAGACTGCAATTCAAAATGGACTTGGACAGAAGCTGAATCAGTCAGTGAGTGTACAGGGAGTGACGTTAACACTGGATACAGCCTTTTCGGATGATAATCGTACGGTAATTCTGTATACACTGAACCCTGGCAAGTATAAGGGGGATACCCTCAGGTTCCCTTCGATTGGTCTAAAGGATGAGACTGGCAAGTTGATTGAAGGCAGGTACTATCATGATTTTAATCGGGAGGACGGAGAATACAAAGGTTATTTTGAAACGGAGTGGACACCCTCAGGAAACGAGGCCAATGTTGATTTCACGGTAAGTGGAATCCAGGTGTTGGCTCCCGAAGAACAGGAGATTAACCTCGATATTTCTCAGCGGAAATCACAGATGTTCGATATCCATAAAGACGGCTTGGGTAAACTTGCAGTGAGTGTATTCGACGAGAAAGATGATCAAGTGATGTTGTCTACATCTTTAACTTTTGATCAGTCAGAGGTTCCTGATTATGCCTTTCCTTATTTAAAGATATACGATCAGAAAGGACAGACAATAGAGTGGATTGCGCCGAGTATAAGTGGTAAGCCAGGAGTAAATGGTGAATATCTATCAGAACAATTCTATAACCTGGACACGTTAAAGCAGCAAGCCTCATCTTATGTACTCGCTTATCATAAAGAAGAAGGTACAATGAATCAATCACTGGATATCAGTATACGTCTGGATAAAACGGAGATGCTTAGCGGCACGAGTAAAAGGGTACTGAATCTCCCTCTGGAGAAGCAATCGGATGGAGTGGTCGTTAAAGAGGCTATCATTACGCCGACTCAAATCCGGGTGACTCTTGATCAGGATAAAGCAATTTTGCAACTGCCATATTTGAAGTTTGATCTGGATGTGAATGGGACCCAGCTGGAAGGTGCAGTATGGCCTTCGGAGGATTCGAAGCAAATGGAACTTCGTTTTGAAGTAGATCCTGGTCTGAAAATTAATCCAGATACACCAATGACCCTGTATGCTCATCATAAAGTCGATTATGTTGAGGGTGACTTTGAGCCGGTTACTCTACCTGCAATAAGTGAGAAACCACAAGTTGTGGATACAAACCTGGGCGGTTTTATAATCCATTGGACATATTACCTTAAGGACGGAGATTTGTACGTGGAGAGGTATAGTGATAATCCGCATTTTGGTGGGATGAATCAGACCTTTATGCTCTTAAAGGGTGAACGAAGTTATGGTATGCCTGTTAAGACCCAATTTGCGGGGGACGGAGACAATCAGGGTATTGATCGGTATGAGGAGTATACATCAGATACGGCAGTTGTATATCCTTGGATGTACAGTACAGAAGAACCGGAAGGTAAAACGGTCGTGCCCTTAGTGGAAATGAAGAAAGATTAGAAAAAGTCACTGTGATCAGGCGAGAGAAGAGCTCTCGTTTATTCCGAATATAGAGTTGACAGTAAATATTTAGGAGAACTATACTGGGTAGAATTCAATAGCCAAATGCAATGATCAGGAGTATTAAGGTATGTGGCATGGTTCAGAGAGCTGTCGATTGGGTGCAAGACAGTCCATCCTATCCCCAACTCACCTGTGAGCAGCAGGGTCGAAGAGCTATCCTATGGAAGTTTCCTTTGGTTCGGAGAGCCAATATAAACGGATGTTCCATACGATGTATGGCTTAGATGTAGATCCTGACGGGTAGCCTCCGTCATCAGGCTGTGAGATGTTATGGCAGTTGCGCATGTATAGGGCATCCTGTTCGTGATTCAAGAAGAGTGGTACCGCGAAGGTCAGACCTGTCGCCTCTTAGCTGAGGCGGCAGGTTTTTTGGTTTTATGATCATATCTCCATATTAATCAAAGGCGGGTGCAGCATTATGGAAAGATCACGTGTGGTGGACTATTATTCCTCATTTGATGAGTGGGGGAGACTGGATCGAGAACCATTGGAGTTTATCATTAACATGCATTATATTCTGGAGTCACTTCCGGACACAGGTCTTGTGCTGGACAATGGGGCAGGGCCAGGGAAGTATGCGATGGAGCTTGCCTCATTGGGGTATCGGATCACGTTGTCAGATTTGACTCCTGCATCTGTGGATATAGCCAGACAGAAGGCAAATGAAATGGCTTTGACGAAGCAGTTTGACGGTTTTCATGTGCTGGATGCGACTCACTTAAACGGGATTGCAGACGAGACATACGATGCGGTGCTCATGCTAGGGCCGATGTATCATTTGCAGCATGAAGAGGAGCGTGAGGCTGCTGTCCAAGAGCTGCATCGTGTAACCAAGCCGGGGGGAGTCGTTTTTGTGGCATTTCAGAGCCGAATGCGGATGAGTATCAATTCACTACAGTCCCCGAAGCATTGGAAGCCTCACGACAAGATGGAAGCTATCCGCTCTTTTGTAGAGAAAGGTACGTTTGATCATCAGGACCAAGGGCGATTTACAGGAGCATATTATTTTCATGTGCAGGATGTTGTACCGTTTATGGAACAGCGTGGCTTCGAGACCGTTCATCTGATTGGCTCATCCAGCCTGAAAGCAATACTGACAGATGACCAGGAGAGATACTGGAAGGAGCGCGGTGAGGAGCAGGACCTGCTTCACTATCTGATTGAAGCGGCCAAGGACCCTTCTATATTGGGGATTTCCTCTCACCTGCTGTATATTGGTACAAAATTGTAGTTGAAGAATAAAAGTATAGGTGAACTTCCATCATAGACAAAATAAAGCGAGGCACCCTCTGGAAACAGAGGGTACTTGTTTTTTTCCTCAAAATAGTTCAATATAAAGATAAATAACAAAAGGTGATCTACTTACAATAGGTTAGATTAACGAACGGATCGCTTCATTTACAGGGAGGAACATACCATGGAAATCGGAATCAGTACATTTGTGGAAACAAACCCGGATGTAAATACAGGAGAATTAATCAGTCATGCACAGCGTATTCGGGATGTCGTGGAAGAGATTGTTTTGGCAGATCAGGTGGGACTGGATGTATACGGCGTGGGGGAGCATCATCGTGCTGATTATGCCGCTTCATCGCCAGCTGTAATTCTGGCAGCGGCAGCTTCTCAAACCAAAAATATCCGCCTGACGAGTGCCGTAACCGTGCTATCATCAGATGATCCAGTGCGTGTATTTCAGGACTTTGCAACGCTAGATGGCATCTCCAACGGACGTGCAGAAATTATGGCAGGACGTGGATCATTTATTGAATCTTTCCCGCTGTTTGGTTATGAATTGAGTGACTATGACGAATTGTTCGATGAGAAGCTGGATCTGCTCCTGAAACTGACGGAGTCGGAAAAGGTCACTTGGTCGGGTAAACACCGCCCTTCCTTCAACAACCTCGGCATCTATCCACGCCCAGTGCAAGAAAAGCTTCCGGTCTGGATTGGCAGCGGCGGTAATCAGGAATCCGTTGTTCGTGCAGGTCTGCTTGGATTGCCGCTGGTGCTTGCAATCATCGGTGGTCGTCCAAAACAATTCGCACCTCTGGTGGAGTTGTACAAAAAAGCTGCTGCTCATGCCGGACACGATGCCTCCAAGTTGACCGTAGCTTCTCACTCCCACGGCTTTATCGCCGATACAACAGATGAAGCAGTGGAGAAGTTCTTCCGCCCAGCACAAGCCGTTATGAACCAACTGGGACGCGAACGTGGGTGGGGACATTACGGCCGGGAGACATTTGATGCGGCACGCAGTCTGGAAGGTGCGCTGTACGTAGGGGATGTGCAGACGGTCGCTGAGAAAATCATCTATCTGCGCAAAGAAGTCGGTATCACTCGTTTCATGTTGCATACACCGCTTGGAACGCAGCCGCATGATGAGGTGATGCACGCCATTGAACTGCTTGGCAAGGAAGTTGCACCAATCGTACGCAAGGAGATTGCCCGCTGGGAAGCGGAGAATGCCTAAGCTTATTAAAATAGTCCTTAGACGAGCATCTTCGATATGTGAAAAATAAAGCTTTAGCAGCGTCATATTATAAACTTGCTTAATGTGTTAACAGGAGCAGGGTTTCAGCCCGTATTAATGGGCTGAAACCCTGCTCTTTTGGTGTCTCAGCTATTTCAATTCCTTCGAGTCAGAAGTAGGATAACATCGTGCAGTGTATTCTGATTAATCCGTCGTCTCAGACTCATATTGCTCACGGTGCTGCTTCTTCATCCGGATATATTCCTCATCCTCTTTGGCGATCTCCCATTGCGCTTTGAATATGGCTGCAGCCTCGGCCTTCACGGGATCGTTTTGATAGGGTAAGATCGAACCATCTTCCTTCGAATATTTGCGTCCTCCTTTGTGATTGGTATATCGTCTCGCTCGTGTGTAACCCATCTGTAGGAATTTACGAGCCATATCCATGCCGACAAAGTCGTTTTTCTGTTTATACTCCAAAAATAGTTCATAGATTTTCTTCGAAGACTCCTTCGCAATCCCGGGCGTTTTGAACCGCCAGTACGGTAGAATCTCGCTTTTATACGGCTCCACCATCAGCACACCCTGCTCACCTCGGCCCACTGTATATAATTCGGGCTGCTTGCGCAAATCCAGCTCTTCGTAGTTGAGACTGTAATCGAATTTTTTCATCCAATAGGTTCCTCCTTGAGACGATCTATAGTTGTTATCTTTGATTCGTTCAGCTGTTAATGTCGTTTACCCAGTCTTATTAGGAGCGAAAATAAAGGATTAAATAAAATTGACATATTATATGTCTTGTGTATAATGACATATAATATGTCTTACAAAAACATTAAAAGGGGAGTGTCGCACATGGATCATCTTTCATTGCCCTCAATGACGGTATTGCAGTATCTGGCTCATATTCACCAGTTATCTTACACCCAGGTATGCAAAGAGGTAGGTCTCACTCCACAGCAATTCAATGACTGGGTCAAGAAACGTCGACCCATTCCCAAGGATAGACTGCAACAACTGGCAGCCTATTTTCTAGTGGACCAGGAATTGCTAATTGATGATCAACATTATTTAAGTGATCTCACATCTGAAAATTCAGTCGATGTACAAATCTTTTTTATGCAGCAAAAGTTGGAGAATGGCGGGATAGAAGAGGAAGAAACCTACCAACTAAAGCTTGCGCAACTACGGCAGGAGAAGCACAAGCGTGCTTTAGTGGCGAGGTTTGCAGCGATAATTCAGCAGGGAGATGAGGAGACACTCCAACGATCTGAAGAATGGCTGAATAAAGCCGAGTCCCTGAAGAAGGGAGCTACATCTTTCTCACATAGGGAGGACTAGAAATGAGTACAGCATTTGTAGTGAAGTCTCAAGAAAACATATGGGTCTGCAAAAATCAGGATGTGATCTACGATGAGGTGTATCTGTTCACCAATCAGCGGAATCTACATAAAACGGCCTTGATCATGCCCCCGTCTATTCCTGCATCGTGGACTTCTAAATATGGAAGTCTAACTGTCTCGCAAGTAGGGAAGGAGAACCCTAATGGAGGGATAAATGAAGCAGGGCTTGTGATTGAGCAGACCACATTATGGGCAACCCAGTACCCAGCTGACAATGGGCTTCCAGTTCTAAGTGAGCTTCAGTGGATACAGTATCTTCTGGATACATGCAGTACCGTAGGTGAAGCATTGGAGGCAGCGAGGAAAATCCGAATCGATCAAAGCACTTCCCAATTGCATTATCTACTCGCAGATCGTACCGGGAATTATGCAATTGTGGAGTTTCTCCACGGTCAAATGTGTGTGCACGCCATGCCATTGGAGGTGCCGGTCATTACAAATTCCGCGTATAGTGATGCAATTCGCGAATTTAAGTCAGGAAAAAGATCATGGTCACATTGGGATGAATATGAGAAGAATTCGATGGATCGTTTTTTGTGTATTGCCGGTGCGTATGCCCAATCCGACATGTATCTTGATCATCCGGGTGCACTCTTTAAATTATTAGTATCCGCCAAGCGCAAAGATACTGTATTTTCGTTGGTATATGATCTACAGCAAATGGAACTGCATGTTACAACGTCAAAACATAAAGAGGGTGTTCTTATACGCATGACTGACTTCGACTTTAGCAACGCTTCTCACGCACAGGTAACAAATCTGCAGTGTCGGTTAGGAGAGCAAGAAGAGCTCCTTTTTGAAGATTATTCAGCAGACATTAACAAGGAAGTGGTTCGATCCTTTTTTCGTGATCCTCTATTGACTAGTGTGTTTCAGTGGGAAATTCCTGATGAGTTGATCCACTATATAGCTCACTACCCCGATTCTTATACAACATGCACGGTTAATGGGGAACAATAGAAGGAAATGTACAGGAGGGATAACACTATGGGAATGTCCGGGAGATATCTTGTAGTAACCGAGGCGTTAATTGAATCCATCAAGTCAGGTGAGATTAGTGTGCATGATTGTCAGGTCGATCTGGATATTGATAAAACGTGGCAGATGCTGCAGTTCACGTTAAACGGGAACCTATTGGACGGCGAACCGCCGCTCGGATATGTCGTGCCTCTTGCCAGTGAGCATTATCTGGGGCGTTATGATGATATGGATCTGTTCCTTCTTAACCACGAGCAAGTACTTGAGGCGTATATGGCATTGGAGCAGCTTACTCCTGAGGATGTGAGGGCGCGCTTCAGTCTGGAGAATATGCTTGCTGAAGGGGTATATCCCGTCATGGAAGGCTGGGAGGAAGAAGTTGTTTTCCAAGAAATAGTGCAAACCATTGATATGGTTCAGGCCTTGTTTCAGGTGACTGTTGAGAATGGCAAGGGGATTATTTTTTATGTTTTCTAAAAGGATGAAGTGTCGCAGAAACTTTACGTGCACTTCTATCGACTTGTAAAAATTACAGCACCATGTTTAATTCATGCCTCATCCGGTTATTGATACTCACAAGGCAGTGCCTTGATGATATTCCGCCGAAGAGAGGGAGAGCCAAATGACACAGAATCAGAATGAAGAGAATAAAGCCATTCAGGACGATGAGCCGGATCAATTCGAGACACCTGTGACACCTGCAGATGAAGCGGAAGCTGGAGAGGCTACGGAAGATCAGGAGCAGGAATAGTCTGAAAATGTTACATGAAACAGCATGTTTCCACGCGCATGTTATGACATATGAAGGATAGAAGAACCAGAAGGCCGGGCGAGTTCCGGCCTATTTGGACTATTTTTATACGTATCCGTTTACAACACTTTCTCCTGCCCTCATAATATGGGGTATACCATATTTTACTAAGGGGGAGTTCCCAATCAAGAACCTGAAATTCACTCAATGGATTGCAGTACCGCTTGTACTGCTTATGGTTGTTCTTACAGGCTGCCAAGATGTAGGCGGAGTTGATGTTAACCAGGCCATGGTTAATAACACCAATGTAAAATCCGGAGAATCCAAACAATCCATGCATATTAACATAGAACCGGACAAGCAATTTGCCACGGAAAGAGACCTCGAAATCATCAAACAAATCAACTCGTTCTCACTTGATATCGATCATGCCAAAATGAAAGACGCTAATACCGCTTCATTCAAAGGTTCTCTGAGTATGGAAGGAATGAAAATGCCATTCCATCTGTCTATGAACAAGTCTGGCATAACTATTGATGTGGATGGAGCACAGAAGCCGGTATACCTTTCTCTGGAGGCTCTTGGGGGATCAGGAATGCCCCTGCCTATGGATACGAAGGAGCTGGAGAAACAGCTGGAAGAGCTCTCTCCAAAGGTATTAACTTTTGTGATGAAACATCTGTCCAATCCTAAAAACATCTCGGTTACTTCTGTTCAGGAAGCTGTATACGGTGAAACGCTATCTCTGAACAAATTGCATATCGAGATGAATGGTGAAGAAATGCTGGCAATGGTGAAGCCGTTCCTGGTCAGTATTGCCAAGGATGAACAAGGTCTTAAGCAGATCATTGGAGACCTGTATGATGTACTGTACCCCGTATTTGAAACTGTGAGCAGTCTGGAGGGTATGGAAACCGATGAACTGAGCTCCATCGTACCTGCCACGAAGGAAGAAGCAGTGACAGCAATGTACAGCATGATCAAAGAAGGATTGGACAGTATTCTGGCGGAATATGATCAGGAACTGAACAATCTGCTTACAAGTATTCCAGAGCTCAAGACTGTATTCGGTCCGGAAACCAAATTAAACATGGACTTCTTTCTAGATAACAAGCTGGATATCCGTAAACAAAATATGTCATTAAAGGTAGCATTGCCTGCTTCAGAAGACTTACCAGTACGTGCTGTAACGATCAGTTCAGACAGTGAGTTGTGGAACATTGGTGGTGTGGTCACCGTGGATGAAGTGCCTGCTCCCCAAGGTGTAATCGAGCTTGAAGAAGGGAAAGTCACACCTGGTCAGGTGCTTCGCAATTTTGATCCGAATTCAGTAGTATATCCATTCCTGAAAAATGAGATGAGAATTACAACCAAAAGTATCTTTCTCAATCCGGAGCAAGAAGAGTCTGTTACCGTAAAAAATACAACCTTTGTTCCGCTCCGTTACTTATCTGAAGGATTGGATGCAGAAGTGAAATGGACCAAAGGATCGAAACAGATTGTTGTCACGGATGACATCACAGGAGATGAAATCGTGATGACTGTAGGTTCTCCGAAGGCAACCGTTGCAGGTCAGGAAGTCACGATGGTTGAATCGCCCTTTGTTGGAAGTGACGGCAAAACCTATGTTCCACTACGTTTCATAGCTGAATCGCTTGGAGCCACAGTGGAGAAAGAGCAAGGTACAGGGTGGATTTTCATTGATCGTCCCTAGTCAAATGTAATTAGCTGAATAACGATGCGTGATTGAAAGGGGATTTCAGAGAATGCCAGATTTCTCGTAATGATGTAAAAAGCACAAGGCGCAAAAATTCCGTTAGACCAATACGGGATACGTCTGTCCTTTTTGACCCATTACGAGGAGCTTCGGCATTTGATCTGAAAGGATGAAACGCCACAGGAGTACCTCTATTGGAGGTGCTCCTTTTTGTCGTGTCATCAACCAATAATCCCCTAAGAGGTGTTCTATATGAATCATGAATTCACACTTTATTCCAGTTCAATCTTGTTACGTCCCTTTACCTTGCAAGACCAAGCCGCTCTGGCCGCTTTGACTCATCAGCCTGAAATTACCGACCTGTTGCCGGATTGGAAGATGACTGGGGAACAATTAAACGATTTTTTGCAGTTCGTCATAGGGAGTTATGCAGGATTTGATCCGCAGGATGTGCGGATTATGCTTGCAGTCATTCATCAGGAGAGCCAGCAGTTGATCGGTTGGTGTGGTGTGTTTCCGAACGATATGCTTGATCCGTCCGATCGTGAGGTGGCCTATGCTATCTCACGAGATCACCGCAACCAAGGGTATATAACAGAGGCTGTTGGAGCGCTAACATCTTATTTATTTGAGTATACGTCGTTAACTCGAATTGTGGGCATTGTAAAGACATATAACCCAGCTTCTCGCCGAGTGTTAGAACGTACGGGCTTCAAGTACGTGAATCAGAGACGGTTGTCTGATGGAGAGGTCTATGATTATTTTGAGCGAAAGAGCAGCGATTCAGATGTGGCAATGTGAGATATATGAATAAACATTGCGGATGCCAGAAATGCTGATAATATGCATGTTCTCGAGCCTTGTAAGGCATCATAACGTGTGAGTTATCGAACTTACTCTCGTTGTCCATCATGTTAAAGATTCATCCAAATGGGGTATTGAAGTAGGGATGATCTAAACAATCATAGGAGGTCTACAACATGACAGAACGATTCGCAAACAAAGTTGTTTTGATTACAGGCGGGGGCTCTGGACTTGGGCAGGCAGCTGCTGTAGAGGTTGCGCGCGAGGGAGCGAAGCTGTCACTGGTGGACGTTAATATGAAGGCGCTGGAGGAAACGAAGCGGTTAATCTCCGAAGAGGTAAACGGGGCTGAATTTCTGTTGATTGAAGGAGATGTAGCGGACGAGGAAGCAGTCAAGAAATACGTCCAGGATACCGTGGACAAGTTCGGACGCATTGATGCATTCTTCAACAACGCAGGTATTGAGGGTAAGCAGAACCTGATCGAAAACTATGAGACTGAAATGTTCAATAAAGTAATCGACATCAACTTGAAGGGTGTATTCTACGGGTTGAAACATGTATTACCTGTGATGAAAAAACAGGGTGAAGGCTTCATTGTGAACTCTTCCTCCGTTGGCGGTATTCGCGCTGTACCGAATCAGATTGCCTATGGAGCGAGTAAACATGCCGTAGCCGGCATGACCAAAGATGCTGCCATTGAGTATGCTGAACACGGCATCAGTATTAACGCGATAGCCCCAGGTGCCATTCTGACAGATATGGTCATCGGTTCATTCAAACAGATTAACCCGAATGACTGGGAGTCTGCATCCAAAGAATTTGTGAAGGACAACCCCGCGAAACGCCTGGGTGAACCCAAGGAAGTTGGGCGTCTGGTGGCTTTCCTGCTGTCCGGTGAATCCCCATTTATCAACGGAACGATTATTCCAATTGATGGCGCGCAATCTGCCAAGTACTAAAAGATCATTACCTAAATCAACTGTATAGAAATGTAGAGAATGTAAACATGCCCTTCCGAGTTTGTACTCGGGAGGGCATGTTTTGCTGTTGCATTCATAAGCTGGGGATCACATCCGAGCATTAGCTTCGAGAAGCAACAAATTAATTTGATGTACTTGATCGTCCCCAAACTATGGGTTATGTTGCAACACTTGAGGTTTTTTACTAAATCCAGTGCTGCCAGCGGTATACCCCATCTCTTGATAAAATTCATGCGCTGCTTCACGATTCGCACCGTTGCTGCTGTTCAGCGATATCGAGTCTACCTGATGTTCGGCTGCCCATTGCTCTGCGGATAGTAGAAGCTGACGACCAATGCCGGAGCCACGGTACTGCTCGTGAACAACCATTGCCATGATGCGGCAGTGTCTTCCGTTCTTTTCATACAAATAGGATGTTTGCAGCCCAATAAGTCCTATCACGCGTCCGTTTATTTCGGCTACCAATGTTGTAAAGTTGTCATCGGCCGCAATGTGTTCGTAACGTTCCTTCATCTCGGCGAAAGTCGTAGGATAGCCAAGCTGGTCCATGAGGATAACCATGTCCTGCAGATCCTTCTCCGTGCTGTGACGGATATTGATATTCAAACTCATCTTCTGTCTACCTCCCCGGAACGTTCTTGGAGGGATAGATCAATGATGGTGTCGAGCAATTCGGCAAAAGATATACCCGCAGCTGCTGCACTCTTAGGAAGCAGACTGTTTCGTGTCAGCCCCGGCAGGGTGTTAACCTCCAGCACGTAAGGAACCCCATCCCGAATGAGCATATCTACTCGGGCATAGACGCTGCACTTGAGCACGTTATAACAAGTTAATGCAGCAGCTTCTACACGCTGATGCAGATCGGCAGGCAGCTGAATAACCTGCTCATCCGCTCCGTTATCATTGTACTTGGCAGCATAGTCGAAAAAAGAAGCGTTGGCACGAATCGAGATCACGGGCAGCATTTTACCATCTACAATAGCACAGGTAATCTCGTCGCCCTCAATATATTGCTCGATCATGACGCTGTTATCCCAAGCAAGAGCAGCCTCTACCGCTGCCGACAGACCGGATGGCTCATGTACAATCTGTGTTCCAATGCTGGAGCCACCAGAATTCGGTTTGACAACGACAGGGTACGCTAGTTGACTTACAGCATCCGAGGACAGATCTTGCATGTCATTGACTTGAAGCCAGTCACCTGTTAGCACCCCTGCTTGCCGCATGAGTTGTTTGGACATGTCTTTATCCATGCATACGCTGCTTGCTAGCACCCCGCAACCCGTGTAGGGAATACCGAGAGATTCGAGTGTGCCTTGCACCGTACCATCTTCCCCATATTTACCATGCAGTGCGAGCAAGGCTACATCAATCCCAGCAGATTTATCGATTAAATCCCGCTTGGAGTTCAGCTCAATCGGCACGACCTCGTATTTGTTTCTGTCCAGATTCGCAATCATCTCCTGTCCGGTGAGCAGAGATATATCCCGCTCAGAAGATGTACCGCCCATTATAACGCCGACTTTCATGTGAAAATCCTCCCTATCGTCATCTATTCTCGTATTACATTACTTTATATCATGCTTGCAACGGTCTCCCCGATGATCCGGATACCTATGCGGATATTCTCATCGCTGACTCTGGAGAAACCAAGGCGCATGGTGTGAAGCCCTTGCCCTGGTTCCAGATAGAAGGTATCTCCTGGGGTGAAGGTGACCCCTTTCACTTTGCAGGCAGCAAGAAGCTCTCTCGTGCGCACTTCCGGAGGAAACTGCACAAACAGATGCAGCCCACCTGCTCCAGATATTTGACACATCGGCAGATGTTTTTTCAGGCAGTGCACAACAAGTTCGTATTTCCTCTTATACTCCATTCGAGCTCGTTTCAGATACTTCTCAAAATTACCGTTACACAAATATTGATATAACAGTGATTGATCCAGTGTTGACGTGTGAATGTTACGTGCCCGCTTCATGCTCTCCAAATAATCAATTAACGCCGCATCCGCAATAATCCAGCCGACGCGCAGGCCGGGGAATAATACTTTGGAGAAGCTGCCAAGGTATACCAACCCATTTCCGTTCCCCATACTGGCGATCAGAGGCGAGACATGGGAGCCAGAGTAACGAAGCTCCTCGTTGAATCCATCCTCGATGATGGGAACTTGATACTCGTTCATTAAGCGGATGATTTCACTCCGTTTCGCGGGTGAAGTCACGATTCCAGTCGGATTATGATAAGAGGGCACAAGATAGGCCAGGTCATACGTGTTTCCAGCCAGCTCTTCCTCCAGCTGCTTCAGGTCGAGTCCATCCGGTTCCATGTTGATTCCGGTTAACTGAAACTGGTGCAGCTTGAGGTTTTTGATCGCCGTGTGATGTGTCGGGTTCTCACAGAGCGCTTTACCGCTTTTTTTGCGCAATGCTCCCAGCACTAGATCGAATCCTTCTGTAAACCCGTTCGTAATCAGGATATCCTTGCCTGCAAGATCTACCCCTTTGTTCTCCATATAGCGCAGCAAATAGTTCATGAGCGGCTTGTAACCTTGTGCGTAGCCGTAATTAAGCAGAACCTCTCCTTCAAGTGACATGCGATCCAGAAAAGCACGCTTCACATTGTGTAGATCAAATAGCTTCTCATCAGGTGCAATACTGGTAAACGAAATTTTACCTCGTTCGGCTCCTGAGCCGTGTTTCATCAGATCATATTGCTCTGCCTGAATGGCATAATCACTAACCCTTATTGTCCAGTCCAGCTGCCAGTGTGCTACTGCCTTGGGTGTTTCAACAAGTGTGCTGACGTAATTGCCCTTACCTTTGAGCGCATAGATCAGCCCTTCCTCTTCAAGTTCAGCGTAGGCAAGCAAAATGGTGCTGCGGCTTACCTTCATGAGCGTGCTAAGCTCACGAGTTGAAGGCAGTTTTTGATTGGGCTGCAAGCCGCCCTTTAACATTAATCTCTTCAGATAATCTTTGACTTGTATATATACAGGGCGGTCCTCCGTCAATTGCAGATCGGAATACATCCCATCACTCCCTCTACTCGTATCTTGCCATATTATAAACCCAGCAGAAAGAACCACGATACCTTTGTTTCGCAGATGAGGTGGACTGGGGCATATGTATAAACGGGAAAAAGCCCTGGCTCATCTGCCGGGCTGGGGGTGAAGCCTATTTGATACTAATGGTACTGCTACCCTGCCTTACTACATTTGCATGTTCTGACTAGTCTCTTTAATGGATCATCTGTCTATTCTTCCCATGTGTCGGTTTGCTATAATACATCTAGGAAATAATTACAAAATCTAATTCTAAGATGACAAAATTCGAGTTATGATATAAGGGATCTTTCTAGAAGCCGATTAGGCCATTGTTTGCTTGCTGCAAAGGGTCGTATTGATGATAAATCTACAATCTATAAAGCTACGGTTCTTTCTAACTGTACTCTTCTCGTGTGCACGTCGCCGAATTCAGTATGAAAAAGATTAATGTTTCAGGCTACACTTGTCGTTAATAGATATAAAGACATGTGTCTTAGTGCCTAAATTCTTCCTCATACCCTTATAGTACCACTTTGAATCAGGAAAGTTAACCTTTTTTTTGAAATATTTGTCGCATAAGAGAAATTTCCGTGAATTGTGCTTCATTTGGACTGAAATGGTGTCGAAGTAGGAGATTGTGTTAAAATGTAGTTCTAGTGATCATAGAGGAAGTGGCGAAGATAGAAGTAGGTTTGGTGGAAGATCCGATGAAACGTGAAAAATATGAGACCTATATCATCAACACTATGCGGGCGAAGTATAATGTAGACAAGGAGCTGTATAAGTAATTAGGCTATGTAAGTAGAGTAAAGGAAGTTATAGAGATGTATGCACATATAAGGGTATATAGACGTTGTTAGTTGCATATTTATCAGGTTGAAGACATGACATATTGCACGCTATAAAGTAAAATAGAATAAGGAATAATGTTTGGGACATATGTCCTATTAACATATATGGACGGGCGAGGTATCATACGGATTGCATTCGGCCGTTTCTTATCTAGGTTCAGGAAGCAGTACTCAACACGGGTTCAAAGTTTTACCAAAATACATAAGAAGAGGTGATTGTGTTGATCGGTCGTAGTGGTAACCCTACCCTTAAAGACAGCACGTTTGAGAACAGAGGATATGGGGAGGATCGATACCAGAATTACATGACGATTAACGGTACGGTGAACAAAGCGTTCATTACGTTAATCATCTTACTGGCTAGCGCATTTGCAACATGGATGATGTTCTTTGACGGCAAAGAAGTGATGCCACTTGCTTACGGAGGTTTGGCTGTTGGTTTTATTCTAGCTCTGGTCATTTCGTTTAAACCGGTAGCGTCACCTTACCTCGTACCCATCTACGCAGTAGCAGAAGGAATGTTCCTGGGTGCGCTCTCCGCGACTTATGAGTCTCTGTATAACGGAATTACATTGCAAGCAGCTCTGCTGACTATGGCTGTATTTGTTGCTCTGTTAACGGCTTATAAGACGAGATTAATTAAAGCAACAGAGAACTTCAAGCTGGGTGTGGTAGCTGCAACTGGCGGTATTATGATTATGTATCTGCTCAGTTTTGTGCTCAGTTTCTTCGGCATTTCGATTCCATATTTGCACGAGAATAGTCTGATCGGCATCGGGATCTCTGTTGTCATCGTCATTATTGCTGCCCTTAATCTGGTACTGGATTTCGACTTCATTGAAGGTGGTGCTGAGCAAGGTGCACCTAAGTATATGGAGTGGTACGGAGCGTTCGGGCTGATGGTAACCCTGGTATGGTTGTACATTGAGATTATTCGTCTGCTCAGCAAACTGCGCAGCCGCGACTAGCACAGTCTATTAAAAATATATCAAAGAGGTAGTTTCATGAAAGCCAACACGTGTTAACTCTCGTCGTTGGCTTTTTTGCGTATCGTATATGGTTTATGACGACAAGCAAACTTTTAACGGATGTTAGATATGAGGGATTACGTCAAGGATTGTGTATATTTCACCATATATCATTGACGATAAGAAAATAATTGTGGTACCTTATTGATAATGATTATCAATATCGTTTAGATCATTTTAATATTTGACTGAATGATTATTGAGTTGTGTATCAAGTCAATCAAGCAGTTTTGAAAGGAGTGGCCTCATGTTACTGGAAAATGATTCGCAGTTTACTGCGCACTTGCCTGTTACCGGCCGCAGTCCCAAGACGAATCTTGCCAATGTTAAACTATACATGGACAAACACTACGACCAGCCGCTATCCATTGCAGAGCTTGCATCGGAGGCAGGTATCAGTCCGAAATATTTTGTGGATTTGTTCAAGAAAACGTATGGACAGAGCGCAATGGAGTACCTTACTGACTTGCGCATTAACCGTGCCAAGCGATATCTGAAAGAGTCGAGTCACAAACTTCGCGATATAGCCCTGAAAGTCGGTTATAGTGACGAGTACTATTTTAGTCGCAAATTTAAAAAGGAGGTGGGCGTATCTCCATCGGATTATGCAAAAAACGCCAGAAAACGGATTGCTACGTGTTCCTCCAGTATGATTGGACAGCTTTTGGCTCTCAATGTCATTCCGGTGGCTGCACCGATCGATCCCAAATGGACAGCGTATTATTATAATACATTCCGTACAGAAATTCAGTCTCACCTGAAATTGACCGATCCATATACGAGTTGGCGATTTGAGGCCAATGTGGAAAGACTGGTTCATATTCGTCCTGATGCAATCGTAGGTACAGATCAGATTAGTGAACAGGATCAGGCTCGATTGGCTGATATTGCGCCTTGTTGTTTTGTCCCTAAACACACTTCGGATTGGCGAACCCAGCTGCGCATGATCGGGTCATTTCTGGAGAGGGAGGAACAGGCGGAGCAATGGATTCGGCTTTATAACCAGCGAGCAGAGGAAGCGCGCGAATCGGTACAGAAGGAAGTGGGCCCGGAGAAAGTGATCGTCGTGCGGATATACAGGCAGAATTTGTACCTCTACAGCAATCCGGGTATTGAAGAAGTGCTGTATGGAGCACTGCAGTTGGATACCTTTTCTGACCTTAGTGTCAATGCTCCTTTAACGCTGGAGCAACTCGTTGACATGAACCCTGATCGAATTCTAGTCATGGTGTGCCCTGAGGCTGCTTCACGAGCGTACTGGCTCAGCTTGCAGCATTCGGTTACATGGCGTGAGCTCAACGCTGTTCGTCAGTATCAGGTTCATTTGATAACTGGTGACCCTTGGTTTGAATATTCAGCTGTAGGTGTGATGCGAATGTTGGATGAAGCTTTACTGATCTTCACGGGATATTGTCCAAACATATATCTGGATAACGTCCATGGTGATTCCCGGGCGAGGTGACATATAATCCTTGTATCTAAATGAGAATGTTTATCAAGGGGGATATCACATGTTTCACTATTTCAGCAGAAGTACACAACGTTCTGTGATTAGAAAATTCCGCAGCACCCGGCTCTCAGCCTTAATCTTACTCATGTTATTTGCAGGACTTTTATCTGCCTGCGGCACAGCATCAGAGAAGAATACCGGAGCGGCCCAGGAAGAGCAGCCCGCAACGGAGAGTTTAACAACGGCCTCGACCGAGACGGCTGTAGCGAAAGACCAGGGGCCGGAAACGACGGGTGAACGAACTGTAAAAGACGACTTGGGACATGATGTGCTTGTGCCTGCGAATACAGAACGAGTATTTGCACCGTATCTGGAGGATTCCCTGTTAACCCTTGGTGTGAAGCCCGTAGCTCAGTGGGCGAGTGGTACAACAGGCCATGTCTACCTGCAGGATCAACTCAGTGATGTGCCTACACTTGATTTCTCCAGCGGTTTGCCTTCGCCAGAGGTACTGATGACATATAATCCGGATTTTATTATTTTGCATACGGCCCAGTATGCGGAGAATGGGGTATATGAGAGTTATTCCAAGATTGCACCAACCTACGTATTTACGAATGCTTCGGGTGATGTAGAGAAGTCTTTGCAGGTCATCGGCGATCTGCTGGACAAAACGGCTGAAGCGGAAAAGGCTATTGAAGCCTACCATGCGAAGGTCGAATCAGCCAAAGCTGAACTTGCGAAAGTAGCCGAAGGCAAGAAAGCAGCCATTATCCGTTTTGCCCCGCGTGGCATCAGCATGATGGGCGGCAACTACTTCAGCGGGTATGTCGTATACGAGCAACTGGGACTTGGTAAGCCGGCATTGGTTGAGACGGAGAATAGCGCAATCATTTCAACCGAGGTATTACCCGAGATTGATGCCGATTTTATTTTTGCCGTGGAACAAGGTGCTGGAAACATGAAAGAAATGACGGAAACGAACGTATGGAAAAGCATGCCTGCGGTGCAAGCAGGGAATGTATACACAGTCGAGTCGGCTCCGTGGCTGGGTAGTGGCCTGATTGCCTATAGTCATGTCATTGATGATACGTTAAAGGCGTTAACACCATAAATCTGATACTAAAAACTCCCTATGAGTACCGAGAACCAGATGTTAGTCCGGGGTTCCAGTGTATATCTAGGGAGTTTTTTTGTGCTGGATGGCTAACACCACCATATGACATAAATATGGAAATAATCAAAATGATTTCTGGATATCGTCCATGGGACAGAAGAGTCGACTCTTCTATAATTGGTAATGAGAATCAATCTCACATTAAATATGTAGTTCAGTTTTTAACTTATATAAACAGAACAACGAGGAGGACCCATACGTAATGATGTTTCAGCCCGATTTAACTGCTTCCGATAACCTTGAGCATATTGCACGTAGTAACGTTGAAATCCCGCATGCCGAACAATGGACCATGAAATCACGTACAGGACACCATGACTATCAGATTATGGTATTCAAGCCTGTTGAACCGCCGCCTCCGTCCGGTTACCCGGTCATCTACTTACTCGATGCGAATTCTGTATTCGGCACGATGGTGGAAGCCGTTCGTGTGCAGGGACGCAGACCAGAGAAGACAGGGGCAATCCCGGCAATTATCGTTGGAATAGGGTATCCGAGCGCTACCCCTTTTTCTCCCCATCGATACTATGACTTTACCCCAAAAACAACGACGGAATATACCCGAAAATCCGATGGTACACCGCTACCGGAACAAGGCGGCGCTGATGAATTCTTACGTTTTATTGAAGAAGAGTTGAAGCAGGATATGGAGCAGCAGTTTCAGATTGATCGGGATAGACAGGCCATCTTTGGACACTCGCTTGGCGGTTTGTTCGTGATTCATGCGTTGTTCACCAAGCCGGAGGCTTTTCGTTATTACATTGCGGGCAGTCCCTCGCTGCACTGGAATCAGGAGGTCATGCAGGGGGAGGAAGAGGAATTCGTTGCAAGGCTGAAGCAGCATCCAGTAAACGTCAGGGTGTGGATCGGTATGGGCGAACACGAGAAGACACATCCGGCCCGTAACAATGACAAGGCATCGAGTCTTACAGAACGGTTATCTGCGTTGAGGCAACCAGGGCTAGATATCACATATACCGAGTTTGAAGAAGAGAATCATGTTTCAGTACTGCCTTTTCTAATTAGTCGAACGATGCGTTTTGCCTGTAGTCCGGAGTCCTAGAAGGTAAGAAATGAGGGGGATTACAGCATATAGTGGTTACAAGGGAGGTACATGAGGTGAGCTACACAGGAATCAATGGAAACGTGGCCGTGGTCACCGGTGCTGCGCAAGGGATTGGTGAAGCGGTGGCACGATTGCTTGCACAGCATGGCGCTATCGTTGCTCTGGTGGACCGACAGGAGGCTGCGCTGAGTCAACTGGCCACTGATTTGCGCAGACAGGGCTATCAGGCCATAGCCTGCATTGCTGATGTATCGGATCGTCAATCCATCGAAGATACAGTCCAACGAATTGAAGAGAACGTAGGTCCCATTGCCATTTTGGTGAATGCTGCGGGTGTGCTGCACGCTGGGGCTGTGAGTGAGCTGACGGATGAGGAATGGACGAGGACGTTTGATGTGAATACGCATGGTGTATTTTATATATCGCGTGCGGTAGTGAGGAATATGTCTAAGCGCCAAACGGGAGCGGTGGTTACCGTAGGTTCGAATGCTGCGAGTGTTCCGCGAATGCATATGTCGGCATACGCTGCCTCCAAAGCTGCTTCGACCATGTTCACCAAAAGTCTGGCGCTGGAATATGCGGGTCAGAACATTCGCTGCAACATTGTCTCTCCAGGTTCAACGGATACGCCCATGCAAAGAGCCTTGTGGCAGGAGGATCATGGAGCAGAGGTAGTGATTGCGGGTTCGCTGCAAAGCTTTCGTCTAGGCATTCCGCTGAACAGAATGGCAGTGCCATCGGATATTGCGGACGCTGTTATATTCCTGATATCGGATCAAGCCAGACATATTACGATGCATAATCTGTGTGTGGACGGAGGCGCCACACTCGGCGTCTGAATCAAGATAAGGAGATGATGAGTCATGTCAAAAGCGGGTTCGGTTATAGCAGCAACTTCTGCCATAGACCTTCTGGAGCAATATCGGGAGGGGACGTCCTTTTTTTGGTCTTCACCACAGCATACCTTGCTTGCACAAGGAGAGCAGATTCGTTGGTTTGCGAAGGAAACTGCTGAAGCACTTCAATCTACTGAGAATGAACCTGTCAAGGGTAAGAGTATAGAGCAAAAATATAAAGAAGAGTGTCGATTGTTCATTGAACAGATTCAACAGCTCATGGAGCAGGCCAAGCAATCGGGTCAATCGAACCCGCTTGTGGTGGGGGCAATTCCTTTTGATCCAATCCATTCTACTGCTGAGCTATATGTGCCAGAGACGGTACAGTGGGCTGAACCTCTGCCCTCGGAGCCACGGACATTTATCCCCAAACTTCCGGCTGCGTCAGGTTGTGAGATTACTGAGGTTCCTGCGGGTAGAGTGTACGAGCAAAGCGTGAATAACGTATTGGTAGATCTGAACGAGGGAAATATGCACAAAGTTGTGTTATCCCGTACGCTGGAGATCACTTCACGGACAGTTGTAAACACGCACCAGTTGCTGCTTAACTTGTTCAAGGAAAATACGCATGGTTATACATTTGCTGTTCCAATGAAGGACATGGTTCAATCTGAAAATCATGTAACAACGTACAGACAATCCGAAAAAACAGACAATCCGATTGAAAATAAAAATAGTCGCACCTTCATTGGAGCAAGCCCAGAACTGTTGGTTACTCGCCATGGCTCCAGTGTAAGAGTCAACCCGCTGGCAGGTTCGGCGGCCCGCAGTGATGACCCGGCGGAAGATCGTCGCCGAGCTGAGGCGCTGCTGGCTTCAGCCAAGGATCGGCATGAGCATGCCTTGGTCATTGAGGCGGTAGTAATGGCGCTGGGGCCTCTATGCAAACATTTGTCCGTTCCCGCAGAGCCTTCCCTGATCCAGACGTGCACAATGTGGCATCTATCCACGGAAATACATGCGGAACTGGTGGACCCTGCTACAACATCAATGGAACTGGCATTGGCACTGCACCCGACACCTGCTATTTGTGGAACACCTGTACAGGTTGCTCGGGCAGTCATTAAGGAACAAGAGCCGTTCGACAGGGGGTTGTTCACGGGAATGGTGGGCTGGTGTGACAGTAAGGGGGATGGTGAGTGGGCGGTAACCATTCGATGTGCCGAGGTGCAAGGCAGAACGGTTAAGTTGTTTGCTGGAGCAGGTATTGTAGCCGGCTCTACGGCAGAAGCAGAGCTGGCAGAGACGAATGCCAAGTTCAGAACGATGCTGCTCGCGATGGGTTTGGATTCAACGGTGTCCAATCGGAAGGAGGACTGAACAATGCTGTCAGGATATCAGGCTTGGCCTGATGAATATGCAGAGCTTTATCGGAAGGCGGGTTGCTGGGAAGGGATTACGTTTGGGGAAATGCTTCGCCAGCGTGCGGATTTATATGGCAATCGGGTAGCCGTTATTAGCGGTAAGCACCAGCTCACGTATAAGGAACTGAATGATCGGGTGACTCGATTAGCCTCCGGTTTGTATGGCAGGGGAATACGGAAGGATGACCGGGTCATTGTTCAACTGCCGAATGTTCCTGCGTTTATTGAGGCTTGTTTTGCTTTATTTCACATCGGTGCACTGCCTGTATTTGCGCTTCCCTTGCATCGAAAGAGTGAAATCACATATTTCGCCCGTTTCTCTGAGGCGGTAGCCTATCTCATCCCGGATCATGATGGGGGATTTGACTATCGCACGTTGGCGGAGGAGGTACAAGCTGAGGTTCCGGAGCTTCGGCATATTTTCGTCGCAGGCGAGGCTGGACCTTTTACCGCGTTGGAAGATGTTTACGCAGAGCCAATCAGCCTGCCGGATGCGCCAACATCTTCAGATGTAGCTTTCTTGCAATTATCGGGAGGGAGCACCGGATTACCTAAAATGATTCCCCGAACACATGATGACTACATCTACAGCTTGCGGAGGAGTGTCGAGGTATGTGGCCTCCACCCGGATAGCGTCTATTTGGCAGTTCTGCCTGTAGCTCATAACTATCCAATGAGCTCACCCGGCATTCTAGGCACGTTGTACGCAGGCGGTACGATTGTACTGTCACGGGGATCAAGCCCAGATGAAGCATTTCCACTGATTATCCGCCATCAGGTAACTATTACAGCCCTGGTGCCACCGCTGGCTCTTGTCTGGCTGAATGCAGCAGCAGCTCGTGGAATCAAACTTCCGTCGCTCCAGGTGCTTCAGGTCGGAGGAGCCAAGTTTAGTGCCGAGGCGGCGGCACGTGTCAAGCCGGTGTTTGGTTGTACATTGCAGCAGGTGTTCGGTATGGCTGAAGGGCTGGTAAACTACACACGTCTGGATGATTCCGAATATGTGATCACCCATACACAAGGGAGACCGATGTCTCCATATGATGAGGTGAGGATTGTGGATGACGAAGATGTTGAGGTACAGCAGGGACAAGCCGGACACCTGCTGACACGCGGGCCCTATACCATCCGTGGGTATTACAAGGCGGAGGAGCATAACGCCAGATCGTTTACGACAGATGGCTTCTATCGTACAGGAGATATTGCCAGCCTGACGGCTGATGGATATCTCGTAGTTGAAGGAAGAGCGAAGGATCAGATTAACCGTGGCGGGGATAAAGTGGCTGCCGAAGAGGTGGAAAACCATTTGCTGGCCCATCCTGGTGTGCATGATGCGGCCTTGGTATCCATGCCCGATGAATATTTGGGCGAGCGCTCTTGCGCCTTTATCGTGCCAAGCGGTGATACGCTGGCGGTGGCCGAGATCAAATCGTTTCTGCGTAATCGGGGCCTGGCTAGTTATAAAATTCCGGACCGGATTGAATTGGTGGATGCTTTTCCGAAGACAAAAGTCGGCAAGGTCAGCAAAAAAGCACTAAGGGAGATGTTGACTGCCGAGCAAGCTGCATCCAATTAGAAAATTTCGATCGCGATGACGTTGTACTTTTTCCGTTTATGGATATGGCTGGGACTTGTTCTGATAAATAAAGCTGAAAAGAGGGATATTCATGGCACTTCCAGTGATTCAACCATATGCAATGCCTGTAGCGTCTGAGCTCCCGGTCAACAAGGTTGCCTGGACACCGGATGCGAAGCGTGCAGTACTTTTGATTCACGATATGCAGAACTATTTCATGAATGCATTTACACCGGGAGCCTCTCCGGTAGTGGAGCTGATCAATCATATTACAGAGCTTCGTTCAACGTGTCATAAGCTTGGCATTCCTGTGGTTTACTCGGCTCAACCTGGCGGACAGACACCGGAGGAACGCGGGCTACAGCTGGACTTCTGGGGTGCGGGAATCGATGGCGGAGCAGTACAGAAAGAAATTGTTGAATCGCTTGCTCCCGCTCCGCAGGACACCTTCATGACTAAATGGCGATACAGCGCCTTTCAGAAGACGGAACTGATCGAGCTCATGCAGAAGCAGGGTCGGGATCAATTGATTATCTGCGGCATATATGCACATATCGGATGCCTGATGACGTCCTGTGAAGCATTTATGCGTGATATTCAAGCGTTTCTGGTTGCTGATGCGGTTGCTGATTTTTCGTTGGAAAAACATCGAATGGCGCTGACGTATGCGGCAGAGCGTTGTGCGGTAACCCTGACGACCGAACGTTCGGTTTCATTGTTAAATGCATCAGCCATAGCCCAAACTGGCGGTGCATTTACACCCGAAGCACATGATAATGGTCAAGACGAGCACAGGGAGCAATCGGGTGCAGTATCAGCCTCACTAGCTGTAGCTGAGGTGCAACATCAAATGACTTCTACCGCTGAGCTCGAGAATATTCTGGAAGGGCAAGAAGGCAGTGATCATGCAAGGCTGAAAGCATTACAGCTTCAGATTGCCAATCTTTTGCAAGTGCAGCCCGATTCCATTGGAATACATGATGATCTGGTACACAGCTGGGGTATGGATTCCATCCGCATGATGAGTCTGGCCGAGCGTCTTCGTGCGGAAGGAGCCGAGGTCGCCTTTGTCGATCTGGCAGAGCAACCTACATTGGCAGCATGGGTAGCACTTCTGGATAACACCCAACCGAAAGTGCTGCTGAACGGAGACTACTTTTGAGCGGGGCGGTGCAGTTGTCGCAACGTCGGAACACAGCTTGGCCTTTGTCTTCTGCACAGTCTGGCATCTGGTATGCCCAACAGTTAAATCCGGACAACCCGATGTACAACACTGCAGAGTATGTGGTTATTGAGGGACAGATTCATCCTGGACTTTTTGAGAAAAGTGTACGTCAGACCGTGATGGAAGCCGAATCACTCAATATGGTGTATGGCGAAAATGAGCAAGGCCCGTGGCAATCGCTGCGCTCCAATATGAATGATTGGACATTCCATGTCATGGATGTGCGTGATCAGGCTGATCCTCATGCGGCTGCGTTGGACTGGATGAAGCAGGACCTGGGACGACCTGTTAATCTGGCCATTGGTCCACTCTTCACAGAGGCTTTGTTCCGGGTGAGTGAGGATCGGTATTACTGGTACCAGCGCATCCACCATATAGCAATTGATGGGTATGGTGTCTCCCTGATCACACGAAGGGTCGCCAGCTTGTATTCAGCAAGCATCCAGGGAGAGGGTGCAGCACAGAATACAGCACAGGCAAAAGATACAACAGCATTTGGCCCGCTCACTTCTGTGCTTGAAGAAGATGATGCCTACTCAGGCTCTATCGATCAAGAACAGGATCAACAGTTCTGGATTAACCGTTATGCAGATGCACCGGATGTCGTCAGTCTGGGGCATCGTGCATCGCTGACTTCAACAGGGTTCCTGCGGCAATGTGCAGTGATAACGCCATTAGAGCGGGAGCAGATACAAGCAGCAGCGAGCAAGTTTGATGCGACCTGGTCAGATCTGTGTGTGGCGGCGACAGCAATCTATGTGCACCGGATGACAGGGTCAACCGATGTGATTCTGGCCTTGCCCGTCATGTGCCGTTTGGGTTCGGCGTCGCTGCGTGTCCCGGGCATGGTCATGAATGTTCTTCCACTGCGATTGACTGTACATTCGCAGATGGATTTGTCTGAATTGATCGGCCAGATCGTAAGGGAGATTCGGGCTGTACGTAAGCACCAGCGATACCGTCATCAGGATCTGCGGCGGGATCTCAAGCTATTGGGAGAGAATCGACGTCTGTATGGACCGATGATTAATGTGATGCCCTTTCATCATGCATTAAATTTTGCAGGCGCGCGCGGCATGATTCATAATCTGTCCACGGGTCCTGTGGATGATCTATCCATTCATATCGTGGATCAAGGGCATGGTCAAGCGATGAGCATTGCTTTGGATGCCAACTCTTCCATCTACACGGAATCGGAACTACGTATGCATCAGCTTCGCTATGAACAGCTCCTGAAATCCATGATTTCAGGAGGGGATGTAGACATAATAATTGCACAACTGGATATTCTGCTTCCTGCCGAGCGCGAGCAAGTGCTGGGAGGGTGGAACCAGACGCATCATGTGGCCGCTGAGTGGAACTCGGCATCGTTATTTGAACAGCAGGTTAGGCGGACCCCTCATGCCACTGCGATAACATTCGAAGGGGAGACGTTGACCTATGCAGCGTTGAATGAACGTGCGAATCAACTGGCCCATCAACTGATACAAGCCTATGAGGCAGGACCGGAGCAGGTAGTTGGCATTGCGATGCCTCGTTCATTGGAAGTGGTTATTGCGATCCTGGCTGTTCACAAGACGGGGGCCGCTTATCTGCCGCTTGACCCTGATTATCCGGAGGATCGCCTGATCTACATGCTGGAGGATGCCAAACCTGCTTGTGTAGTGACAGTGACGGACAATCTTGCTAACATTCCGCAGACGTCTGATATACCAATTCTCGTCATAGATCAAACAGATATTGTACAGGCACTATGCTATCGGTCTGGAACCAATCCGGAAGGTGATGATCTCCTAGGCAAAGCCTCTATGCTCAATCCTGCGTATCTGATCTACACATCAGGTTCTACGGGTAGACCCAAAGGGGTGGCGGTGACCCATCTGGGATTAGCCAATCTACTCGAAGATATGAAGACGAGATTGCAGGTCGGTTCGCAGGACCGCTGGCTGTCGGTGACTACGATTGCTTTTGATATCTCTGTACTGGAGATCTTCCTGCCACTGACGACCGGGGCCAGACTGGATATCGCGCCAAAGGACACAATCCTTGATCCGGTTGCGTTGGCCGGAAAAATGCGAAAGCAGAAGACTACGATCATGCAGGCTACACCGACATTATGGAAGTCTTTGGTTATGAGTCGGCCTGGAAGGTTCGACGGGCTAACGGTAATTACGGGAGGAGAAGCTCTGACGGAGGAGTTAAAGCTATCACTGGAAGGGTTGGGTTGTCAGGTCAATAACCAGTACGGGCCAACCGAAACGACCATCTATTCAACAGCAGCATCGCTAGGGGCGGGTCAATCGGGCAAACCGAATATAGGTGGTCCGGTGCGTAACACACAACTCTATGTACTGGATCAGAGCATGCAGCCTGTGCCTCCGGGTGTAGCAGGAGAATTGTATATTGCAGGAGAGGGGCTTGCGCGGGGATATTTGGGCCGACCTGATCTGACGGCAGAACGCTTTGTCGCTAACCCTTATGGACAGCCGGGGAGTCGGATGTACCGTACAGGTGATCTCGCTCAATGGTTGCCGGATGGCTCCATTGATTATTTGGGCCGGGCAGATCATCAGATCAAGATCAGGGGTTTCCGCATTGAACTGGGAGAGATCGAGTCGATCATCGCAAGTTATCCGGGCGTGGCACAGGTTACGGTGATCGCACGTGAGGACCAGCCGGGGAACCAGCGATTAGCGGCTTATATTGTGGCTGAGGCCGGAGAATGTCAGACTGAAATCGATCTGTCTGATATCAGAGCATACGTAACGGATGTATTACCGGATTATATGGTGCCCTCTGCCTTCATGCTGTTGCCTGAGATGCCGCTGACTCCGAACAAAAAAATTGATCGGAAACAGCTGCCGGTCCCATCCGTGGTATCCAATACAGCCGGGAGGGAGGCTCGGACACCGCAGGAAGAGATGTTATGCGGATTGTTTGCTGAAATTCTGGGCGTAGCCAAGGTAAGTATTGATGATGATTTCTTCGAGCTGGGCGGGCATTCCCTGTTGGCTGGTCGAATTACAGCCCGGGTCAGGGAGGTATTCGGCGCAGAGCTGAACATCGGAACGGTGTTTGAATCACCGACAGTAGCAGGTCTTGCGAGGAAACTGGATCAGACGAACTTCGTCAGACCGGTAATTCAGCCTGTATTGCGCGAGACGGGGCTTCCGCTTTCCTTTGCCCAGCAACGGTTATGGTTCCTCTATTGTCTGGAGGGGGCTAGTCCGACCTACAATATTCCATGGGTTGCCCGGTTGACAGGAAAGCTGAATGTGGATGCTCTAAGAGATGCCTTGCAGGATGTTGTAGAACGTCATGAGACATTGCGCACATTGTATCCACCAGACCTGGGTGCGGCGAGCCAGCATATTCTTCGTGCAGCCGAGGTGAACTTGAACATGAAATTCACCCGGACTTCAGCTGAGGAGCTTCCGGCTTTGCTCTCGGAAGCGGCGCGTTACAGCTTCGAGCTTAGTTCAGAGCCGGGCATACGAGCGGAATTGTTCCATCTGGATGCGGATGAATATGCGCTCCTGCTGCTTGTTCATCATATTGCAGGGGATGGCTGGTCTTTGTCACGGCTCATCAGGGATTTGTCTGAAGCGTACAGAGCTCGTCTGAGTGGAACGGCACCCGATTGGGAGCCGATACGCATTCAATATGCGGACTATGCGGTATGGCAGCAAAAGCTACTGGGGGATGAGCAGCATAAGGACAGTCTGATCGCGAGGCAGTTTGAGTTCTGGACAGACCGACTCGCAGGCATACCGGAGCAAGTCACATTCCCGGCAGACTATACCCGTCCAGTGGCGTCCAGCTACCGAGGGGGCGTTATACCTTTTACAATAAGTCAACCCCTGCATGAGCAACTTATGGTTATTGCTCGGGAAAATAAGACTAGTCTCTTCATGGTTCTGCATGCGGCGTTAACGGCATTGCTTACCAGAATGGGAGCAGGAACGGATATTGCGATTGGCACGCCGATTGCTGGACGAAGTGACGATGCACTGGATGATGTTGTTGGCATGTTCATCAATACGTTGGTGCTGCGTACAGACACCTCGGGTGATCCTACCTTCAGAGAGCTGCTTGCTCGTGTGCGTGAAGCCGACCTGGCCGCTTATGAGCATCAGGATGTACCTTTTGAACGGCTGGTAGAAGTACTGAACCCATCCAGATCTCGTGCCAAACATCCGCTCTTTCAGGTAATGCTGGTGCTGCAAAATACGCCGGACATCTGTCTTGATCTGCCAGGTATTGAAGCAGACGCTCATATCCAGAGTGTAGGTTCATCCAAATTTGACATGACGTTTGAACTGACGGAGAAAAGGGAGCCGAACGGACAACCAGCGGGAATAGACGGGCTGCTCGAGTACAGTACAGAACTATATCGTGAATCGACTGCTAGTGAATTGGTCATTCGGCTATTGCAGTTGCTCGAACAGGCCGTACAGCAGATGGATATCGTTATTGGCCGATTCGATCTGGTTACACCGACAGAGCATGCTCAGCTTGAAAAGGAATGGGCTGCCGTACCTGATCAGTATCCACAATGGCCGACGATAGCAGAGCGTTTTGAAGTGCAGGCCGCCGCTCATGCAAGCTCGATAGCCCTCCAATGCGGCGATGAACGTATCACTTACAGGGAACTGAATGTACAGGCAAATCGACTTGCGAGACGTTTGATCGCAGAGGGCGTAGGAGCGGAACAGATGGTAGCGCTGGCCTTGCCTCGTTCCGTGGAGATGGTCGTAGCCATTCTCGCTGTACTCAAAACGGGTGCCGCCTATCTGCCGCTTGATCCGAACTATCCGGCAGACCGGTTAGCACATATGCTGACGGACGCAGAGCCGAAAGTGATGATTACAAGTACAGAGGTATATGCTTCACTGCCACAGATGGATGACATTACATGTATTAACATGGATGATCCGAATACCTTGCGACAACTAGAGTCCATGGATGAGCAGAATCCTGCTGACGATGAGCGGAACGCACGGGTAACTCCGTTGAGCCCGGCATATATGATCTACACCTCGGGTTCGACAGGGAAACCGAAAGGGGTTGTGATTCCACACGCGAATGTCATCCGGTTACTGGATGCAACGCAGCACTGGTTCCATTTTGATGCGCATGATGTGTGGACGTTGTTCCATTCATATGCTTTTGATTTCTCTGTCTGGGAGATCTGGGGACCGTTGCTGCACGGTGGAAGATTGGTCGTCGTTCCTCACGAGATTAGCCGGTCGCCTGGAGCCTTCCTGCAGCTGCTTGCGGAGGAACAGGTTACTGTTCTGAACCAGACACCATCAGCATTCTACCAGCTCATGCAAGCAGACAAGGAAAATCCGGCTTGGGGGCAGCAATTGGCACTTCGCTATGTGATCTTTGGAGGGGAGGCACTGGAGCTGGGACGTTTGCACGACTGGTATGAACGTCATGCAGATCATGCTCCAAGGCTCATCAATATGTATGGTATCACTGAAACCACGGTTCATGTCAGCTACAAGGAGCTGCATTCAGGCAGCTCGGCAGAGGGGGCAAGCAGCTGGATTGGATGCCCTATTCCAGATTTGCGCGTATATGTGCTAGATGATCAACTGAGACCTGTGCCGACCGGGGTAATCGGAGAGATGTATGTGGCTGGGGCGGGTCTGGCTCGCGGGTATTGGGGAAGACCTGATCTCACGGCCGAGCGTTTCGTTGCTGATCCATATGGTCCGGCAGGCACACGAATGTACCGTACAGGAGACTTGGCAAAACGGCTGCACGATGGTTCGCTCGATTATCTGGGACGAGCGGATCAGCAGGTGAAAATCCGCGGGTTCCGTATTGAACTTGGCGAGATTGAGGCTGTACTGGCAAGACATTCAGGTGTGGCGCAGGCCGCCGTTATCGTTCGTGAAGACCAGCCGGGGGATAAACGCCTGATTGCTTACGTTGTTTCAGCACGGGATGGAGAAACCGGCCTGGAGACAGCAGCACTCCGAAGACATGCAGCAGCAAGCCTTCCCGAATATATGGTACCTTCTGCGGTTGTTGTGATGAAGGTTCTGCCGCTCACGCCAAACGGCAAGCTGGATCGTAAAGCATTGCCGGCACCGGAGATACAACTATCAGTTGATGGCCGAGCGCCACGTAACCCGCAGGAGCAAATTCTGTGTGATTTGTTTGCTGAAGTGTTAGGTTTGCGGAGTGTAAGTATAGATGACAGCTTTTTCGAATTGGGTGGCCATTCGCTGCTTGCTGTGCGCTTGATGAGTCGAATCCGTGAAGCAATGGGCATAGAGCCCGGCATAGGCATTTTGTTCGAAGCCGCGACGGTAGCTGGACTGGCTGAGCGATTGGAGATGGGAGAGTACTCCGGTGATAGCTCGTTGCAAGTGTTGTTGCCGCTTCGGACGCATGGGCAGCATCTGCCTGTATTCTGTGTTCATCCGGCAGGGGGACTAAGTTGGTGTTATGCCGGATTAATGAAACATCTGGGCATGGAGTATCCGCTGTACGGTCTGCAGGCAAGGGGCATTGCCGAGTATGAGGAACTTCCAGGGACACTGGAAGAGATGACAGCAGATTATATCCATCATCTGCGGTCTGTGCAGCCTGAGGGGCCATATCGTCTGCTTGGCTGGTCACTTGGGGGGAACGTTGCCCAGGCGATGGCTGTGCAGCTCCAGTCCGAAGGAGAGCAAGTAGAGTTTCTTGCCATGCTGGATGCCTATCCGAGTCATTATCTTCCCATTCGCGGAGAGCCTGACGAAGCAGAGGCATTGACGGCTCTGCTGGCACTTGGCGGCTACGATCCGGACAGCATTGGAGACGAGCCACTGAATATGGCCACAGCCATGCGAATACTTCGCAGCGAAGGAAGTGCACTGGCGAGTTTGAGCGAAGAGACGATCCGGAAGCTGCGGAGAACCTATGAAAATTCTGTTCGCATTCTGGGGGCATATACCCCATCCCGATTTGATGGGGATTTGATCTTCTTCCGCTCTACCATTATTCCTGACTGGTTTGATCCGATTGAACCGGAAATGTGGAATGCATTTATTGGAGGACATCTGGAGCGCCATAATATTGCCTGTCGTCACAAAGACCTTTGTCAGCCTGGCCCATTGGAGGAAATCTGCCGTACCCTTGCCGCCAAGCTAGAGATGCTGAACAACAAGCGTAATATTCAACATAAATAGGAGGATAAACGGATGAGCAACCCTTTTGATTATGAAGACAGCAGTTATCTGGTGTTAAAGAATGATGAAGACCAGTATTCGCTTTGGCCCGCATCCATTGAGGTCCCGAAAGGCTGGACCCAGATGCTGGGGAAGGCCAAACGCCGTGTATGTCTGGATTACATTGCGGAGCAATGGACTGATATGAGACCACTTAGTCTATGGGACGAAACGGGGATACTGGAGTCACTTCATGAGACTGGCGGATGAATTTCCTGCCAGGTTCGAAAAAAATTGTAGGCACGGTCTATGTTCTCGCCATGTTTATCGTTGCGATGGATGCAACTGTATTGAATGTGGCCCTGCGAACGATCAGTGAGGAACTGGGTGTTCCTCCAGCGACTGCGGGTACATTAAATGTGGGGTATCTGGTCAGCCTGGCTGTATTTTTGCCTGTGGCGGGATGGCTAGGAGATCGATGGGGGACAAAACGGGTCTTCCTGTCGGCGCTGGCACTGTTTACGTTATCTTCTGCACTGTGTGCTACAGCTGATCAACTGGAGACACTGACGTTTTTCCGTATTTTGCAGGGAGCGGGGGGAGGTCTGCTTACGCCTGTAGGCATGGCGATGTTATTTCGAGCATTTCCTCCGCATGAACGGGCCAGAGTATCTCGTATGCTGGTGCTACCGATTGCCCTTGCTCCTGCGCTTGGGCCGATTGTGAGCGGATTAATTGTGGATCAGCTATCGTGGCGCTGGATTTTCTATGTTAATCTGCCTGTAGGTATTCCAGCCGTGATCTTTGGCATGCTGTATCTGAAGGAGCATAGAGAACAGGGAGCCGGTCAATTCGATTTGTCGGGCTGGTTATTATCTGCGCCGGGACTGGCTCTGACGATGTATGCACTAAGTCAGGGACCGCTGCGGGGGTGGACATCACCACTTATTATGGGGGCGGGTTTTACAGGAATGCTGCTTCTTACGCTGCTCGCTAGGGTGGAGCTGCGCGCGAAACAGCCGTTGCTTGATCTGCATCTGCTGAAGCAACGACTTTTTCGTTACACAGGTCTGGTATCTGTATGTGGGGCGGCAGGATTGCTGGGCATGTTATATGTGTTTCCGTTGATGTATCAGCATGTGCTGCATGCCTCTGCGCTGGAGACAGGGCTAACCACATTTCCAGAAGCGATCGGATTAATGATCGCTTCACAGCTTGTTCCATGGAGCTACCCACGTTTGGGCCCACGCAAGCTCATATCCATGGGATTGATCTGTACGGCGATTATTTTTATTACCCTTAGTCAGATTACAGTGGATACGAATCCATGGTTCATCCGGTTCTTATTATTCGGAGTGGGCATTTTCCTGGGACAGACGGTAGGGGCGGTACAGATCGCAGCCTTCGCTCAGATTCCGCCTGCTGCTATGGGACGGGCTTCGACCTGGTTCACGGTGCAAAATCGTCTGGGTTCTGCAATCGGCATGGCCATACTCTCTGCTGTTCTGGCGGTTGCAGGTACAACCAGGGTGACTGCGACAGGTACACTGGAGCCGAATATGATAGCATACCGTCTGGCTTTGCTAGGAGCAGCTGCATTTCTGTTCATCGGGCTGTGGTTTGCTCTGATGATCCGCGATGCGGACGCAGCGGCTACGATTCGGAAGAAGCCGATGGGCGGGACATCGGTTATAGCGAAGGGTCCCTCCGGGCCAGGGTCCGAGTCAGTGGCAAAACAGCTGGATCGTTGAAGGATGTAAATGGAGCGAGCAAGCTGCATTTCATTAATACTATCGATAATCGTATTACAGAAGAAGGAGCGAATCACCGGAGAGCTTTATTACCGGATGAACTCGCTCCTCTTTTTTTAATCGGTCAAAGTTTAGGCTATGCATGTGCCTTCCTTATGTAAGCTCTGCGCATAAGCTCTCCAGCGTGACAACTTCAGGCTGGGCTGGTAACTCTCCTTCGACAGCACAGGCAGCGAGCATATGCTGCTCATCCAAAGAGTGAGTGTAGAAGCGATGCCTAACGATTTGCCCGTCTTGGTTGCATCTCCAGTCATGCTTCCCATGCTGATGAGCATGGGGAAGAATGGCGAAGGAGTTAAGGGGCATGGACAAGCCCATCCCTATAGCTTTAATGTAGCTCTCCTTTAGCGTCCATAGGCGATAGAAGGTGTTTAACTGTTGATCGGCAGGCTGTGCTGACAGATACGTATTCTCCTGTGTTGAGAAGAAGCGCACTGCAATCTGCAGGTCAATCGGGGCTATTTTTTCCATATCCACACCCAATTCAGCTGTCCCGCCAGAGATTAAAGCGATCCAATCCCCGGAATGGGAGACGTTGAATGATATCTTGGGATTTTGAACAAGGCGGGGCTTTCCGTAGGCATTACGTGAAAAAGAAAGCTCCTTCCTTGGCAGTCCAGTTAATTCACTTAACGTCACCCGGGTCAATACCTCACCAAGCACAGAGCGATACGCATCGGCTTGATGTATAAAGCGTGCAGCCTGTGCCCGGCGCTCATCAGAGACAGATGACAGAAAAAGATCCCAGTATGCTTCGGGTACAACAGAGGGTACTTGCAGTACTTGTATAGTTATCATCATTTATCACCTGACGTTGTATTCGGCATGGATGACAGGCTTTCCTCTATAGTTATCCTTTTCTGGCGTTTCCCCAGTGAGTCAGGCTAGTTGTGGTGGAAACAGTAACCGCTGCGTCCTTGAATTCATTGTATAAGTGAACGTATGAAATGCACACACGTGTTTACTCTAATTGTACCAGTACAGTTTAGGCGATGGTAAATATAGTGGTTATAGTGCATGCATATCATATTTCGGGTGTGGATTTATTTCGATAAATGGGAGCTTAATCTCTTTTTCTAGGGTATGTTAACCGTTTGGAGTGGATATAGGTTAGAATATAGATAGATAGTTGGATTAGGAGATGGAAAATATGGCTAATGATGAAGTGATTTTGACACAGGAAGGCTTGGAAAAGCTGGAGGAAGAACTGAAGGAACTGAAAACGGTGAAGCGCAAGGAACTGGCAGAACGATTGAAGCTTGCGATCAGTTATGGGGACCTGAAGGAGAACAGTGAGTATCATTCAGCCAAGGACGATCAGGCATTTATGGAGACCCGCATTCTGATATTGGAGAAAATGCTGACCAAAGCGAGAGTCATCAGCACAGACCATATCGATTCTAACCAAGTAGGCATTGGTTCTACTGTGTTGCTGAACGATATTGAGTTTGCCGAAAAGATTGAATATCAACTCGTCGGTCCTGCGGAAGCAGATGTATCCAACAGCAAAATTTCGTATGAAAGTCCACTTGGGAAAGAGCTGATGGGCAAGGAAGTAGGCAGTGTAATCCATGTCAATGCTCCGATGGGTGTCATTAAGTACGAATTACTTGAAATTAAAGTTTAGACAATAACAGCCGTCAAGACGGTCTGATACAATGAGCAAAAGGTTAGTTTTATTTTATGAAAGAGATGTTTCAGGGGCCTTTGCAATGGGCTGTCTGGGCCATCTCTTTTTGTCTTTCCGCCACGTATTCACGGTTAACTTGGATGTAATTATCCCATACTGAAATCATCCCCATGAAGGTTAATTTTCGACAAATTATGATTTTTGATGACCTGACACGTGTAGTAGTATATAATTACGGGAAAACTTTAAAGTGATGGAGTAGATACGATGAATTTTAGTAAATCTGATCTTGACCCTAACAGGGCCGGCAAAGGAGAACGCTTCTCGCGCGCCGGTTTCATTCTGGCAGCTATCGGTAGCTCGGTGGGACTCGGTAACATGTGGAAATTCCCATATATTACGGGTGAAAATGGGGGAGCGGCTTTTTTCCTGCTCTTTATTATCTGTCTATTGCTGATTGGCTTGCCCGTACTGCTTGCAGAATTAGCTATTGGACGTAGTGGACGAGGTAGCGCAGCGACTGCATTTATCAAAGCAGGCGGGCATAAAGGCTGGCTTGCAGCTGGTCTGTTGCAAGTGTTAACACCGTTTATCATTCTGTCCTTCTATGTCATTATTGCAGGCTGGACTCTGCACTATGCTGTAACTTCATTTAGTGGAACTTTGTTCCATAATGCGGATTATGCTGGACAATTCAACAATTTTGTAGGCGGTTATATGCCTATTGTATGGCAACTGATATCCGTATTGATTACGGGATGGATCGTTGCCAAGGGTGTATCCAACGGGATCGAGAAGTTTAACAAAATTTTGATTCCATCGATGCTGGTTTTGCTGATCGTTCTGATGATTCGGGCGGTTACACTGCCGGGATCCGGTGCGGGGGTTTCGTTCTTCCTGAATCCTGATTTCTCCCAGCTCACCACGGAGTCAGCACTCGTTGCTCTTGGACATGCATTTTTCTCCCTATCCCTCGGGATGGGTATTCTTATAACCTATGGTTCGTATATGGATAAAAGCCAATCCCTTGGTGCAGCGACAATGGCTGTGGGGGCGGGTGATTTAATTTATGCCTTTATCGCAGGTCTGATTATTTTCCCAACGACATTCTCATTTGGTATAGCGCCTGACCAGGGACCATCTCTGATCTTTATTGCGCTGCCTGCTGCATTTTCTGCGATGCCGCTCGGTTCCCTTTTTGCCGGACTGTTCTTTGTTTTGCTTGCAATTGCGGCATTGACTTCGTCTGTTTCACTACTTGAAGTGCCTGTAAAATACTTCATGGAGCGTCTCTCCTGGAGTCGTAACCGCGCGGTATGGGTGGTTTCCCTTGCAATCTTTATCGTAGGACTGCCTTCCGTTCTATCGCTCGGATTGTTCCCGGAGTGGAAGATTGGATCGATGAGCGTATTTGATTGGCTGGACTTTGTGGCATCTAATGTTTTCCTGCCGGTTGGTGGATTGTTAGTTACAATCTTTGCAGGATACTTCTGGAAAACGGCTGCTGAGGCTTCTGGTCTAAGCTCCGGCTGGTTCCGGATTTGGCTGTTCATGCTTCGTTATATCGCACCCATTCTGGTGTTGCTTGTTCTGTTGCACACGTCGGGTATTATTCGCTTCTAAGGGTTACCTGCGTAGATTTACCATGCGTAAAACCTCTTGGAAGAAATGCAAAAGCTCTTGTGTTCCTTTATTAATTTTGGGACAATACAGAGTAGAGGTTTTTTGGGTAAGACGACCGATAAGCCATATGCTTTTTTGCGAAAAGAGGTTTATACCATGTTTAAATCATCCTTATATGGATTAACATTAGAGCAATTACGTGCCTGGCTGCCTGAACATGGGCAGAAAAAATCCCGCGCTTCCCGGATCTGGGAGTGGTTATACCAAGAGCGGGTGCATGATTTTAGTGATATGTCCGATGTCCGTCAAGATTGTCTGGAAGTACTCGCTGAGCATTTTACAATGAATTCATTAAGTGAACATGTGAAGCAAGAGTCAGCAGACGGTACGGTGAAATTCCTGCTCAAACTACAGGATGGCAATTTAATCGAGACAGTGCTTATGCGGCAAAAATACGGCTTGACCGTCTGTGTCACGACACAGGTCGGATGTAATATCGGCTGTAGTTTCTGCGCCAGCGGGCTGATCAAGAAAAGCCGTGATCTCTCAGCAGGAGAGATTGTAGAGCAGATCATGCATGTTCAGCGGCATCTGGATGCAGCAGGACAAGGTGAGCGCGTCACGAACGTGGTCGTGATGGGCATTGGCGAACCATTCGATAACTTCGAGCATATGAGTAACTTTATCGAAGTGATCAAGGATCGCAAAGGGCTGGCTCTCGCGGCAAAACGAATCACCGTATCCACCAGTGGACTGCCGGATAAAATTAGGGAATTTGCAGACAGCAGTCTACAGGTGAACCTTGCAATCTCGCTGCATGCTCCAAATAATGATCTGCGTACCCAGATTATGAAGATTAATCGGGCCTTCCCGATTGAACAGTTGATGGATGCCGTTGATTATTATCTGGAAAAAACAAATAAACGCATTATGTTCGAATACATTCTGCTTCGGGATGTGAACGATCAGCGTGAACATGCTGCGGAACTTGCAGAACTTCTGTCCAGTCGCAAGAGCATGGTCAGCGTGAATTTAATCCCATACAATCCGGTAGATGAACATAGCCAGTATCAGCGGAGCACCGAAGAGTCCATCTTGGGCTTCTACGATACGTTGAAAAAGAATAACATCAACTCCACGGTACGTATGGAGCATGGCACAGATATCGATGCCGCTTGCGGCCAACTGCGCAGCAAACAGATGAAGAATGCTGCGGAAGCCAGTGCAGATGGGCAACCAGGCGCCAGTAAACCAGACGCAAGCCGTCTGGCGATGGGCTAACGCAACATAAGGCAAGGCATAAAGAAGCCTCTATCTACTCACTGATCAAGTGAGGATAGAGGCTTTTTTGAGTCAATTCTTATCTCGAGTGAGAGCGGTGTCAGCGTAACTTCATTCGCTAAGTTCTTTCGTCATCAGTAGATGAGGGATGCCATCTTCCATAAATACGTCCGAAGCGGGAGCATAGCCGAGACGTTCATAGAAACCGGAGGCCTGTACCTGGGCGTGCAGTTTAGCTTTTTGCAGACCGTCCTGTGTAGCCATCTCTTCCAGTTTATTAATCAGCACCCGTCCCAGACCATGCTTACGGTAATCCAGCATGACACAGATCCGTTCAAGCTTGGCAACTTGCTCTACGATACGGAGTCTTGCTGAAGCAGCAGGTACACCGTCGACATAAAGCAGAATGTGGCGTGCTTCTGTATCCAATGCATCAAATTGATCAAACTCATCGGATGCAGGAACGTCCTGCTCTTCAACAAAAATAGCTGTGCGAATAGCAAAGCAGGCATCAAGCAGCTCTTGGGTATTCGCTTCGACAATCGTTATATTCATGTAATGTTCTCCTTTGTATATTGGATGGAAGGTTTATCGGAATGGAATCGAAAGTGATACACGAATCTAGTGTATTTATATCATCGATTATGTTTTGAATGCAACCAAAGACAGAGACAGAGTTATACTCAGATTGGTGAAAGTTCTACACAGAAAACCGTGGATAACACAAGATATAGGAGTAAAAAGCCCGAAAACTATCCACATGTGGATAAGTGTTTGGGCTTTTCTTCTCATTCTGCTTCCCTTTGTTCCAATTAGATGCAAGTATTTTAACCTTTAGATGCTGCTGCTCGGACATATATCCGTTCACCATGTCGGTCGAGCTCTACAGGAGCTTCGAAGAAATCACTTAATACATCTGGTGTCATCAGATCAGCAGTGAATCCCCTTCTGAAAACCTCGCCGCGGCGTAGCAGAAGACTATGTTGGAACACAGGGAGGATTTCCTCCGTATGGTGCGTGACATAAATTAGCGAAGGTGTATCCGGGCGTGTGGTCAGTTCACTGATGCTATCCAGCAGACGTTCTCTGGAAAATAAATCGAGCCCATTACAAGGCTCATCCAGAATGAGCAGTTGCGGATTTGCCATCAGGGCACGGGCAATGAGGAGTTTCTGCTTCTCCCCTTGAGAGCAGGTGCGGTACTCGCGATCCCACAGATGCTCGCAGCCGAGTGTCTCCATCCAGTGCCTGGCCTGTTCCAGATCTTCGCCAGCTAGCTTGTTATACAAACCAATTGTGGCATGTTTGCCACTAATAACAACATATTGTGTGCGGTCAGATGCATATAACTTCTCCTGTAGGGAGGAGCTCACCCATCCAATCGACTTCCGAAGCTCTCTCAGATCTACACTTCCGTATTCATGGCCAAGTACTGAGATGCTGCCTTCCGTCGGCCACAGGTAGCCGGTGATCATGTTGAGGAGCGTTGTTTTGCCTGAGCCGTTGAGTCCGAGTAACGCCCAGTGTTCGCCTTTGTTGACACGCCAGCTGACATCGTGCAGCAGGGTGAGTGCTTCTCTTTTCCAAGTGACATGCTGTACATCAATGATCATTGACTGATTCCTACTTTCTGTAAAATATCGCTCGTTCTGATCCTGATCTTATTGTATTACCAGCCTCGGAAGTTTCAATAGCTTGTCAGGCTTTGGCGGATTGATCATTGCGCAAGAATTCATTCTCCCCCAATTCCAGCTTTTTGCCGATTTTATTATTGCTAAATGAGGAGGACTCTGCTAAGATGGGTAAAAGTTTATGTAAGCGTATACATTTATTGATAAATTACAACGTTGTAATTTTGGTGAATAGCCATCTTCTTAAATACATCTGCATATTATAAGCTTGTTTATCAAAGTGAATCCTTGATTTTAATTCTATTTCTGAAGTGGCTGTACGTTGAACGAAGAGATAGGATTATATTTTTAAACAAAAATTCAAACGTTGTAATTATGAGGCGAAGGGGAGTGTTTACGTTGAAAAAACGCATGTCCACGCTGTTCAACCTGATTCGGCGGGATAAGTATTTGTTGCTGATGTTCTCGCCCATTTTTGTGTATTACGTGATCTTTATGTATCTGCCGATGCCTGGCGTGCTACTTGCATTCCGCAATTTTATGCCTGGGCAGGGTATGTTTAGCGGAGAATGGGTGGGCCTGCGCTGGTTTGAGCAGTTTGTGAACTCGATTTACTTCTGGCGTTTGCTTCGCAACACCTTTTTGCTGGCCTTTTTGCCGCTGCTGTTCGGTTTCTCTATCCCCATTTTGTTCGCCGTCTGCATTGTGGAGATCAAGAACCGGACGTTCAAACGCTTCGCTCAAACGGTAACTTATCTCCCTCACTTTATCTCCACCGTTGTGGTGGCTGGCATGATTATCAACTTTCTGTCACCTACAGACGGTATTGTGAACACCCTCATCGCAAGTCTCGGTATGGAAAAAATAAACTTCATGATGGACGCCGGCTGGTTCCGCACCATCTTCACCAGTTCTGACATCTGGCAGAGCTTTGGCTTCAGCTCCATTATCTACATCGCCGCCATTATGGGCATTGATCCCGAAATGTACGACTCTGGCAAAATTGACGGCGTGAACAAATTTCAAGAGCTGTGGCATCTGACACTTCCTAGCATTAAACCAACCATTGTGATTCTGTTGCTTCTGTCGCTTGGCGGCATTATGAGTGTAGGCTTCGAGAAGGTATATCTGCTCTATAACGGGGCTACGTATGAAACAGCGGACGTGCTGTCCACTTACGTATACCGAATGGGAATCGAAGGCCAAAACTATGGCTTTGCAACGGCTGTAGGCCTGTTCAACTCCATCATCACATTTGTGCTTGTGTTTGCAGCCAATTCCATGACCCGCCGCCTGACCAAAATGTCACTCTGGTAAAACCACACTGAATCAAAGGAGAGCCTGTATGCAAAAATCGAGAAGTGACCGATTGTTCTATGTATTTGTCTACCTGCTGACCATTGTGGCCGTGGTTGTCACGCTGTATCCGTTCCTGTATGTGGTTAGCATTTCCTTCAGCTCGGTGGATGCCATCGACAAGCAAAAAGTTGTGCTCTGGCCTGTCGGTTTCACACTTTCAGGATACCAGATGGTGCTGCAGTACAAGGAGCTGTGGGTTTCGTTCTATAACACCGTCTGGTATACGGTTGTAGGCACGCTCCTGAACATTGTGGCTACCTGCCTCGCGGCCTTTCCTTTGTCGAGACAGCAGTTTTTCTTGCGGCGTAAGCTGAACTTTTTTATTGCCTTTACAATGTATTTCTCGGGTGGGCTTATCCCGGTGTACATGATGATTACATCGCTTGGACTATATAATACCCGCTGGGTTATGGTACTGCCTGTGCTGGTGATTACGTTCAACGTTATGATCTGCCGCTCTGCCTTCGAAGGTATTCCAAATGAAATATTTGAGAGTGCAAGCATCGACGGTGCGAATGAGTTAACGATGCTGTACCGTCTCGCTGTTCCGATCATCAAGCCTACGCTGGCTGTACTGACGCTGTACTATGCGGTGTTCCACTGGAACAACTTCTTCTCGGCCCTGCTGTATCTAGGAAAACAGGATATGCAGCCTCTTCAAATGTTCCTGCGAAGGGTGCTGATTATGGCCTCGCCAGAGGTTATGCAGAAGATGGGCGGTACGATGACATCCGGTGCACTGGCAGTATCGACTTTGCAGGTTCGTTATGTATCTATCGTAGTCAGCATTCTGCCGATTGTGATGATCTACCCGTTTATCCAACGGTACTTCGTTAAGGGGATCACCCTCGGAGCCGTGAAAGGATAGATTTTGTTACCCAGCAGCATCGTCATGAAGAAAGGGAGCAGGTTATTTTCAGGGAGCTGAAGCTTGCTGCAGAGGGTTCAAGGGTTTTCAAGGGAGTTGAATATGGTTCCATACCAAGGAGGAATGAAGGATGAGATTCAAAGGGGCAGGAAGAAAAAGTGTAATGGCGGCATTACTTGCACTGAGCTTGGCGGGATGCAGCAGCGGAACGGGAGCAGGCACGGATGCGGGCAATGCACCGGCCAGTTCAGAGCCGGCATTCAATTATACGGGTGCAGGACCCGTAACGGATCAGCCAGATGCGAAGCTATCCATACTTGGAACCAATGCATGGACAACGAACGTCGACTTGTCTACCGCAGCCATTGTGAAGAAAATCGAGAGCAATGCAGGTGTTGCAGTGGATTGGGATCTGATCCCTCCGCAGAACTACGCGGATGCCGTGAATCCAAGACTTGCTGCGGGTACAGGACTGCCGGATATTGTATACCTGCCCGATCAGGATCAATTGATGAAGTACATTAACAGTGGTCTGTTCATTCCTATTAATGATCTTGTGGACAAATATGGGGTTAATCTGAAAAAAATATATGAAAAGTCGCCCTCCGTTAAAGCCAGTTTAACGGCACCAGATGGTAAAATGTATTATATCCCGCAGCAGACGCTAACGCGGAATTACATGCCTGTATTTATGGTGAATGAGCGCTGGTTGAAAAAGCTGGGCTTAAACGAACCGACCACGCTCGATGAGTTCACGGCGATGCTGCGCAAATTCAAAACCGAAGACCCGAACGGCAACGGCAAAGCGGATGAAATTCCGTTGTCGATGGAAGCCAAGTTTGTACCGATGGCCTTTGGTCCGGCCTTTGGACTTGACCTGTCCAACCAGTTCTATGCAGATGATCAAGGCAAAGTGCACTTTAGCTATTATGAGCCAGCCTACAAGGAATATTTGACGTATCTGAACGGACTGTATAAGGAGGGGCTGCTTGGGGTCGATTATGCCAGCACAACGAGTGATCAGGTAACCTCGCGTATATCGCAGGATGTAACGGGAGCCACCTTTAATTTCAGCTGGTATATGTCGATGGTCTACAGCCCGCTGTTCAAGGATTACAAGCCGGAAGAGCCGATCTTCAAGGGCATATTGCCATTGAAGGGACCGCATGGCGACCAGTTCTACATCGGACGTACGCCGGTTAGCGGCATCTTCGGCATTACGAAGGATAGCAAAAATCCGGAGCTCGCCTTCCGCTTTCTGGATTATGCGGTAAGTGAAGAAGCACAGACGTATTACACATGGGGCATCAAGGACGATACGTATACGGAAGAGAATGGCGTGAAGACATTCACAGATAAAGGCAAGGACAATGAATATATCCAGAAGCTCGGCATTGGTCCGGTCAATCTGCCTAACATCCAGTCTACCGATTCAGCTGATTCCGTCGTAGCCCCTTGGCATGCTAAGCTGGACAAAGAACTAGAGAAGTATGTGCGTGAGCCGTTCCCGTTTGTCTATGCTTTGCCAGATGAAGCGAGTGTAGAGTCGATGTCGATGCCAGACATTACAACCTATGTGGAAGAGATGAACTTCAAATTTATTAGCGGTGACGCAAGCCTGGATCAGTTCGACAGTTACATGGAGACACTCAAAAAAATGAATGTTGAACAAGTCATTGCTGGCAGACAGGCACAATATGATCGTTACAAAGCAGCACAGAAATAGGGAAAAGCTTGGGCAGGCATATGAGAGGTGTTGATTGATTTTGATTACCATTAAAGATATAGCCAAACTGGCGGGAGTGAGCTACAGCACGGTATCGAAGGCGCTGAATGATGATCCCCGGATTAAACCGGCGACCAAACAGAAGGTGCTCGCGGTAGCGGAGAAACACCAATACCGGAAAAACATGCTGGCCCGGCAGCTCTCCACCGGCAGAAGTGATATCATCGGGTTTGTGCTCGATGAACTCAGCAACCCGCTCTTCTCCAACATATCGGGCAGTCTTCATACCGAACTGAAGAAGCGGGGATATCAGATGATTCTGGTTGTGGCCGACGACGGGGTGGATGTATTCAGCCAGCTACGTGTGGACGGCTGTATTCTGTGGGATTATGCCCTAGACAATCGGGACGTATTTTGGAAAAAGTTCGCGACCCTTAACATGCCTTGCTTTGTCCTTGGTACAGATGAAGCACCGAACTCTCCTTACATCAAGATTGATCGTAAGGAGGGACTCTTCAAAGCGGTGGAGCATCTGAAATCCCTCGGGCATAGCCGGATTGGATTCATCGGCAACTCACAGCATGTGAAGCTGGAAGGGTACAGGGAAGCCCTGCAGCGCACGGGTCTTACTTTTAACGAGAGCCATGTGCTGCCCGCGCATTCTTCCTGGGAAGATGGATATTTTGCCATCCGAAATTATAATTTCGGTCCGGATTCTCCTACTGCATTTATCGGTCTGAACAACCTTGTGACGCGAGGGGCACTCCGCGCACTGCTTGAGGCGGGGTATAGCGTGCCGCGCGATATCTCCATGATCGGTTACGACGATCTGCCCGATATGCAATATGCAGAGGTTGCTCTGACAACGATCGGTCCGCCCCTCGATGAACTGGCTGTGCAGGCGGCAGAGCTGATCGTATCTCTGATCCGCGACGAGCAGGTTGAGGTTCCCGTTGTTATTCAGCCGAGGCTGAGCCTGCGCAATTCAACGGCAGTGTGCCGACAGTAAGGTTGGCACATCAGGTCAACCTAACAAGACGATTCGTGTGTTTGCTTTACAAACGGAATAACATTACAGGAGGTGCCGTGATGCAGGTGCAGACGCAGTTATCCTGGTCAGAGCGAATTGCAGCTACGATCATGCAGCAATGTAACGATGATGGTTTCCATGCGTTCCCTTCGGGACGATGGGCGTATGTGGAAGGTATGACGTTGATGGCGATGGCGCGCACGGGAGAATTATATAACAAGCCGGAGTATATTGATTTCATGAAAAGACATATGGACCTCTACGTGCAGCCGGATGGCTCCATCCGTAATTACTCTCTCGAAGAATATAATCTCGATCAGATTAATCAGGGGAAGAACCTGTTCGCGTTATTAGATGGTGCGGAGGATAAGCGTTATGCCGAAGCAGCCCATCTGCTTGCCGCGCAGCTCGCTGGTCAGCCTCGAACGTCGGAAGGTGGATTCTGGCACAAAAAAATCTATCCGTTCCAGATGTGGCTGGATGGGCTGTATATGTCTTCTCCTTTCCTCTCGCAATATGCAAAGACATTCCAGTATCCAGAGTTATGGGATGAAGTGGCTCATCAGATTTTGCTGATTGAACAAAAGACACGTGATCCGCGCACCGGATTGCTGTACCACGGCTGGGATGAATCCAGGGAACAGGTCTGGGCCGATTCGCTGACTGGCTGTTCGCCGCACTTCTGGAGTCGGGCGATGGGCTGGTATGCCATGGCTATTGTCGACAGTGTAGAGCATTTCCCGCTGAACCATCCCAAGCGGGGCACGATCATCGGCATCTTCGAGCGCATGTGTAACGCATTAGTTCAGGTGCAGGAGCAGGACAGCGGATTGTGGTTCCAGGTTCTGGATCAGGGCTTCCGCCAAGGGAACTATCTCGAAGCCTCGGGCTCAAGTATGTTTGTATATGCGCTTGCCAAAGGGGTGCGTCTGCGTTATCTGGAGCCGCATTTCAGAGCAGCTGCCGAGAAGGGCTGGCATGGCCTTACTTCCAGATTAGTGGAGGACACGGCTGATGGTGTGCGGTTAAACGGGATATGTCACGGTGCAGGGCTGAGTTTGGATCGAGATGGCTCCTACGGCTACTATGTGAGCGAAGCTGTTGTAAGCGATTCCTTTATGGGGGTAGCTCCGCTGCTACTGGCTGCACTCGAAATGGAGCGATTGCCATGACGGATCAGCATTTGGCAGAAGAAGGCGTGGTGGCGCAGGCTGCATTGGGGTCATCTGGCTCTGACGCTTATATCACCGTTGCTGCTGATGGGTCTGGAGATTATTCAAGCATCCAGGCTGCAATTGATGCATTGCCGGACCAAGCCACTGGTCGTGATGATGGCAACGGTAGCCTTCTTCCGATTCGAGTGAAGGCAGGTGTGTATTATGAGAAGCTGCACATGGAGAAGCCGGGCATTCATTTGATTGGTGAGGGGGCTGAGCAGACGATCATCACCTATGATGATCATGCACTCAAGCGATTCCCGGACGGCTCGCAGTATCATACGTTCCATTCCTATACGGCGTTTATTGGTGCTGATGATTTTACGGCAGAAGGGATATCCTTTGTGAATTCAGCTGGGCCGGGCAAGGAGGTCGGGCAGGCGCTTGCCGTTTATGTGGACGGGGATCGTGCTGTGTTTCGCAGATGCCGTTTTATCGGCCATCAGGATACGATCTTTACCGGACCGTTGCCGGAACAGCCTCTGGACCGCAGTTATTTCGGCGGACCTCGTGACGGTGCGGAGCGCCGGAAGTTAAGACAGTACTTCGAGAATTGTTATGTCGAAGGGGATATCGATTTTATTTTTGGCTCAGCGACGGTTGTGTTCAAGGGTTGTGAGATTTTTACGAAGAGCCGCCTGACCGAAGCGGAGGTTACAGAAGGACAAGTGAACGGCTGGATCACGGCAGCATCTACACCAGAAGATGTCCGTTACGGTTACGTATTTGTTGATTGCGATCTGACCAGCAATGCGCCTCCGCAATCGGTGTATCTCGGCAGACCATGGCGTAATTATGCCAAAGTCTGTTTCCTGAACTGCTGGCTCGGTGCGCATGTGAAACAAGAGGGCTGGCATAATTGGGGCAAGACCGAAGCGGAAGCGACGGTTCTTTATGCGGAATATAACAGTGCTGGGCCTGGATCCGGAAGTGCGGATATGCGTGTACCTTGGTCTAACATACTGACAGAGGAAGAGGCGGCTGAGTATGCGTTGCCTCGCATTCTGTCCGGGGAGGATGGCTGGAAGCCCTTCTAATTCAGTGCTAGGGTGTACTTTCTCTGGCTGTTGTTCCAAAAAGAAAGGCAGAGACTGTGTTTAAATTCGATCAAGAATTCAAACACAGTCATTTCCTGTTTCATTGGATATCATCTCAAATAGACAGGATATTAGCGATCAAACGGAAAAAACAAAGCCGATGGATGAACAATCGACTTTGTTTGATAGGTTATGGCTATTATTTTATACAATCGAATTAAAAATCAAAGTTATCCGGGTCTGGGCCTACACGCACATTGTCATTCAGCGAGTTAATGCGTTCCATCTCTTCCGTGGACAACTTGAAGTCAAAGATGTCAGCATTCTCGATAATCCGAGGCTCTTTGGTTGATTTCGGGATCGTTACAACACCATTTTGAAGATCCCAGCGCAGGATGACCTGAGCAACAGATTTGCTTTTGGATGCAGCAATCTCTGTAAGCACTGGATTGTCTAGCAGTTGACCCTGCATTAGAGGGGACCAAGCTTCTAACTGAATTCCATGCTGTTCACAGAAGGCTTTCAATTCAACTTGCGTTAGACGTGGGTGGTACTCCACCTGGTTAATCATTGGTTTAACCTGTGCGTCCTGCATCAGATCTTGCAGATGGTGAATCTGGAAGTTACTCACACCAATCGCGCGGATTCGGCCTGCTGCGTAGAGTTCCTCCATAGCTTTCCATGCACCTTTGTATTTGCCTGCTTTTGGCCAGTGAATCAAATATAGATCCAGATATTCCAGTCCGAGTTTGTTCATGGTTACATCAAATGCGGCGAGTGTCTCTTCGTAACCCAGATCTGCATTCCACACCTTGGAGGTAATAAACAGGTCTTCGCGTTTCAACCCATTCTCCTGCAATGCCTCGGCGATGGCCTGGCCTACACCGGATTCATTACCGTAGATTGCTGCTGTATCAATACTGCGGTAACCGTGTTTAATTGCACTTTTGACTGCTTCGATAAGTTCAGTACCTTCTTCGACCTTGAATACGCCAAGGCCGAACCAAGGCATACGGACACCGTTTTGCAATGTTGTAGTAGATTGTAGATGTTGTACTGTTGTCATGTGAAATCCTCCTTAAGTTGTGTGAATATGGCTATGGCCATTTAAAGTGAAAGTGAAAGTGAAAGTTAAAGTGAAATTGACATTGATTCATGATACAAAATTAAAACATAGTAGATCAAATGGCATCCAGCGTATATAGTAACGTATATAGCCAGTCATACCTGACATGAAACCGGTTCCGGTATATAAAGACTCTCGTCAACAGATTGATAGCTGATCTATGGGTTCATTTTGACGAGCCCTTTATAGCTTTTGTGTTGCCTGTTTAATTCCGTTACGGGGGGGGGATTTCATGTTGCTCCAGATGTTTGGCCCATATCGTCAGGATTGCCGCAATGATCACCATTAATGCACCAACCCATGTGGTATGAATCAAACCGATGGAGTCATTCACGATTCCACCCAGATAGGCGCCTATCGCAATGCCAGCGTTAAATGCAGCAATATTAAAGGCAGAGGCCACATCTTTGGCCTGCGGTGCATACCGTTCAGCAAGTGTAACGACAACCATCTGAAGGCCAGGCACATTCATAAAAGCAAACAGCCCCATGCCCATGATGGTTGCTAGTGCTGCCCACTGAAATGGAACGGTAAAGTACAGAATGCCCAGAATCACCGTCTGCACCATGAACATGTATAGAAGTGACTTTAACGGATTCTGATTGGCTGCCTTGCCCCCAATCATATTCCCAATGGCAATTGCAATGCCGTACAACAGCAGAATTAAGGTCACCGTTTGTTCCGAGTAACCGCTGATGTCGTGTAATAACGGAGATAGGTATGTGAACACAACAAATGTGCCCCCGTAGCCTACAGCTGTAATCGTAAAAGCGAGAAGCAGTCGTCCGTTAGTCACCAGTTTCACCTGATCCCGGATGGCTGTGCGGGCCCCTTGCTGCAATGTTGAAGGTACAAGCAGCAAGTTAGCGATCAGGGCAAGAATGCCGACGGAAGCAATGAGGATAAAGGCAGAGCGCCAGCCTAATTGTTGGCCTATAAACGTACCAAAGGGTACACCGGTTACCGTTGCAATGGTCAGCCCCGAGAACATGGTGGCTATTGCACTTGCTCTGCGGTCACTTGGCACAAGGTCAGCCGCTATCGTCGAACCGATTGACATAAACAAGCCATGTGCCAGTGCAGATATCACCCGTGCAATGAGAAGTACGGTAATCCCGGTAGATACGGAGGCCAGTGTATTGCCTGCGATGAAGATAACCATAATGGCCAGCAGCAGGGTTTTACGTGATATGGCAGACGTCAGTGACGTAAGGATTGGTGCGCCGAACATCACACCCAACGCATATATGGTAACGGTTAGGCCAGCAGACGATACACTAATGTGAAGATCATTTGCGATCAGAGGCAGCAGTCCTACACTGATGAACTCAGTTGTACCGATTGCAAAAGCACTGATTGCAAGTGCCAGCAGCGCCCAAGTGCTGTTTTTTTTCTCGTGATGCATGTCCTGCTCAACTCCTAGAATGTAGATTTGCTTACCGGCAAATGCTATTATGAATTATTCGGTATAACATGACCAGTACGTACTTTTTAGTACCCTACGTACTTTTTAGTGCCCATATAATAGCTGAACGGAAGAAGCGAACTGAATGAAGGAGGAAGACGGGAATGGAACGCAAAAAATATAACATTTCGGTTGAAGCAACACTTGAGGTCATCGGAGGAAAGTGGAAGTGTGTTATTCTTTGTCATCTAACCCATGGCAAGAAGCGAACCAGTGACTTGAAGCGTATTATGCCTGCAATTACCCAGAAAATGTTGACGCAACAGCTGCGAGAGCTGGAGCATGACGGAATTGTTAAACGAATCGTATACAATCAAGTTCCGCCTAAAGTAGAGTACGAACTAAGTGAATACGGATGGAGCCTGGAGCCGATTCTGAATGCGTTATGTCATTGGGGAGATCAGCATATTATTAAGGAATATGGCGACAAAGCAGCCGTGCTGGAAGATAACGGACTCAACGATTTTACTACGGACAATGACAGGGAGCTGATGAAACCGTGAAATACGAAATTCTATACGATGGTGCATTTGCAATGCTCAGGGTAGAGTTACAGCGTGGGGAACGTTTCAAGGCGGAGAGTGGAGCCATGGTATCCATGTCACCTACCGTCCAACTAAAGGGATCGGCAGAAGGCGGTATGTTTGCGGGAATTGGCCGTATGCTGAGTGGAGAGAAATTTTTCTTTCAGGAATTGACAGCGGCTGGAGGGAGTGCAGAGATTTTGCTGTCTCCATCGGCTATGGGTAGTGTCGAGGCCATAGAATTGGATGGCTCCTATTCTCTCTATGTACAAAAAGACGGATTTCTCGCTGGAACGGAAGGCATTCAGGTCAATACTAAAATGCAGAATCTGAAAAAGGGTCTTTTTTCTGGAGAAGGCTTCTTTATTGTTGAGATTAGTGGACGGGGCACTGTGTTCCTGTCTTCCTATGGTGCGATACATCCTATCCGTCTGGCTGCTGGTGAAGAGGTTATTGTGGACAATGCTCATCTGGTAGCATGGCCCCAATACGTTGATTATCGCATCGAAAAAGCATCCCAAGGCTGGTTCTCCAGTGTGACCAGTGGCGAAGTTCTGGTCTGTCGCTTCCGCGGAGAGGGCACGATTTTAATTCAGAGCCGAAATCCACAGGGATTTGGTCAATGGGTGAAACAGTTTATTCCAACACGATAAATATGGTATTTTTTTTATAGAAAAACTTGTATAGATGTAACAGATGTATGTGCCGAAGCGTTAATATAACAGATTTATGACTAGAAGAAGAGTGGTACATACATCTCTGCTGCACAAGATCGTACATCACGGAGGTATAAAAATGAAAAGCTCACGTTACAAAAATCCGCAAGATAGTCCAGGATACCTGTTATGGCAGGTGACAACGATGTGGCAAAAAGAAGTTCGGCGGGTGCTCGAACCACTCGAACTGACGCAGCCTCAATTTGTGCTGCTACACGCTTGTTTATGGCTTAATGAGCATGATGTGGAAGGCAAGGGAGTTACTCAGGTTCAGATCGCACAGTTTGCCAATGTAGATGTAAATGTGACCTCCCAGGTGCTACGAGCTCTCGAAAAGAGAGGGTACATTACACGTGCGCGTCATCAGACCGATACACGGGCCAATATCATTACAACAACGCCGGAAGGAACAAAACTGGCGATTGAAGGGATGAATCTCGTAGAGGAATCAGACAAAAACTTCTTTGAGCTTCTGGCAGATCGTAAGGATGAATATATGGATATTATGCAGGAGTTCACTCGCCGTAAGGTGGAACAATAATATGTATCCATATCAATTGAGGCGAGATACATATGTGAAAAGTGGTTTCATAATATAGCTTTTGCGAAAATTGACGAAAAATAAGATAAACCTTCTGACCATGAAGGCAGAAGGTTTATTTCTCATGAGCATTATTCAAGTCTGTAGGATGCAAATGGTTTGCCATAACGGAAATTATCACTTAGTTGATCCAGTTCAGCTAGCAGTTCATGTGGAAGCTCTAGATCAAGACTAGCCAGATTGTGCTCTAACTGTTCCGTTTTCGTAGCACCAACAATGACGGTCGATACTGCCGGGCGGGTTAGCAGCCATGCGAGCGATAGCACACTTGGTGAGCAACCGTAAGCCTCTGCTTTGGCACTTACCTGCTCGCTAAGCTGGATGTTATGCTCCATTAGGAAGCGGTTGAAGGAAGGGTCGGTATCTGCTCTGGAGCCAGACGGCACGCTGGCTTGGCCGTTGTATTTCCCTGTCAGGATACCGCCAGCGAGCGGGAAATACGGGATAATGCCTACACCTTGATCCAGGCAAAGCGGGACAAGTTCGTTCTCAGGTGTTCGATCGGCAAGCGAATAGCTCGTTTGCGTGGAGATGTACCGCGCATATCCTCGCGTCTCGCTGATGCCGAGGGCTTTCATCAGCTCCCAGGCGGCGTAGTTGGAGGCGCCGATGTAGCGCACTTTGCCGGACGTGATCATGTCGTCCAATGTGCGCAGTGTTTCATCCAGTGGGGTATGCGGGTCAAAGGTATGGATCTGGTACAGATCGACATAATCCGTCTGCAGACGCCGCAGGCTATGTTCCAGCTCTTGCTGCAGATGATAGCGCGAGGAACCGCGCCCATGAGGACCGTCATGCCGGGGCAAGCCGGCTTTGGTTGCAAGCACTGCGTTTTCCCGCCGGCCGGCGAGTGCCTGTCCAATAATGCGTTCCGATTCTGTGCCAGCATAGATGTTGGCGGTGTCAATAAAGTTGATGCCACGATCCATCGCTGCATGAAGAATGCGGGTTGAAGTGGCTTGATCTGCTCTTTTGCCAAATGCATTCGTGCCCAGACCCAGTGCGGAGACACGCAGCCCGCTGTTGCCTAAACGTCGATACTCCATCGTTCATCGCTCCTTCTATGGCGTTGTTGTATAGCCGATTATATCGTAATCTATTGAAAACGTGTTATTAATATAGTTAAATAAATGGAGAAACCGCAATCAAAGGAGATATGATGGAAAACAGTGCTGCACATTTAACTAGACGGAAGCCGAAGAAACCGAAGAAGAAATGGAAAAAGCGACTTATTATCACCCTGAGCATACTGATTGTGCTTGGCGGCATTGGATTTATCTTTCAAAAGGAACTTGTTAGACTGGGCTTTAATATGTTCGCTGCAGGTACGGTAAAGGACACACTGGACAAATCCTATAAACCCGTTGGAGACAGAGATGTCCCGGTCGTGGAGCATACGGATCCTTTCTCACTGTTGCTGCTAGGTATCGACCAGCGAGATAATGAGCCAAGTCGTTCAGATACAATCATCTATTCTGTCGTGCGTCCAGAGGATAACAAAGTGCTGCTGCTGTCTATTCCACGTGACTCTTACACTGAAATTGTGGGTCGTGATGTGAAGTCCAAGATCAACTCGGCCTATGCCCATGGTGAAGCCAAGATGGCGATGGAGACGGTGGAGAAGCTGCTGGAGAATAAGGTGGACTTCTATGCAGCAATTAACTTCCACGGCTTGAAAGATATTGTCGATGCGGTTGGCGGTGTCGTGCTGCCGATTACGAAAAACATCGAGAATAAAAACAAAGCCCATGAGAAACTGTTCATCGAAGCCAACAAACCGATCTATAACGGCGAGGAGGCACTGGCATATGTGCGTTACCGGGAGGATTCCGATTTTAACCGCACGATGCGTCACCGGATTTTTCTCAGTGCGTTCATGAATCGTGCGATGGAGGTCAAAAATCTGACCAAGATCCCCGACATCATTGAGATTGCCGGATCGAATTTTACAACGAATATGACATCGGATTTCATTGTGAATTTTGCCGAGTCTCTATATATGAAGGATAGCATACCAACAATCAGCAATTACATGCTGAAAGGTGACGGGAAGATGCGCGGCGGTACATGGTATTATGATCTGTCTGAGGAAGATCTGACCTTTGTACGAGGCATGATTGCCAGCTGGCTGGACCCGAATACAACACAGGTAATTGAGCCAGAATCGGATGATGAGAAAGAGGAAAGTCAATCGTCAACTCAAGATTTATCGGTACAGACCGGGAATTGAATAGGTCAGATTGCATCAGATATTAGGATGAGGATATAAGATAGTGTAAGTCAAGGGAGTTAAAAAGATAGAGATATACAAATTAAAAAAGCTGGCATTAGCCTGAAGATCCTAAAAATCCTGAATATCCCGAAAATCCTAAAAGCCTTGGTAAGCGTCATGCTTCCGGGCTTTTTTTGTGCTTTTTTTCTGTCCAAGGGGTTGGGAGTTAGAAGAGGGAACAGCAAGATATCAACAAAGCGTCAGCGAAGTTTCCATTCTATACCATCCCTTTTCCGGCTATGTATAGTAAAATATAGGAAAACATCAGATGACAACCAATGGAGGACATCTATGAGAGAATTTAAGGAGCGACTCAGGCAAGTTCAGGAGCAGCAGAAACAGCTCGCCAAGGACTATCAGGCCCTGTTGCAGGAGTATCAATCCGATGACCTGACCGTTCGTAATGAGCAGTTGTTGGAACAGACGGAAGCTCAGCAGCTCAAGCTGCAGCAGCTAGAACGTCGTGCACGCCAGATGGAAGAGGAGAATGCGCGTCTTCGGATGGCATTATCTGAACAGATGCTGGACGAGAAGCTGAATTTAATCCGAGTGTCCCAAGAGAAGATGCAGACGTATTTTCAGGGGAAAACGGCAGTACATAACAACCAGATTAGCGATCTGGAACATCGAACGAAATTTAATCTGAACAATCTCTTCCATCAGGCTTCCCAACATCTGCAGGAGGATGCGGCCGACATGCAGGGGCGGATTACTCATCTGGCAACCGAAGTGCAGGCACGGATTGAATCACACCGGCAGGCTGTATGGGAGAGGGCTGAGGCTGTGCGCAGGCAGATGCATCAAGGTTACGAGCAGATGGAAGAGGAGGAACTGAGTGAGGAGACGATCCAGCGCCGGATTAAGCAGAACCGGATGGAGATGCGCATCGGACTTAGTTGGATTAACAAAGTGGCGATCCTGCTGCTCATTTTGGGGGTAGGTGCGGCCTTCCGTTACTCCTATTCCACATGGTTTAGTGATGAGATGAAAGGTGCAGGGTTCTTCCTGCTGGGGGCATTAATGCTTGCAGGCGGGGAGTGGCTGTTCCGACGGAAACAGAAAACATTTGCAATGGGAATGCTCGGCGGAGGAATCTCCGTGCTGTTTGGTTCCATTTTTTACAGTTACTTCTTGTTGAATATCATTGGGCTATACACAGGCTTGGGTCTATCCGTACTTGTGTCAGCCGTGTCTGTCCTGTTATCGTTGCGGTATCAGTCCAAGACGATTTGTTCCTTTGGTCTTGTAGGTGGATATTTGCCATTCTTCTCTTACCTGTTCACGTTTGGGCTGGAAGGGACAGCGGTGTACGCCGCCATGATCTATCTGTTGCTGCTGAACGGCATCATCGTATGGATTTCCTTTGGGCAGCGTTGGCCGGTGGTGCACTATATCAGCTTCCTGTTCCATGCACCGTCCATGCTAATTTTGCTGTGGCTGTCGCCAAGTGAGCAGGTAGGCATGCTATATTCTGTGGTGACTTTTGCCTTGTACTTGGGTATTACGCTCGCATATCCGTTTAAACATCGGGTGAAGTTGACGTGGTGGGATTTTGCTTTGTTAGCGATGAATACAAGCTTGAGCTGTCTCGTCTTGTATATGCTATTCGATGCAGCGGGCTGGAATGATGCGCAGGGTTTGCTGGCGGTTATTTTTGCACTCGTATATTTGGGACTGGCGAGATTCGTTCAGCGCTACATGGCGCAGGAGAAGCAGACGATTCTATTGTTCTATCTGACGTCGCTCACCTTTGGGATTTTACTCATACCGTTCCAGTTCGGTTCGAGATGGCTGTCGATGGGCTGGTTGATCGAAGGGGTGCTGCTCGTCACGTTTGGACATTTCAGAACAATCAAGGCGGTTGAACGTGCAGGCTGGGGTATTGTGCTCCTGTGTATCGCAGTCTTTGTACAATATGATCTGTTGTCTCTATTCTTTGTGGGAGAACCATCCTACTTCATGTTAAAATACTCCAGCATCACGCTGGGCACCTTGCTTATTACGCTGTATTATGCTTGGGCGCTACGCAGCAACACCTCTGCAGGAACGGGAACAAAGCTTAGTTACGTCTCATGGGAGCGTAGTTTCCTGAAAGGGTTCAGAGTAGTGACCCTTGTGAACGTATGGTTATACGTGCTTTACGAGTCCAATGAACTGTACGTCAGAGCTATCGATGAAACGTTCCTGTTATACATGTTTTACAAGCTCATCATGTTTGCAGCGCTGACGATTGCTTTGGCGTATGGGCTGGGCAAGGTGAAGCTGCTTCGTGATTCGTTCCTACGAGGATATACACTCTTCTTGCATGCGGTTGGGTGCTGTATTGCACTGGCTGTTACCTTGACAATGCCTGCATTGCAGCCAGGTGTAGAGCAGCATACAGCAGCCGAAATTGTCGGACTGATCGTGTTAATTATTTTCAACGTGGGCGTGTTCTTCGCTGGGCGCGATCTGCTGATTGCAGGTATCCGAGGTCAGTTCAAAAGTGTAGAGTGGTACCCGGTTATTGCGGGTGTCTATCTGCTCGGCGTCATTACCGTGTTCCTGACCATCCAGTTCCAGTGGGGTGATGTCGGACTAATGTTCAGCCTGATCTATCTGTTGCTGGCGATCCTCTATATTGCTTACGGGTTCCGTAGAAAATATATTATGATCCGGCGTCTCGGTCTGGGCCTGACGTTATTCGCCACTGGCAAGATGGTGTTCTACGATGTTAGTCTACTGACGGCAGGCAGCAAAATCTTCGCTTACTTCAGCTTTGGTGTGCTGCTACTGGGCATCTCGTACCTGTATCAGAAGGTATCGACCCGGATGGAGGAGATTCAGGAGAAGGAGCGCGCGGCGAAGGCAGATGGTAGTGATTCGGGTATGCCAAATGCACAAGAGGTATCGAATACATCTGACACCAGTACATCAGGTACATCCAGCGATTCAGATGATGAAAAGCATTAATGTAAGCATATAACGACGATCCATATAAATATGGCTAAAAACGCTATGCTGATTACGTTGTATTCTTTGATAGACGTTGTGAAAGGACTCTGGAAATGAGGTTATTTCAGAGTCCTTTTTATTTCTTTTTCAACGCAATCTCGCCCTTTTGTCTATAAATGAAGGACAGATCTAAAATAATCTGTTGATGACATTCGTGAAACGTTTTGCACTGAAGTTGCGTCTATAATAAGGTGGTTGAGAATTAAGGTTGATTGTTCATTTGCCGCCATGAGATTTCGGAAGCGGATGTACCTTTCAGTGATACAACGCTATCGTCACTTACGCGAGACAGTACAGTTAAAGTGATGGATAGAGCGAAGGCAAGCAGCACGTAGATCAAAATGTTTTTATTCTTCATGGGAAATACCTCTCTTGTTGAATAAGCTAAAGCGTCCGTCCGGCCGTTATGAGAAAAAAAGCACAACGTCTGGTATAGTAATAGGGAACCGATGTTTGTTAAATCTATGGTGTTCCTGTATATCACTATATGAAATGGCAGACCTGCAAACAATGGAATAAATCTGATGAGTTTATCAGTATTGGATTGAAAAGATAGAGATCGAGTGATCATTGAAAGTGGGGAATAACATGCGGGAGACGGCAAAAATCGTCATTCGTACGCCGGGACAGGAGAGCGATGGTTCATTCGCTTATGTGAGCCAGGGCCGCTCGATTACGGTAGGGCGCTATACAGGTGTCAGTGAACTGGACTTGTCCATCTATAATCAGATGATATCGAAGCAGCATTGCCGCATTTATTATGACACGAATGAACAGCTCTGGATCGAGGATCTGGATAGCAAAAATGGAACCGAACTCAACGGGCAACGCCTCGTCCCATATGAGAAATATCCGTTTGGCGAAGGGGACAGCCTGACATTGGTCAACGGCTTGATTCACCTTCGTGTGGAAGGTGATCTCGGAGAGACGAGAGAATACCGTATATCCGACTTGCTCGGTGAGGGTGTGCGTTTGCAGGATCACTTACAGACAGTGCAGGTGAACGAGGATGAGATTCCGTTATCCAAGAAGGAATATCAATTGTTCAAGCTGTTGTACAGTGAACTGGATCATTTTGTAACAAGGGAGCGAATCATTGCTCAGGTGTGGCCGGAACGGAGCATGCTGGAGAGTGATCCGGTGGGCATCGACGAGATTAATTCGCTAATCTACCGAACTAACCGCAAGTTGGGCATTCATTTTACGATTAAATCCGTGTACAAAAAAGGGGTATACATGAAATCTCACGTAGGGGAGACTGATGAATAGAGTTGCCTCATAAATCTGGATGTATAAATGGGTTAGAAAAAAAGACATAGGGGAGCTTTGGTGCGATCATAGACCGCCGAAGCTTCCCTTTGTTATGATGAGGTCATGATGATTATTCAATATACTCCATGGCTCATTGCCGTGTTAACGCTAGTCGCTGTTATATGGATCGTAATCGTAAGCTGGAAAAATGGAATCTCGCCCATGCCGACATCTCGCCCGGTCAGGCAAGTGGTCATTCAGGAGGTTAATCGCATATCGGGTTATGGTGACATTATGGAAGCTGGTTCTGGGTGGGGAACGCTGGGCATGGATGTAGTGAAACATTGTCCTGGTAAAAGACTGACGGGCATCGAAAACTCACTCATTCCCTTGTGGACTTCTCAATGGTTGGTACGGCTTAGTGTATGGTTCCACCGAGCCGGAAGGCGGCAGCATTCGTTGAAGGGACGTCTGCGCTTCATTCACGGTAACATCTACACCTGTTCCTATGCGCATGCAGATTATGTGATCTGTTATCTGTTCCCGGGTGCGATGGCTCGGCTAACAGACAAGTTCCAACGGGAGCTACCGCCAGGAGCGAAGGTGATCAGCGTCTGTTTTGCACTGCCGGGCAAAGAGCCACTGCGTACGATCACCTGTCGCGATGCGCTGCGGACCAAGGTGTATGTGTATGCTTTTTGAGTAATAGAGCAGGTTGAGTTTTCAAAAATTGACCACGTGACGTTATACTGATATTTTCCTTTTTGAGGATATATTTCCTCTGCCGAAAATAACACAGTCAGGCCCTGATGTCACAATAAAGGCGATATCAGGGCCTGACTTTTTTAACTTACGTAGGTCAGGCGATGTCCGCTGCCCTCTACTCAATCAGCTTATTCATTTTATTTACTTTGCTGAATCCGTATTTCCTGTAGTTCCAATAGTGCTTGTCGTACCCGTTGTATCTGTAGAAGCACCGGATTGCGAACGATTTCTTCCACCGCCGAATCCGCCTTGACCACCGCCGCCAAATCCACCCATGCCGGAGCGTGCTGTTGTCACACCTGATTCATTCACCCAGGTTACATTGCTTGTTGACTGGAAGGCAACGATCTGGGTTCCACCGCTATACGTACCACCGGTATAGAGCCCGTCTACCGCTTGGCCTGTCGATGTACCGCCAGAGGAGATGACGTAGGAGCCGTCTTTTGCAAGATCAGGTGAACTGATTACAACGGTTTGGTAGTCTTTGACTGGTGCAAATGTCATGATATTGTTGCCTTTGCTGTCTTGAATATGAACTAGTGTTCCAGCCTTTTGTGTCTCAGGGAAGGTCATCACGACTGTATTTTGCGTTGAAGCATCGGAAGTGCCTTGCGCCATGCCAGAGCTTCCTGCTGCCACCAGATATCCGCCACTGATCACAAACGTTCCGTCATAATCCAGTGCACCGTTACCATTATTCGTTGGGCCATTCACGATGACCGTTCCGCCAGTCATTGTGATGGAGCCGTTGGCATCGAGGCCGTCACCGCCAGCATTCACGGTGAGGGAGCCACCGTTGATGTGAAGCTCGTTGTTGCCTGATGATTCATCACCAGCGGCATTCACACCGTCATCCGAAGCCGTTACATCAACATCTCCGTCATTCAGGGTGATGATCGCTCCTTCAAGTCCTTCGTAACTCTTCGCAATGCTGATAGCTCCACCGTTAATGGTCAACGCCTGATCAGCGTGAATGCCGTCATCTCCGGACTGAATGCTGAAGGTTCCATCGTTCACAGTGACATTGGTATTGCTATGAAGGGAATCGTCCATAGAATCAATCGTGTATGTTCCACCATTGACAGTGAGATCTGTACCTGCTTTAAGCGCTTTGGCGCTTGTAGACTCTTCCTCTGTTGTCGTTGCATTGTCTGCATCGGCGTTGGAATCGGATGATGTTGCTGAAGCGCTCGTCGCATCGGTTTTTGTCGACGTCGTGGAGTTCGCGGTTGCACCTGTATTTGAGCCTTCACCATTTGGAATCGCTGGCATATCCGCTGGTGGCTCGCCATCCGGAGGTGTGCCCATATCTGCCGGAGGTGTGCCGCCATTCATTGGGCCACCTCCACCGAAGCCACCGCGGCCTCCACTCCCACCAAAACCGCCACCGCCGGGACCCTGTTCAACCTTGGCAGGTGCATTTGCACTGCCGCCAGCCGTCACGATATGATACGTACCACCATCGGTGACAAGTGCGGTTTCCGCCTGAATGCCGTCACTGCCGCTCTGGATATTAAAGGTACCGTCCGCAATAGCGACAAATCCTTTGCTGGCATCAGTATCATTCGTCGATTTAATCCCGTCACCCTCTGCATCAACGGTAATGGTGCCTGCCTGAATGGCAACCATATCTTTACCCTTGATGCCATCGTCAGCTGCCTTGACGTTAATCGAACCGCTGATGATTTTGAGATCATCCTTGCTGGTGATCCCTTCATTGTAATTACCTGTGACGGTCAACTGACCTGCACCGTTGAAGGTAAGATCAGCTTTGCTGAAGATGGCCGCATCGGGCTCATCGGTGCTACTATCGGCATATACGTAAGTTTTTCCATCGGATACAGCGTTTTGGGTTCCTTTTTCCAAGGTGATTACCGCTTTGCCTGCCTTTTGAATGTAGATTCCTGCACTGTCGTTATTATGAATAGTTGCGCCGTTCAAAACGAGATGTACCACGCCTTTATCCGCAACATTGACCACGATCTGGCCATCTGTCAATTCACCGCTCAGCACATAAGTGCCTGCTTCTGAGATGGTGATTGAGCCGCTCGCTGCTTTTGCACCGGAGCCAGTTACCGTTGCTGTTGTACCACTCAATTTGATCATGGTGGAGTCCGCTTCAGTCCAGCTCACATTCGTATCATCTGCATCCAGAGAGACCAGATCCGCATATTTCACGGATGTTGACTCGCTAATGGATACGGTTTTGGTTGTTCCTGTCGTGGAGGCTGCAGCATTAGCGGTAGAACTGCTCACTGACGGAGAACTGCATGCTGCAAGCAAGCTCGTAATCATGGCAATCGACCAAAGTTTGCTACCTGTTATTATGTTTTTACGCTTCTGAGCATTCTTCTTCATCATATCGATCGTTCCTCTCTAATGGTAATCTTAATATTCAGTCGTTGGACTCATCGTTAACGAGATATCCAGATTGCCGTTCCGTGTACGGATGGCATCCAGGAATTGCTTCTGATTCACGCTCTCGTGAATCGTGACGTTATAGACCAGCTCATAAAGACTGCCGAGTTCGGTGGTTCTGATTTTTTTCAGATCAAATGGGACATTAAAGCTATGGAATACTTCGTTCAGAGCTTCTTCATAGCTCAAGTTCTCGGGAATGGTAACCTTGAGTGTCTTCTGCTGACTCTTTTTCCCGCCAAAGTTAAACCGGCTTAGTACAAACATCAGCACACACAGGATAACGGTGAACAGAACGGCGTATCCAAACGCACCTACACCACAAGCCAGACCAGATGCCATCGTGAACAGAACGTAAGCAATGTCTTTCGGATCACCAGGTGCGCTGCGGAAACGAATAATGGAGAAGGCTCCCGCCAAGCTGAATGCTCGGGCGATATTGCTGCCGATCAGCAGAATGATGATGGCCACGATCACCGGAAGCACAACCATAGTGAGCGTAAAACTTTGTGAGTAGGTGGCCTGATTGGTTTTCATATAGGTAAGGCTGATGATAAGTCCAAGGATAATGGCAAGTCCGATCGTGATGACGGCACTGCTAAAACTTAACGTTGAATCGTCTAGGGCGGAGCTAAAAAGGGTATCAAGCATAACGTACACGCTCTCTTTCTCGAATTAATTTTTCTTGTGCGATAGCCGGGTTTGGTTGAGCAGGATTGTAATCCGTACCCGGAATAAGTTCCCGTTCCGTCTGATAATTCAGATTGGTGGTTCTCACCAGATGTCTGTATTCATTGCCGTATTTGGAAAACCCGGTTCGGTACAACCCGTGCTCCGACAGCAATTGAGAGAGCCACATGGGAACGGTTTTCTCAGCTTTCACTTCCATGAGCCAACGTCCGTCCTTCACGAGCGGTTCACCGTAATCTCCTTGTTCCAACTTCAGATCGTATCTGCGGCTGCGGATGTTAGTGTCAAACGTAATGCGAAGATCACGGCTGTTCTTGTCAAACAACGCCTTGCGTTCATAAGCCAGATATACTTTAGGCTCTAGATCGTAGATACGTAGGAAGTATTTGATCTCTTCCAGCACCTGCGGGTTCATGTAGTCCGCCAGCTCTGGCGCTTGTCCCGAGCGAACAAAATCGTAAGCTTCATCCAGCTTCAGCGCCGTTCTGCGTTTGTTGACGAGGCCGAAGACTTTCTTTTTGATCTCCAGGTACACTTTCGCATTCGCTTCAGGTACACCATAGGCTCGCAAACGCAGCTTTTCCTTGTATTTCGGTTTGGATAGACTAGCTCGAATCAATGAATCCTGCGGTGTGTCGAAGTACAGATTGCTGATGGAGTAAAACTCGTGTTTTTGGTTGTAAGCATCCAGTTCCATATAGTGCAGCAGATCGCTGTAGAAATGCTGGTATTGCTCATCGGTCAGCAGGTACTTGCTCTCATATCGGTTGAATACTTCAATCGCCATGATGGTTCAGTCCTTTCGGTATGGATGGGTGGTGCATGTTGTGATTATGTTTGTTTTATCGTGTGTTGCTCTCATGTCTGTATCTTAGCGAAGCAACCTTGAATGAATCTTAAATCGTTTTACATTGCGTTAACATTTCTTTTCCTTCATCTATAGAGCTGAAAAAATGATATAAACGCACACTTCGATCACGGAGTTCACCTTCTAATCGCTGTTATCTCGGAGGAGTCTCTTTTATTAAGGTTGATTCAAGGTTTACTTGATAGAATGAGTACAGACCAACAAACGTGAGCAGAGGGTGAGTAGATCATGAGAATTTTGATTGCGGAAGATGAGGTTCATTTGGCAGAGGCAGTATCGCAGATTTTGAAAAAGAATAATTATTCCGTGGACATGGTCCACGACGGCAGATCAGGACTGGATTACGCGCAGAGTGGTATCTACGACCTGTTACTGCTGGACATCATGATGCCGGAAATGGACGGCATAACGGTACTTAAAACACTGCGCAGCGAAGGTAACCATACACCCGTCATTCTGCTTACAGCGAAAGGGGAACTGTCGGACAAAGTATCTGGTCTGGATTACGGTGCCGATGATTATATTGCAAAGCCTTTTGCCACGGAAGAACTCCTCGCCCGGATTCGGGCGGCCTTGAGACGCAAAGGGGAAGTGGTGCCTGAGGATGGATTGACGTTTGGTGATATCGAACTGAATACGACCCAGTTGAAGCTGACCGTGCAGGGTAAGGAGATCAAGCTGAATCTGAAGGAGAACGAGCTGCTGGAGCTATTGATTACCCGTAAACAGGCGATCACCTCCAAAGAGCAGATCATCGAGAAGTTGTGGGGATTCGACTCGGATGTGGAGTATAACAACGTGGAGGTCTACATCTCCTTTTTGCGCAAAAAATTAACCTTCCTGAATTCGAATGTTCGCATTCATACCGTTCGGGGCGTGGGGTATGTACTTGAGGTGACGACCTGATGTTCAACAAACTCCGCAACCGATTCCTGATCGTGAATCTGGTGTCCATCTCGATCATGATGCTGGTGGCCTTTGTAACGATCTATACGATCACCTATCAGAATGTGAAGCGTGAAACGAATATGGAGCTGTTCAAGGTATCCGACTTCTACCACGGACCTTACGGTTCTGTTGCTCATGAAGGAGTGAGCTCCGGATCTTCATCGGTACCCTCTACGGGGAGAGGTGTGGACAATGACGGTATGGGCGAGAGGGGGATTGGTGCTTATCGTGGGCCAGGGGGAGATCCCAAAGCGCCTCCTGCCCGGTCCGTTTCTTTTATGATCCAGACCGATAAGCAGTGGAATATTACCGATACGCACTCGCGGTTTGATATGGAGGAATCATTTTATACACAAGCACTGCAAAAGGTAGATCAGGATCAATCTAGTCTCGGTGACAGTGGTCGGTGGACTGGACAATTCGCACTGAATGGCACGGACTGGGCCTATGTAGTTGATCCGAGCGGAGACGGGCATATGATTGTGTTCATGGATGTGACAGCGCAGCAGGACATTCTGACCAATCTGATCTATACGTTCACTGTGGTTGGACTATTCATGTTGATTGTGATCTACTTCTTAAGTCGTTACTTTGCCAATCGTTCCATCGCACCCGTGCGTGAGGCCTTTGAGAAGCAGAAACAATTCATCGCCGATGCATCACATGAGTTAAAGACCCCGCTAGCTATTATTAATACCAATACAGATGTGTTGCTCGCTAATCAGGAGGAAACGGTTGAGAGTCAGGCCAAATGGCTGCATTACATCAAGTCAGAAACCGAGCGCATGTCTGGATTAACGAATGATCTGCTCTATCTGACCCAGATGGATGACTCGCGTTCCGCACTGATTCATACTAAATTTAATATGAGTGATGCGGTGGAAAGCATTATTCTACCAATGGAAGCTGTGATTTTTGAAAAAAATATCTCCCTGGATTACAGCATTGATCCTGATCTGATGGTTCATGGTAATCCGGAGCAGATCAAACAGGTCATTCTGATCTTGCTCGATAATGCTGTGAAGTACTCCGGAGCCAAAGGCGCCGTGAACATTACGCTCCAGAAGCAGAACCAGGATGTCATACTGACTGTATCCAATACAGGAGAAGGGATTGCGCCGGAGCATCTGGATCGTATCTTTGATCGTTTCTATCGAACAGATTCGTCCAGAGCACGAAAACATGGCGGACATGGGCTGGGTTTAGCAATTGCACGCTCTATTGTGGATCAGCATAAGGGAGAGATATACGCCAAAAGTGCCCAGGGCGAGGGAGCTACATTTTATGTGCGGTTATCCTAGGCGCAAGGTGGCTCAGGCATAACATCTGCCCGTAATGGGATAACCTATGCTACAATGGCAGCAAGATGTATAACCAAGGAGATGAACTGACGTGACAGACAACAACACAATTAACGAGCAAGAAATGATGCAATATATTGCTGACAAAACGAAGGCCAGCAAGGCAAATATCGAGCTTGTATTAAAGCATGAGCAAGACTACATCAACAAGGCACATGAGAACGCCAAAGGTAAAGACGTCGATATTGACGGTGATGATCTGGCTGACTACATTCTGAGCCGCAAAGATGTGAAGCTCGACGAACTGACGGTAGAAAGTATTTTGGATGCTGAGATGGACTATTTGATGGACAAGGGTCATGCGGGGTACGTGGATTAACACGTCATTGAAGCATTAGCAGCGCGCCGCATGAGATGCCAGCATGCGGCCAATCATCTCTTGGCTCATGGAATGAAGACTGGGTGCTCTGCCGCAGTAGATGCGGAGGGCACCCTCTTGTGCTTCCGCAAGTAAATCATCGGTTACCAGTCGATCGTACAGGATGACATCAGCAGATTGAGTGCGTCTCAAAGCTTCAACTGTGATCAGTTCAGCATCTCCCGGGCCAGCACCGAAATACTTGTCAGACCCTGGGTCATGATCGTGTCCCCCATTCTGGAGCGGCATCGGAACCCATTAATCCTGAGCGATCACCCTGTATCGTCGCCAGCGGGGAAGAGAGCTTGGACGAGCTTCCCCAGTGCTGCGCGAAATATAAACCGAAGCCTGTAAATACAGCACCGCCAAGGAGATTACCTGCCAGCACCGGAATCTGATTCCACAGCAGCCAGTCAGCGATGCTGACCTGAGCACCAACCATCATACCGGCTGGGATCACAAACATATTGACCACCGCATGTTCGAAACCTTGCGCGAAGAAGATCATGATGGGTAGCCACATCGCAACGATTTTCCCGAGCGTTGAGGTTGATGTCATCGCCATAACGGCTCCAAGTGTAACCATCCAATTACACAGAATGGCCTTAATAATGACAAGTACGATACCTGCTCCACCCAGTTGCTGATATCCTAGTGTTTTCGTTTCGCTGGTCTGAATGAGTGTTTGAACCAGTGGATTGCTCATGTCTGTGCCCATTTTGGTTATCGTCATGCCGTACAAAAGTGCGTAAAAAGCACATCCAATCAAGTGAGCGATCGTTACCCAAAAATAATTACGAAACATATCAACAAGCCGGACTCTGCGTTTCATCACAGCAAGCGGAATGAGGGCGAAGCTTCCTGTCACCAGTTCCAGACCGAGCAGAATAATGATTACAAATCCTGCTGGAAAGATGAGTGCACCTACCAAACCAAGCGAAGTTTGAGACACGGCAGTATAAGCCAGTGTAGTGGCGAAGGCAAGAATGGCTCCGGCCAGAATACCCCGAATCAGCATCTGTACCCGGTTTATTTTAGTTTTACTCTCACCAAAGTCAATCATGGATTGCAACACTTCTGTAGGTTTAACAAAATCCATCGTGTACCCCTCCCTTGTCAGGTCCAACCATGAAGGTTCGCTCAAAGTAACATCTTGTCACGCCAGAGGTCTGCTAACCTGCAATGGTGATATAGATATCTCCGCTATCGCCATCCACTTCTGTTTGGTACGTGTTCAAGCAGCCATCGTCTGGCTCATGCACTCTGCCGCTCCGCAGATCAATCTTCCAGTCATGTAGTGGGCAGTGAACGGCAGTGCCGCACACCATGCCCTCCGATAGCTTGCCGCCCTTGTGAGGACAGCGATTCTCCACGGCATGCAGGGTGCCATCACTCAGTTTGAAGACCGCGATTTCAGTATCCTGTATCAGGAAGGTACGAGCTCCCTTTTCATCAATATCGGTCAGATGTCCGATGCGAAATTTACTCATCGCTGATCCTCCTTTTCTAGTGAGCTACCGGTTCTGCACCGGACAGTGGGGTGAAGTTTTTACGCAATTTCTCATCTTCAATAATCTCTTTCCAAGGATCTACCGTGTGACCCAGAGTCACTTCCAGACGCTCCACCAGTGCGAGACGTACATCACGATCTGCAAGAGCTTGCTTCACGTGATCCAGCCCTACCCGTTCAATCCACGCCGCTGTTCTCTCATTCCATCTTGCATTTTCTCTATAGTATTGCAGATAGGCATAAGTCCACTCTTCCACTTCAGCATCCGTCTTCACGGTGCATAACAGCTCTGCTGCGCGAACTTTCACACCACCGTTGCCGCCGACATGCAGTTCCCAAGCCCCGTCTATGGCGACCACGCCGAGATCCTTAATGGTGGCTTCCGCACAGTTCCGAGGACATCCGGAGACAGCCAGTTTTACTTTGGCTGGAGCTACCATCTTGTCGAGTTTTTTCTCCAAACGAATACCCATCTCAATCGAATCCTGAGTACCGAAGCGGCAGAACGTATTCCCTACGCACGTTTTCACGGTGCGTAAAGCTTTGCCGTAACCGAAGCCGGAAGGCATATCTAGCTCTTCCCATATTTTCGGCAGGTTCTCCTTCTGTACGCCAAGCAGATCGAGTCGTTGTCCACCCGTAAACTTCACCATCGGTACATCGTACTTCTCTGCAACCATTGCAATCTTGATCAGTTCTGCCGGAGACGTTACACCACCATAGATTCGCGGAATAACGGAGTAGGTACCGTCCTTCTGAATATTGGCGTGATAACGTTCATTCGTGAATTTGGACACTCGCTCATCCTTATACTCAGCTGGCCAGATCATGCCAAGGTAATAGTTGAGAGAAGGACGGCACTTGGAGCAGCCCTCGGGCTCATTCCAGCCCAGCACGTTCATCACTTCTTTGACGGTTTTCAGCCCCATTTCCTTGATTTGAGCCACAATCTCGTCCCGGTCATACGAAGTACACCCGCAGATCCCTTCCTTGGTCTGCTCGCCTACGTTGTCCCCTGCATAATATGTGAGCAGCGACTCAACGATTGGTTTACATCCACCACAGGAAGCAGATGCTTTGGTGCAGGACTTGATGGCACCGACAGTATTGCATCCTTTGTTGAGGACAGCATCGCCGATGGCGGATTTCGTTACACCATTACAACCGCAGATGATCTCCTCATCTGGCATGGCAGCCATACGCTCTGCTACAGACGGACCCGAGCCAGAACGAGAACTGCCGGAAGGCACACCCAGTAGAATTTCTTTTTCACGGCCGCTGATATCCTCACCGCTCTTTATCAAAGAGAAGAGGGAGGCACCATCAGTTGTATCGCCGAACAACACGGTACCGACAAGTTTGCCATCTTGGATCACTATTTTTTTGTATACACCATCTACATCATCCTGGATGCGAATGCTGCGTGTGTCAGGCGAATCTTTGAATTGTCCAGCCGAGAACACATCGACTCCTGAAACCTTCAGCTTGGTTGAAGTGACCGATCCTTCGTATCCTTCGGTTGCTGCACCGGCAAGTCGTTTGGCAAGAACCATACCTTGTTCATATAAGGGAGCTACAAGACCGTAAGCAATGCCGCGATGTTCCGCGCATTCTCCGACAGCCGAGACACCAGGGATGCTGGTACGCATGTAGTCATCTATGATCACCCCGCGATTGACCTCCAGTCCACTCCTTCGAGCCAGTTCAATCTGTGGACGAATACCGACGGCCATCACCACCAGATCTGTCTCAAGCACGGTTTGGTCGGTGAAACGCAGTGCTTTAACCCGGCTTCTGCCTGTAATCTCCTCTGTCTGTTTGTTCAAAAGGAATTTCATGCCCTGCCCCTCAAGCTCACGTTGCAACATCAGTCCTGCAGGCAGATCGAGATTTCGATCCATCAGATGTCCATTAATATGAATGACAGTCACGTCCATGCCCAGATTCAGTAGTCCGCGAGCGGCCTCCAGACCGAGTAATCCACCGCCGATCACAGCTGCTTTACGATATTTCTGGGATGCGGCCATCATCGTTTCGCAGTCTTGGATATCACGGAAACCGATGACACCTTCTTTGTTCGCACCGGGAAGAGGTAAAATAAAGGCCTGAGAGCCTGTCGCCATAATCAGCTCATCGTAGAATGCGTGAACTCCGTTCTGGGATATAACTTTCTTGCTCACCGTGTCGATCTGCACAACGGGGTCACCTGAATAGACGTGAATACCGTTATCTTCATACCAGCTCCAGTCATTAATCACGATATCCTCAATTGATGTCCCGCCTGCCAGAACGGAAGATAGCATAATTCGGTTGTAGTTTGGATGTGGCTCTGCGCCAAAGACGGTAATGTCATACGCATGTGGAGCAAGCTTCAGAATATGTTCAACTGTACGAATTCCTGCCATCCCATTACCGACGAGCACCAGTTTTTTCGTTATACTCATTGCGGTTAGCCCCCTCAGATCCTTTTCGGTGTAATGCTCACTGCCCTGTCTTCATGTCTACTTTTGTGAAATCAAAAAAAGCCTGTTATGCCTCGGAGGATTACGTATACGCACACGCATCCCTTATCTCCGAATTTGCAAAACAGGCTTCATTGCCGTTTCAACCAGCTACGCCGTTGTAGCTGTGAGTGATCCTTCATTTTATCGAGTTGTGTTGTTATGGCTAACTATAAAAGATTGGATTTTACATGTCAATATACTTAACATAAAAAGTGTTTGAAATTTAAAGTTAATTGTGTTTACATAAAATACAAAGAAATATGGAAGTGGGAATCCTCTAAAAGACTCCAAAACACATTTTATTTTCATAATCACGGTATGTATTTCATTCTATTTGTTAGGTAACATAACATATAAATGCTTTTGTGTAGTATTGGATGAAATGTAAGGCAAGGTTTGGTAGGGTCTGTAGCGCAAAAATAAGGGGGATTGATCCATGATGCGATCCATATTGGTCATCCGTGTACAACCTGATCTCGGCAACTCATCTGAAGCCATCCCTGTGACACCAGAGAAGCTACTGGGGGCGGTTGGTTACCACGTGCAGGTCTCGGACGATGAGACAGAGGTGATGAACCTTACCCATGAGGTAGATGCTTCCATCCTGCATTTGTCTCTTGCGGAAGTGGATCAATGGGTGGACCGTCTAAGCAAGGGGAATTCAGATACTCCGTTACTCTGGTGGTGTGCTCCCGATACAACCTCTTCTTCCGTTGAAGACTGCGAAGTGGATACATCGTTTGATGGTATTCTTATCCCGTCTATGACTGGACTAGAAATCCACTGGACTCTGCACTTTTCTGCAAGACGTTATATGGAACGCAAGCAATGGGAGCATGAGCGGAAGCAGCTGCAATCCAAGCTGGAAGATCGGAAGTGGATTGATATGGCGAAGGCGATCTTGTGTGACCTCAAGCAGATCCCTGAAGCGAAAGCGTATGACCTGTTACGTAAAAAAGCAATGGATGAGCGAAAACGGATGGTTGATGTCGCTACAGCGATAGTGAAGGCGCATCAACTGCTCCAGTCATAATCGATCAAAAGGGGAGAGGGAAGCTTTTGTACATGCTATATCCGGCATCTTCTGGTTAATCTTCTTTCTTATTCCCAAGGAAACGTTACGGTTAGGAAGCCGGCGAATTTTTTGCTGTCTTCCTGCCGTTGTTTCCATATAGCTGCCCGGTCAAGGGCAGTCTGGTACAGCTTTTTCTCCCCCAGTTTCGAATCCTCACGAATAACGCTAACCAAACCCATTCATATTCCAATGAAGTACATTATCGTTTCTTGGCATACAAAAAACTGCCAGACGCGGACCGGCGCGCAGGCAGTTGATAATACGTCTATATTGACGTCTATATTAAGACTTCGGTTTGAAGATGCCGGACGGTTTGCCGATCGGCAGGAAGGTGTAACCGAAGTGAGCATTCAGAACGGAAGCACCTGTACCGTACAGGGACACAATACCGATGGCTAACTCTGCATAAGCTGCAATGGGATGGAAGATATGCGGCGCTATGCCGAAAGCATCAAAGGTTAAACCAAGGAACAAGAAATCGATCAGGATGAAAATGATCAGCAATACTTTGTTCGTTTCTACAGCACCAATGGTCATGAACAGGGTGAAGATGAGGTAACCGGCAAAAGCAAATCCAAGCTGCTTGCCATCGGCCTGCTCAGCAAGTGTAGAGCCGAACACACCCATTTTAATCATCCAATTCGCACCCATGGCGAACCAGAAGAAGGCATAGGCCCCGAAAGCGGTCGTCCCGAATGTATTGTTGCGTTTGGAATCCTGAATACATGCGAATAGTTGGGCAAAAGCACCTAGAAAGATGGCCCATGGAATAGCGTAGCTAAGTCCATCTGTAATTCCGAGCTTTTGAGAAGAAGCGACCAAGGTTACAATGGCCAGCCCGAATAATCCCATCGCGCTGGGATCGGCGTTTATGATTTTGACTTTTGTCTGTGACTCGGTTTGCATGGTGTTGATAAGCCTCCAATAATATCTAATCTGAATCCTAGGCCTGTGCAGGCCATTCTCGAACTTCATTTCTGACGTCCGCCAGGTCCGGACACACACATCGCCCTATTGTAACCGAATGGCTCACTTAAAGAAAGGGATTTTATTACCGGAAACACCGGAAAACGGTTGTTTTGTGTGACAGTGAGATGACATGGAGCTGCTAATATATCGGGTTTGTGGTGAAAAAGGACGGAAAATTACATGTTATTTCCAGGTAATACACGTTAGTATCGAATGGAAATCAAATCTGCGGTTCGGCTATCAACAGGTAGAAGCAGCAAGAATGAACTGAGGCAAGAAAGGAGGAAGTGAGAAGGGCAGGGGGAGATCGAGCGCAACTGAACAGGGTGGAATCACTACAAACCGTTAAAATGCAAGCGCTTACTTAATTGAACTTGTTCGAAATTCTGTATGTACTCATGGATGAAGAAGCGAAAGGATGGATGTTGATGATCGCAAAACAGACGCGGAGGCTCGGCTTAATTTTGCTTGTATCGGCGTTTATCATGTCCAGTCTGGGATGGGGCTCTTTATTTGGTGCGTCAGCAGTGAATGCGGCAGAATTGGATTCAGCTGCTGCGGAAACAACCGTGTATCGATATGATTTTGGATCAGGCACTGTGGCAGAAGGGTATACCGGTGTGGGTGCAGATGCTGTATATACATCAGATCGGGGTTATGGTTATGCCGATGCCTCGAAGGTGACCGTACAGGATCGCGGGACTAGTGATCCGATCAAGTCTGATTTTGCAACGTTTGCCACAGGTGGACAGTTCAACGTGGATCTGCCAAACGGGGATTATACGGTGTCACTTGTTGCAGGGGATGAGACTGGGGCCACAGAGATTGCCATAGATGTAGAGAGCATGAACAAAGTGCAATTAACCAGCAAGGCAGCGGGTGAATATCTGGAGATGGACTTTAACATTGCTCTCGTGGATGGGCAGATGAACTTGGTCTTCTCCGGTGCAGCTGCGAATCTGAATGCACTGGTCATTACGAAGCAGGCTGAGCGCGAGGCAGGAAGCAAACCTGTTCTGTATCTTGCAGGGGATTCCACGATGCAGACCTACAATCCGTACTGGGAACCACAAGCAGGCTGGGGACAGATGTTTCCTTCCTTTTTCAATGACACCGTGGAGATCAAAAATCACTCGATTGGCGGACGCAGTTCCAAGTCGTTTATTTTCCAAGGGCGATTGGATGAAATTCTGAGGGTGATTCGTCCAGGGGACTATCTGTTTGTGCAGTTCGGACATAATGATGCCACTATCAGTGTGCCCGATCGTTACGCTTCACCAGCCGATTACAAAATCTATCTGAAAACCTACATAGATGGTGTGCGGCAGCGGGGGGCTACGCCGATTCTAGTGACGCCGATGGGACGCAGAGATTTCAATGCGAGTACAGGAAAATTTAACGTTTCTTTCCCTGAATATGTGCAGGCAGCCAAAGAAGTGGCGGCTGAGAATGATGTGCAGTTGATCGATCTGAGCAGACTCAGTATCGAATATTATGACTCGATTGGGCCGGAAGCTACGCTGTCGGTGTTCCTACATGTTGCACCGGGCATCTATCAGGCGTTCCCTAATGGTGTTGCCGACAACACACATTTTCAGGAGTATGGCGCGATTCAGATCGCCAGACTGGTTGCGGGTGCAGTACGGGAACTCGATATTCCACTAGCTGATGCGGTGAGAGATGCCGAAGTACCTGCTGAGATTCCAGCCAAACCAAGCGGCTTGAAGGTTGGCAGTATAAGCAATGCAGGGGCTGTATTGAAGTGGACGGCAGATGAAGCGGCGGACATCTACAAGATCTATCGCAAGCTGTCTTCCGAGCCAGCATCTGCATATACCCTTACTGGAACGGCTACCGTTCCGACCCTAACCTTATCCAGCCTAGCCGAAGGTGAAACCTACACCGTGCGTGTGACAGCGGTGAATGGGCGGGGTGAATCGGAGCCTTCGGACGAGGTGAGCTTCACAACGAAGTCAGCTGCGTATCGATACGACTTTGGCCCGGTAGGCTCTCCAGTAGCCGAGGGGTATAACGAAGTGAATCGGAATACGCTATACACGTCTGAGCGTGGATATGGTCTTACCTCTTCGGCTAATATGGCCGATCGGGATCGTGGTAATGCCACGGATGCGCTGCGCCGTGATTTCGTTATTTATTTTGGCGGAAATTATGAATTTAAGGTAGACCTGCCGAATGGCAGCTATTCGGTTAAAGCCTATATTGGGGACTGGATCGGCTCCGCTCGGACGAACGTCAATATTGAGGGTAAGGACTACGGAACTGTATCTTCGGGTGCACAGAATATAGCAGAAAAAGTCATTAACGATGTGCAGGTTCAGGACGGTCAGATGAATCTGGTGTTCAGTGGGCAGACCGCACATCTCAACGGTTTGGAGATCACCCCAACCTTCATGTCTCCTTCTGGGCTTGAGCTCGATGATCTTGATCTCAATAGTGATCCGATTCGCGCAGTGCTTTCTTGGGAAGCAGTGGCCGGGGATGTTCAGTACAATGTCTATCGTCAGTCTGTAGGAGCGGCCAAACCAGAATTGCTTGCCACCGTTAATGAGCCAGCCTATACGGATATCCAGATCGAACTTGGTATGGACTATGTGTACACGGTAACGGCAGTGGATCAGACAGGAGCAGAGTCGCTCGCATCCAATGCGCTGGATGTATCGACCATTGATTCCAGTGTGGCGAAGGCAGAAGTGCCTTCCGGGCTAGCGTTACAAGAAATCAATAAAAATGAAGCTTCTTTCACATGGAACGAAGCTGCGGGCGCACGCTTTTACCAGATCTATCGTTCCAAGAACCAGGATGGGTCTTATGAGATGATTGGTCGTACCAAGGAAACATCATATAAGGACTCCACGATTCTTAGTACAGTTCCTTATTATTACAGAGTCGCCTCGGTGAATGCGGGTGGTGTATCAGAGCTGTCCAGTGTGCTTGAAACGCCAGCAGCTACAACGTTGAACCGGGCCATGGAATACTTGGATCGTGCACCCGTTGCGGTGAAAACAGAGCAAGGGAACTACATCGGCTGGCGCATGCTGGGTCTGGACGCAGATTCAGTTGCTTTCAATCTCTATCGAGATGGGAAGAAGCTCAATGCAGAACCGCTGACGGGCAGCACAAACTATATGGATGCGGATGGCACAGAAACCTCGAAATACCGTGTTAAGATGGTAGAAAATGGGGTGGAGAAGCCAGCAACGAAAGAATTCAGCGTGTGGCAGGAGCAATATCTGTCTGTACCGCTGCAAAAACCTGCTGATGCGTATACCAAAGACGGCCAGCCGTATTCCTACTATGCAGGCGATGCCAGTGTTGGGGATATGGATGGGGATGGCGAGTACGAGATCGTGCTCATGTGGTCACCGAACAACGGCAAGGATAACTCTCAAGCTGGGATAACTGGCATTGTATACATGGATGCTTACAAGCTGGATGGAACCCGTCTCTGGCGGATCAATTTGGGACCGAACATTCGGGCAGGGGCGCATTACTCCCCGTTCCTCGTCTATGATTTTGATGGAGACGGCCGGGCTGAGCTGATGATGAAAACCGCAGACGGAACGATTGACGGACAGGGCAAGGTCATCGGGGATGCCAATGCAGATCATCGCAACAGCTCCGGATATGTTTTGCTGGGGGATGAATTCCTGACCGTATTTGATGGCGAGACTGGAGCAGCGCTGGATACGGTGAATTACGATCCACCGCGCGGAGATGTTGCCGCATGGGGGGATGGATACGGGAACCGGGTAGACCGCTTCCTTGCCGCTGTAGCTTATCTGGACGGCGAACATCCGAGTGCGATGTTCAGTCGTGGATATTACACACGTACGGTGCTTGCCTCCTACAATTTCCGGGACGGCAAGATCAGTCAGGTTTGGCGTTTTGATTCCAATGATGAGGGTTACGGTTCATATGCAGGTCAGGGGAATCACAATCTCTCCGTAGGTGATGTCGACGGAGATGGCAAGGATGAGATTACATTCGGAGCAATGGCAATTGATGATGATGGGAAGCCGCTCTACAATACCAGACTGGGACATGGAGATGCGATGCATCTGAGTGACCTGGATCCAACCCGTCCGGGCATGGAGGTATTCGGGGTGCACGAAGATAAAAGCTCAAAATATGGCATGGAGATGCGAGATGCAGCCACAGGTGAAGTGCTGTGGGGGGTATTCACAGGGATGGATACGGGCCGTGGTATGGCAGCTGATATTGATCCAAACTACCCGGGAGCTGAAGTGTGGGCTGCCACAATTACGAATGAGCAGCACATCCCGATTACTGGACTATACAGTGCCAAGGGGGAGCTAATCACAACCAAGATTCCTTCCTCGACCAACTTTGGCATCTGGTGGGACGGCGACCTGTTACGTGAGTTGCAGGACGGTATTCGAATCGACAAATGGGATGTTGAAAACCAGACTACAATTAACCTGCTGACAGCAACAGGTGCTGCTTCCAACAACGGAACCAAAGCTAATCCTAGCTTACAAGCTGATTTGTTTGGCGACTGGCGAGAAGAGGTCATCTGGCGCAGTCAGGATAGTTCGGAGCTGCGTATTTATACTACGACCGATGAGACAGATGTGCGGCTTCGTACGCTGATGCATGATCCAGTCTATCGTCTTGGCGTAGCTTGGCAAAATGTAGCCTATAATCAGCCGCCGCATACCAGCTTTTATCTCGGTGCAGACATGGAGCAGCCGAAGGCGCCGAATATTCGCTATGTTGGTAGTTCCCCAGAGCCGGAGGAACCGGAAGACACAACACCTCCAGTCATCACGGATCTACCTGAGGAGCAGATGAGCGAGGATGATGTTCTGCAAGTGAAGGTGAAAGCCGAAGACCCTGAATCAGGAATTACAAGTCTGGAGCTGACTTGGGACGGCGAAATGGTGCAGCCAGGTGATCAGATTGAATTGACCGGACTTGCAGGCAAACATATCTTCACAGCTCGCGCAGTGAATGGTGTGGGACTGATCACAGAAGTATCCGTTGACGTAACTATAGCAGCCGGAGATCAGGCGGAGGGTGCGCCTGGAACGCCTGTTCTTTCGGATAATCAAGGTCACGTAAATGGGCTAAGTGATGGAAACTATACGGTGACAATGGATATGTGGTGGGGGAATAACGGTACGGAGTATAAGCTGTATGAGAATGGAGAACTGCTGGATACTCAGAAGTTAGTTGCATCTACGCCGTCTGCTCAGAAGGTATCTACTTCCATTGAAGGGCGAGCGAATGGCACCTATGTATATACGTGTGAACTTGCGAATGCCAAAGGCAAAACGGAATGTCAGCCGCTAACGGTCATCGTTCGTGATGCTGCACCGGCCAAACCTGAGTTGTCGCACGACAATTGGGATGAGGATGGCCAATACACAATTAAGATAAATCTGTGGTGGGGTACCAATGCGACATCGTACCGGTTGTATGAGAACGGGAAGGAGATTGATAGCCAGCCATTAGAGGCATTCTCCCCGAATGCACAGGTAGCCGAGGTGAAGGTGAATGATCGCGCTGTCGGAGAGTACACATATGTTGTGGAATGGATCAATGCAAGTGGAAAAACGGTAAGTGAACCGCTTCAGGTTAAAGTTACGCATTAAGAGTATCCATGAACAGAAGAGCATCTCTTCATTCTCAAGAGATCCCCATCTATGGGATTCGAGATTGGAGAGGTGTTTTTTTCGTTTTATAAATTACACAATAATGACACAAATTGTTTAATAACATCCTGTGCTGTCTGGTATTCTCAACTCATCTCTATTAAAATAGAATCAGCCCTATCAAAATTTGGAGGAACATACAAAACATCCATGTCTTCTATGTCATATGTTAATCAAACTATAGATTGACAGGAGCTACTACAATGAACAGAAGTTAAGGAGGTATCAGGGGTCATGGTTATGAGTTTGGAATTGAAAAATAAAATAGAAAAGGCCAGGCATAACCTTTATAAACTGGTAGAGCACAACAAGGGAAGGCTTGGACATCCGGAAGTCATTCGACAATCGATGGCACTGGATGAATTGATTAATGAATATCATCGGATCTCCCGAAATCAGACACGGCCATAAGAGCGAACTGATCGGGTGCAACTATATACAGAAAGGCGTTATCGTATGAATCAATACCGCTTGGACGTACAGCACATCGTCCAAAACAAGAAAGGGCATGGAAGATCGCCGGAAAGGTTAATCCTGCATGAAACGTGAGGGACCTTGATGGCGGATCATTCATGCCCGTTTTAGTTCAGTGAAGCATTCGTTTGGCTTCCAGATACAGTACTTGAACGAATTTTTTCGTATTGATGCGAGTCTGGGACAACGAAGGTTCCACATTATTTTGAAGCTCCAGCATTTTTTTGCGTATCTCAGTAAAGTCAAAAAATTTGGAGGCATAGTTCTCGAACTTCGGATGGGTGTAATCGGTCAATCCGAGAGAAACCACGTGACTCAAGGTCTGGAAAATAGCTCTACGCACTCGTTGTTCTGCTGCCTTCACCTCTTTGGTAATGTCTGCAGCCGAAGCATTCTGTCCCAATTTACGCTGAGCGACATGCTGAAAGATGTCTTTGAGCGATGGGAAAGTATAGGGGGACAGCGCATGCTCGTTTGTCTCTATCTGTTCCAGATATTCCAACATGTCCAGCAGATCCCGGCTGCCCGCTTCTCCGATCATACCCATCTCGGACAGTAGAAAATGTCCAGCAGTGGCAATGGTTTTATCGGGAACCTGCGTTTGTTGACGTGCCCCAGTATGTAGCCCCGACAGTCCTTGTAGCGTACGCTGGATATCAGCAATAGACTGTTGCATCCGTAGTCTCTCCTCCACCAGCCTTAACACCGATAGAATCTCCAACCGGTTTATGGGTTTCGTAATGTAATACTCAATGCCAAGAGAGTAAGCCTCTCCAATCATATTTTTGGACTCGATCTGGGAGATCATTACGATCTTGCCTTTGAACTTCCCTTCAAGTGCACGTACGGTCTGGATCCCATCCTGGTGTGGCATCAGCAGATCGATCAGCAGCACATCCACCTTATGCAGCTCCAACAATTCGGCATGAATATGTGTCCCATCCTCGGCCTCACCCGCGATTTCGCCTAATCCTTCATCTTCAATAATGTCTATAAGCATGGAACGCACGCCTGGATCATCATCTACGATAAAATAACGCACATAGGTCACTCCCTTTCCAATTGATCAGGATATTTCTAAAAAATACGCTCTATTCTATATGGCCTCGCTGCTCCATAAGATTTTGTTTGTTTTACAGATGAATGATCTCGAATCCTGTGATTCTCTCTTTCTATAATACTTCCCACTTGCTATTCTGCATAGAAGCTTACATGTGAGGTTAGATGACAATGACTGGATGAGAGAGGTCGATTTCCAAAAAAAATGTGTAGATATCATGTAGGTATTTGTCGATTTCGGTAGATATAATTGTAGTATAAGTAACATGCATCAGTCTGAACTTGTTGTTGTGTAAAATGTTGCAAATTTTCAGTTGTTTCAAAATCACAGCACCTGATCAGACCTAGAAGTTTCAGGATAAGAAATGAATGCAGTATCTTTTTAATAATACATCATAAAAAGGGGCGTATCGATGGAGCAAATAATACAAGATGTTGTCGGCGTTTTTAATGACTTTCTCTGGTCCAAGCTGTTAATCATTCTGCTGGTTGTCTGCGGTGTCTATTTCACAACGAAAACAAGGTTCATGCAATTCCGAATGATCGGTGATATGGTCAAGGTACTGAAAGAGAAAAGGAGCAAGGAGCCGGGCAAAATTTCCCCATTTCAAGCGTTCTGTATCAGTATGGCCGCACGTGTGGGTACGGGAAACATTACAGGGATTGCAATAGCTATAGCCATCGGGGGGCCCGGAGCTATATTCTGGATGTGGGTTATTGCAATTATTGGATCGGCTTCGAGCTTTGTCGAGAGTACGTTAGCTCAGATCTACAAAATTAAGGACAAGGGCGGATTCCGCGGTGGACCAGCATATTATATGGAACGAGGTCTTGGGAAACGTTGGATGGGTATTCTGTTTGCTATTTTGATCACCCTTTCGTTCGGTCTGGTCTTTAACGCTGTACAGTCCAACACGATTACAGTGGCATTCCAAAATTCCTTTGGAACGGATCGCTTAACGGTTGGTATCATTATGGCAGTCGTGTTTGCTGGGATCATTATGGGCGGCGTGAAACGGATCGCGAAAGCGTCGGAGTATATCGTGGTTGTACTTGCCGTGCTGTATATCGGTGTGGCTGCGTTTATCATGCTGGTAAATATTACTGAACTTCCGGGAATCATTGCGCTGATTGTGAAAAATGCCTTCGGCATCGAACAGGCGGCTGGTGGTACACTGGGTGCAGCGCTAATGAATGGTGTTAAGCGTGGATTATTTTCCAATGAAGCCGGTATGGGTAGTGCGCCGAATGCTGCTGCAACGGCGGATACGTCTCATCCGGTTAAGCAAGGCCTGATTCAAGCATTTGGCGTTCTGACAGATACGCTCATTATTTGTACAAGTACAGCGATGATTATTTTGTTATCTGGGGTATATCAAGGTTCAGATCTGGGTGGTATTGAGTTGACTCAAGCTGCACTCAGTGTACACATCGGTCCTTGGGCTTCAGGCTTCTTGGCTATAATGGTATTCCTGTTTGCTTTCAGTACGCTGATTGGTAATTATTACTACGGGGAAACAAATATTGAATTTATTAAGTCTAATAAGATATGGCTCTGGATCTACCGTGTTGCGGTCATTAGCATGGTGTTGTTTGGTGCGGTAGCGAAGGTACAACTGGTGTGGGATTTGGCTGACCTGTTTATGGGTCTGATGGTCGTCGTTAATCTGATTGCGATCCTGATGCTATCTAAAGTCACCTTTGAAGCGCTCAAGGATTACAAGCGGCAGAAGGCTGAGGGACGTGACCCTGTGTTCACCCGTGATCGTATTCATATTCCGGGAGAGGTTGAGTGCTGGGAGTCGGAGGAAGAGGTAACCGGTACTAGAAAGATTAATGTGACGCAATAATTCATATAAAACAAAGAACAGGACTTGGACTACCATTATGGCATCCCAAGTCCTGTTTATTACATTTTAACTCCATCTGCATGTTGTATGAGGGTAGATCAGATCACTTAAAGCTATACCTCATCGGTTACTTCTGTACAGAGTAGCTGATCAGTTGCTCGGACAGAGCTTTCATGCGTTCACCAGTATCATTGAGCTTCTCGATCACATCAGTGAATGAAGAAACGAGGGTTGCTTGTTCTTGTGAGGAAGCTGCAATCTGGGATACTTCAACCTCCATCTGCTTGATCACCTGTTGTACATCTTTGAGGCTGGCGTCAATATCGGTCGTTGCTTGTTTCGCATCAACAGAAAGTTTACGTACTTCGGATGCCACAACACCAAAACCGGCTCCTGCTTCACCTACACGTGCTGCTTCAATCGCAGCATTTAGACCGAGCAGGTTCGTTTGTTCAGAGATTTCCCGAATGAACCCTGCTACTTTGTTAATCTGGGATGAGTTCTGCACGGCAAGCCGTGTGTTCTCCAAGATCTGCTCACTGGTCGCTTGTAACTCCTCGGCATGAGCAGCAACATGCTGTACCATATCGACAAGGTTGGCATTGATGTTCTGATTCTCTTCCATAATCTCTTCAAGTTGATTCTGATTGGACTGGTCATAGGAGGCACAGAATACAGCAACAACATTGTCATGATCATCGAAGATGGGGATATTCAGCGTGTCCAACTCAAGGCCAAACACTTCTTTAGGCAATGTTGCAAGTGTAGCTTCTCTACCATTCTTTAGTACGGCGAAGTTTTGATAGGATTCCAGAAGGCGCATTCCTTTTTCAAATCCAAGGTCGAACTTCTGGGTGGTCAAGACTTCGAGTACTTTCTCGTGATCATACAGAGTCAAGCTGGCAGGCTCTCGGAGTATCAGACCAATATATGGAATGGACTTCGCTAATGCGTCAATAATGTTTATGGAACTCATGGAACAAAATCATCCTCTCAAAAAAGTATATACAAATAAATTGGTAAGTTTGAAATATATATAGTACCTCTATTGTTCATCGGACAATGTCTGGCGATCTTGAATGCTGTAATGCATTAAAATTAAACTATTTTCAATAATATTTTCAGAATTTTTACCATCTGGAACGGTTTCATGGATATTAGTTCTAGTTGTAACTGTTTTTATGCCAATTATTCTCATCACGTTGACTTGATATATAGGACATATGTCCATTTTTATAGGTAAGATCACATGGGAGGTACGGCCGAATGAAGGAAGTGTTGAATTTTGAGCTGATACATCAGCTGGTTAAAATGCACGGATTGGATGAGGTGCTGGATGATACAGTGCTTGCCGAGCTGCGTCTTCTGGAGGCAGAAAAAGGTGAAATGATCTGTGAAAAAGGAGAGCGTCCTGAACGCTTGTATTTTCTCGTTCAAGGCAAACTTAAAATCTTCACAACACTGCCGAATGGTAAGTCGCTTCTGCTTCGGTTCGGCACACCGCTCTCGCTTGTTGGTGATCTGGAACTTGTCAACGGAAAAGAAGCGAGCAATTCAGTGCAGTCTGTGAATCGCAGTTTGTTACTTGCAGTCAGCTATCGTGCGATCCAGAACTCCTATACGAAGAATCCGAATTTCCTTCATTTTATGCTCAGCCAGGTGACGCATAAGCTGTACACGTTCTCGAATCTATCAAGCTTGAACATGTTGTGTCCTGTTGAAAGCAGGTTTGCCAGTTATCTTTTGTCTACTTTGGATGAGAATACAACGACTTCAGAAGAAGTCCAGACATCAACACTGACAGAGCTGGCGGATCTGCTGGGGACAAGTTACAGACATCTCAATCGGGTCATTCAGGACTTATGCAAGCGGGATATCATTCGTAAAGCAAGACGGAAAATTGTCATTCAGAATGTGGAGGAGTTGCGAGAGATTGCAGGAGGTAATGTGTATGAAAAGTGTTAGTATCCAATAAAAAACACCCTTCATCGTGAAGGATGCTCTTGTTCATCTGATCTGCTGTTGTTACCTATTCTATATTTCCGTGCTGCTCGAACAATTGTGCGATCTCTACAATGACTTGTGTGGCCTTAACCATATTATCTACGGATACATATTCATATTTACCATGGTAATTCTCGCCGCCAGTGAAAATATTCGGTGTGGGCATACCCATATAGGAGAGCTGGGAGCCGTCTGTTCCTCCGCGTATAGGGCGAATAATCGGTGTGATATCCAGTCTTGTCATTGCTTCATGAGCGATATCAACAATCTGGCGGACAGGCTCGATCTTTTCTCGCATATTGTAGTACTGGTCGTTCACCTCTAGCGTGACACTTTTTTCTCCATACGTGTCTTTGAGTTCTTTTGTAATGTTTACCAGATTCGTCTTCCGTGCTTCGAACTTCTCCCGGTCAAAATCGCGGATGAGGTAGTGGATCTTCGTCAGTTCCACATTACCTTCCATGGCCACCAGATGGTAGAAACCCTCGTAACCTTCTGTGGATTCAGGTGCTTCCTCTACAGGCAGACGTCCATTTAACTCCATCGCAATTTTTAGCGAATTCACCATCTTGCCTTTTGCCGTTCCGGGGTGTACATTCGTTCCGCGGACAGTGATCTTGGCTGCCGCTGCGTTAAAGCTCTCATATTCCAGTTCGCCAAGTGGACCGCCGTCCACAGTATAAGCATATTTAGCACCAAAGGTGGCAACATCAAACTTGTGAGGGCCGCGGCCAATCTCTTCATCCGGGGTAAAAGCGACCCGAATCTTGCCGTGTTTGATCTCCGGGTGCTCGATTAGATAGGCCATAGCCGTCATGATCTCGGAGATGCCTGCTTTGTTGTCTGCACCCAGTAAGGTGGTGCCATCGGTAGTAATTAGGGTATGACCCTTGTACTCATGAAGCTCCGGGAAGTCCTTAGTGGACAAAATGATGTCCAGCTCCCGGTTCAGCACGAGATCTGCACCGTCATAGCTCTCAACCACCTGCGGTTTCACATTTTTCCCCGTGAAGTCGGTTGCGGTATCGAGGTGCGCGAGGAATCCGATGACAGGGACATCCTTGTCTGTATTGGACGGAAGTGTAGCCATAACATAACCGTTCTCATCCATGGTCACTTCCTGTAAACCAATGGAGATGCATTCCTCTACCAGCAGTCGGCCCAGCTCCAGTTGTCCCGGAGTGGACGGACAGGTGCTACTATTTTCATCAGACTGGGTGTCTATCTGTACGTATGTGCGGAGTCGTTGAATTAATATATCTTTCACGTCTAATCTCTCCTTAATGGGTAATATATACATGGAATGCAACGATATCATATCATGTTTGTCCGGAATTCGAGAATGACATCCCACTGTCGTAGATGTAAGCAGACTTGGGATGAAGATGGATAGAAGGGCACCAAAAAGTACGTACTTGAATTTTGGAACCTCAGGTTCATAATAGCTATGAAGAGAGGATGTGTTCATAGTATGCCATTTATCACAGTGAAAATGCTAGAAGGCAAAACAAAAGAGCAAAAGCGTCAGTTGATTGAACGGATGACCGATGTAGCTTGTGAGACACTAGGTGTGGATGCAAGCAAAGTTTTTATTTTCATAGAAGATCTGGAGAAAGATAACTACGGTAAGAACGGCAAAATGTTCTCGGACCAAGATACAAATTAATGGGTCAGAGCATGACGACGTTAACCTACTGAACATATAAATGATGAATAGGAGTTGTACTTATTATGACAGAGCAATTGTTTTCACCATATCAGTTCAAAGGTCTGCAACTGCAAAATCGTGTCGTTATGGCACCGATGTGCCAATATTCAGTTACGGCCAAAGACGGCATTCCGAATGATTGGCATCAGGTTCACTATGTAAGCCGTGCCGTGGGTGGAACAGGACTGATTATTATTGAAATGACAGATGTTGATCCGGATGGACGGATTACTGATAACGACCTGGGTATCTGGTCAGATGAGCACGTACCGGCTTTCACCAAGCTGGTGCAGGGTATGCATGCCCATGGCTCCAAAGTGGCAATACAGATTGCACACGCAGGACGTAAAGCCGAAGATGCACCGCAGCCGGTTGCTCCCTCTGTTGTAACGTTCCCGGGAGAAAAGTATAAAGAACCACGTGCGTTGACTACGGAAGAAGTGGAAGCGATGGTGCAAAAATTTGCAGATGGTGTGCGTCGTGCTGTTCAAGCTGGTGTGGATGCAATTGAACTTCATGGTGCGCATGGCTATCTGATTCACCAGTTTCACTCTCCACTGATGAATCACCGTGAGGATGGATATGGACAAGATCTGTCACGCTTTGGTGTGGAGATTATCCGTGCAGTGAAAAAAGAAATGCCTGCTGACATGCCGCTCATCATGCGAATCTCTGCCGTAGAATATGCCGATGGCGGATATGACATCAATCATACGATCAAAATCGGCCGTGCTTATCAGGAAGCAGGCGTGGACATGTTCCACATCAGCTCTGGTGGTGAAGGGCCGGCGGGTCAACGTAAACCTGGAAACTATCCAGGTTACCAGGTTCCTTTTGCCCGTCGATTCAAGGAAGAGCTGAATGTGCCTGTAATCGCAGTAGGCATGCTGGAAGATGCAGCGCTGGCGCAGGCCGTGATCGGCAATGGAGATGCCGATCTGGTTGCGATTGGCAGAGGTATGCTGCGTGACCCGTACTGGGCGAATCATGCAGCACTTGAGCTGGGTGTCAGCAAGCAGCAGGCAGCGATCGCCGAGCAATATGCTCGTGGATATTAAGTCCAACCGATGATCAACAGACGATAGCTGTCCGGTTTAACCTTGAACCTTGTATCTGGTATCCATACGCCATCACTTATAACGATAGTTTGCGTGTTGCTTCATAGACAAATTTCTGGCTAGATTGTGTAGGGGCTTCTCCTTGATTAAAGTCTGCATAGACTTCAACGTTGGTGAATCCAATCTTCTCCAGAATAAGACGCAGTTCCTCCACCCCGTACCATCTCAGGGTGAGTTCCTGCATTTCCGTGTCTACGAGTGTGCCTTGGTGCCACTGCTCGTAGCGAATCAGGCTGGTGGTATACTGGTGAAGGAGATTGATTTCGGTCGTTTTCTCTTCAATGGTGATCATGTCACCCTCGGGTAATCGAACCGAAGATATATCCATTGAAGCTGGCTTGGTGACGTCTGGCAAAAAGAGATCAAAAATCAGCCTGCCCCCTGGCTCCATGTGATCATACAGATTTTGCAGGACCTGGATCGAAGAACTGCGATCCTGAATAAGCATTAGTGAGCCGCTCGGAATAATAATGGCTTCGTAACGATAGGGAAGGTCTAAATTCACCAGATCGGCTACAAATAGCTCAGGCATAGGCAATGCACGTTCGCTACATCGAGAACGGCAGGACTGAACCATAGCTTCCGAATAATCGACTCCATCTACCTTCAGCCCTGCTTCAAGCAGTGGAATGAGCATTCGGCCTGAACCTGACATGGCTTCCAGGATACGTCCATTGCAGTGCTGCAACAGATGGCTGTAAAATTCAATATCCCCTCCCAAAGAGTATCCGATCGGTTTGGTAATATCGTATACCTTGGTGCATAAGGGGCCGTAATAACTGAATGACATCGTATCATTCCTCCAGATTTAGATGTTTTAAACAAAACAGAGGAAGGTATATTCTTGCCGAACTATCCCTTCCAGCAGCGGTGTTTGGAAATGGATTTTTCAGAGCAGACTATCATAGGAATCACAACCCTTATATGTAAGATAGACCCATTATAGGTTGGGTCTGAGAAGAGCGTCAAGGAGGCAGTAACGAATGGAATCATCAACGGCACTACCAGATATTAAGGAAGAATTAGTACTGACGGCGTCTGTGGAAAAGGTGTGGCCTAAGGTCTCGACAGCGGAAGGTCTGGGATCGTGGTTTATGCCCAGCGATCTGGAGCCTGTCGAAGGTCATGAATTTATACTGGAAGCGGGGCCATTCGGACAATCCCCTTGTAAGGTAATTGAGGTACAGCCAAAGCAGAAGCTTGCCTTTCGTTGGGGGAAAGACTGGACGTTAACGTTCGAACTTGCGGAACAAGCTGGAGGTACTCATTTTACGTTGATCCACAGCGGATGGGATGCTGATAAACTTACTGAATTTGGACAGGCCCACGCGATCATCCGCGAACGTATGGCCCAAGGTTGGGCAGGCCTTGTACAGAAGCTTGCGGAAGTCGTCAAGTAAGAGCACTAGAGAAATTGATTAAGGTAACAAGGGAGTTGAGTTTGTACCCTTGGTGCCGCCATGCGAGCTTCATCACGAAGCCCTGGTTCCTCTCGCTGATGTTATCAGTGAGATCGAGATCGGGGCTTTTCGCATTGGTTACCTGATCAGATCCTCATTTTACATGAGAGTTGCAATTCTATTTTTTGGTAAAGTATGGTTAAAAGGTGTTTGGGTAGAAGAGGATATAGCGTATCGTTTAAATCACAGGAATTATTCACATGTCTGTTTCATCACCGAGGAGATTGGGTAAGCAAGGAAGTTATGCTTAATAAGTTCTAAGGCGGGTTGTATAGCTCTCGGGCATCAGCCGGAACTTTGAACAAGCATTATATCAATATTTTACTAAACAACAGACATACAGGCAGGAGGAGTATGGCGCATGAAGGTATTCATACACCGCAAAGATCTGCGTACGGATGATCTAATTGCTTTTGATTATTTGCGGGAGCAGGGAGAAGAGAGCCTGCATCTATTAATCTACGATCCATTCCTGCTACGGCAAGGCCGGGAGAAGGAGCACAGCGGTGTGAACTTCCTCCGCCATGCTGCAGCACTAGGCAGAAAATATAAGAAAGAAAAACAAAATCTCCATGTCGCTTATGGGAAACCGAGTGAAGTGATAGATTGGTTGTTGAGCCATATGGAGGGTGAGATCAGCGAAATTGTAGTTCATCGGGATATGACGCCATATGCGATGGAACGAGATCGGAAGATACGGAAAATCTGTGAATCGTATGGGATCACATTCACTCAGCTGACCGATCATCTGCTGATTGATCTGGAGGCCTTCGCTCGTTTTACAGGCAAATCAGAGCCCTATAAAGTGTTCGCTGCCTTCCATCGGCGCTGGGTAGAATTCATGAATGAGTACCCTAATCCACCATCGGCAACAACGATAGCAGACGTGAACGTCAGTGTACGAGAGCTGGATTGGCCCGAAGTTATGAGTGTCCCTGCTGCTTTGCTCGAAGGGGCTAGTGAAGCGGAAGGGGCAGAAGAGGACCCGCATAGGATGCTTAATCAGTTTCTATCCGAACGAGTAGCGGATTACGGGGATCATCGAGATGAGTTCGAAGCGTATGAGCCAAGTCATCTCAGTTCTTATGTAGCTGTAGGAGCCGTCTCCATTCGTAAGATGTATGATGCTGCGCAGCGTATCTCCGAAGCGGGGGAGTGGATCAGACAGCTCTGTTTCCGTGATTTTTATTTGTATAGGGCAGTCTATGAGGAGCATTATTTTACGTATGAAAAAGTGTACGATCTCTCCGTTCTTCAAGACACTCATTTCGAACGTTGGTGCAGAGCAGAGACAGGCATCCCAATCATTGATGCGGCCATGACAGAACTGAACGAGACCGGGCATATGCCGAATCGGCTCCGCATTCTGACGGCTATGTTCCTGACCAAAAACCTTCAGTGCCCGTTCACACTGGGGGAAGCATACTTCAGAAGAAAGCTGAAGGATTACGATAATATCCAGAATCGAGGTAACTGGCTGTGGTGCGCATCGCTGGGTGAGAATGCTGCCCCGTATTTCCGGGTGAACAATCCGGTGACACAGTCCGAGAAGTATGATGCTCAGGGTGATTACATTCGCAAGTGGTTGCCTGAGTTGCAGGACTTGCATAGCAAAGACATTCATCAGCCACGCAAGGATGCGATTGTTGACCTGAAAGCCTCCAGACAGGCGGCGATTGAGGTGTACAAGCAGATTCTTGCTAGCCGGGAAAAGAACTAGTCTCGTGACAGAGCGGAACGTACATGTCGATATTGGGTGAGTTCTCTACTTGAATCTCCAACGCATAAGCAGCAAGATCGGGCATCAGGCCTCGAAGCTTTAACTTATCCATCATCCACAGAAATGATTCATCAGACTGTATTCTATCAACCTTGCCCTGATGGGTATACTGTGCATATTCTCTTGCGGGAAGTGTTATGCCTATCATGTCTTCTGGTAGTTCATCATAATAGAATACCTCTACTCCGGCAATGTAATGATATAGTCGCTGACGACTCAACACAACGCCTGTCCGCACCCCTGCCTGTTTCTGGCGGGGGATTTCATGCTGTCTTCGTTTCAATGCTGCCCACAACCTAGGGATCATGACCTGTGCCATGAAGACGGCTGTAAAGGGAGCCTGGAATTCAAGCCCGACTACGTAAGTCTCAGGTCGAACAATGCGCTGGAATGGATCACGGCGTACCATTCGCTGTGCTGTCATCTTATTTTCATGTCGGAGCGGCAGCAGTAGGGAGTATCCGCCGCTGCGTCCAGGTTCAGCATATAAAGGGACACCCATGCCACTGAGTTCGTGTAGGTAGCGAAGCATTGTCCGGTAGGACACTCCAAATTCAGCAGCCATCTCTTCCGCTGTAAACCTGGGTTTTTCATATACTCGCATCATTAGTTCAATTAAACGTTCCGTTTTGGTCATGATCGTACACTCCTGATTGGATTATGCGATATATACTGACAGATTTTGTCACTGTTTTAGTATAAAATAGAGTTAGAACCAGGACAACATGACAGACCTAATGACTATTGAAGCGTGAAGGGATGAGGGGCATGAAACCAATTCAAGTTGCGGAGTTAATCCGTAAGGAAGCAGCAACGATGATCGGTCTAAAATGGGAAGGCACTTTTGCTGAGGCCGGCGCTGGAGGCATACGCAAGGTACAGACTGAATTTAAGCGACGTCTGCATGAAATCCAAAATGTAATCCACCCCGAAGAGCTATTAGGATTGTCTTATCACGTAACAGACACCGGATTTGTTCATTATGTTGCCGTCCGGGTGGGTAACACAGCAACTCCATCTGTCCCGGAAGGGATGATTCAATTGGAGGTTCCCGCACATGATTATGCGAAATGCAGCCATGCCAAAGGACAATCCATTGAATCTTCGTATAATCGGATCTATGCGTGGATTGAAGAGCAGGGACTCCATCTATTGAATGATCCGCTTACACACTATGAAGTATATCCCATGGAGCAAGACCCCTATGATACAGAGCCTGAGTTTACAATTTTAGTACCGGTAATGAAAGGGATTTAGTGAGATTTTGATAGCCCCAGACCGCGCTCTAGCGGTCTTTTTGACATGCGTAACTCGATGAATCCTGTGAAATCAACTTGAAAATTAATAAATTATTAGGAAATTGGGCTACACATATTTCGCAATATGCTTTTTAATAGATAGAGAGCTTAAATGGAATAAGTCATATTTAACATATTGGCGAACACATAAAGGAGAGCCTCTGAACATGAGTCAAACACTGAAAAGAGAACGAATACCGGAGTTAAATATTGTACGAGCAGTCGCCATTATCGGCGTGTTATGTGTACATTCTACCTCCAATGCAACGTTGGAAATGAGAGAATCCGGTTATTACTGGCTGTACAACTTCATTAATATCTTTATGAAATATGGTACACCGACCTTTATTTTTTTGAGCAGTTTTGTACTGTTCTATAACTATTTTAACCGTCCGCTAGACAAGAAACTGGTTAGTAATTTCTACAAGAAGCGTTTTGTCTATATCCTACTGCCATATTTCCTGTTCTCGATCTTGTATTTTGTCATTCTGCATAATATGTATTATCAAGGACGACCGCTCAATGAATCGATCAGCACATTTATTGAGAAGTTGTTGACAGGTAAAGCATACACACATCTGTATTTTGTGTTTATTAATATGCAATTTTATCTTATTTTTCCGCTTGTGCTGTGGTTGATGAAGAAATACCCGTCTGTTGTAAAATGGTCTGTTCCGATTGGTCTTCTTATCCAATGGGCCTTTATTCTGAGTAACAAGTATGGGTTTCAGGTTCCCAACAAAGGAAGCTGGGCATTCTCGTACTTCTCCTATTTCATGTTGGGTGTTTTCATGGGTGTGTATTTCCCGAAAATCAAACAATGGTTTATCGTTAGCCGAGTCAATGCAACGAAGGGGCGCGTAGCTTCTTGGATTTTGTTATGGCTGGTCTGGATCACGGCGGGACTGGGACACGTGTATATTTACTATTTACTGCGATTGAAGATAGCCACTTATAACACGTTATGGTATGAGTTCTTCTGGAATGTGCATACATTTGCTTGTGCGCTGGTCATTATTCAGATCGCTTACTGGCTCTATCACAAAGGTCCTGCACTCCTTGCCAAACCACTTAGTCGTCTAGGTGCGTTGTCCTTTGGTGTGTATCTGATTCACCCATTGTTCTTGTTAATTTATCGTGAGCATCCGCCACAAACAGGGGTTTCCTGGTTAATTCATCTGTGGTACGCGGGCGGATTTGTTTTTGCATTGATCGCCTCCTGGATTGTGGTTGGGCTGGCAGCGAGATTCCTGCCTTATGCCTGGGTTATTTTTGGCAATCTGCCAAAACCAAAACCGCGTCTTGTACCCCAGCAGAATTCAGGGAAAGTGGACGTTCGTTAGAACGTACAATCCCTATGAAGATGAAGATCAGCCGTTTTCAGTTCGCCTTGGTGCGTTCCGAAGACGGCTTTTTGCTATCATTTTTCCGCCCAGAAGCAACGGGATAGTCATGCCGTGGCGTGGGAACGAATGTTTCTTTTGTTCAATCCAAGGGTAATCATAAGGCGGAATGGATGTTATAAGTAAACTTTTGAGATAGGATCAAGGTGATCAACATGACTAAATGTGAACAATGCGGCAAAGCGCTGCAGGATATATTGGAATACGTAGAGCATATTCTTCATGAATGCAGGGAGCAGACACCTGAATTTAGTACTGGTGACTATAAGACGGGCGGTTATGAGGGTGTTCGTGAGCAGATGTGATACAATAGAAAGAAACCGGATTCATTCGGAACCGAGGTGACAACATGGAGACGGGACCAGCCCCTGTCCACACAAGGAAGGCAGCACTTGAAACGAAACAAACCAAGACATGTATGTATTGTGGAGAGCAGCGCCCTGCGTCTGATTTTCGGCGTAGAACTGGCAGGCGTGCAGGTTCCGGGGCCAGACGGGGAGCCTGCAGACGTTGTCGTCAGCTCGGTGTACGAGAGCCACATCATGGCAAAGTGACGACAGCTGACTCTGTAAGGATGGGGCGTGTCCAGGGCAATGCAGAGGAGACTCCCAGGGTAGACGAGGCTCAGGCCACGGTGACGAATGAACGTGAACGGAAAGTCCAGGCTTTAGCGCAGCAAGCTGCTGGAGAGAGCGATAAGGGAATGAGTCCAGGTGTGGGTTCAGATGGAGTGGCAGGATTAGCATCTGCTGAAACGAGTGCTGCCCTTGGCGATCAGACGTTGAATGACGGAGCAGGTGCTTCCACTTCTTCGGGGAGTCAGCGGCGAAAGAGACGAAGACGGCGGAAGAAGAAGCCGTCTGAGTTAATGAATGCTCAGTCTCGGACGTCTGCTGAGGCCGAGACTGAGCGTCAGCAATCCAGCGATCAGCATGCGGTGGATTCAAGGCCGGGCGGAGAGCATCCGCCCGGGGAAGGGCATTCGCAAGGCGTTGCTGTTGCGAATGCGAAGGGCCACAGGCAGCGTGCGCGCAAGCGAGCTGCCGCTGCGGTTCCGGCCGCCGAACAGATATCGGCGGCCCAAGCGCTGCTGCCGGCTGTGCCGCAAGGCCCAGCAGCAGCGCCAGAGGCTGCGGACCAGCCGTCCGCAGCTCGGCGCACACGCCAGCGCCGCCGCAAGCGTGCGGCTGCTGCGCTAGCGTCCAGCGCAGGGCAGTCCCGCAGCGGAGCTGCTGAGGCCCCTGCGCCACATTCCAGCCGTAGTCCATTGGCTGGAATGGAGGGCCGTCCGCGGCGTCATCACTCGCCGCCGGCAGCCATTGAGCCGGATGATCCGGCTTCGCTCCGGACCAACCGGCAAGGTATGGTGCGCATGCGCGGCAAAACGGACAAAGGCCGGCGCTGGCATCAAGAAGTAGACATGGAGCTTGCGGTTACGCTGGTGAAGGAAAAAGCTGCCGTGGTGGTCAATCGGTACACGATTCGTCGGTTGTTCAGCAATAAGGAATTCAAACGGTTTATTCTGAATCGAGATAAGCATACCTGTTACTTCTGTGGCTCCTACGGAGATACTATTGACCATCTCCTTCCGCGAGCCAAGGGTGGACATACGACACCGCTTAATTGTGTTTGTGCCTGTAATCTGTGCAACCAGTCGAAGGCGGCAATGGATGCAGATGAATTCATGCGATCAGGAATACCGGAGTGGAATGCGGCTCACCAGGCAGAACTGTTGGAGCTGTCGATGCAAGGAATAACACCAGAATAAATAAACTAAGCTAATGAACCGAATGAACAAGGTTCAGAGGCTCTTATACGTCAAAGCATACCAAGATCATCATCGAGGTGTGCTTTTTTTGGTTTGGTGGATGCGTCACAGATTTCTTCAAATTGACAACGGTGCACGTGCCCAATGTACGTTATACTTGGAGGGTAGAGTTGCATTAACTTTTGAATAGAGGATCTGACTTCGCAGGATAGATTGCTCTCATGAAGCATGTTATTTCTATAGTTTTTGGTGTTTTCTACGTTTGAAATAGTATTGAATAGATTGGATGGATGTGGATGACAACGGCAGCTATAGATATCATGTCGTATTTCACGGAAGAAAATATTCGGTTTTGGCTGGAGAAATTCCGCTCTCTTGGCCCATTGCCGGGCATTTTACTTACGTTTATGAAATCTTTTGTACCGCCGCTTCCCACGTTATTGATTGTGGGTGTTAATGGAGCGGTATACGGCTTATGGGCTGGTTTTTTGTACTCGTGGATCGGTATGGTGCTCGGCTGTACCGTGACTTTTCTGATTGTAAGGGAGATTGGAAAATCGGCCTTTGTGGAAAAATGGGCACGCAAACCGCGTGTGCAACGCAGCATGGTATGGATTCGCAGAAATGCGTTTAGTTATGTATTCTTGCTTAGTATTTTTCCGGTAGGTCCATTTGTCATTATTAATGTGGCGGCTGGGATCGCACGAATGCGATTGTTGTCCTTCCTGCTTGCGGTCGGGTTCGGTAAAGGCATCATGATTTTCTCGGTGACGTACATCGGCTCTAACGTAGAGCAGTTTCTGGAGCACCCGATACGCTGGATTGGCGTAATCCTGTTCATTGCAATATCTTTATGGGCAAGCCGCAAATTGGAACGACATTTTACCCGGTCCAATTCAGATCAAGATGAAGGGCATTCGTTACATCAGGCTTCAGGTAAGTCGATCTCCTCATCATCGAAGTGACGAAATTGGAGGAAATCATGCAAAAGTTAGGTTCAGGTCAGACATATGAAGTGATTCCAGGGAGGTTTCTTCATGATCAAAAGTGTTTTCGATTTGGATAACGAATTGCAACAGATGGAGGAAGAAGAACTCCGTTCACTGCTGCGTGAACTATACCTGCGTACAGATATGGCTATGAATGGTAAGCATGACGAGGCCCATTACATGCAGTTTGTAGAGAGACAACATCAACTATTCAGCCAATTGCATCTTAGAGATAACGTCCGTGAGTTGCCCGATCTGCAGCATGCAGAAGAGATCCATATTGCTATCGGTGAATCGCCTCTGGGGAGTATCAAAGTAGCCATGGGCGAATTCCCCGGGCGGGAAGGTCGACGTTTTTACTCACTGAATGATTACTATGCCATTGGGCCTTTAGGGGACCTGACGGATGCAAGAGTAATGCAGCGAAGACACCTATGGCTACTGGAAAGACTTCATATCTCGGAGCACGGAAGTTATCTTATTCAAGGCCTGAAACAGTTGAATCAGATTAAATCATTCCTAAGTGCAATTCGTGAAGAGACTCGGGTAATTCTGTGGTATACGAACAATGGCCATGAGCGAACGGGCTTGCTTTATGCGCTCTACCTGCTGCGTCATCGTCAAAACACGATCAAATTAATGGATACTACGTCACTGTACCAAGCCTTGTTTGATACTTCTGAACATCAGGTTCTCCGTCTAGGTGAGTTGATCTCGGAGCACCTGTCCATGATGTGGAAGCACAGTATGGATGCCGAACCGTTGTCAGAGGAGCAGCGAAGTCTTATGGAAAAGGAATGGCTTGAACTGTCCTTACAACCAGGTACGTTAAGGATCATCCAAGATGATGTGGTTCAAAGTATACCCGAAGACAGCCTCGATGAATTTATTTTGGAACAGGTCAAGAAGCTCGCCGAAGAACATGAAGCGCAGCAATTCATCAATGCTGCTCGTGTAGTAGGAGAGGTGCTGGGGAACTTGCCACAGGCTGTCGGTGACTCCTTTATTGAATACCGTTTACGTCAACTTGTGCTTCAAGGGAAGCTGGACATGGAAGGCAACCCTCGCGCGATGCGCTTCTACCGTGTCCGACTAGCAACAGCTTTGTAGCTAGAGCCCGCACCATGTCTCGCTATTTTAATTGTTCCGATTCAGCCACAGCTTGGTTAAGGGGCCGCCCCTTCCATACACTGGATCTGTATCTGGTATAGAAACCTCTCGAATCTCTTGCAAAACTTGAGGGCGTTCCCCGGGCTCGCCTGTACGTGTGTTATAGCTCATACCCCCAGGATAAGCTCCGGTGATCCGGAAGTTGGGACTGGCCTTCAAGCGTTTATGGCCGGTTCCCGCAGGTAATACAACGACATCTCCGCTTTCCAGAACAATCTTCTGTCCCTTCTCACCACCGATAATCAACTTCACGAATCCACTGATTACGGCAAGAGCCTCGTGTGCATTACTGTGATAATGATGAACATCGAATACGCCATTGACCCAGCTGTTGGACCATCCGTTACGGTTAAAGCGTGATTCAGCACCAACTGGATCGGTATGCCATACCCCTTTGTACAAGAGTACGGGGAGATGTGGATGATTCGGAATCATTCCGTCGTCTTGAAAATACATCCGTTCAATATCGTTGTTGTCTTTCCTTGGATCGAACATGGTAAGATCCCTCCTTTTCTATGTATTAACCTTTCAATATAGGGACAATCAAAAAAACAATTGTAAAATGATACAAAATGTATCATTTTAAGGTTATACTCTTTACATAAGATTCTCTTTGAAGTGCCTGATGTAAAAACGAATAGGGGGAACATGTGTGAATATTGTGGTGACAGGAGCTTCAGGTTTCGTCGGGTTTAATCTCTCACACTTTTTGGCGCAAAAGGGACATCAGATCACCATGCTGGATCAGGATGACTATTGTCAGAGACTGGTGCAACTCTCTCCACTGCACGATATGCCTTTTATCGAGTGTAACCTCATGAAGGACAGCATTCGTCTACCCCACAACACGGATTACATCATTCATCTTGCTGCCATGCCTCATGTCGATTATTCATACCATTACCCTGCAGAAGTATTTCGCAATAATACGATTAGTACGCAGACTATTCTGCAGTATGCTGCGGATCATGACATCCCTGTGTTACTGGCTTCATCCGTTGAAGTCTATGGCGGCGATTGGGGTAGAGTTTATAGTGAATCAGACCCGCTTGCACCTGTATCCCCTTACTCCGCTTCGAAAGCAGCCTGTGAGATGCTAGCTCAATCCTATGCAAAATGTTATCAGCTACCAGTGAAGATATTCCGTCTGACCAATCTATATGGGCCATGGCAAGTCCCTGATCGTATCATTCCGCGGAACTTCGCACGTATGCTAGATGGTTTGCCACTGGATATCCAAGGATCAGCTGTTCGAGACTTTTTGTATATTGAGGATGCGTTGCGAGCGATTGAACTGATTATGATGAAAGGCCAAGACGGTCACATCTATAATATCTCTACGGGATTTGGAACGACGATGCAAGAGATCGGCATGCTTCTGGAGCCTATGGTTCGATCTGTGATCGGGAAGGAAGTCCGGGAACAGGAGCCTACGCAGTCCAGGGGTTCAAGTCTGGTTGTTCACTCCGGCAAATTGCGCGCTGCATTGGGCTGGTACCCTCGAACTACCCTGGAACAGGGGCTGGACAAGACATACCACTGGTATCGGGAGAATGCGGATTGGGTGAGGCTGTTCAGTCGGGAGTATCATACGACACGTCAAAGCCGCAACTTTATCATTGATATGGCAAGGTATGCTGTACCTGTGACATAAAATGAAAAAAGCCAGGGAAGGGGAGTTTTTCAGGTACCTTCCTTGGCTTTTTTGTGCCTCCGTCATCTAATCAGATGTTCGGAAAGATCCGAACCCATGATCAAGACAGTCAGGCTGCTTCTAACACTCACTAGCTTCTAGCTGACTTCACGCGAGGTCTTAGAGATATGCCAAATACGCTAATTCATTTGTATTATTCGTGATGTTTTTTCACATCGGCCACTTTATCTTGAACGGCCCCTTTGGCCTTATCCATTTTACCTTCAGCTTGAAGGGACTTATTGTTCGTCGCGTTACCGATCTGATCCTTCACTTCGCCTTTGGCTTTGTTAACGCCTGCTTTGATTTTATCGCTAGTTGAATTACTCATATCGAACATCTCCTTCGTTGTCTGGTGTAGTGCTTATTAACCGGACTGAAGAATATTTAAACGTTCGAGTTCAGAAGACGTTCAGAAAAATACGTTATTCGTTATGCCAAACTCTTGATACTAGATGTGTTGGAGAGCTTTGAGCTTATCTAGGAACAGACGAAACATAAATGAAGTGTCCCGGATGTGCTTTGCATTCTTCCCTGAAAAGGCCCATACTTGTTTGGATGATATGTTCATCTCAAAGAATAAGGCTGAGTCTGTCGCTGCATAATAACCAAAGTGACCAAATTCGTTGCAGAAGTGTTATGTTTTTGGGAATCCAATCCTGAAAATCCATATATCATGTACTTTCATATGTGCTTTTCGTACATATGGTGTGATGTGATTTTTTTAATACCGTATATGGTATGTAGGGGCGTTTGGATACAAATTATGACCGTTCAGACAAGATGGCACGCCTTGACAAAAACATCGATTTTGTTACAATGTTCACAATATCTTCACAAGTGTAAAAAGATTCTTTTTCATGTTCATGTGTAAGAGGTGTAATATAAGGGTATAGAGTTCGGTTTCGGCCTGCTTGTCGTTTTGTGCGTAATAGACCCAACATACCATGCATGCGTGAGAGTGGTTTTTGGCCACGCTTATCCTAATGTGTGAAATTTGGTACATTTACTGTATTGATGTATTTGTGGTTCGGCTTAGCTTGACAGGCATCATGAAAGTCGCGGACTTCTATCCCAAAGTAAAGGAGGACTTTCTCTTATGTCACAATCGCCTACTCAACAAGAGGTGCCAGTAACAGAAGGCGCCAACGTTTCCGAGCGCCAGTCCCTGGACGTACTGGATCAACTGATGAAGCCTGAGGTACAGGAGTCTTTAACTGTATTGGTGGAGAACCTGCCTAAATTGGCTGAAATGGTTACTGCAATGACAAAAGCTTATGATTTCGCACAAGGTATCGCTACGGACCAAGTTCTAATCAGCGACACGATGAGTGCAATGGGTGAGTTCGCTAAACCTGTTGTAGAAAAAGCTAAAGGTGTAGCTTCTGCTGCCATCGAGGCAAATGACCGTGCCCAAGCCGAACAAACTTCGGTTGGCCTGTTCGCTATGCTCAAAATGCTTAAAGATCCAAACGTACAACAAACGCTTCGTTTTGCTCAATCGTTCCTGAGCATCTTGAACGAGCGTCAACAATCGAAACGTTAAGACTTAGAAAGAACGGAGGATGGATATGTCGAAGCAAATTTTGATCTTGGGTGGAGGTTACGGCGGTCTGTTGACTGCGCTGACTGCGCGTCAATACTTGACTCCGGAAGAAGCGACAATTACAGTCGTGAACCGTTACCCTACGCACCAAATTATTACGGAACTGCACCGTCTTGCTGCAGGAAGCATTGCTGAGCAAGCTGTAGCACTCCCGCTCGAAAAATTGCTGCGCGGTAAAGATGTGAACTTGAAAATCGATACGGTGGATACGATCAAGCCGGACGAGAAAAAAGTCCTCATGACTAGCGGCTCCACATACTCTTATGATGCACTCGTCGTTGCCCTGGGTAGCGAAACTGCATTCTTCGGAATTCCGGGATTGCAGGAGTACAGCTTCACGCTCAAATCGGTTAGCGATGCGAACCGTATTCGTGCACACGTTGAAGCACGTCTGGATGCTTACAAACAATCCGGCAACAAAGCAGACGCTACGTTTGTTATTGGCGGCGGCGGTTTGACTGGTATCGAGCTTGTTGGTGAATTCGCTGACCTTCTGCCAGGCGTATGCAAACAGAAAGGTATCGATTTCAACGATATCTCCCTCTATACGGTAGAAGCAGGTCCTTCCATTCTGGCTGGTTTCCCACCAGAGCTGGTTGATCGTGCGAAATCCAGTCTCGAAAAACGCGGCGTAAACTTCATCGTTGGCGTAGCGATTACCGAGATGAAAGAAAACGAAGTATTGCTGAAAGACGGCAGCTCGATCCCTACGAACACACTCGTATGGACAGGTGGCGTACAAGGTAATGCGGTTGTTGCTAACAGTGGAATCGAAGTAGATCGCGGCCGTGCGAAAGTAACGGAAGTTCTGCAATCTACATCCCACAAAGATGTGTTTGTTGCTGGTGACAGCGCAGTGGTCTTCCCTAGCGAAGGCGCTCGTCCTTATCCTCCAACAGCACAACTGGCTTGGCAAATGGGTGAAACCATTGGTCACAACCTGGGCGTAATGTTCAAAGGTGGCGCAATGGAAACTTTCACACCAGTATTCTCCGGTACACTGGGAAGCTTGGGTCGTAAGGATGCTGTCGGCATGATCGGTGGTAACCAGACTCGACTGAAAGGTCTGCCTGCAACCATGATGAAAGAAGCAAGTAACATCCGTTACCTGTCCCACATCCATGGCTTGTTCGCACTGGCTTATTAATCTATAGTGTAAACGTCAAAGGGCGCCTATCCGGCGCCCTTTTTTGGTATACCTACAAGGTATGAACAGGAGACATTCATCAGATATTAACAATAACGATAGAAATCGAGATTGAGATTTGTTTAGCTAGGGAACGACACAACCTGCGCTTAGAAGCACTGGCTTTCGTTTAAAAGATAGGATGAGGCTTTTTAAGAAAGTCAATAAAATAACCCGCAGGGAGCCATATGTTGTTCTCTGACACACTTGAGAGGAGAATGAATAATGAATGTACTAGTGATTGGAGCAAATGGACAGATTGGTAAACATTTAGCTGAACAGTTGGCACAGGAAGGTAAACATCAGGTCACGGCTATGATTCGCAAGCCAGAGCAAGCAGACGCACTGAAAAAACTTGGCGCACAGGTTGTCATGGGAGATTTGGAAGGTACAGTCGATGAGCTTGCAGAAGCCATGAAGGATCAGAATGCTATCGTATTTACAGCAGGTTCAGGTGGCTCGACGGGCCCAGACAAAACTTTGCTCATTGACCTGGATGGCGCGGTGAAAACGATGGAGGCCGCAGAGAAGCGAGGTATATCCAGATATATTATGGTCAGCGCCTATGGTGCAGATCAGCGGAGTAAATGGTCAAAAGAGATCAAACCGTATTATGTAGCAAAGCATTTTGCGGATCGAGCACTGTTTGCCAGTGAACTGAACTATACGATTATCCGTCCCGGAGGTCTGGAAAATAAATCGGGAACCGGCAAGGTGGCAGTAGGAACTGACCTGAAGCCGGGCAGCATTGCGCGTGAAGATGTAGCGCGTGTCATTGCAGCCTCTCTGCTGGAAGAGAAGACCTATCGGAAGGCTTTTGATCTGATAGCTGGAGAGCAGTCTGTATCGGATGCTTTGAGCAATTTGTAAACAGATGTTGTAAACTAGCGGGAGTAGGATATGACAGGGTAAGGGGGAATCCGCTTGAATGAGGCCGTGCTGGTCATTGAAGATGAGCCCAAAATTGCACGACTGCTTGAACTGGAGCTGCAATACGAAGGATATCAGGTCACAAAGGCAGGCAGTGGGACAGAAGGGCTGGAAAAGTACAGCGAAGGACAATGGGATTTGATTCTTCTGGACATCATGCTGCCTGGTCTAAGTGGCATCGAGGTTCTGCGGCGGATTCGAGCTAGAGATGCGGTCATCCCGATCCTCATGCTGACAGCGAAGGATTCGGTGGAAGATAAAGTGTCTGGGCTGGATCTCGGCGCCAATGACTATATCACCAAGCCGTTTCAGATTGAAGAGCTACTGGCAAGAGTCCGTGCAGCTCTACGGCTTGCCGCGGCTGCTTCTGCAAGGACAACCGTTCAGAACTTCGGTCAGATGGCAGAGCAGGGGACGGCAAGTCAGCTTCATGAAGCAGAAGAGACATGGTTAACTGCTGCCGACCTGAAGCTTCATGAAGGAACACGTGAAGTGTCTCGAGATGGACAAGCGATTGAGCTTACCCCTCGCGAATTTGATCTGCTGGTGTATTTGCTGCGGAATCAGCGGCAGGTGCTCAGCCGGGATCAGATTGTGCAATCCGTGTGGGGGTACGATTATTATGGTGATACCAATGTGGTGGATGTGTACATCCGTTATTTGCGTAAAAAGGTGGATAACGGATTCGCACCACCCTTAATACATACTGTAAGGGGCGTGGGGTACGTCCTGAAGGAGCAATCATGAGTCTCCGCAGCAAAATCTACGGATATTCGTCGGTTTTATTTGCTGTGCTGTTAATTGCGGTGAATCTGTCTGTATATCTCGTATTCGAGCGAGTATCGATCAATAATGAGATCCGCCGGGTCGAAGCAGAAGCAGAGTCGATTGTGGCAGGGGTACGTCAGTCTGCTGGATCCATTCCGCCAGACGATCTGCTCCGGGCTTATGCACCCATCAACGGTATGCTTCGCATTGTACATGAGGATGGCAGCAGCTCACCTGTAACCACAACTGCAGCATCCGAGCAGCTCAGCCAATTGTCTTACCAGTATGAAAATGAGAAAAAGGCAGAGTATATCCAAGTGGATCAGGTTGGCTATGTGTGGGTATCCATGCCACTTATCTGGCCGGATGGTGAAGTAGTTAACCTGCAAGTTACTCAGAGTGTAGCTGAGACGGAGGGCGGGCTTGCTACCTTGCGTACCGTATTAGTGATCGTTACCATCATAGCGCTGATTCCTGCCGTAATCTCGAGCCGGATTCTGGCGAACCGGATGACAAGACCCATCCAGCAGATGACGCATACTATGCGTGATATTCAAGCTAGTGGGCATTTTAAGCGGCTTCCACTGGAGGGAACATCTAAGGATGAGCTGAACACGATGGGTCAGACGTTTAATCGAATGATGGATTTGCTGGAATCGAACTTTGAACGGCAGGAGCGTTTTGTCTCGGATGCATCCCATGAGCTCAAAACACCGCTGACCATCATCGAGAGTTATGCCAGTCTGCTCCAGCGTAGGGGTAAGGAACGACCGGAAGTATTTGATGAAGCGGTGGAAGCAATTCTGTCTGAATCGGTACGCATGCGTGAGATGACCGAGCAACTGTTACTGCTGGCAAAGCAGCCCGAGCAATGGAATGTACAGCTGGAGCGTGTAGATATTGCGAAGCTCGCTGCTGAATCTACACGTGCATTCCGCGAAGCATATCACCGGGAAGTACGGTGTGACGTAACAGGCCCAATCTATGCGATCAGTGATGAGAGTAAGCTGAAGCAGTTGGTGTTTATTTTGCTGGATAACGCACGGAAATATAGTGAAGATGCGATTGAAGTCAGACTGGATGCTCACGACGAGAACTGCTGTATACGGATTGTGGATCGAGGCATTGGTATGCGGGAGGAGGATCTTGCGAAGGTGTTCGACCGTTTCTACCAAGTGGACATCTCCAGAACCCGAAGCGGCAGTGCCAGCGGATCGGGTCTGGGACTCTCTCTTGCCAAAGAGCTGGCAGGTGCTGTTGGAGCACAGATTGAACTATCCAGTACCGAGGGTGTTGGTACGGAGGCTTGTATTATTTTGCCACGTTCCAAGACCGATCGTGCAGACAGACCACTCTCATGAAATTCTCATTCTTCTCTTCTATACTGGGTGGAGCGATGTAATCTGAGAGAATGTGAGGGAGGGAGTGCGTATGTCAGAGCAGGAACAGCGGCCTGAGATGATACGAAGTGAGCAAAAGCACAAGCATAAGCATTTAAATAAAAATGAAAATGGAAGCAACGCAGGGGGCAGATCACGTAAGTTGCTGCAGTGGGGGGCCGGTATCCTAACTGTGGTGCTTCTCGCAGCAGTAATGTGGTGGAAACCATGGGAACCAGCTCGCGAGCAGTTATCTGCCGATGCAGCGGCACAATCTGTACTGAATCAATATCCGGGGGAGATCATTCACTCTACCTTGAAGGACGGTACATATCTGATGCAACTTCGTTCGGAGACGGGTTTATACGATGTGCAGGTGGATGCTTTTACGGCAGCAGTCCAATCCATTAAACGACTGGAGGCCGCTCCCCAGGCTGAGGAGAAGACGCTGTGGAGTCGAGAGCAGATGAAGTCGGAACTGCTGAAGCAAAGGGCAGGAGAACAACTTGTATCATTAGAGCTTGTGGAGCAGCAGGGCAGCCCGGTGTACACCGCGGTGGTAGAAGCAAAGGATAACAGCCGTCAGGAACTGACCATCGATCCATACACGGGCGAGATTCTCTCCTCCCAAGCGATCAAGTCACCTCCTTCATCCGAAGCCGGGGAGACGGAGAACGAGCCGCAGTTTCTAAGTGAGAAACAGGCCGAGCAGAAGGCACTTGCCAGAGTTCCTGGCGAAGTAGATGATGTAGAGCTGCGCGGCACGAACAGTGGCAACCCCTATTATTTGGTTGAGATTGATCTGGAAGACGGACGGGAAGCCACGGTGCAGGTTAATGCCATTTCGGGTGCTATTCGTTCGGTGACATGGGATAAAGACGACGAGTAAGATATATTTTGAAAATAGCATTCTGAAAAGTGATAAGTATACTCTTCTCATTTTCTCATCAAATTCTAATCTTGTTCTCCCTAATCTCTCATTCGTCTAGGTTATTCTAAGTTTGTAGACGAGAACATGAATGAGGAGATGAATGATGATGATGAACAAACATAAACTATGGATTGGTAGCTTGTCCGCAGCGATACTGCTGGGTGGATCAGCTGTTGCAGCTAGCGGCAATACGAGCGGCCAACCAGCGCCAAAAGCACAATCGGAAACAACGCAGACCGCACCAAGTGCAGGGACAACATCTACCAATGCTAACCAGAACAATACAGACAAAATGCTGACTGTGTCACAAGCCAAAGCAATAGCTCTAAAAGTAGTGGAAGGTAAAGTGGATGATGTGGATCTGGAGCGTAGAAACGGTCAAACCTTTTATGAAGTAGAGATCGACAGAAAAGGCATCCCTGATTTGACAGTTCGATTGGATGCTTACACGGGTAAGGTTTTGGAAGTTGTTCGTGAGGATGACTTCGATGACGATGACGATGACCGTGATAATGGAACAGATCATGTTTCTAATTCATCGGCTGCCAGTCAGGTTAAACTGACAGTTGAACAGGCTTCTAACATTGCCCTGAAACAAGTTACAGGTGGTAAAGTAACGAAGGTTGAGCTGGATCGTGACAACGGTCGTTATGTCTATGAGATCGAACTGCGAACAGCTCAAGGTGAAGCGGACGTCGATATAGATGCAGGCACAGGCAAGGTGCTATCATTTGATCAGGATTTTGATGACGAGGATTAAACGTAACTCCCAGGAAGACGCTTCGAATGAAGCGTCTTTTTGTTATACATATGGTGAGCTCTCTATTAAGAGAGTTACTGCGAGTGTAATCCAAACTGTGGTAAACTAGTATAATTGTAGAAAACAGTATAGACAAGGAGCTGGATAACCAAGTGACTTTAGAACAAATGCAGCCAAAATCAAGTGAAGAACAAGTGCTATCCATTGAAGGCTTGCGTATGAGGTACAATGGGCGTTATGTGTTGAACGGCATTGACCTCGAAGTCAATCGGGGAGAGATGATTGGATATATCGGGCCGAATGGAGCCGGTAAGAGCACAACGGTGAAGATTTTGCTCGGATTGATAGAAGGATATGTGGGGAGCGTTCGTATTTTTGGACAGGATATCGCAGATGGCAATGTGGAATATAAGCGAAGAATCGGGTATGTGCCTGAAGTGGCAGAACTGTATGAACAATTAACTCCGGCGGAATATTTGACGTTTACAGGAGAGTTGTACGGCTTGTCCTATGAAGATGCGGATTACAAAGCCAAGCTGCTCATGGATTGTTTTGGACTGGAAAGATCATACCACTCACGCATTGCTTCCTTCTCCAAAGGAATGCGTCAGAAAGTGCTGCTCATCTCGGCACTGCTGCATGATCCGGATCTGCTGTTCTTGGATGAACCGCTCAGCGGACTGGACGCAAACAGTGTTATGGTGGTAAAAGAGATTTTGTCGCAGTTGTCAGCGAAAGGCACAACCATCTTCTATTCGTCACACATTATGGATGTCGTGGAGAAGATCAGCAGCCGAATTGTACTGATTGCCGAGGGCCGTGTAGTGGCGGATGGTACGTTTAAGCAGCTTCAACAGCAATCGAAGGAAGGATCACTGGAGGAAGTGTTTAATCAATTGACAGGCTTTGATGAACATAAAGCGATAGCTGAGCGTTTTGTGTCGATTGTGCAGGAGGTGAGCTGATATGGCGGAATCCTCTTCCTCTGATTTTCGTACGCTCAAAATACTGGATCATTTTCGGCCGATTATCGTCAAGACGGGGGCTGATTATGATGTGCTGCGCCTCATCTTACGGGTGAAGTTCCAGATGGATCAGCGCAGAGTGCCTATGATTATGTCTTCAAGAGCTAAGAACAAGGAGAGCAAAGAAGGTAACCTGTATATTCGCTCTCTCTGGTTATATATGTTGATGGGATTAATTATGGTTCCCTTTATTGTATGGGATACAGGCCAATTCATGCTTCAGATGGGCATTCTGTTTGGTGTCTTGATGTTTATGATTATGACGTCCATGATTTCGGATTTTTCATCCGTGCTTCTGGACATTCGGGATCGTAATATTATTTCGACCAAACCTGTCAATGCACGAACGGTAGGCTTGGCCCGAGCCATTCATGCAGGAGTGTATCTGTTTCTTCTAACCGGTTCATTGACAGTTGCTCCGCTGATTGCCGGTTTAATTACGCACGGGATTGGTTTCTTCCTGCTCTTCCTATTACAGATCATTCTGATTAGTATGCTGATCTTGGTGACCACCTCTCTCATCTATCTGTTCATGATGAAATTTCTGGATGGTGAGAAGCTGAGGGACATGATTAATATGGTGCAGATTATCATGTCCGTTGGTATCGCGATTGGATATCAGTTTGTCATTCGTTCGTTTGATATCTTTAATGTTGGTGTCGTATTCACTCCCGCCTGGTGGCAGTTGCTGTTACCCCCGCTCTGGTATGCTTCTGCATACGATTGGTTCTTCGCAGGTGGCGGCGGAGTTTGGATCTACACGCTCACAGCGCTTGCTGTGGTTGTCCCGGTGATCTGCTTGATCATATATGTGAAGCTTATGCCATCGTTTGAGCTGTATTTGGAGAAAATGGCTCATGCCGGCCAGACGTCCAGCCGCCGCCGTGGAAAATGGGATCGAAGGGTTGCCAAGCTATTCTGTCGCTCCATTGAGGAGCAAGCTTGTTTCCGCCTGTCAGCCACCATGATGCGTAATGAACGAGAGTTCAAGCTGAAAGTCTATCCTTCGCTAGGATTAGCACTAGTTATGCCTTATATTATCTGGTACACAGGATTGCAATCGAATACGTGGATGGAATTCAGGCAAGGTGCGTATGTATACAGTCTTTACTTGATGCTGATTCTCGTCATTACGGTAGTGACTATGCTGAAGTATTCAGGTCAATACAAGGCAGCTTGGATTTTACGTGCGGCACCTCTGGCTAATGAAAGTGTATTGTATAAAGGCGCATTGAAGGCATTTTTATATAATATGTTCTTACCCCTGTTTCTGTTAAATGCCATTGTGTTCACATGGACATTTGGGCTTCGCATTTTGCCAGACCTGGCCATCATTTTACTGACAGGTACAGCGCTGATTCCAGCTTCAGGCAAGTTGATGCTGCAACAGCTGCCGTTCTCCCGATCCTTCAGTGTGGCTCAGGAGAGTGAAGGCTGGTATGTGTTTATAGCTATACCTGTCCTGGCATTATTTTGGGGCATTCATGTCTTTTTCCGCTCCTTCTCCATGGGGGTTTGGGTTTATGGTGCGATACTCATTTTGGCGAATGTGCTGCTCTGGACCCTAGTATACAGAGGGAAGAAACAGGAGCTAAACAAGGTTGCGATGCTTTAGGCTTACCTGCTAGAATCTCTCTTTTTCAAAACGGCCCCTTGGTGACTCGGTGGTTATTCCGTGGTGATTCCGTATAAGATATCTCAGCTTGGTTAATGGTGTGTCCGTCTTCCGCGCTAGTGTCTTGTCTATCCATTCATCCATTCATTCGCTCTCTTCCCGATTGTTCTAATCCTGGCCGGGTTGAACATGAGTACAAACGGTTTTATAATGGCAGTTCGAGGACTGTTGGACTGGAACCATATCAGAATGAGCACAGAGGAGCGTTTAGGAAGAGGGCATAACGTCCAATGATGGATATAGAGGAAGCCGAACCCATCCAGAGGTAAACTAAGGACCAGATGGATAGTAACGGCTAGGAAAGAGGGAGCGCCATTGCTTAAAATATTGTTATTTATCTTTTTGATTCAGATTGTATATGTATCAGCCTATACGCTTCGCATGATCTTAACGCTCAAAGGACAGAAATACATTGCTGCCCTGATCAGCATGGGTGAGATTGTGATCTATGTGCTGGGGTTGAATCTGGTACTCAGTTATTTGACCCAGCCGTCAGCGCTGATCGTGTACGCTGTGGGGTATGGACTTGGGGTCCTGCTTGGTGCATGGATTGAGGAAAAGATCGCACTTGGTTACGTTACCGTGAAAGTAATCTGCAACCAGATGGACGGTGGTCTAGCTAACGCCTTGCGAGATAAAGGGTATGGTGTAACTTCGTGGGTCGGTAGTGGGCGTGATGGAGATCGGTTGGTTATGGAGATTTTGGCGAAACGTAAAAACCAGAAGCTGCTCTACCAGACCATCCTGGGTCTCGATCCCAAAGCTTTTGTCATTACCGTCGAGCCCAAACAGTTCTATGGCGGGTTTTGGACACGTTCGATCAAAAGATAAAATGGGGCAGGACTGCATGATATGCGGTCCTGTCTTTTTAATTTCAATTTTTCGCATACGCTTCAAACACGCATTGTTCCCCCCCCCCTTCCTCCCGCAAGCCCTGTTTCACAAGTTAACTTCAGACGATACCAGGTTGCTTTGGGTACATATCTCTCCCTGTATAACTTGCCCATAAGGATGTGAGATCAGGATTATTGTTGTAATCGTTCTCATGTATTACTTTGTGGATATGTCACTTGCGCTGTTACATGGCTAGAGGGACAGGCAGGGAATTCAACATTAACCTTCAGGAGGCATGCATTCGATGAAAAAAACAGTACGAAGCTTATGCAGCACGGCTCTGGCTCTCACGCTGGGGTTCACCCTATTATCCGGACCTGCGAGTGTACAGGCAGCGGGCAATGCAGATTACAATCTGACCGGCTTCTCCCAAGGAAATACGGGCGGCGGAATCATTAATGAGTCGAACACATCCACGTACAAAAAAGTGTACAATGCCACCGACCTGGCGCTGGCTCTGAAAAAGAACTCCGGTGTCAAAGTCGTTGAAATCATGAATGACCTTGATCTGGGGTGGAACGAGATCCCGAGCGCGGCGCAAACCTCACCTTTTGCCAAGCATAACGATGCACTGACACATCCGGTACTGAAACAGACGGGTGTCAGTAAAATTACAGTGGACGGCTTCAATGGACTTACCATTTTCTCAGCCAATGGCTCCAAAATCAAACACGCTGCTATTACCGTGAAACGAAGCACCAACGTCATTATTCGCAACTTGGAGTTCGATGAACTGTGGGAGTGGGATGAATCCACCAAAGGTGATTATGACAAAAACGATTGGGATTACATCACCCTGGAGGATAGCAGCGGCGTATGGATCGATCACTGTACGTTTAACAAAGCCTATGATGGACTCGTCGATTCGAAAAAGGGAACCAGTGGTGTGACCATCTCTTGGTCTACCTTCAAAGGGGATGACGGCAGCGCGAACAGCTGGGTTACCCGTCAGATCAATGAGCTGGAAGCCAACAAATCTTCCTATCCCATGTACAACTACCTGCGCAGCAGTGCGGTCGGTTTAAGCAAAGAGGACATCATTGCCATCTCCGGGCCGCAGAAAAAAGGGCATCTCGTCGGTGCGACCAGTCTAGAGTCGGCTAACGCCAATCTGTCCATCACGTTGCATCACAACGTGTACAAAGACATTCAAGATCGCATGCCTCGTCTGCGTGGAGGCAATGCTCATGCGTATAACATCATCATGGATGCTACCGATGCTCGTGCAGCCAAAGCTCGTATTACAACTGCTATGGCAACAGCTATCGCATCCAAAGGTTATAAATTCGATATCATCAGCAACGGTGCCATCTCCACCGAAAGCGGTGCTGTACTGATTGAGAAATCCGTGATCAAAGATGTGCAGTTCCCGGTTCGCAACAATCAGACCAATCCAGCCGATGCGAACTATACCGGGAAAATTCGTGTAGTTGATACGATCTACACTCTGGATGGAAGCTCCTTCCGGGGTAACAGCGATACTGCGGGAAGTCCGCTGGCGCCGATCCCAGCCGTGATTAAACCGTTCTCGTGGAATAGCTTCACTTCCCTCCCATACAGTTATCAGACGGAAGACCCGTCTACGCTTAATGCACGCCTGACAGGTTCTAATGGTGCAGGTGCAGGCAAGCTGTCCTGGTCCAAGGATAATTGGCTGAAGACAAGCTACTAATTATGTAATGCCGTAAGGCAGAAGAAAATTGGACGGTAAAAAGCGAGCGACCCCTGTACATGATCCGGGGATCGCTCGCTTTAAATTTACTTGCTTCAAGCCTCTTACTCTGCCTGAGTCTAAATTCTACGTCTTGATACTCGTTGCCATCGAATGTTATCTTCGTTACGTTCCCGTATATTACATCATTCATTTTATGGTTTGGTGGTTGTGCGATTACATATCGTACACTAGGTTTTAATAGCCGAAATACCCTAAAGGTGTTTTATCCCTTTAGGGTATTTATTTTTGTGTGAATGTTACGTGCGAAAGTTGATTTTAACTCCTGAGCTATCTTTGCACCTGATAGGATGACGCAATAACTTCTACATAACTGTCATATCCGATGACAAGATAATGCTTGAGATCTAGCCGGTTCCGGGGATCAAAAAGTGCTCCTTTTTCATCTAAAATGGATGAATTCATCACTTGATAGAAGCCAGGATCAGGCGGGTAGCCATGTCTCTCCCAGAAGGTAAGCATGTCCTCTTGGTGATGAATGCCTTCAACCTGACCTGTGTATAGTTCGAAGAAATTAAGCGTAACGCACCTTATTTCGGCAACCGTGCTGAACGTGAGTGCTGCTTCCTGATATTGATCGAGAGGCAGATCCTTCCGTGTTTGTATATCTACACGTAGAGTGACGCCGTCCGATTCGCTGTAGGTGGCAATCAAATCAGTTGTAGAGATGCGGAAGTCTACTTTTTCAGGCATCAGTACAATACTCATGTTGATCCTCCTCTGAATGTCCAGATGGACAGGTAACAGTGTTACTATTCTGGAATGAAAGTATTCATTCTTAGACGCTGTCCATCTATTATATCTCAATCAAAAGGGGATCGAAAAGGCTGCAAAATCATCTGTCAGAAGAGTCAGATTCACTAGGATGGAAGCGATCATAATGTGGCTATGCTCTTCAGTACAAACCACAACTTGCAGCCTGCTCACCTGCAACGTATGATGAATAGAAATCCTGCGCGGACCGGTCAGACAGAAGGGAGGATGAGTTCATGAAGCGCATGAAGGACATGAATGACATGAATGACATGAAGAACATAAAGCACATAAAGTACATGGAGAACGTAGAGATCATGGGGCATTCGGAGAACGTCGAGGACAACAGGCATCCAGAGCGCTGGGTGACTTCGGAAGGAACATTAGATGATCAGCAGGTTAAAGAGCGGCAGATTCTCTATAAGGGCATGAACGGCAGATATGTGGAACGATTCACGGTTCAATCGGGCCGGACTTATATTTTCAAACCGCTGACGAATCCTGCCCAGTATGGACGTGAACGCTGGATGTACGAGCATGTGATGCCGTCATTGCCACCAGTATATCCACAATTAATTGCGGCTTCGGATGAGACTGCGGCTCCGGCAAAGAGCTGGCTGATATATGAGGACATGGGGCAGCTAGAGCATCGTATGTGTGAATCAACCTTGCTGAATGCTGCTGCACATATGGCGTCATGGCATGCACTGCCTGTAGCGTCATGGCACGAACTGCCACGTATGGGGCAGAAACCGCCCATTCAGGAGATGTTGCATGAACTGCATCAACATCAGTCAGAGACGGATGAGCTGTTACACAGGCTAAATCTGACGTTGTCAGCAGCGGACTGGGACAGGCTTGCCATGCTGATCCTTACAGCAGAGGGCGAGCTGCCGATGGTACTGTGTCATGGCGACTTGCACCCTGGCAACATAGCTGAGATAGAAGGCCGATTGGTCATACTGGACTGGGAGCATGCTCACCTGAATACACCTCTATGGGACGTATACCATCTGCTCGACTTGTCTCATCCGCTTTTCCCCCGTACCATGACGCCGGAACTGCGGGCGCGTGTAATGAAGGTGTATCTGGACAAGCTGGAGAGTCTTGGCATGCAGGTTGAACGGGGTTCTTTTGCAAAATGGTACGGTGCTTATGCGTTTATATTCTCACTCTGGATGCTGCGTCTGATCGACGGTGATCTAAGGAATCCGGCTTGTGTGTGGCCGCAGGAACAGCTGCGGAATCAATGGCAGGAGACGGCTGGGACGCTAGAGCAATGCTTAGAGCATCTGAACGGTATTAGTAATTAGTAATGAAACGATAGAAGTGACGAATAGAAATAAGGGGTGACAGGTTTGCGTAAAGTCGGACTGGTTATGCGTAAAATTCAATTCACAGAGGCTCAGGGCCCGCGTGTGTTCGCGGATCGGCTGAAGCAGATCGGGCTGGAATTGGGTGTGGACATCGTGTTCATCTCGCCGGAGCGTCATGTGAGCGGGTATGACTGGTTGCCAGGGTACGAACATGAGAAAGGTGACCTGGTGAACTATGATATCGTGCTGGATCAGATCCATAGCCAAAATATCGAGCATGTGATCTATACGGTATCGGGGTTTACATTTTTGAAGATGTTTTTGCCGAAAAGTGTCCTGTTTCCACACAGTTTTCCTGACCCGGCACTGACGGGGTATGAGATGATGAAGCCATTCTACACGATGGTGGATAAAGCGATTGTGCAGACGGAGTTTTTGAAAAGAGAGCTGGGGCGCAATTTCGGTGTGCATGACGTCAACGTCATTCCAATTGGCTTCAATGAAGAGCTGGCGCACCGCCATTATGACCCAAGTCAGGTCGTGCATAATCGCGTGCTCTGGATCGGGCGGGATGAGGCGAACCGCCGCCCTGATTTGGTGTTGGAGTATGCGAGGCAGAACCCGGACAAGGAAGTGTACATGGTGTTTGGCGGTGTGCGTTACCAAGAAAGTATGAAGAAATACGACATCCCGGATAACGTAAAACTGAAGTTTGCACTCACTCAGGATGAGGTGTTTACGCTGATGAACACAGCGAAGGTGTACTGGAGCTGTTCGGCATTTGATACCTTTGCGATGCCGCTGACAGAAGCGATGGCGATGGGGAAAATGATCGTGAAGCCTGAGCATGCCTGCTACGGACACATAAGATCTACGCATGCCTTTGCCGGCAATGAGGATAACTGGTTTGAACTGGTGAATATGGCTGCGGCTGCGCCGCGCAGTGTATCGGAGGACAACCGCGAGTATGCGTTTGGAGCCTTTTCGCGAACGATTATGAAGGAAGGGTATCGGAACTTTTTTGCAGACTGGTTAAAATAAGAGACAGAGCACAAGGTTATTGAAATTTCCAGTTGTGAGGAGGAGGACGTTATCGAAGAACTCATTCTTTGGACGATCGGTATGTGGGCCGTGCAGCTGCTAATTGAATGGATTATCTATCGGGTGCAGGGATGCCGGATGACGTGGATACAGTCCATTCTGCCCTGTCTGACGTTGCTCGGTGGAGCAATTATTATCATGATCAGCATCGATATTGGTGGATGGAGGGGGCTGGGGTATGGGTTGCTTGGTTTTATACTGGGAACCTCGGGACTTTTGACATTGGTCACGGTTGCTATTACAGCTCTAGTGCTTCGGCGGCGAGGAAGGAACATGTGATGAAGAGTATATTGATGGAGCATTGGTCTGCTGAACAGCGTGAGCTGCCAGGCATGAATTGCATTGCTTTTGCTAATGGAGACATCATCATTTTAGATATTCGAAAGATTTACGACCCTAACAACAATGAGCACGAGATGTACTGTACTCCTCTATGCGATACAACGATCGATAGTGTTGAAAAATATAATCATGATTGTTGGACGATGGTGGACGTATGGGCAAGTGTGGAGTTTCGAGGCGGGAAAATCGTTGGCGGGGACGGGGCCATGGGAAATGAAGGTTTCATTGCCTGTGTAGATCATGAGGATCAATTAGTCTGGGCTATCTTTCTGGAGGACACCAATCCGATCAAAAAGTTAAGTGTGAACGATAACAAGTTAATAGCGATCAATGAACATGAGGATCTGAGAATTGAAGTTGATCTTCATAATATAGTGGATATCAAGATGACCTGTCTGGACTAAGTGGCCCTTCGGGAGAGAGAATCGAAGGTGTTTTAAGGGTATCATATACTGGCCAAGAATGGTTGTATGAAGACCGGGGAAACAGGCACATGACATGGAACATAGGTGCTTTAGATGGTTGCAGAGACGAAACGGTCTGTGATATATTGGAAGCACTTATGACAAAGGGAGGTGAAGACAGGTGAATCACGAGATGCTTAACAACCGTATTAGCCAGCTGCCGATTGCTATGGCTGGCATTGTTCACACTTTTTCGAACAACGGGAGAAGTCTGTCCAATTTTGAATATACGGAAGTTAACATGTACGAGAAGATGCCTGCCTTGACCTCATTCGGACGATAAGCATATTTGCTTGAATTCTGAAGAGTCGCGGAGCTAACCTCCTGCGGCTCTTTTTGTGTTGCGGTCAGGCTCTTCCACACCATAGGAGGAACCTTATTATGATGATGATTAGTGCGCAACAGTTGAAACAATATCACGGAGCACATCTGGTGCTGGACGGCATTACTTTTGAAATTATGGAAGGGGATAAAGTTGCCCTGATTGGCCGCAACGGAAGCGGCAAAACAACCTTAATGCGTTTGATGGCTCGGTTAAGCCAGCCGGACGAAGGCCAGTTAATGCTGAAAAAGGATACACGCGTCGGTTACGTTGCTCAAGTGCCAGAAGGATTGGATGACCATACGGTGCTGGATGTACTGGGCCTGGGGTTCCGGGAGCTGATCGCTTGCCGTACACAGATGAAGGACTTGGAGCAGCAGATGTCCGACCCGGCCTGCGCAGCAGATCCCGCTCAGCTGGAGCGGTTGCTAAAACGATATGCAGCTCTACAGGAGCGGTTTGAACGCGAAGGTGGCTATGAGATGGATGCACGGATTGACCAAGTCGCGGACGGACTAGATATATCCAAAGCACATTACAGCTGGCGTTTCGGTTCCCTTTCGGGCGGGGAACAGACTCGTGTTGTGCTGGCTTCACAGCTCATTATGAGTCCGGATCTGCTGTTGCTGGATGAGCCAACCAACCATCTGGATCTGGAGCGGGTGGAGTGGCTGGAAGGTTTTTTGCGCGAGTATTCCGGAACCGTTATTCTGATCTCGCATGATCGCTATTTCCTGGATCGGGTTGTGACGCGCACGCTGGAGCTGGAAGATGGTGAGGCACAGACCGCTGCGGGTGGGTACACCGAATATATGAAGGTAAAGGAACAGCGGCTATTGCAGCAGTTTGAGGAGTTCAAAGAGCAGCAGAAGGTTATCAAAAAGATGAAGGAAACGATTCGTCAGCTCGAGGAATGGGGACGTGTTGGTGGTAATGAAAAGTTTTTCCGCCGCGCAGCTTCCATGCGCAAAGCACTGGAGCGGATGGAGCAGGTGAAGCGGCCTGTGCTGGAGCGTCGCCATGCGGATTTTGACGTACGTCCGACGGATCGGACAGGTAAACGTGTGGCGGTGCTGGAAGATGTGGAGAAACGATACGGCAATCGAGTTATTTTACAAGGGGTATCGGCTTTGCTCGAGTACGGGGACAAAACGGCCTTAATCGGCCGTAACGGCTCTGGTAAAACAACACTGTTCAAGCTGTTGCTGGGTGAAGAACAGCCGGATGCAGGTAAACTGGAATGGGGCACACGTGTAGATGTAGGATATCTGGCTCAGCAGGAGGAACCTGTGAATCCCAAGCTAAATGTGCTCGATTACTTCCGTCAGGAAGCAGGTGTGGAGGAAGGAGAGGCCCGCGGCATTTTGGCACGATATCTGTTCTATGGCGCAGATGTTTTCCGTTCGGTAGGACAGCTGTCCGGCGGGGAGTGGACTCGTCTGAGGCTGGCACTGCTGGTACAGCGCAAACCGAATGTACTGCTGCTGGATGAACCGACCAACCATCTGGATATTGCTTCGAGAGAGGCGCTGGAGGATTCACTGGCTGATTTTGAAGGTACGGTGCTTGCCATTTCACATGATCGATATTTTGTGAATCGTCTGGCTTCTCGTGTCTGGGAACTGGAGAATGGACAACTGACCACATATCTGGGGGATTACGAAGCGTATCGGGAGAAAAAGCTTGATTTGCAGGCTCGGGCAACGAAGGAAGTATCGCGAGATTCGAGGGCAAACGAAATGGGGAACAGATCAAAGACCGGAAGAAGAACAGATGAAAACGGAAAAAGTAGAAAGATTGATAAATTCGGAGAAAGTGGAGAGAGTGTGTTGGAGTTGGAGCAGTCGATAGCCCGCATGGAATCTCGGATTCAGGAGCTTGATCAACAGCTTGAAGCATTAGCTGAGGATTCGGCGGCTCTGGAGCAGACCTGGAATGAGCGCGAGCGGTTATCCGCGGCATATGATGAAATGTTGGCCCAATGGGCTGAGATGTGAGCTGAATTACATCCATAACTCAACGATTGCATGTAACAAGTATGAGGTAGGGTAGCTAGAGCCAGAGGAACAGAAAAGGACAAAAAGGATTGTCTCACGGTTGATGTGCTTTTGTGTGCATATCATGGACGTGAGACAGTCCCTTTTTTATGATTTTATTTCGTGCGCTGCTCTTGCTCTGATTGCATTTAAGTGTGTCCATTCGATTCTAGAACAACAATGTTTGTTTTTACATGTCATCGTGAATAGTGTAACTTTTTTCCTCCTCATGCGTTTAATACGATTGTGTATATTGAATCGGCTCACCAACGAGCTTGCAGATCGGGAGGGACTCACCATTTATTATTCATTGATGTATCGTAGTTGGTCGGAGGATAAGCAGGCAGAGACGGGTGTGCTTGAGCAGGCTTCAGTGACGCGGGATGAACTATTTATGCGCAAGCTGGTAGATGCTACCCTGATGAAAAACAAATTATGGGCTCATCTATCCAATGAGTGTCAGGATCAGCGTGATCATGCTATTTATGTAACAGCGTATGACCAGCAGATGCCAGAAGGGCATGGTGCTGCTATTGCGGATGCGGCGCTGGGCATGTGCAAAATGTCTTCCATGTACAGTCCGGAATATATGCAGTGGAATGGACGTTCCTTTGAGGAGCTGGAGCTTGCCGAATCCTCTGGTTACACGATGGAGCTGGCCGAACAGCTACTGGATCACTATATGGTGCGCGGAGGCAATACGTACGAGATTTTGTATTCCGTATTGGATACGGATCGGAAGAAAGTCATGTTTTTTATGAAAGAGGTGGATCTGTAATGAAGGAAGGGGACGTGCGAAAGCTCTCATCCTTGCAGGAATCTTCAAGTGACAAGCTAGATAACAGACCCTCATCTGGGTCTAGACCAGGCTCTAAAGCCAAGCTGGTTGCATTCTCTCTGATGCTGGCCGTGCCTGCGGTACTTGCGGGATGTGGCAGCAGTGATGAGTGTGACCCTGATTATGATAACGGATGCGAATATGATTCCAGTAGTGGTCATTACTATTATGGAGGATCGTCGTATCGAGGAAGCAAAGATGGCAGCAGCTCTTATAAAAGCTCATCTAAATCGAAATCGAGCGGCTTCGGCAGCTTTTTCCGAAGTTCGGGAGGTTAATGACATCATGAAGCAAGTAAGTATTCTCCGCATCAGCATCATCTGGGGGAGGTTGGCAGAGTGAGGGAAGTGTATACGATGCCTTTCAGTCACGAGGATATTTTCTCAGGAGAGGCTGGAGAGAAGATTCCATATCACCGCATGTACGGGAAGCAGTATTGTGTGCCCGCACTGACGGTATATACACCGGAAGAAGTGGAGGAACTGCGTGTTGCGGCAGAGGCGATCGATGCCATTTACAGTAAAGTGATGCGTTTTATCCAGCGATATATGCCGGATTCGTTTCTGGAGCATCCTCTTGGCATAGATCCAGGGCTGATTCCAGCAGCACGTATGGATGTTGTTACAGGTGGAATCACTCGTCAGGACTGGATTATTGGTGAAGCTGGCTTGAAGTGTATAGAAAATAATACCGATACACCGACAGGTATTCCTGAATCGGCAGCACTGGAGAGCATTCTGATCGGACGAACAGCAGATCAGGCTTGGTCTGCACCATCTGCGTATATGGACGCACGTATTGAGGATTGCTTCCGCTTCTGGTTAACCTTTTATGCAGAACAAGGGCTGGAGGGGCCAGTTACGTTCACCTCTTATGGCGAACATGTTGAAGATCGAACCAACACGGCCTACCTGATGGAACGCTGCCGTGAAGCCGGATATGAGGTGTGGTATGCTCCGCTGGAGGAGCTTGAGATTGTACCGGGAGAAGCGCTGTATCATCAGGGTCGAGAGATTCGATTGTTGTATCGGCTGTACCCTCTAGAATATCTGATCGGTGATCGGGACGAAACGACCGAAGTGGATATCGGCGCTGCTTTGATTGAGCTGGTGTACAATGGGCAGCTGGGTCTGATGAATCCTGTACAGCATGTGCTGATGCAGAGCAAAGGCTTCATGGCTGCGATCTGGTCACTGTACGAACGGAATGAGCAGACTCCAGAGTACTGCGGGTTTACGCTTTTTAATGAAGCGGAGATGGATGTCATTTCACGTTATTTGCTGCCAACCTACTTCACCGCGGAACCGTTTGAGCAGAGTGCTGTACCTTACGTAGCCAAAAGCTATTGGGGTCGCGAAGGTCGTGGAACACTTTTGCTGGATCATACAGCAGTTCAAGATACGGCGGAAGTCGTGAATACAGATGATGACGAAGACGATGATGAAGGCGTTACGGCCTACTATGAAAATCAGCCTAAAGTATATCAGCAACTCGTACCGATGGAACAGGCGGTGATTCAGACAGAGGATGGCGAATACAGTGGTTATTTGCTGACGGGTGTATTTGTGATTGGTGGACGTTTTGCCGGAATGCTGCCTCGGGTTGGAGAGAGAGTAACTGGAGATATGGCGTATTATTGCGCCGCTGCTGTACGTGAACCGATGAATGATGAGGAGGAGAAGGAATGGAAAAGCTAGGAATGAACCTGGTGAATGTGGCAGTGGGGATTGGCATTCTATTAGTCGTATTAATTGTAGGGTATTTTGCGTTTAGCAAACTGACCCGGTATAACGATAGTGAGGAAATGGCCAAAGGTAACGAGGCTGCAGGCATGTACATGGGCAGCAAGCTGCTGGGTCTATGCATTATTGTAGGGATGGTGTCCTTCTCGACACATGCGTGGCTGGATATGCTGCTGTGGTCGGCAATCGGTATCATTATTCTGTGTCTGGTCTACATTATATTTGATTTCCTGACTCCAAAAATACGGGTATGTGACGAAATTGCACGAGGTAATATGGCGGTGGCACAGGTGCTTCGTTCTGTCATCATCGGTGTATCCATCGTCATTGGTACATTTTTGATGTAAAATGAACTCTGACGTTATGAATCATTACGAACACATCTTATACGGACAAAGGAGCGCGGCAGCATGAGAAGAGTCATCATTGATACGGATACAGCAGGAGACGACACGATTGCGATCCTGACAGCACTGCATCATTTTCAGGTAGAAGGTATTACGATTACAGGGGGGAACGTGCAGTTTGACCAAGAGGTTGAAAATGCACTGTACACCGTGCAGGTTGCCGGACACGGCGGCAAAGTTCCAGTATACAAGGGCTACGAGCGTCCGCTGATGGCTTATGGTCAGGCTCAGCACCGTACGGTAGAAGACGTGCATGGCGATGACGGCATGGGTGGCGCGCATTTCCCTAAGGCGGATCAGCGTCCCGAGAGCGGGCATGCAGTAGATTTTATTATCGAAAAGGTGCACGCACATCCAGGTGAGATTGAACTGCTGGCGATTGCGCCGCTGACCAATATTGCGATGGCCATTCAGAAAGATCCAACGATTATTCCTGAGATTGCACACCTGTATATTATGGGCGGAACGAACAATGCACTGGGTAATATCACTCCAGCTGCAGAGTATAACTTCTATGTCGATCCGGAAGCGGCCAAAATTGTACTGCACGCAGGTATTCCAATTACGATGGTTGGCTGGGAGATGTGCACGCAGTACTCAGTTATGGACGATAATGATCATGCCGAGATTGCAGCGCTAGGCACTTCGGGTGCAGGCTTTTTCACAGCGATCAACAAGGTGGTTATGCAATTCAACAAGTCGGTACATAAATTGAACGGAACCACGCATCCCGATACCTTGTTAATGGCGGTAGCTGCAGATGAGTCACTTATGACCAAGTCCGGCCATTATTATGTCGATGTTGAAGCGGCAGGGGAGCTAACACGTGGATACAGTGTGGTGGATATCAACGGACGTCTGGGCAAAGCGCCGAATGTACGTGTATGTGAAGCGATTGATCGTCCAAAATTCAAATCCATGCTGCTGGATGTGTTGTCAGCAATTCAATAATTCTGTTCTGTCTGCGCTAACTATAGAGAACCCGCCTTATCACACAGATGAGGCGGGTTCTTTATATGTCTAATTCCCTGTGAATATCGTTATGACTATGAGTTATTTCTTCAAGAAAGAACGGATTCCAGTAGTAACGAGGTCGTGATCCTCCTCATCAGGCAGACCCGAAATCGTGATGGTGCCTACCTGTCCTTCCTCTTGTAGAATCAGCGGAAATGCTCCGCCAGCAAGTACATAATCAGAGTCAGGCAGATCGTAATTCTTCTCCAGTGTCTTGTTCTCATTTCTTAACCGCAGAGCCGTATGCCAGGAGCTGGAACCGAAGTGATTCACGACATTATTTTTGCGGCGAATCCAGTTCTCGTTATCAGGGTGTGTGCCTTCCATCGCATGGAGAAAGAGACGATGTCCCTTCAACGAAATCTCAATGGTCACAGCCTGTGAGCGGTGCTTCGCCTCTTGAGTCAGATGCAAGCCGAGCTGCAGCGCTGTTTCGGAGTTGAACGTGTTCCATACCAGTTCCAGTTCTTCTTGCTGCATTTGCTCTAATCTTGCAGTGATATCGGGATTCATTGAATTCAAAATGAAAGACATCTCCTTTGTTTATGTGATGAAGCCTACATTCGACGTAAGAGGGCGTTGCACCTGCCTGAAATGAAGTGTCGAGTTTGCTAGATGTTAGAAGAGACCGAAGGCTGGCTCATTTGGAGACGTTATAACCACTGTGGTAAAGTAAGAGGAACGTCATGATGATTTTGATTTTTACATTGACATAAAGGACAGCTTAAGCAGACAGGAGGGGTAGACCATGCTGTTTTATTTTATTGCATTGCTAGTTACGCTCGTGGATCAGGGTACAAAGATCGCAGTTCGAATGTACATGGATGTCGGTGAGGTTATACATCTTGGAGATTCAGGGATGCAGCTACAGCATTATGAAAATAGCGGTATGGCCGGAAGTATGTTTCAAGGCAATGCACGTTTATTCGGAGTGATCGCCGTGCTGTTTATTGCAGGGATGTTCTATTATCGACGCAAAGGTGAGATACGTGGTTTCTGGATGCAGGCTGGGGCAGGTTTCATGGTCGGCGGGGCTCTAGGCAATGCCATTGATCGGTTTATTTATGCGCGGGTTACCGATTTCCTTGTGTTTCCGACGGGACGAGGCATATTAAACCTTGCAGATGTAGCGATTAACATCGGTGTGATTATGATCATCATCGGCATGCTAATCCGTACTTATCATCAGTATCGGGAGAAGCGTATGCGTAATGCATTGCCTAAAGGGTAACGTTGATGGATATAACCAATGATTTATGAAAAATGTTCTGATGTATAGTTGCAAAAGAGCCGAAGCAGAGGTTAATTCTGCTTCGGCTCTTTGTTATGGCGACTTTTTAAAAGGGATTTAGTCATTTAATTTGGATAACTCTGCATCAAGATCGGCTAGTTTTGCAGAAGAGGTAGTCAATTCTTTTTGTAAGTGGAGCCTGGTCAGTATCGCCTCTTCGTTTGACAATTGAGCGAAATCTTCATTGATATATTTTTTATAAATGGCTGTATTTAATTGAACGATTTCATTTGCAAGATTTAAGCTTTTTCCCAAATTATCCGTTACAACTATCTCAGGAGTAGAGTTGCTTTGCAAAAGAAGTTTTTCAAACATAGATATACTTGAATTAAAGTAGATAAAACCAGGAACATAATTAAGAGTGATAGGTTCTGTCATGTCCAGAGAGAAAGTTTCTTTTCCTTCAGGAGAGTTGAAAGGGATTAGATAGTTAGCATATTGAATCTGATTCTGATTTAACTGTTCATAGCTCTTGGATAAGAATAGTAGTTCTTCTTTACTAATCTTCTTTTGATCTATAGCGTTCTTCAAAGTTAACAAGATTGAATCTGAAGTAGAAAGAATGCTGCTCTCGTAATCTGACAGCACCTGACTGTATTGTTGATTTAAATAATCTTTTAGTTTTCCGTTACTTGAATTATACAAGTAAATATTCGAAACGATCGAAACTACGAAAGTAAGTATTAGAAACATTACTAACATTTTTTTCATAAAATAAGTACCTCTTAGAATGAATGTAGATTTAAAACGATAATGAGTTTATGATAACTTTTAATTTCATGATATTCAACAAATTTACAAATTCTAATCTGGGGAGAACTCATTAAAATCGATTGATTCCCAACCCAAACTATGCTATTTTGGACTAGTTAATTTAATCAATAAACAAAGTTGCAGATACTAGAAGGAAATAACACAAGGATTTGTGCTTTATGCAAGCGCTTTAATGAAATCGCAGTAGAATAACACAGACGAACCCGGCATCAAATGTACCCCGTCATCCATAATACGGGCATGAGGTGGTGGTTTCTTTTACATGCAGACAGAGGGGGGGACTTCAGACGTTGCAGCGGAAAACAAGACATTTCAACTCGCTTCGCAATCAGATCTTCGTTGGTTTTGTAATGGTCATGCTCATTGTTCTGCTGCTCGCAGGTATTACCGCCTATGACCGTGTAGCGGCTTTGCTCAAAAGCAATGCCGAAAAGCACATCCATCAGACTGCGGTACAGGCCAGCGGCAGACTGGATGCGTTGATCGCTCAGGTGAATTCCCTCACGGCTCAGGTCGCAGACGATGCTTATGTGCAGCGTCTGCTGAATGAGGAGAAGCAGGGGCGAAAGGCAACTTTTCATCAGCGGCAGGCGCTGCTACAGATCGCGGGCAGTTACCAATCCTTCATTAATGGTGCGCAGAGCATGGAGATCTACACTACCGATTACAGTCGTATCTTCCCGATGGATGATCGTTCCTTAAGCCATCGGCTGGAGCGGAACTGGATTGTGAGAGCAGATGAGGGCAAAGGGCGACTAGTATGGGCTGGTTCAGATCCCGACGATCCGAGCATACTTCTGGCCATTCGGCGGATCAGCCTGCTGGATCGTTCCTTTGAGCATGGGGGATACGTGGTTGTACGTATGCAGCGCAGTTTTTTTCAACTGAATGACTCGAATGGAACAGATGGCTCACAGGATTCAATCATGCTCCTGGACGGGGGTGGTGAAGTTGTAACCTCTAATCTGGATGTTCATCTTGATCCTCAAGCCGTGATGGATAGTGAATCCGTAGTTCAGAACGGGACAGAGTCTTATATCGTGGTGAAACAGCGATCGGAGTTAACCGGCTGGACACTGGCTGTACTGACACCGCTTCGAGAAACTACGGAAGGCGTGTCGATCCTGAGAACAGCTCTGATTGTATCGGGCATCATCGGCGTCATCCTTTTTCTAGTCATGTCCTTCTTCCTCTCTACGATGATTACTCGTCCGTTGATTCGGCTGATGCGAGCAATGCGTGGGGCAGAACCCGGTGCAATGAGGCCTAACCTCATGGTTAGCTCCACCTTAGAGATCAATGAACTGAATGATGTGTATAACCAGATGGTCTACAGGCAGAATGAGCTGACGCAGGTGGTACATGAGAAAGAGGTTATGCAGTCCCGGGCTGAGATGAAGGCATTACAATCCCAGATTAACCCTCATTTTCTGTTCAATACATTAGAAGCATTCTACTGGTCGTTGGAGGAAAAAGGAGAGGAGGAGATGGCGCGAATGGTGATCGCGATGTCTCGGTTATTTCGTTACATTATCTCCAGCCCGCATCAGGATGAATGGGTTACAATGGCAGACGAGCTTGAACATGTAGAGCGGTATCTCAACATTATGCAGATGAGGCTCGGAGATAGGATGCAGTGGGAGATCAAGTTAAACGAGGAACTGCGTGGTGTACCAATGCCTAAGCTGCTCATTCAGCCGCTGGTGGAGAATGCTGTTTTGTATGGTATTGAGAGCACCTTAAAACCCGGAAGGGTCGAAATAAGCGTATCTCCATCCTCTATCACAGGTCTAGTGTGTGTGGAGGTATGGGATAACGGGCCAGGCATCGATGGGGAACGTCTGCAGAACATCAGGCATGCCCTAAACGGTGGTGAACCGGTATCTCCAGGCCGAGGAGTTGGTGTAGGGTTGATCAACGTACATCAACGACTCCAGCTTTATTTTGGTAGTCAGCTTGGTGAACATGCCAGAATTACTGTTGAGAGCGAAGCTGGAGAAGGAACGGTGGTTCGATTCGAAATTCCGAGGAGAACGGAGGATACATATGATTCATGAAAAAACGATTCTGATTGTAGACGACGAACCGCGTACAAGAGAAGGGATACGCAAAACACTTGAAGCATGGTCTGCCGGGAGGAACTGGATACAGACGGCAGCAAGTGGTGTGGAGGCCAGGGACTGGCTTGCAGGCCAGCCTGCTGATCTGCTGATTACAGATGTGCGCATGCCAGAGTTTTCCGGCTTATCTCTAGTGGAGGCTATTCAGCATTTTCCGAGCAAACCTGCGGTACTGATTATGTCAGGGTATGCAGACTTCAACTATGCCCAGCAGGCGATTAAGCTTGGGGTCGTGGAATACTTGCTGAAACCCATTGATAAAGAGCAGCTGCTACAGACGGTACAGAAGGCTCTTCATATTCATGAACAACAGCGACGCATTCAAGCGATGCAGGATATTGTTGACCCGAAGCTCGTGGATATCCGGGAGCGGAGAGAGCAGCAGGACAGTACACCAATTGGAGAAGCTTTGGCATATATTGAGACGCATCTGGGGGAACCGATAACTATGCGTGAGCTTGCCGATTCCCTGCACCTGAATTCTAGTTATTTCAGTGTGCTGTTCAAAGAGCAGGTCGGGCTGAATTTCAGCGAGTATCTCATGCGCAAACGGGTACAAAGGGCGAAGGAATTACTGGTGCAGACGAACCTGCCGATCTCCGAAGTTGCTGAGAGAGTAGGCTACCAGACGGACAAATATTTTATCAAAGTATTCAAAAGCCTGGAGAACATCAGCCCGAGCAAATATCGCCATGCCGTAAATGAAAAAAGGTAGCTGATTCTGATGCTCCATAATTGAAAAAGCTCTTAAAATAGTGGAGTTTTACCAAATCATCCTATCCTTATAGGGTGCTGGCACCCATGCTACAATTTTATTAAAGCGGTTACAATAACCGAATTCCACTATTGGGGGTTGGAAATATGAAGAAAAAGACACTAGCTATGTTTCTGTCATGGACGCTCATTTTGGCAGTCATTTTGTCTGGATGCAACAATGCAGGTTCCGGTGCGGGCAATGATTCCGGTAGTAATGCAAGCGGTGGTGACAGTGGCGGGGATGGCAAGGTTACCCTGAAATTCATGCATCTCTGGCCTGCCGGTAGCTCGGCACAACAGAACAAGCTGGTCAACGATATTATCCAGCAGTATCAGACCGATAACCCAAATGTGACGATCAAGCAGGAAGTGCTGGAAAATGAACAATACAAAAACAAACTTAAAATTCTGTCTGCTTCCAACGAACTTCCCGATGTGGGTGTAACTTGGGCTGCAGGTTTCTTGGAGCCTTATGTGAAGGGTAATCTGTTTGCCCCACTCGATGATCTGCTGAATGGATCACTCGGTGAGAAGTTTATCGCTGGAACAACAGAGGCTTATGCGGTAGACGGCAAGACGTATGCGCTGCCGATTGAGCTGAACATTTCTCCGATCTATTACAACAAAGCGATTTTTGAGAAATATAATTTGCAGCCGCCAGCGACCTATGATGAATTCCTGAACGTCGTGAAGACACTGACCGATAACGGTGAGGTGCCAATTGCGTTAGGAAACAAGGACCGCTGGACGGGTTCACTCTGGTACATGTACCTGGCGAACCGTGTAGGCGGGGATGCATTGGAGAAAGCCATTAATGGCTCCGGCAAGTTCGATGATCCGGCACTGACACAGGCTGCAGCTGAAGTGCAGAAGCTGGTGGATATGAATGCGTTTAACAAAGGCTTTAACGGCTTGTCTAATGACGAGGGCAAATCGGAATTCATGAATGAGAAAGCTGCGATGTACCTGATGGGAACGTGGGAACTGCCGAACTTTACAACGAACCCGGATATTCCGCAGGAATTCAAGGATAAGGTTGGATTTTTCAAATTCCCGACGATTGATGGGGGCCAAGGTGACATTAACAGCTGGGTAGGTGGACCGGGTGTAGGGCTATTTGCGGCTCAGAACTCGAAAGTGAAGGACGAAGCTCAGAAATTTATTCAATACTTTGTGGAAAAATGGGGCGAAAGCTCGGTGACCGAAGCAGGGGTCATTCCAGCAACCAAAGTGGATACGGCTGCTGTGCAACTGCCACAGCTTTACATCGATCTGTTGAACGAGCTGAATCAGGCGAGCAGCCTGACCCTCTTTGCAGACGTGCAGATGAAACCGGCTGCAGCTCAGTCTCATCTGGACATGATTCAGGCGTTGTTTGGCAAAGCAGTGACTCCGGAAGACTTTGTGAAGAATCATCAGGCTGCCATCGACAAAGGCAACTGATGCACCTCACCTACATGTACACCATTTGAATGTATGAATGATTGAAGGGAGGATTATGTCTTGGACAAAGTCATGTCGAACCGTCTGGTGGCTGCACTGTACGTATTGCCTGCGCTGCTTCTGCTGCTGGTTCTGGTCTATATTCCGATTGTGCTTACTGGCTATTACGGATTGATGCAATGGGACGGGATCGGGGCCATGACGTTTATTGGCTTGGATAACTACGCCAGATTGCTTCAGGACAGTACGTTCTGGCAGAGTGCGAATCATACCTTTCTGCTGGCCTTGTTCTCCGCGCTAAGTCTCATCGGGTATCTGATGATTGCACTGGTGCTATCCGGCAAGATCAAGGGCGCGAATCTGTTTCGCAAAATATATCTGATTCCGATGCTGCTGTCTTCCGTTGCGATCGCTCAGTTATGGCTGAAAATCTACCACCCCAGCAACGGTGTACTGAACAGTTTCCTAGAAGCAATCGGCTTCAGCAATCCGCCAGCCTGGCTGGCGGAGCCTTCACTGGTTCTGTATGCACTGTTTGTGCCGATCCTGTGGCAGTATGCAGGTTTTTATATTCTGATCTATTATGCCGCACTCAAAAATATCCCGGAATCGCTCATTGAGGCGGCGCGCATTGACGGTGCAAACCCGTGGCAGATTGCATTCCGTATCAAACTGCCGCTCATTACGGAAGTGATCAAAGTGACCGTGGTACTGGCCGTAGTCGGATCACTCAAATATTTTGACCTCATTTATGTGATGACGGATGGCGGCCCGAATGGTGCGAGTGAAGTGATGGCCTCCTATATGTATCGTCAGGCATTTCGCAGTTTCGACTTTGGATACGGCAGTGCGGTAGGGTTCTTCCTACTCCTCATTTGTCTAGTCGTGACATGGCTGCTTCGCAAGGCAACGGCATCCAAAGATACGATTCAGTATTCCTGACGTAAATATAAAAATGAAAGGAGGTCATCCTGTTGAAGACGGAACCGGCTGTTCGGCTTCCCGTGAGCCCGGGGGCGAGACATAGCCCTGCATGGACAGGAAGACTTGGATATGTCCTGTTGTACGTGCTCCTGTCTCTAGTCGCTTTGCTTCAAATCTTGCCACTTGTCTGGCTGCTGTTATTTTCACTCAAAAATAATCAGGAAGTATTCGACATGGCTCCCTTTGCTCTCCCTGCTACGCCGCGTTGGGAGAACTATGTCAAAGTATGGACAGAAGGCAATATTAGCTTATATTTTTTCAACAGTGTATGGATTACGGTTGTGTCTGTGGTATTCACAGTGCTGTTCGCAAGTCTCGTCACCTTTGCAATCACACGAATGCGGTGGAAAGGACGTTCGCTGGTGCTGGGATTGTTCATGGTAGGACTGATGATCCCGGTGCATTCTACGCTGATTCCGCTGTTCAACCTGTTCTTGAAGTTGAATCTTACCGACCATCCGTTATCGGTCATTCTCTCTTACATTGCATTTAATATGCCGATTACGATTATGATCCTGCTCGGGTTCTATTATGCGCTTCCGAGAGAGGTAGAAGAGGCGGCAGTGATGGATGGCTGTTCTGTGAACCGGATCTTCTTTCGCATTGTGCTGCCGATGACGGCTTCGGTTATTGCGACAACAGCGATCATTAACATGATCTACGACTGGAACGAGTTTATTTTCGTCAATACGTTCATCAGTTCCGATACGTATAAAACGCTGACCGTCGGGGTGCAGAACTTTATCGGGCAGTACACAACGGATTGGGGCGCTATTGGTGCTACGCTGATGATCAGCATCTTGCCGATTCTCATTGCCTTTCTGGTACTGAGTGAACGAATTGTTGAAGGGATTGCAGCAGGTTCGGTTAAAGGATGATGGTCTGTTCGTGCTTGTATAAGGTTAAAATGTAGTACGATACAACCCCTTCCATTAGACACGTGGTAAGCGTGATGGAAGGGGTTAGTTATGTTGTTGTACCTTCGCTATGCGCATGGCGAGGGAGTGAAGGGAAAGAATTTATGAAAACGTTAATCTACCTATTTCTGGAATTTGCAAAATACTTTCAATTATTTTCGTAAAACTACTGCATTTTCAAATCACCTGTGCTAACATACCCTATGAAATTAAGCCCACGTTGGAAAGGTGAGAAAATGACAGCAATATCCTCCACCAAAGAGTCCCTTCGCTCAGATGCCCAGGATTTGAAGCTAATTCGGCTGACCTGGCCTATATTCCTGGAACTCTTCTTGTTTATGTTGATGGGGAGCGTGGATACGCTCATGCTTAGCTCCGTATCGGATAATGCCGTCTCCGGGGTAGGCGCGGCCAACCAGATTATCTCGATTGCCATTCTTGTACTTGAAGTCATTGGTCATGGTGCTGCCATCGTTGTAGCCCAATATATCGGTTCGAAAAAGCTGACAGAAGCTGCACAGGTTACAGGTAATGCCATTACACTTAACTTGGCGGTTGGATTGATCCTGAGTGTGATCTTCCTGGTGTTTGGCGGACATATGCTGTCGCTTTTAAATATACAAGGTGAAATCTATGATTATGCTCGTTCGTATATGAGCATTGTCGGGGGCGGGATTTTCCTGCAGGCTCTCATTAATGCACTGGCTGCAACGATTCGTACATACGGTTACACCAAGGAAACCATGTATGTGTCCGTATTTATGAACGTCATTCACGTTATTGGTAACTATGCCCTGATTTTTGGACATTTCGGCCTGCCGAAGCTGGGTGTGGAAGGAGCAGCGATCTCTACGGTTGGTAGCCGTTTCATCTGCTTGCTGATCTTCTTCTGGCTCTTGTATCGTGTGACTGAAGTACGCGTAGATTTTGAATATTATATCAAATTGTCCAAACAGTTCATTGGGAAAATTCTGCGCATCGGCATTCCGTCTGCAATGGAATCCATGGTATATCACTCCTGCCAGCTCGTATTCACCCTGTACGTGACTTATCTGGGTGCAGAAGCCATGGCAACGAAGCAATATGCAGGCAATATTTCTAGTTATATTTATCTGTTCAGTATGGCGATTGGCATGGGAACGTCCATCATCGTAGGTCGGCTTGTGGGTGCACGCCGCAAGGATGATGCGTACAAACGTGTATTTGATAGTGTCAAATGGGCGCTTCTGGCCACAGTTGCCATTGATGTGATTATTATCATTTTCCGCGTGCCATTGATGGGCATTTTCACCGATAATCCGGAGATTATTCGGTTAGGAGCTCAGGTACTTCTGCTCAGTCTGGTTCTTGAAACCGGACGTACCTGCAATATTGTTATTATTGGCTCGCTGCGTGCGGCAGGAGATGCCAAGTTCCCGGTATACATGGGGCTGATCTCCATGGTGTGCATGAGTCTGCCTCTCGGGTATCTGCTGGTATTCCAGTTGAATCTGGGGCTGGCAGGTGTGTGGCTTGCCATTGCAGCGGACGAGTGGACACGTGCGGTTATTATGTACTTCCGCTGGAAGAGCCGTGCGTGGGAGAAACATGAGTTGGTAGAGCATGATGAGGAAGAGGCCGGTGCACAGCCGGTTCCGGCAGTCTGATAGGCTGTCATATACCCGAGAAGCGGCCTCATCGTGAGTTAAGTATAATCAGTCTTAGAGTTAAGTAGAGTCAGCCAAGGACAGGTATTGTCCTTGATCTGGCTCTTTTTTTATTTTCCGCAAAAATGATCAAAACGGCTTCTGTACGAACACGTATAGTAAGGATGTGGAAGGGGGACATCTTCAATTGAGTCGATATCAGGAGATGATTCAGGACAGCTTGTTCTACATCGAGAACCATCTGCATGAAGAGATTGGTCTGGAAGACGTCGCTTCCGAGGCGATGTTATCGCCTTATCATTATCACCGGGTATTCCGGGATGAGGTGGGCATGACGGTGGTCGAATATATTCGGCATCGGCGGATGAGTCTCGCATCTACCGCACTACGTTCTACAGATGCAGGGATTTTGGATATTTCCCTTGCTTGCGGATTTGAAAGTCAGGAGGCATTTACTCGTGCCTTTCGTAAAATATATGGCATGCCGCCTGGACGTTTTCGCAAATTATTTGATCTGAAACTATTCACTGGAAAAACTAGAGGAGGAGAAATAGAGATGAATTCTACAACGGCTATCAAAGGCTGGATGCTAACGGGAAGTCACCCGCAAAACTATGAGATGGGTATTGATCCTGCTGAGGTACATCACGGAAAAGCTTCAGGGTATTTGAAGGCAGTTACACCTATGGAGCCGAATGAGTTTGCAACGATGATGCAGCAGTTTCGGGCAGACAAGTATGTGGGAAAACGCATGAAGCTGTCTGGGTTTGTCAAAACGGACCGTGTGGAGGGTTTTTGCGGACTATGGATGAGCGTTGCTAACCATGTTCAGGATGTGCTGCAGTTTGATAATATGCATGACCGGCCAATCACAGGAACGCAGCCGTGGAATCAATACAGCATTGTGCTGGATGTACCAGCAGAGAGTGCAGTGATCTCGTTCGGGGTGCTTCTGAACGGGAAAGGTAAAGTCTGGGTGGATAGCTTCCGCTTCGAGGAAGTGGATCTGAACACACCTTTGACCCATATGGAGACAGAATATGAAATGTCAGACGAGCCGTTAAATCTATCGTTTGAGGAATAAAGAAATCAAAAAAGAAGGGCAAAATGCGGGGGAATTATACCTACCTACCTGCATGCGCTGAAGATGACTACCGCTGCCTAGCGTCATATACAATACCGTATTAACGTTTATTCCATATCTTTCATGCCTTTCTATACATTAATATTGACTAAGTCCTTCCGCTTCCGATAAACTAGTATGCAGGAATATATAGTCGAATGTAGGCAGCAGTTCGAGACGATGTTTCGGGCGGCTGTTTCTTTTCTTTTTCTGCAAGTCAAGGTGCAATGTAGTAGGCTCGCCGGAAGAACCGGCTAACAACATGGAAGAGGAACAGGTGATAGATATGTGCAATAGCGCGTACCGCGTGCTTTTATATTATAAGTTTGTGAAGATTGAAGACCCCGAGACGTTTACGCAGGAGCATCTGCAGTACTGTAAAGATCTAGGCGTAAAAGGCCGTATTCTGATCGCTTCCGAGGGGATCAATGGTACGGTATCGGGTACACCTGAACAGACGGAGCAGTATATGAAGGACATGCATGCCAACCCGCTGTTCAAGGATATGGTATTTAAGATTGATGACGTGGAAGAGCATGCGTTCAAAAAAATCTTTGTACGGCACAAGGCAGAGCTGGTTACATTCCGTGTGGACGAAGAGCTTGATCCGAATGTGATTAGTGGTAAACGCCTTTCACCAAAGGAATTCCACGAGCATTTGCAGCGGGATGACGTCATTGTCATCGATGGCCGCAATGATTATGAGTATGAGATTGGCCATTTCCGCGGTGCTATTCGTCCAGATGTAGAATCATTCCGTGAATTTCCAGAGTGGATTCGGGAGAACCTGGGCGATATGAAGGATAAAAAGATCATTACGTACTGCACAGGCGGTATTCGCTGTGAGAAGCTGACGGGCTTCATGATTAAGGAAGGGTTCCAGGATGTTGCCCAGCTTGAAGGTGGAATTGTAACTTACGGGAAAGACCCTGAGGTGCAGGGACATTTGTTTGACGGCAAATGTTATGTATTCGATGAGCGGATCTCGATGCCGATTAACCGTACCGAAGAAGATATTGTTATTGCTAGTTGTTATCACTGTGGTACGACACATGACCGATATATTAATTGTCCGACCTGCAACCTGCAGCATGTATGCTGTGAGGATTGTGAAGAGACGCATAACCGCTTTTGCTCGGATGCTTGCCGGGAGGCAGCGCCCGTACACGCATAAGCAGGAGAGCAGGTGCTGAATGTGAAGCGTGAAGAAGAACGTACAACGCGTGAACGGATTCTGTTCATGCTGAAACAGCAAGGAACCATGACTGCGCGAGAGATCACCGCGGAACTGGGACTGACCGGTATGGCCATTCGTCGCCATCTCACAGCACTGGAGCAGGATGGTTGGATTGAGGTACGTGAGGCTCGGGCAACAGCGGGGCGTCCATCCTCTGTATACCACCTGACAGATCGTGGAGATAATTATTTCCCGAAGTCCTATTCGTCTCTGACACTAGAGTTGCTGGAAGAATTGTCTGATACCGCAGGTAGCAGTGTGGTAGATGCCCTTTTTGAAGGTCGCCGTGACAAGCTGCTTCGCAGCGGTCTGCAGCAGATGGAGGGGCATGACCTTGCTGGACGGGTGGAAGAACTGGCACGAATCCAGAATGCCAACGGGTATATGGCAGATGCGTCCAGAGAAGAAGATGGCACTTACGTCATCACGGAGATGAACTGCCCTATTGTACAAGTGGCGAGTGTATACAAGCAGGCTTGCCGCTGTGAGCTGGAGCTGTTCCGCTCGTTGCTGCAAGCGGATGTAGAGCGCACTGAATGTTACGCTGATGGCGACAAGAGGTGTAAGTATCAGATTCGTGAAGCGTTGGGGAACTGATCGGATGATACGTAATAGAAGAGTAGAAAAGATGGTCTTGATTCATCGAGACTGTCTTTTTTTTGTTCCCATGTAAAGTAACCTTTCATATCTCTTCACCAAATTTGGATTGGAAGCGGTTCAACCATTGACGGAAGGCAGGATGCACCTTAATATTAGGAAAACAATAAAACGCAATAAGGTATGGACTTCAGTCGCATGCCTAAAGTCTAGATTTGTCTGCTTTTGTCGGTCAAAGCAACAATGCGTTGAAGCGTTCGTTTTGTCCCGCATTAAGGGGTCATATTTTAAAAGATGGAGAGGGGTTCTTACAGATGAAAAAGAAGTTTTGGATGTCATTGATGATGGCTGCTTCAATGGTCGTAGCAGCAGGTTGCGGAAATAACAGTGGTTCAGGCTCGGAGTCTCAAGGCTCAGATAGTACATCAGGCGGAGGCAGTGAGGAGAAATCCTATCAGATTGCTATCTCCCAGATTGTTGAACACCCGTCACTGGATGCTACACGCGAAGGTTTTATGGCAGCACTGAAAGATGCGGGCATCGAAGAGAACAAAAACCTCAAGCTTGATTACAATAATGCACAGGGCGATTCAACGAACAACCTGTCCATAGCACAGAAAATTGCGGGTGATTCCAAAAATGATCTTGTGCTCGGAATTGCTACTCCATCTGCATTAGCCCTTGCACAACAAGTGAAGGAAAAGCCTCTCCTGTTCGCAGCTGTAACGGACCCACTGGGTGCCAAGCTTGTGAGTGACATGGATAAGCCAGGTGGCAATGTAACGGGTGCGTCCGATACCAATCCAGAGGCTATTGTACAATTGGCCGAATTTATAGCTAAAAATCTGCCTGATGTGAAGACAGTGGGACTTGTGATTAACGAAGGAGAACCGAATGCAGTTGTCATGGCTAACAATGCGGAGAAAGCATTGGCAACACACAATATCAAGCTGGTCAAAGCACCAGTAACCAATACATCCGAAGTTAAACAAGCAACAGACTCGCTGGTTGGCAAAGTGGATGCATTCTACATTACACTCGACAACTCCGTTGTAAGTGCAGTAGATACGATTATCCAGACCGCAAACAGCAACAAAATTCCGTTCTTCTCCAGTGATCGGGATACGGTAGAGAAAGGTGCATTTGCAACGGTAGGATTCAAATATTACGACCACGGCTACCAAGTGGGTGAGATGGCTGCCGATATCTTGAAAAATGGAACAAAATCAGGTGACATGAAGGTTACCGTTCCGGACAAGCTGGATATGATCCTGAACCTGAAAGCGGCTGAAGCTCAAGGTATTACAGTAACAGATGAGATGAAGGCCGAAGTGAAAGATCAGGCAAACAACATTATTCAGTAACTAACGAGTAACCTGACCGGGCAACAACACTCGGCAGAGGGATGCGAGGCGAACGCTCAGATCGGTTCGCCTCATTCTTTTCGGATAGAGATAGACAGGAGGAAGCAGTGTGAGTATAAGTTGGAATTCCATTGAAGGGGCAATTGAGCTTGGACTGTTATACGCGCTAATGGCATTGGGTGTGTACATCACGTTCCGCATTCTTGATTTCCCCGATCTTACCGTAGACGGAAGTTTTACCACAGGAGGCGCTATTGCAGCGGTCATGATCTCCAATGATTACTCCCCTTGGCTGGCCTGTTTGGCAGCAATGGCTGGCGGCATGGTCGCTGGAGCCCTTACGGGTCTGCTGCATACCAAAGGCAAAATTAACGGGCTGTTGTCCGGGATTTTGATGATGATTGCTCTGTACTCGATCAATATGCGTATTCTTGGCGCACCGAATAAATCGATTATGGGTGTAGAAACGCCATTTTCGGGTGAACATGTCATGATCATCATTATTATTGTAGTTCTGGTATTCAAAGTGATGCTGGATCTGTTTATGAAAACAGATGTCGGACTTGCGCTCCGCGCCACAGGAGATAACAAACGCATGATTCGCAGTTTTGGTGCGAATACGGACGTAACGACCATTATTGGAGTGAGTTTGTCCAATGGACTGGTGGCTTTGTCGGGAGCGTTTATTGCCCAGCAATCCGGGTTTGCCGATATCACCATGGGTATTGGTATGATCGTCATTGGTCTGGCCTCTGTCATTATTGGTGAAGCGATCCTTGGAGCCAGAACGGTATTCTGGGCGACACTGGCAGCTGTTGTCGGTTCAATTATTTACCGGATTGTGGTTGCACTGGCCTTGCAGGTAGAATGGTTCGATACATCGGATCTGAAGCTGATTACGGCTGTTATCGTTATTATTGCACTTGTATTCCCGACGATGCAGCGTTCAATGAAGCAACGTAGCCTCGCTCGCAAACGAACGGAAGAGCTGATGCGTTCTGGCGGTCAACAGGCGAAGGGAGGCATGTAGTATGCTGGAGATTACTCAGGTCACTAAATTGTTTAATCCGGGTACTACCGATGAGAAAACGGCTCTGGTTGGTGTGAATCTAACCATGAATCCAGGCGATTTTGTAACGGTCATTGGTAGTAACGGAGCCGGAAAATCAACTTTGATGAATATCATCTCGGGTGTGATGAAGCCGGATATGGGCGATGTGCTGATCAACGACCGTTCGATCAAAAATCTGCCGGAGCATAAACGCAGTAGTTGGATCGGCCGGGTCTTTCAAGACCCGATGGCTGGAACGGCGCCACATATGTCGATCGAAGAGAACATGGCGATGGCCTACAAACGAGGTAAAGGACGTGGACTCGGTTTTGGCGTAACACGTGCTAGGCGTGAAATTTTTAATGCGCAGCTCGAGAAGCTAGGTATCGGGCTGGAGAAGCGCCCTAATGCCAAGGTGGGTCTTCTGTCCGGCGGTGAACGCCAGGCGCTCAGCTTGCTGATGGCGACGTTCACCCAGCCGCAGATATTGCTGCTGGATGAACATACAGCAGCACTGGATCCCTCCCGTGCAGAGCTGATTACAGAGCTGACGGAGACCCTTGTCCGGGAGATGAGACTCACCACGCTCATGGTCACGCACAATATGGAACAGGCCATTCGTCTAGGGAACCGTCTCATCATGATGGACAAAGGCCGTATCATTCTCGATGTCAGTGAAGAGCGTAAGCGAACACTTACCGTGCCCGAACTACTTGGCGAATTCGAACGGATCAGTGGTAAAAAGATGGCGGATGACCGTGTGGTATTGGGATAATATGTAGAGTGTCGATGTAAGGAGTGTAGCGTATGATGATTACCCGCCTTGCAGGTAATCCATGTTGTTAACTACATCCTTTTCGAACCCCTTTGCGTTTTCGCAAAGGGGTTTTTTTATGATATGTTGAAAAGGTTGAGAAGGAAACGAGGGAGGAACGAGACGATGTCTCTGCAATTTGATGAAGGAAACTATACGGTATCTCGCCGTACAGACTCCATTGGCCTGCTGGCGAAGGAGTTTGCACTTTTGCGTTTTCTATATAAAAACAAGGACAAGGCCTTCACGCGCAGTCAACTGCTGGATCAGGTCTGGCCGATGGAATATCCCGTGGAACGCACGGTCGATGACCATATCTATCGTCTACGTAAGAAGCTGAAACGCTGGGATGAGATGAGTCTGGATACGATTCGTGGTTATGGATACCGGCTTGCTATACGAGAGAACAGAGCAGCCTTACCCTCAAACCCTTCGGTTCATGATCCCGAGATGCAGGAGGCCATTCACGGATTGCTCCAGAAATATCATTTGTTCGGACAGGGAAACTCGATACAGATGCTGGTTCAGCAGCAGGAAGCACTGGGTGTGCGGATTGCGCCGTACTATCTGCTGTATATGCATTTTATACAGGGAGATTTGGAGTGGCTGATAAACACAGCAGATTCGCCCTTGGAAGAGCGTTTGTATTGGCTGTTGATCTATGTTCATGCTCTCATTCCACCTTCGGAAACTTTGGAACTGTATCAATTAGCAATCCAGTCACCTGTGCTGCCTGCCGAGTACCGCCGAGAACTACGGATTCTGAATATTATCGAAGTATACGCCGAAACGGGACAATATCATGAAGCCAAAAAACAGCTAGAGGAAACGTACCGGGTAATGGATGCGGATCAGTTGATTTATTTCAGGTTACCTGTGGGTCTAGCCGCATTATCAGTTGAACTGTGGGGTGGAAGCGGTGAGGTCGTTGAGGAAAAGATGACGATGCTGCGAAATGAACTGAAAGATGCTCCATACTTACGCGAGATTGGCCGTTTTCAAGTCATGGAAGGCTGCTGGCTGCTTCGGCAAGGGCGGGTTCGTGAAGCAGAATTGCGTATGGATGACGGGCTGGATGTTTTGAAAATGTCACTAAACGCACCACTGCTTCTTAATTCCGTCTACCAGATCGTTCTGTATATGGATCATCATCGAATTGGGGGAAGACTTCGCAGCAAATATCAGCAGTTACATAGCGAGATTAGTAAGATGTACGATGTGTCCGTGTATGGGCAGCAGATCGTAGAGACGATTCGCCAATTTTTATCGCCCAATGTCTCATCCTCTGATCTTCCTCTGACATAGCTCCTCTAAGATTACAGCTAGAGAACATAATCTGAGAGCTGGCTGTAACCAAGGAGGAATACATGTATGACCGATAAAATATCCAGAGCGGATGAGTCCATCTCATCCGGCCCATCCATTCCAATCCATGAACCCCATTCATTACCCGCTGCTCCACCCGGGAAGGGAATCTGGGCCAATCTACAGTTTATACGTCTGTTCATTGCCTACGCGCTTGCCGCCTTTGGCGATTGGTTTGATGCACTGGCTATCCAGGTCATGGTGGCCTACCGCTGGGGTGCTGATCCGTTAATTATCGCACTGATTCCGGTGTGCATGGCTGTACCAGGCATCCTGTTTGGCTCGGTAGCTGGTGCGCTGGCTGATCGGCTGCATAAAGTAAGAATCATGCTTCTCTGCGATGGTATTACCGTTGCACTAACGCTGGGGATTTTACTAGCGCCAAGTCCGGCATGGCTACTTCCACTTCTAGCTCTACGTGCCATGATGAGTGTATTTCATGTTCCTGCCCAGCAGGCGTTGACTCGTCAGGTCGTAGCCGAGGAACAGCTCTTTCAAGCCTCGTCCATGAATGGGTTCGTGAATCAGTGTGCCAAGGTAGCCGGCCCCCTTCTGGGAGCAGTTGTATTAGCCTTCTTCTCCCCCCAAATCTGTATCCTGATCAATGCATGTGCTCGCCTGTTGTCCGGTGCGGTACTGTGGCCTTTGCGCCACTTTGTCGAGAAAAAGGAAGAAGTGATGACCAGCGAGGATACCGGACAAGATCGGAAGACATCGGAGTCCTTTTTCATGCAGTGGCAGCAGGGATGGGGGTATTTACACCGTAACCGTACTGTGAGGAATACGGTCATATTCGGTTGTTTTGGCCTGATGGCGATTCTTATGGTGGACTATCAATTCACAACCCTGTTCAGGGAGATCAAGCCTGGTAATGAATCCTTGCTCGGCGGGCTTGCTTCTTCCATTGGTGGAGGAGCAATCATCATCATACTGTTGTTGAATCGTTTGCCGAGAATAGGGTACGGGTGGGGACTTGGCGGTGGTTACCTGCTCATTGGTGCCGGAATAGCAGCACTGGGCTGGATCGAGCCAAATACTTCTGGCATATGGATTATCGTCTTGGGGATATGGATTGGGCTGGGGAACGGACTGTTTATGGTTACGATGAATTATGTGTTGCAAAAAGAAACCCCTCCTGACTATGTAGGACGTGTATTCGGTATTCAAAACTCGTTATTCAGCATTGTGCTGGTTGCTGCTCCGCTGGCAGGGGGTGCAATTATCCGTTCGAATGGACCTAGTCCAACCTTTCAACTCATCGGTCTGGTTACACTGGCTATCGGTCTTGCGGGCATCTTGCTGCAGCGTATGCTGTGGGCAGGCCGCAGCTCTTCCACTGTGGACAAGAAGGAAGAACCTGCGACACAGGTTGTTTTGTAACAAGCTTCAATAGCCACCTTCGGGTATCATCCGAAAGGTGGCTATTTTGATATAAGCCTGCAACAAGGTACGTGCAGGATTCACACTTCCCACCAAGTGAAATACGTTGTGGAAGCTAACAAACCGGCGACGGACAGTGATCCGGTTACGGACAGATTGATAGCCTGGCCAGGAGGGACAACGTATTTACCGAATTCATTGGACTGAAATGGTCCGACTTGTAGAGGCATGGATACCAAGGTTGTGGCACCTGTCGGAGCAGATATAGAGAATCGTACCAAAGCGATACTTGTATTCGTACTCGAGAGATTGTTGTTCACCGCAGGGAGTGTACTGGGGGATGCAAGTGTACCGTTTGCACTTAGCGTCATGGAACCGCTAAACGAAGACAACAGGTTGAGGGCAACAGTAATTCCACCCGATAATCGAGAGACGTACAATGTTATGCCGCTTCCAGCTGGATTGGCAAGCTGTATTGTAGCCGTTACACTTCCGCCAAGCAAACCTAGTGTGGTGGAGTTGGTAGAACCAGCGTTATACAGGTTACCTGTACTGCCTGCACTGTTTTCCGGTGGAGCCACAATGCCAGGCGAGATATATGTGTTCGTATTGGAGGTATAGACCGGGCGGTTTAATGGATTAAACACGTTGTTATTTGGCATGTCGTACACCACCTTCTATCCAAAATCAGCATTAGAACTCCCACCAAAACAGATTAATGGCCGCCGTCTGGTTACCCGTTCCTACACTAATGGATAGGGTCTGTCCTGGCGGAACTACTATTGAACCGTTCAAATCCAGCGTGTACATTCCAGCAGTGAGCGGCATGCTGAGCAGGCTTGTGAAGGTTCCCCCAAGAGTCCCCGTGTTCTGCCTCGTCGTTACGATGCTGGTATTGGTATTGCCGAGCAGTGTATTGACGGGTACCGGTGTGACGCTACCAGGAATGGCAACAGTCCCTCCAGAATATACCACGAGTGTAGCTGCGGCTGTTGTCCCCCCAAAGAGCCCCGCGATCCGGACGGTCCTTCCGCTGCCTGAAGCATTTACAATTTGCAGAAGTAGATTTTGGTTGGATGGGAGTGAACTATTAATTGTAGTGAGGGCAAAAAAGCTACCTGCCGCAGCTGCACCAGTATCTGGAGCAGCACCGATTCCCGGAGCTGCGAACGTGTTGGTCAGCTGTGTGAAGAGAGGGCCATTGGACTGGTTGAACACATTCGTATTGGTCATCTTGCTTGACCTCCTCTGGACCAATGGTATGGATGGATCATAAGATATAACTTATTTCTTCACATGTCCTAATTGCGAGCATTATATGAAAAAAGAAGAGGAAGCGTTTGGGGATTCTATACGAATCTCCAAATAACGGCGAATGCCGTGCCCGCATTACCATTCGGGGCATACGATGCGTAAGCACATTTTTTTAAGGGGAAATCGAGATGAGTCGAACAGCCAAGAGAAGCAGGAAGAGAACGAAACGGATAACCAAGCAGACCAGAAAGCATACAACCAAATATGTAAGCTGTCATCCAACCCCTTGTTCTCGCCGCGCCAAACTGCTGAAGCCGCCTTGTTCCCGGATTACTCGTCCCAGGTTCAAACAGGGTGCTTTCTCACGCACGAAACTCCCTGGTGCTACTCACTGTTTTACAGAGCATACCTACATTGGAGCAGACACAGGTCGGGGCGAGCATGCACTTCCGCCGCAAGATACCTCCACTCTGAGCATGTACAGCTATGGGGTGGTGAACCGCGGAACAAATCCGGCGATCGTTCAGGTTCAGGTCAGTCCCAATGGCGTAGATTACGCGGTGGACAGTCAGGAAGTGATTGAAGGAAAACAGACCAAAGCACTTGTACCCCAGCGATTCCTGCATTATACCCGTCTTGTGCTCCAACCTGTTGATCCGGCTAAGCCTACACGGCTTGATGTATATTTTCAGGCTCAGCGTATGCTCGTAAGGTAGTTATATTACACAGATTGTCCAGGGAGGAGGACGAGGCTCATGCCTAACTTTACAACCTTTAATACGAATCCGGATAACTTGAGAACACTGATTTTTGGTCAGGATAGTACAGGTACGGCCCAGCCCGTCAGAACGGATACTAGTGGAAATGTCGTAGGTATCATTCTGGACGGAACGATTAGCAACATTTCTGGTCTGACCACAGTTACCATTAACGCGGGTACGATCACCAACATCTTGAACGGAACCATTACCAATGTCCTTGGTGCAACCATTACTGCTGGAACAATTACAAGTGTCCTCGGTGCAACAGTCACGGCCGGAACACTAACAAACTTGCTGAATGGTACGATCACGAGTGTCCTTGGAGCCACGATCACAGCCGGAACGATTACGAGTGTTCTTGGTGCAACAGTCACAGCCGGAACACTGACGAACTTGCTGAATGGTACAATAACGAGTGTCCTCGGAGCCACGATTACGGCCGGAACAATTACGAGTGTACTAGGGGCAACAGTCACAGCCGGGACATTGACGAACCTGCTGAATGGTACGATTACAAGTGTCCTCGGAGCCACGATTACGGCCGGAACGATTACGAGTGTTCTTGGTGCAACAGTCACGGCTGGGACATTGACGAACTTGCTGAATGGTACGATCACGAGTGTCCTTGGGGCTACGATTACCTCAGGTACATTAACGAACCTATTAAACGGAACCATCACGAACGTGCTAGGTGCGACGATCACGGCCGGAACGATTACGAGTGTTCTTGGAGCCACGGTTACTGCCGGGACACTGACGAACCTGCTGAACGGTACGCTTACCAGTGTACTTGGGGCTACCATCACCGCAGGAACGTTAACCAACCTATTGAACGGAACGATTACCAGCGTGCTTGGTGCAACAATTACGGCTGGAACACTGAGTAGCGTAACATCCATTTCGCAGAAAAGCTTTCAAGAGAACCAGCTTATCGGCACGCCGACCGCTAACACATTCACGCCGCTGCCTGCTGTGACAACCAGTGTTTTTGGCACATACTCCTTCTTCGTTTATAACAGAGGGCCGGGGTTGAACAGGGTAGATGCTCAGGTGGAGATTAGTGCTAACGGAACCAACTGGTATACGGATGTGACTACGGTAACAGGTATTCTGTCTGGTTCTGTCGATGTTCTTGTGCCACAACGTTTTCTAAAATACACACGCCTATCTTATCGTTCAAGCCTGATCGGGGCACCAAGTACGATTGATGTGTTCTTCAATGGACAAGGCACATAACCTGCTTTGCTGTCATATAGGTACATGGAGTTCACTTTGGTGGGCTTCGTGTACCTTTTTGTGTACTGTGCCATTTTTTATATTGGAGGTAACTGCGGATGCAGAACCGATTACTCGGCATTCATATGATTGTGCAAAATGAAGAGCAGCGACTGCCCCGCTGTCTGGACAGCTTGAAGCAAGCAGGCTCGGAATGGTTCATTACGGATACAGGTTCATCCGACCGGACACCTGATATTGCCAGAACCTATGGTGCGACAGTGTTGCATGCCAGATGGGAAGATGATTTTGCTAAAGCTCGAAATATTAGTCTCCCCCTGGCAACCACAGAGTGGATTCTCTGTCTGGATGCCGATGAGTATGTGATTGAAGGTCTGGATGAGTTGATGAGACTATTGCCAGACGTCCATAAGAGTATTACTAGATTACGTATAACGATAGAAAATCAGTATGGAGAAGGGCTGGAGGACAAGGTCCTGTCCTACCCAGTGCGGCTGTTTCGAGCACAACACGGTTACCGGTACACCGGACGTATTCATGAACAGTTGATATATCAGAACAATGACAGTGAGATCTGTGATGTTACACTCGATCCGTCTACAAGTGAAGTTCACGTTCCATTGGATTCGCCAGAAAAATCAATCACAGCGTATGAAGGGTCAGATGGAGAACCACTTGCCCCATTACGTCTTGGACATGATGGTTACCTCGCAACCGTGATTGCGAAAGGCGATAAGCCCAAGCGCAATCTTCACCTGATCGAGCAGGAGCTTGCGGATCATCCCGGGCATCCGTTCCACCTGTACAATCTGGGGGTAACACACTGCCAGCTGGGGAATCTGGAGCAGGCGGCAGATGCTCTCAATGAATCGCTGCTCCTTGCTGAACCGAACGCTCCCTATCGAGCAACCCTTGTCAAAGATTTGGCCAAAATGCTTACTGCGCTGGAACGTTATGAAGAAGCAGGCAGGCTACTTGCTACAGAATGTGACCGGTATTCTGCATATGCCGATCTGCATCTGATTCATGGCGAGATTCTGGAGCGGCAGGGTATGGAGGAACGGGCCTATCGGGCCTATGCAAGGGCAAGTACCTGTGAATCAAGTCAGGGTGATCAAGTAAGGGATAGGGATAGTGAGGGTAAGACCGTGATCAAGACCGAACCTGTCTACGTAACAGAAGCGGGCTCAGGCAGCTACAGAGCAAGTACATCCATGGCGCGTCTTGCACAGAAGCGGGGATTCGTAGAAGAAGCAGTTCATCTATACGAGCTGGCTCTGGAGCAACTGCCTACGTACAGACCAGCATGGGTCGGGCTGGCGGATGTTTTACAGCAACAGGGACTCTCAGATGAGCAGATTGTAGAAAAGCTGCTGGTTCAGTTGAAGCACTCCAATCAGATATATCATCATAATCAGCATAGAAATGCCGAAGGAATGAACGATTCAAACGACACACTGTGGAAAGAGACAGGTGTGCAGATGGTCTACGCGCTCGCTAATTGTGGAGCATATCACCAGGCAATTCAACTTGTTGGACGTGAGATGTCCGATGTTCTTTTTGCAGCAGGGGATCGAATCCATTGGCTGCTGTGTGCAGGCCACGTCAAAGATGCATGGGAACTTGCTGAAGATTGCTGGGGAGGACGAAACAGAGGGACCGATGGACAGATCAGCGAGAAAAGCGATGCAACTGCTGGCGCCAGTACCAACACCAACACCAGTTTCCCCCTTGCTAAAGTTTCTGGAGTAACTGCGGATACTCTTACAACTCTTGGAACTGAAGAACGAAATGACTGGGCACTTGCTTGCTGGGCGAGTGGGAAGCGGCTGCCTTCCTCTTTCCTTCAAACATCGCCCCCGGTGGAACGAGATATGTGGAAAGTAGCCGACCGTTTACTGTTTGAGTATACGCCTCGGTCATCTGGTGCGGATACGATTGCTATACAACAAGACGTACCCGATAGACAGCTTCTGCAATGGAATGAATCCGTGCAGAGGGCTGTGAAACAAATTGTAATTCGTGCGATTCAGAGCGGCCAACTAACCATCGCGCAGTCATTACATGAACGGCTGGCTCGCATCATGTCAGCGCATGAGAGGACAGTAACGGCTATTCGGCGGAGTTATGCAAGTATGCTGTATCGGCAAGGGTACACCATGCTTGCTGCCGATATGCTGATTCAGTGTATGACCGAAGGGGGACTGGATGCGGAAGGACTTTTTTGGCTGGGAGAAACGCTGTATGCCAAAGGACATCTGGAACAGGCGTTGTCGCTCTTCGAACAGTCATTGGAACGTGAGCCGTATCTCAGTGAAGCCCATGCTGGAGCAGCGGTGTGTTCTTTGCACATTGCTCTCGAAATGATTCGTCAGGAACGAAGTCGTTCACCGGAGGCTGTAGCGCTTGAAGCTCAGCAGATCGCTTTGGAGCAGCAGCTGCGAACTGCAGAAGGCATACCTTGGCGGACCGTATATCATGCAAAAGAAAGGAGGAATCACGATGCAGCCACAGCAGCATCAGAGACAGCAAGGTCAGCTGCAGCGAATCTCTCTGTGCATGATCGTCAAGGATGAGGAAGAAATGCTGCCACGCTGCCTTGAAAGTGTACGCGGTGCGGTGGATGAGATCATCGTCGTAGATACCGGATCGGCGGATCGTAGTGTTGACATTGCGCGAGAGTATGACGCGCTGGTGGTCGATTTTACGTGGTGCGATGATTTTGCCGCGGCACGGAATGCTGGCCTGGAGCGTGCTTCTGGCGACTGGATTCTCTTTCTGGATGCGGACGAGGCGCTGGATTCAGCAGCAAGGGAGCAGATCAGAAGCTGGACGGCAGTCAGCGGATGTGACGGATTGTTTTTAAACATTCATAACTATACGGGTTCGGGTCAGCAGGGCGCAACGGTGAATCCGGTGCTGCGTCTGTTCCGCAATGCTCCTAAGCATCGGTTCAAGGGACGGATTCATGAGCAGATTGCAGCGGCGATCTGTGAGCGAAATCCGGAGGCAGCCTTTCATATCACGGATATGGTGATTCACCATTACGGGTACCAGACTGTGGTTGTGGAGCGCAAAGACAAGGTGAATCGCAATGTGCGTTTGCTGCAGCAGGCGGTGGTGGAAGAGCCGGATCAGCCGTTTCATCACTATAATCTGGGCGTGGAGTATTTACGTGTGGGGGAAGCCGAGCAGGCGCTCGAATCGTTTGGCACAGCTCGGAAGATGATTGACCCTGTCGTAACCAGCTATGCTCATCTGCTGTTGAAATACGAAGTCCGCTGTCTGGAGCATATGCAGCGCTGGCAGGAGGCATTGGAGTGCGTGGATGCGGCGCTGGAGTTGTTCCCGGAATACACCGATTTGATGCACCATCGTGCGATATGTGCGGATGCTTTGGGGGATACGACTGCTGCGGAGACATGGCTTCGTAAAGCCGTTCAGCAAGGGCCGCCACCGGCGATGTTTCACACCGAAGAAGGGATGGGCACCTACCAGACATGGTACACCTTGGGGCGTTTGCTGGAAAGAAAGGCTGACCTTGAAGAGGCAGTCGATGCGTATGTGGAAGCGGTGCGTGCTAAATCCAGTCTGGTACCGCCACTCTATCGCATATTTCGAATCATGCGTGTATCGGGACAGGAGCGGCAGATTCCGGCGGTGATCAAGACGCGTTTTGCGATGAATACGGAGGAAGCTCTGACGAAGGTGCTAGGTATTCTGGAGCAGTGTCATTGTTACGATGCGGCGCTGGAGTTGCTTGGGGAGTTACCATCTGCACCGTCTGGCGAGCTGCGAGAGAAGCGTTCAGTCGCTGAAGCTGTTCTGCATGTGCAGCGGGGGGACTGGAAAGCGGCTCGCTTGAAACTTGAGACCGTGAAGCGGAAAAAGGGATCGCTGGCTCCCATGGCGGCCTGCTGGCTTGAACGGTTGCATTGGTTGGAAGGAAAGGAATTGGAAGGCGAGGATAACCTTACGCTCTGGTTGAAGGGGGATTCACAGGCAGGCGGCGTGGGCAGGGAAGGTGTATCCGAGGAAGAGTTCGGGTTAACAGGATGGCGCGGGACCGCAGAAGAGAAAGGATATGGATCTGAAGATGTGGTGAATTCAGACCATGTAGGACTGTATGATGGCTGGCAAGCAATCGGGCTAATGGTAGAAGGATGTGTACAATTTGGAAGATGGCAGCCATTGCTGGGGCTGCTTGAACGAGGACGCCAGTTGTTGGGTAAAGGCAATATTACAGTGGAGAAGAGGTTAGATCAAGCAGGGATGGCTGAGGGTGAGACAGGGCACGAAGGGAATCCGAAGCAACAAGGAGACCTTGAGACAATGGGTACAAAAGAAACAAAGATGGATCCACCTTTTCCAGGTGCCTTGGATACGTTGAGCGGAACGAGCTGGCTCGTTAAAGGACTTATCAGTGCAGCCGATCGCCATCTGGCACAGCTTATGTCTGACAGAGAAGAAGCAGGATTGGGGAGAAGGAAGCGCCATTCGTACTGGCCAGTCATTCAGCACATCCGGCTGGAGTTGCCGGGGGCAGATGGATTCGAGGGATGAGCTGAGAGAAGGTTTGGCGGTAAGGAGGGCAGGATACGAGTGAAGGATGGCATAAGCTTATGTATGATCGTGAAGGACGAAGGCAAGTTTTTAGATCGTTGTCTGCGTTCAGTGTGTGAACTCGTAGATGAGATTATTATCGTGGACACAGGATCAACCGATAACTCGGCGGCTATCGCCCAGCGTTATGATGCAACGGTCATCGATATGGAATGGAACAGTGATTTCAGCCAGGCTCGCAACCTCTCGCTTGCTGCTGCATGTTATTCATGGATTTTGGTATTAGATGCGGATGAAGTGTGGGCGCATATGTCACATACCAGAGCGGATTTCATGAAGTGGCTGCAATCAGGGGAAGAAGAAGTCTGGGGTTATTGGATTAGGGTAACGAGTCTGCTGGGTACTTCAGGTGAAGAGTGTGTAACGGATGAGGTGTGCCGCCTGTTTCGGAATGATCCCCGCATTGCTTTTCGTGGAAACATACATGAGGAGGCTGCTTCTTCTATTTTAGCTATTATGCCTACAGGGATTCGTCACTCAGAGATAGAGATTCTTCATTACGGTTATCTGGATGAGATCATTGCTGCCAAGCGAAAAGGTGTGCGTAACATGCGACTGATTCGGCTAGCTTTGGAGGAGAGCCCCGATCAGGCGGAGTTACAGTATGCATTTGCTGCCGAGTGGTTTCAGCAAGCCCGGTATGATGAAGCTATCCGATTATTACTGCCACTGCTGGCACAGATCGAACCAACGTGTGGATATCACTCGGATGTGGTGCTGAAGACAGCATACGCATGGAGAGAACTAGGGCAGGTGGAACGCGCTAAGTCCGTGGTGGAAAACTGGGTATCGGTGTATAGTGATTTCCCGGATCTGCTGGAGCTTGGTGCTGTGCTGGAGCTGGATCTGGGGCAGTCAGACATGGCGCTTGACTGGTTGAAAAAGGCAAAATCAGCTGCGTCGACAGCAGGGCATTATACTTCGGTGTCTGGTGCTGGAAGTTACCGCAGCCTGACATTAGAAGGGATGGCGCATGAGCAGTCTGGCCGCTGGGCAGAAGCGGAAGCAGCCTATACCGCTGCGCTGGGCATACAGCCCGGTAATGGGGCGGCTTGGCAGCGATTGCTACTGCTTGGCGCAGCGACGGGAAGGCCGCAGGCCATTGCTGGCGTAGCCGAGGGGGTGAGCTTGCCGCCGGGAGCGCGGCAAGCCTTGGTCTCGGCCGCGCTGGCAGCACATCGGCCGGAGTGGCTGCTGCGCCATGCAGCGGCACTGGCCCCGACACTGCAAGCATTGCCGCTTGCAGGGGGGCTTGCGCTGGCCCAGCTGGGCGAGGACGCAGCCGCCAGCATGGCATTGCTGCCCTGGGTAGCACATGCACGGCACGGGCCCGAGGCGGCGCTGGCTTTGTGGGCGCTTGGCCACAAGCAGCATGGTGTGCCTGGGCGCCATGCTGCGGTGACACGCCCACAGGCAGCATGGCCCGAGGCAGCTGTGTCCAAGGCAACGCGTGCGGCCGAGGCATTGCTGCAAGGCCATGGCACAGCAGCTGGCGGCGATGAGTGCGCCCCTGCGGCGCAGGCACTCGCCAGCGTGGGCGCCTGGCCCGCATGGCTGCGCCTGCTGCAGGCGCTGCAGCCGGGCAGCGCGCTGGCGCTGC